>NC_007912.1:3217500-3830843 GCF_000013665.1 Saccharophagus degradans 2-40
CCTTGTGAACCGTAACCAATGATGGCTACTTTTTTGCCTTGGATAATAGAAAGATCGCAATCTTTATCGTAATAAACCTGCATGGTGTAACTCCAAATTGAGTGTAAGTAAATTTGGGACGCATTGTAGGTAGTTTTTAATGTTACGTAAAATGAATTATTTGCAATATAATGTTGCACTTTACGCAACAACAAATTAGGCGGCAAACCATGGACATTGAGAAGCTAAAGCTATTTATCTCTCTAGCAGAAACCTTAAGCTTTAATCGCACCAGTGAGCTGTGTCATGTAAGCCCATCCACTCTAAGCAGAACAATCCAACAGCTAGAAGCTCAACTTAATAACCGCCTATTCGAGAGGGACAATCGCACCGTAACTCTCACCCATCAAGGCAATACGTTTTTGGGGTTTGCGCGCGATATTGTTCAACAATGGGAAACCGCTCAAGAATCCATGCAGGCCGATGCCAATAAACTCAAAGGCTCGCTAAGCATTTACTGCTCTGTAACAGCGAGCTACAGCTTTTTATTCGACATGCTGAAAAATTTTCGAGCTCATCAGCCAGATATTGAAATTAAGCTACATACGGGGGACCCAGCCCTCGCCTTGGAGCGGGTAATCTCCGGCAACGAAGACATGGCGATTGCGGCTCAAACACCCAATATGCCCAAAGACGTGTGCTTTAAACGCTTCACTGCGTCAGAACTAATATTTATAGGCCCCAGCGGCAGTGAAGCTTTTTTTAGAGAAGAGAAAGAACACGAAAAAGACTACTTGCAACGATTACCATTAATCGTTTCCGAGCGAGGGCTAGCAAGGCAACGGTTAGATAGCTGGTATAAAAGTAACGCCATAAAACCCAATATATACGCACAAGTATCGGGTAACGAAGCGATTGTAAGCATGGTGAGCTTGGGATTAGGTGTAGGACTTCTACCTAAGATAGTGCTAGACAACAGCCCCCTCGCAAGCAAAGTAAAACCCTTTACAGGCTTGCCTAACCTCGGGGCATTCAACGTGGGCCTCTGCGTTTTAGAAAAGCGGTTACGCAGCCCAATCATTGATGCTTTTTGGTCACAAATTAAATCTAACTAATAACCAAACTAACAGCTATTACCCCACATACAAAAAGCCCCTGCCTATAGGTGCCGCTCTAGGATCGAGCTTGCAATATAAGCAAGGGCTTGCACTGTGAGCTTAGCCTTGTGGGCTAAGCTCCATTAAAGAATAGAAAGCGGTTAGCGGGCTAGTTACCTGCAATCCCACCTTTACCATTTACGATATCTTCACCACGTTCAGTCAAGGCTGTTGCGTCGCCAACTATGGTGGTCATATCCCAGTCAGAATTTTCGATATCATTTCCGTACCAAGACCAAGCTATCCAAGAGAATGGCTCGCTGCGCTGATGAATATAAGCAAGCTCCAGAATGTCGTCCTCTAATATTTCACCCTCAATATAGTCGATAGCAAAATCTGTAAAGTGGTTAGTGTAGAAGAAATCTACCTGATCAATGATCACAACTTCTTTTTCTACTGGAACCATGCCTTCAAAAACTATTTCATCAATTAGTATTGGGTCTTGTGGTAAAGCAACTTCGGAGGACAGGTCAAAACCGAGGTATTGAGGAATTCCAGCCCGATCGAATTCAGCAGGAAACTCAACCTCAACCACCAAGTCCATCCACTCACCAGGGATAAGCTCATCTTGGTTCCAAATTTTCGCTGCAAAATGATTTTGCCAGTTAGCATCTTGTAGAAACAGCTGATACTCGAACGCCTGTCCTGTGTAGCTATCTGGAATCAATACTCGCGTTTTAATGGTGAACGGGTCCTGCAAATCCAAGTCGTCTATAGCACTTAAGTCGGTTTTATAAAGTACTATTCTCACCGCATCATTGGCATTTGGATAGAAATTCAAAGCGCCATCAATGGCCTCTACAGTAGCAGACGCCCCCCAACTCAAGTAAGCCCAGCCATCTTCAGATTCATCGAACGACGCCATATACTGCGTACCAAGTTCGAACGAGTCATTAGCTGCTACGCCACTTATAGCAAAGTCGTCCAGCAAAAAAGGCTCTGTGGAATCTGTAATGGTTGCCCCATCAGCAATACCTATGTTGCCAATCTGAATGCCTACACTGGTAGCAGCTGCAGGAAATTCGGTTTCGACGGAAATTTCTGTCCACTCTCCAGGAGTAAGCCCAGTAATTCCAACCTCTGTCCATGCCTCGCCGTTATTGAAAAATTTAGCGTACATCCATGAACCAGCATAATCCGCAGGCACAAAAAACCTGCCACTAATAACAACCGGCTGGGCAAAATCAACTACACCACCAAGCCCGTCCAGCTGGGCAATAATTTCTCCATTGTCATGGGTTAGCGATAAAGCACCGTCAGCGTGCGCAGCAACTGTGCCAGTCCAAGGCACGCCCCAACCTGCAATATCATCATCAAAGCTTTGACTGTATAACTCGACTGCACCACTACCTTCAGCCACTCGAAGGTTGTCGATAACAACGCTGCCAGCAACCTCGGCGAGCTTGCCATTTGCAACCAACTCAACACCAACTTTAGCGACGGCAGTAATATCAAACGCCTCACTTGCCCAGCCGAAAGATGCATTATTCTGAATCGCATAAGATTTAGTAGCCCATTCACCAGCCGGAAATTCAGAGGCAGAGTGCCAAGCTAAGTTTGCATATTCTCCATTTACATCTCGGAGGTACATTACAACCCCCATTTGACCATCCGTGACATATGCTTCATCCAGCTTAACGTCAAAGCTCACATCAGTGTTTGTCAGATTGATAGGTGCTGAGAATGGCACATTCATAGCCACTTTATCTGTAGCGCTCGCCCATGGCAGAATAATTTCTGCGGCGTAATCTCCTGCACCTTTATCAAGGATCGCCATATGTTTAACAGGCTTTTCACCGACACCAGAGCCACCAAACTCGCTCATTAGCACAGGGATATTTTGCGCAGCAAGCTGGCTAATTGCATCCGTAACTTTAGTAGCCGTGTTCCACTGCGAACCATAACCGTGCACGGACAACACAAGATTGTCTTTATCATCCGCAGCCATAAGCTCTTTACCGCGATTACTTAAAAAAGCGTTAAAGTCAGCACCACATCCAGGGGCATCAATTACCAAAGGCACATTAAACCCAGCCTTTCGGAACTGACGAATAGCTGCTTTATAGTTATCGGTATACGTTTTGTAACCTACACTATACCCATCAAAAATGGCTTCAGGCCCCCAGCCACTTGCGATGTTAATCATAATATTTGCTTGATAACGATCTTGAGCAATAATTGGAAGAAAATCGGTAAGCCATACTTGCTTAACTGCATCCGTAAATGCCTCATCATCTTCTTTACAATGTAAAGCTTCGTCGTAGAGACTAAGTACAGCTATTAAATTATGCTCAACAACTTTATTTAGCACCGCCTCTAAATTTGCTGTAGATGTATCTGCTAACAATTGAATTCGCACAACGTTTGAACCTGTTTCGCGAATAGCCTGTATGCCATCTATTTGCTCAATAGGATTGTCGCCAAATTGAAGGTTAATACCTCGCAGCAGCACTGGTGTACCATCTGGTAGCTGTATAGTAGTACCACTCGTTTTTAACACGGGGGCATTTTCAGACGGCCTAGCTTTAGTTGGATCTTCCGTTACTTCTTCTGGAATCAATTTATAGTCTTCGCTGTCAGAGGTGCCCAGCATGTCACCACCACATGCCTGCAACAGCATTGCACTCGCAAGAAATGAAAGTAATTTTATTTTTGTGTTCATATCAAACTCCAAATATTCAGTGTATTCGGCCTCGCTGCATTATTATTTACAAGGCCGTTAGGTTCAGGGTTAGCCATTAAAGCGATAGATTTACACCTATGCTGTAACGTGTTTCCTGTACCCATAGAGAGTGAAATTGCCCTTCGTATTGGGCATAACTTTTTCTACTTTGCTCTGTTAAGTTGTTGCCGCTCGCGAAAAAGTTAAGGTGCTCGTTCACCCAATAATTCACAGAAAGATCTAAGTAACCAGCAGGCTCTAACCACTGACCAAGCTCCATAACCGCAGCGTTAGAATTCACGCCTACACGGCCAAGGTACTCTTCACTGCGCCAGTTATACGCCAAACGAACATTCAACCCTGCTCTGTCGTACCACAAAATGAAGTTAGATTGGTGTTGCGAGTTTGATGGCAACGGGAAAGCATTGCCTTCCACATCCTCACCGCCCGACTCACTATCAGAATAGGTGTAGTTAAATTCTACCCCAGTAGAACTTAAGAACTCACCAGGTAAGAAAGTAAACGGCTGCTTGTAACCTAGCTCAGCACCAAATAAGTCGGAAGCACCAACGTTTCTAGTCGTCCAAACATTAGCTACACGGTCGCGGTCGATACCATCTAAATCTACAAATGGACGCTGCTCTTGAAAGCTTTCTACAGAACTATCAACCTTAATTAAAAACACACCTAAACCTAGGATGGCATTTTCATCGAAATACCATTCTGCAGACGTATTAAATACGGTAGCGGTCCAAGGCTTGATGTCTGGCTGGCCATTATCACTACCACCACCAATACACCCTACAGTATCTTGCACCTGTGTACCGTTGGATGGGTTTAGCACCATTACAGGCTCGCCATTCTCATCGGTTTTAGGACACTGTTGATACCACAGCGCCAAACTAGAACCCACATTTTCAAGATCGTTACGGGTCATAGTTTTAGATGCACCAACACGCAATATCACATCGTCGCGAGGGAATAAATTTAAATTTATTGACGGCAAAAGCTCAGTTTGAGAGTTTTCATGTGTAGCCACTTCAGAAACAAAAGCAATTTTTTGCCAATCGTCATAACCAATGGAGTTAAATGAATCCAAAGCCTCTGGCACAACTATTTGTTCTACTGTTCGGTCGACAGTAACAACTTGCAAACCGACATTACCTTGATATGGAATGCCAAATAGCCCTTCGCTCTCGTTACCAAAATCAAGCTGCGCGTAGGTATTGATTGACGCCTCTTTAACAGAGTATGTGTAACCAGGGTCGCTTGCGGTTTGAGTACCAGGGTACAGGCGGTTCATAAACTCATAGGGATTATCCCAATCGGCCGGGTCCAAAGATGCAACGCCAGCTTCAAAACCTTTGATTGGGCCAAAATCTCTAAACGCGGTTGTGTCTGCTGCGGAGAAACCATTGTCTTCTAGTCCGCCTATATCAATTAGACTAGGGTTTGTCTCTGCATAATCAAACTTCAACCAGTTAGGGTATTTTTGCCAAATTAAATTACCTGGCAATAACCGGTAGCGCTTATCCACCGGCACTCGAGGGTCTTCCCAATCTGTGTAACGCCCTGTACGCGTTACATAATAGAATTTATTATGATTTGCTTCGCGCTCGCTATATCGCACACCGCCAGATACCGATTGAATAAAATCGCCATCTAACGCTAATTTAATATCGCCACGAAGAGCGCCAAGTGTTGCATCTGTGTTCGCGCCATCAGCAAACCCTTGGTACTGTTTTAATAAACTGGCATTAGATAAATCATCTGTGAAACTGAACGCAGGCATATCACCGCGGTAATCTACAGTTACATGGTAACCATCGATAGGATCTTTCCCTGGAACACCGTTTTCATCGACCCAAAGCCACGCAGGTGTACCCTGCTGAAACGTCGCTTTACGATATTGCTTTTCGGCTTTGGCATATATAGCGCGAACCGATGCATCGATATTGTCGTTATTGGTGTAGTTAAATTCTAAATTGGTATTTAACGCTGCAGTTTTATCTATTTCATTAGTAGATGATGTTTGGAAATCTGCGGCCCATACCTCAGCCACTTGCAGAGTATGCAAATCTCTATATTGCGTGACGCCATCGGAGTCTACAAACGAAATAGTCGAACCTTCACCAACAATAGAATTTGGCTGCAAAGTGTTGTACACATCTGTTTGATACAGCGCAGCATCAGCATCCGCCTGGAATGACTCGGGAGTAGATTTACCGTTAAAGCCCGCTTTTACTCCACGGTTGTACTGTTCCATTGCGGTGTAAAAAATATCGCCGCGAACCGACCAGTTATCATTGATGACAAATTCGGAAGAAATAGAACCACCAGTACGATCACGCTCCACAAAACTACTGCTAGCACCGTACTCCCCAGGCACTATATACCAATCATTAACTAAATCACCGTCGCCATCTAAATCGTAAGGGTCACTAGGCGTACCGCCTTGACCATCTAAAAAGGCCAAACGCTGGTCTTCGTACATTGAATAATTTGCAGCGTATGAATTGGCTGTATATAGGTTTGTGACTACGGAAAAGCGATCATCGTCATTAAAGCCAAGCACCAAGCTCACGCTATGGTCGGGGGCACGAGTACTTTTCGAGCCATCTTCTTCGTATTTATCTTTAGATCTAGATCCGGTCGCGCCTTCAATGCGCAGCTTGCCAGTAAAACCCGCGTCTAAACTTGTTGGGTCCAACGTTTTTAAATCCACAACCCCTGAAATACCGCCTGCAAGTACGTTTGCAGATTGCGATTTATATACGTCGGCGCCACTAATCATGCCTGCTGGCACATCAGAATAGTTCGCTTGCACACCAGTAATTGCCCAAGGGCTTAGGAATTGTTCGCCGTTCAAGGTTGTGAGAACCTGTGGCATACCACGAATATTTAGCGATGTACCTTCACCCGCTGAGCGAGTAATTTGCACACCGGTTACACGTTGAAGCGAATCAGTAATGGTTGTATCTGGCAACTTACCAATATCTTCCGCAACAATAGAGTCCACTACGTTGGCAGAGTTGCGTTTAATATCAATAGCTTTGGCTTGGGAGGCGCGAACGCCGGTGACGATAACCTCTTCTAGGTTTGCGTCGTCTTCCACTGTGCTAGTGTCTTCCTCTTGCGCCAAGGCAGAGGTGTTGTAGAGCGCGCAGCTTATTAGCATCGCCAGTAGTTTTTTCTTATGCTGGATACCGCTGGTGAACGTCATGAAGTTTTCCTCGATATTTTATTATGTTTAAAACGTAAATTCGGTACTCTCGCCTGAAATCTATGCCTCAGGCCGCCGACGCGCCAAAGCGTGCCCGGCGTTTGGGTTACGCGACCACCTCTCACCAACCGCGTAACCGATATGCATTTTTATGTACATGTAGCCTTAAAAAGCTTGTTCAGTTATAGCTTAGAAAAAAAGCGGCTACCTAGTAACCGCCTAAATTTAAGACCTTAGAAAATGCAAACCTACAAAAGCGCCTCTCAGCAACCAATGTAACCGTTTACATGACAACAATAACCAAACCTCTCGCGTAAATCAACATCTGATTAATGAATAAAAAGCGAACAGAGGCAGATTAACAAGCAAAACAAGGGTTTACAGGCAAACTTAAAATCAAATTTATATTGTTTTTCAGAAACTTAGAAGCGTAAACCGCCCCAGAAGAAGGATGCAGACGCCAAAGAAAGGATTAAGAATGCGTTTAAATAAAAGAGGAGGAAATTAGCGCCAATGACCTCTATAGCCATTGGCGCCAACTCAAAGTGATTAGAGACTTAGTACTTTTTCGCCGCGCGCGATGCCAGATACGCCTGAACGCACAACTTCAACAATAGAGGCTTCGCCAACAGCCTGGAAAAACGAGTCAAGCTTTTCACTCGCACCCGTTATTTGAATGGTGTAAACCGATGCGGTTACATCCACTATTTGACCGCGGAAAATATCCACACAACGCTTAACTTCTGCTCGCTGAGCGCCTGTCGCGCGCACTTTAACCAACATGAGCTCTCGCTCTATGTGAGCACCTTCTGTAAGGTCCACCAGCTTAACCACGTCTATCAAGCGATTGAGATGCTTGGTTATCTGCTCTATTTTGTGGTCGTCTCCCATAGTGGTTAGCGTTAGGCGAGACAAGGTGTTGTCTTCGGTTGGGGCCACAGTAAGAGACTCAATGTTATAACCGCGCTGAGAAAACAAGCCAACTACACGAGACAATGCGCCTGGTTCGTTTTCCATTAATAAAGATATGATTCTTCTCATTATGTACGCTCCGACTTACTCAACCACATATCGCGCATAGAACCGTTAGGTGCTACCTGCATGGGGTAAACATGCTCGTTCGGGTCGACATAGATATCCATAAACACAGTTTTGTCTTTCATGGCAAAACACTCTTCTAGCTTGCTTTTAAGCTCTTCACGCTTGGTTACCTTCATACCAACATGGCCGTAGGCTTCCATCAACTTAACAAAATCTGGCAGAGAATCTTCGTACAAGCTTTCTGAGTAGCGGCTTTCGTATTGCATATCTTGCCACTGTCTAACCATACCTAGCGCTTGGTTATTGATACAAATAATCTTAACCGGCAAGTGATACTGCGTGCAGGTAGAAAGCTCTTGAATACACATTTGTATACTGCCTTCACCTGTTACACACACCACATTGGCGTCACGATGTGCAATTTGCACGCCCATCGCAGCAGGTAAACCAAAGCCCATAGTGCCCAAGCCACCAGAGTTGATCCAGCGGCGCGGCTTATCAAACTGGTAGTACTGCGCACTAAACATTTGGTGCTGACCCACATCGGAACACACATAAGCGTCGCCACCTGTCACTTCGTGAACCATGCGCACTACTTCTTGCGGCTTAATCATGCCGCCCGTGTCGTAACGCGGGGTATCTATGATGCTATAGCGGTCGCGCCATTCGTCTATTTGCTTCCACCAAGAGGCAATCGCTGAGGTATCTGGGCGCTCTTTAGTAGCTTTAACCAGCTCGAGCATTTCATCTAACACACCTTCCACGGGGCCAACAATTGGCACGTCTGCGGTTACTGTTTTAGATATTGATGCTGGGTCTATATCAATATGAATAATTTTGGCAGACGGGCAGAACTTTGACGGCGTGTTAGTTACGCGGTCATCAAAGCGAGCACCTACGGCAAATATCACATCGGCGTGATGCATTGCTGTATTCGCCTCTACCGTGCCGTGCATGCCCAACATGCCCAAAAATTGCTTATCGGTACCAGGAAATGCACCTAGCCCCATCAACGTATTGGTAACGGGGAAGTTAAGTAGCTTGGCTATTTCAGTAAGTTGATTACTAGCATTACCCTGCACAACACCGCCGCCGGCATAAATAATAGGGCGTCGAGCGCCTAGTAAAAGCTGAACGGCCTTTTTGATTTGACCAGTATGACCTTTCGCTGCAGGCGTGTAAGAGCGAATTTTTACTTTGTCTGGGTAGCTGTATTCAAACTTATCTACTGGGTTAGTAATATCTTTGGGGATATCAATAACCACAGGCCCAGGGCGGCCAGTAGAAGCAATATAGAAAGCTTTTTTGACAATCTCGGGTATGTCTTTGGCATGCTTAACAAGAAAGCTGTGCTTAACGATTGGGCGCGACACCCCCACCATATCGGTTTCTTGGAACGCGTCTTCACCAATCTTATCGGAAGCCACCTGCCCCGAAATTACAACCATTGGAATTGAATCCATATAGGCTGTAGCAATACCCGTAATGGCATTGGTAGCACCTGGACCAGAAGTCACCAGCACCGTGCCCACCTTACCGGTTGAACGTGCGTAGCCATCTGCAGCGTGTGTTGCAGCTTGCTCGTGGCGCACCAAAATGTGCTGGACTCGCTTCTGACGAAATACTGCATCATATATATGCAGTGCGGCACCGCCTGGGTAACCAAATAAATATTCAACGCCTTCGTCTGCAAGCGCGCGAATTAACATGTCTCCGCCGGAGAGTTTTTCCACCTGCTTTATCCTCTGATGTCCATCATATTTCATCTATGATGGAGTATTTAACGGCTTAATAGGCCCGTACCCCTCTAACCTAGCGATGGAGGGTAATTAGGGCAAATAACTGGAATAGAAGTTCCGGTAAGGGCGATGTGGGCGCACTTCAAAGCAAACATTATTAGGCCAATACACCTATAAATAGTATTTACTTATTACCGGAAGGGCGCATGGTTTAGCACCCTTGCACTTCAGGATGGTTTGGTAAGCGGTTGACTTACCAGAGCAGAGCAAGAGGCCGAGGTTATTCGGCAAATCTACTAGCCACCTGGTGATTGGGGGACATTCTCTCAGGTATGCCATTAATGTCAAGAGAACCGCCAAATCCCGCATCGTCTGATAGACTTAATAATTAGCAAATTTGACAAATAAACGCGCATTTAACCAGAAGTCTCCCATTATGAAAGTACTTTTTATTGGCGGAACAGGAAACATTAGCACCGCGAGCAGCTGCCTTGCGGTTGAAAAGGGCATAGAGCTTTGGCACATTAACCGCGGTAAATCTGTATGCGGCGTGCACGGCGTACGCACAATTACCTGTGATGTAACCAATAGCGCGGCACTAGAAACCGCACTTGCCCCACACAAATGGGATTGCGTGGTTAACTGGATTGCCTTTAACGCCAAAGACGTAGAGCGCGATATTGCGCTGTTTTCGGGCAAGACAAAACATTACATCTATATTAGCTCTGGCTCCTGCTACGACTTACCTCAGCACTCCCCCGTCATTACCGAGAACACGCCACTAGGCAACCCTTACTGGCAGTATTCAAGAGATAAGATTGCCGGCGAACAAGCGCTTATGCGTGCTCACATAGAAAAGGGCTTCCCAGGCACTATCGTCCGCCCCTCCCACACCTATTCGACTATAATACCAATCACCCTAGGCGGCGGGAATAAATACAATGCAGTAAACCGTATGAAGCTAGGTAAACCCACGGTGGTACACGGTGACGGCACCTCGCTATGGGTAGTCACTCACGCAGAAGATTTTGCCCTTGGCCTTGTGGGCTTATTAAACTTAGAAGCGGCAATAGGGGAAGCAGTTCATATAACCTCTGACGAAGTGCTTACCTGGAACCAGATTTATCGCCACGTTGGAGCAGCACTTGGCTTAGAACCCAATCTCATACATGTTGCCAGCGATACCATTTGCACACTGGAACCCAGCTACACGGGCACCCTGCTTGGCGATAAATCCCACAGCGTGATGTTCGATAACAGCAAAATACGCAGCCTAGTACCCAGTTTTGTACCGATTATTCCATTTAGTGAAGGCATACGTACCACCATTGAATGGTTTGAAGCCTCTAGTGACCGGCAATATATTGACCCAGACACGGAGATTTTACTGGATAAATTGACGGGTATCGCAACCACTTAACAAAACAGCAGTAATAATGGACCTCAATTTTGTGGCGTGCAGCAACAACAGCTACAATTATTTGGTTATACTGGCACCAAAGTAGGCATAACTGTGCGGCGCCCCCTCCAATGTAATGAGGTAAAAGCTGCAAAACGTAGGAAGGATTTATGAATAAATTTAAAACTCTTACCATCGGCTGCGTTATTGCGGCCTGCGCACTTAGCAGCGCTTCCACAGTGATGGCTGCAGAATACTGGCGCTGGAAAGGTGCAGATGGCGTTATACATTACGGCTCCACCCCACCCAAAGGTGTAGAAGCCGAAAAAGTAGTGACCTATGGCGGTGTATCTAAATCTGCCAATACGAACACCAACTCACAAACGAATGGCGACACAGCTGAAGACACAGAACCTAAAGTGGAACTAACCCCAGAAATGCAAGCACTAAAAAAAGAGCGCTGTGAAGAAGAAAGAAAACGCCTAGCAGTATTTGAAAAACCCGGACGCATCCGCATGAAACAAGCGGACGGGAGCACTAAATATTTAAGCGTTGAAGAAATCCAAAAAGAAATTGCCACCACCAAACAGGTTATAGCCGATACCTGCAACTAACCTAAATGCAGTTAATTGCTCACCACAAAGAAGCCCGCAGACGCGGGCTTTTTATTTGACTGAACTTCAACCTCATTGCCAAGTAACGCTAACATACAAAACCTCTGCGTTACTCGGTAGTTGCCATTCTATGAGCTAGTCGTGAGTATGCGTAAGCGAGTAGAACGTCGCTTGCACATAGTCTGAACCATTTCCAGTATTGTTCTGATTGTATACGCCCGCTTTGAAATACATCCAATCGTCGGAGTCGTCGTAACCACTATTAACCATGTTGTACTGGCTTGTTACTGTTGATTTACCATCACGGTAAATTTTCACAGTTAACATATTGTTAGTTACATCAATCTCGTAGCTAAACACCTCGTTCAATGCAATGCCATCTGAAGGATTAGAAGCACTACTGCTGCGCGAACCAATCATATCTACCCAAACCTCACCGCCATCGGCATCTTCGTGAGCGTAATAAATACCGCCTTTAGAGTTACCGGGTAGCTTGCGATAGTACAGGCGAATAGGCTCGTTTTTTTCGGCGTGAATCTGACCGATAATGACGCGCCCCACCTGTGAGCTATCGCCCGTGGTTGTTACATAATTCACTGCTAGGGTTGCTTTCATGTTGCCGTCAACACCGCCAGCCGCTGCCTGCGCACTGCTAGGTGCCGAACCAAACACCCAGTTATTTTTATTTACACCACTGGTAGCAATTGATGTATTACCCGCACGCAACATTTCACGCAATTCGGTGCGCGTATAGCTGGTACCAGTAGATGTTTTATAGCCAGAAATTGGACACTTAAATACCATGCCACCATCAGAACCCGTGTAAAAGTAACTGTTATTCTCGTAGCCCGAGTTCAACTCACCTTCTTTAATGCTGTCTGCCGTACCGCTACCATCTGTATCGGTAGGCACGCTGAGGTACCACTGAGAAAGGTTAAAATTACTTGAAGGAGGCGCGTTAGGGTTCAGGTTAAACCCGCCCGAGCTAGAACTTGTGCTGGAAGTAGAACTAGTACTAGACGTAGAGCTAGATGAACTAGAACTGCTAGATGACCCGCCATCAGCCCCATAAATTTCAACCTCGGTAATATTCGTCCAAGTGGTACCAGCAGTATTCTCAAAAGTTTTTACTCGAATTTGCTGAGCATCAATATCAGTAATATCAAACACTTCAATACCCGCCGTCGAACCGCTACTCACATCATCAAACACTTTTGTCCAAGAGCCGCTAGTGCCTGGTCGCGCATAGATTTCGAACGTATACGCGCGAGAGCCGCCCTGCCCCCATGCAATGCCCACTTCAGTTACGCGGCTAGTTTGTTCAAGCTGAATAGTTAGATTTACTGGCGAGCCAGAAGCAGCCCAGCGCGAAGCCCAAGCGGTGTTGCCGTCAATGGCTTTTGATGCTGGGTAGCTGCTGTGACTTGAACCGTCGTCAAATGCAGTTGCAATAGCAAGCTTGCCATCACCTGTATCTTCATCTGTGCGAATAAATTCCCACTGCTGGTTAACGTTATTACTGTTTGAATTCCATAAATAAATCGCCTGCCTTGCAGCCGCTCCACCGTTACCATCTATAGAGAAACCCGGTGCATTGCGCTTTTCCATGCGATAAATTTCGGTGCCCGTGTATACTTTCACTTTGTTCCAGTGCTGGTCGTAATTGCTCGAATCACACACCTCTAGTGTGACAGGCTGAAGGCGGGCACCACCACTGCCACCGTCTAAGCATAAATTCGTATTTTGTTTTTTATAGGAGTAGTAACCGCCACCATGGCTAATTTGAACCCAGTTCTGGTTGACGTTATTGGTATTTGTTTCCCAAAGGTAAACCTGACGCGCCTCCACAGCGCCGTTGCCACCGTCGACGGAAAACCCTGTATTTACCTTTTCTAAAACAAAAGTTGCAGCATTCGCGAGCGACGCAGAAGCTATTAACGCACCTGCGCCCATGATTTTGATGAATGTCATATACAATCCCGTAGTATCTACTTAATTATTTTTTATGAAGCCAAACTGAGTTAACTACACATTCTTCTTACAGCGCATATTTGTAAAAACGGCTTAGAATTTTTTAAATAAAAGAAGACTACAACTCAAGGCACCCAGCCTGAACAGCCGAGCCGCTAGATATTACGGCAAGTGGGCACCACCACAGATATTGTCAATAAAACACTAAGGTTAAATTGATGCACCTTTCGTTACACAAGGTAACGCAGGTAACAAGTTAATCGATTTAATTTAATTGGTTATATTTCTAGCGCGAATATAGAAACAGGAAAGACAAATAGGTTTACATATATAAAACCAATTATTACGACCAATAACCTCTTTTAAGCACTCATTATTGTGACGCATATCACAAATAAAGCAGGTTTAGACAGCGGTAACACTTTTTAAACAAAAAATAAGTACAATCCAGAGCGAGAACGAGCAGAAAAACACCAAAAGGATGGTCGATCAATTTGTTTACCAAAAAGCAACGCGCGAAGGGCAAACACTGTGCAGATAGGAAGAGAGGAAAGCGGGGCTCGTGCTATGCGAACCCCGGCAAGCGAGCAGCCATTACTTTCTAAAGGTAATTTCACCTTCTTCAAGCGTGGCGCTGATGGTGTCACCAGCGATAAACTCCCCTTTCAATATATGTTGCGCCAAGGGGTTTTCTACCAACTGTTGTATAGCTCTTTTTAGCGGCCTTGCGCCGTATACAGGGTCGAAGCCCGCCTCCGCCAGCTTCGCCATTACTTCTGGTGTTACGTTCAAGCGTAAATCTCTTTCTGCCAAGCGCTTGCGTAATGTTTCCAGTTGTATATCGGCAATGCCCGCTATTTGCTGCTGTGCCAATGGGTGGAACACTACAGCCTCATCGATACGATTGATAAATTCTGGGCGGAAGTGACCTGTTACCACCTCCATTACCGCATCTTTCATAGCTTGGTAACGGTATTGGTTCTGCTCCTCGGCACCAGATTCGTTATCGAAACTGATCGTATCGAAAGATTTATTTTGCGCAATATCTTGAATGGCACTGGAGCCTAGGTTCGACGTCATTACAACCACCGTGTTGCGGAAGTCGACAGTTCTACCTTGGCCATCCGTTAAGCGGCCATCTTCTAATACTTGCAACAAAATATTGAATACGTCTGGATGCGCTTTTTCAATTTCATCTAGCAATACGAGCGAATAGGGCTTGCGGCGCACCGCCTCGGTTAAGTAGCCGCCCTCTTCGTAACCTACGTACCCAGGGGGCGCACCAATTAAACGGGCAACGGAGTGTTTCTCCATAAATTCCGACATATCAATGCGTACCATGGCATCTTGGCTGTCGAATAAAAACTCTGCCAACGCTTTGCACAACTCGGTTTTACCTACACCTGTAGGGCCTAAAAACAAAAATGATCCATTGGGGCGGTTCGGGTCAGAAAGGCCTGCGCGCGAACGGCGAACAGCGTTAGAGACAGCCACAACAGACTCGTGCTGACCAATTACACGCTTGTGCAAATCGTCTTCCATACGCAATAGTTTATCGCGCTCACCCTCTAGCATTTTAGAAACCGGAATACCCGTCCATTTGGACACTACTTCCGCAATTTCTTCTTCGGTAACCTTGTTGCGCAATAATTTCATTTCATGCATATCGGCTTGCGCGGCCATATCTAGTTGTTTTTCTAAATCTGGAATAATGCCGTACTGCAATTCAGACATGCGCCCTAAATCGCCAGCGCGACGCGCGGCTTCTAGGTCTAATCGCGCCTTTTCTAAATGCGATTTAATTTCTTGCGACCCCTGCAGCGCGGCTTTTTCTGCCCGCCAAATTTCATCTAAATCTGCAAACGATTTTTCTATTTCATTAATTTGACTGTCTATTTTTTTGAGTCGTTCTTTAGAGGCGATGTCTTCATCTTTTTTAACCGCTTCGCGCTCAATTTTTAATTGAATTAAGCGGCGCTCTAGCTTGTCCATTTCCTCCGGTTTGGAGTCAATTTCCATGCGAATACGGCTAGCGGATTCATCAATTAAATCAATTGCTTTATCGGGCAGTTGTCTATCGGTGATATAGCGTTGCGACAATTTCGCCGCAGCAATAATGGCGGAATCTGTAATATTTACACCGTGATGAACCTCATAGCGCTCTTTTAACCCGCGCAAAATAGCGATGGTGTCTTCTTCGTTTGGCTCATCCACTTGTACTTTTTGGAAGCGGCGCTCAAGGGCAGCATCTTTTTCAATATATTGGCGATATTCATCTAGCGTTGTTGCGCCCACGCAATGTAACTCACCACGCGCCAGCGCTGGTTTTAGCATATTACCTGCATCCATAGCGCCGTCGGCTTTACCCGCCCCCACCATGGTGTGCAACTCATCTACGAATAAAATAATGCGCCCTTCTTGCTTGGAAAGCTCATTAAGCACAGCTTTTAAACGCTCTTCAAATTCACCGCGAAATTTTGCGCCCGCCAACAGCGAGCCTAAATCTAACGATAATAAACGTTTATTTTTTAGGCCTTCTGGCACCTCGCCATTAATAATGCGTTGCGCCAAGCCTTCTACAATGGCGGTTTTACCTACACCGGGCTCACCTATTAGCACAGGGTTATTTTTGGTGCGGCGCTGCAACACTTGAATTGTGCGACGGATTTCATCGTCTCTACCAATAACGGGGTCGAGCTTACCGGCCTCTGCACGCGCAGTAAGGTCCACTGTGAATTTCTCTAAAGCTTGACGGTTACCTTCGGCCTCGGGGTCGTCCACGGTTTCACCGCCGCGTACGGCGGCTATAGCTTGCTTTAACCTGTCTGGCTGGCCGTATGTATTAAGTAATTTACCTAAGTTGCTGGCTTTATCTGAAATGCCGGCAAACAACACCGCTTCGCTAGAGATAAATTTATCGCCCACTTTCTGCGCGTATTTGTCTGCAAGGTTTAGTAAGCGCCCCAACTCCTGCGACATGTTCACATCGCCGGTTGGATTAGTTACGGTTGCCAGCGCTTCTAGCTGCTTGGTTAATTCGTTGCGCAAACCGGGCACATCAAAACCCGCGCGAGCTAATAGCGGCCGCACTGCACCACCTTGCTGGTCTAGCATGGCCTGCATAAGGTGTATGGATTCAATTTGCGAATGATCGCGGCCAACGGCCAGAGATTGAGCATCCGACAAGGCAACTTGAAGTTGGTTAGTTAATCGATCAATTCTCATAAAACAGGGTTCCTACAAAAACCTAACGTTACAACTATAATTGGGGGCATACGCAAGGAATACAACAGATTAAAATAGCGCCATTTTTCACTTTAGAATGCTAAGATTCGTTCACCCTCAATAAAATATTACAATTGGGTACATTTCAATCACCCACCTTCTGTTAAAACTGTTGTCATAGTAGTGGGCCTGCCGCAAGCCTACGACGCCGATTTGAAGCGAGCCGCAGCACAGCCGCATAGGCCATACTTACACGTAGCGGAGAGAAATGAGAGGTAGAAAATGAAACGCTTTAACATTGCCAAAACATGCCAAATACTTACCACGTGCATAGCATTAGGGCTGTTTACCAGCTTTGCGCACGCAGAACCAAAACCCCAGGTACAAACTGTTAAGCCCGAACTTACCGAAGTGAAGCACGACTTTTTTGATAAGTTCTCGGTAGCAGAAAACGTTGCGCTACCTAACGCGAAAAAAGTTTTTATAGAGCCGATTACGGTAAGTTTTGACAAGCGCTGGCTGCGCGACAATCGCACCGAGGTTTCAGAACGTTACAAAGAGGCCACAAAAGAGCGTTATAGCAAACTATTACGCGATCAATTGGTTAAAGCGCTAGAAAAGAACGAGCGCTTCGAAGTGGTTGAAACAGCGGAGGCTGCGGACATTACGCTCGCGCCGGAGATATTAAGTTTAAATATTTTTGGGCCTGACGATGGCTTTAAGAAAACCTACGTTTACACCGCCGGTTACGCAGCACTAGATTTAGATATTTACAACACCAAAACCAATAAACTTATCGCCGAAGTGTACGACCGTCGCGAAACAGACTACACCGACTTTACCCGCACAGAACTGGCCACGCGCGCGACCAATTACCGTTACTTCAAAAGGCTAATGGGTAAATGGAGCAGTAATATTGCGGAGCAATTAGACGCTTTTGCTAAGTAGCCTCTATATTTTACGTGGCTCTCATTAAGCAACTATGCGGCCAGCCATATTAGGCTGGCCATTCTGCCGCACTGCCCATCCCGTCTATACGAATAAAAACGTTGTTCATCTGCATAGGTGCAGTAATCGCCACCATATATAGCATCAACCCCAACGCTATTTAGTGCAGCAGTAGCCAATAGGTAAAGGTCCAAATACGCTTTACTGGTATTTTTTGTATGCGGCTTAATCGCATTTTGCCATTTCGTCGGCCAATTGTTTTTGACAGCCACTTGGCGAAAACTGTTTACAACCTCTGGCCCCACCTCAAAATGCTGTGCCGAAATAGCTGGGCCCAAATACACTAGTAATTCGTTAGGGTTAGTATCGAACGCAAGCGCAGTTTTTTCAATTATCCCCGTAGCTAGCCCACGCCAGCCTGCGTGAATTGCGGCCACCTGCGAGCCTTTTTTGTCGCACATTAATAGAGGTAAACAATCGGCGGTTTGCACTGCGCAAACGGTATTGTATTGTTTGGTTGCAACGGCATCAGCTTGAGGGCTGGCAGCGAGATCGCTTTTTAGTTGTAACTCATAAATGTCTACACCGTGCACTTGCGTTGGCCAGCACACATCTAACCCCAGCTCACGAGTTAGAATTTGCCTATTTTGCATTACGGCTTGTGGCGCATCATCTACATGGGTAGCCAAGTTAAAGCTATTATAGGGAGCTTTACTTACCCCTCCTTGCCGAGTAGTAATTAACGACCTTACATTTGCTGGCGCTGGCCAATGGGGAATAATAGGCTCAATCACCCTCGCCCTCCGCAAGCTGATCAATGAGTTGCACCATATCTTCTGGTAAATCCGCCTCCCAAAAAACCGTTTCTTCGGTTACAGGGTGAACCAAACTTAATCGCCAAGCGTGTAGAGCTTGGCGAGGGAAGGCTTCGGCATGCACAGCACCAGGGTTGTGATTGCGCACCTTTGTAGGGACTTTTTTACCGTATACCTGATCCCCAACCAACGGGTAACCAATGTGGGCCATATGTACCCTTATTTGATGGGTGCGGCCGGTTTCTAGCTGTAAATGCACATGGGCAAACCCTTGTAGATCTTTTACTACGCGATAATGGGTAACCGCAGGCTTGCCGCTGTTTTCTAATGCCGCCATTTTTACCCGCTGAGTTGGGTGCCTGCCTATGGCAATGTCTACCGTTCCCAGCTTATCTTTTGCTGCAAAAGTGCCATGCACTACAGCTTGGTAATGCCTCGATACCGTTCGGGCCTGCAATTGCGCCACAAGGTGGGTTTGGGTGGGCAATGACTTGGCTACTACCATTAAGCCCGTGGTGTCTTTATCTAAGCGGTGCACTATGCCCGCGCGCGGCACATTCACAAGGCTTGGCACGTGGTGTAACAAGCCATTTAGTAGGGTTCCAGACCAATTACCTGCAGCAGGGTGCACAACTAAGCCGGCTTGCTTGTTTATTACAAGAATATGCTCATCTTCGTACACAATATTTAAGTTTATTGGCTCGGGCAGCCACTCGCCCTCTTCTTGCAATTCGGGCTCGAGAACCAAGTTTTCGCCACCAAACACCTTTTGTTTGGCCTTACCGGTTTTATCGTCAACCAGTAATTTTCCACTTTTTATCCATTGCTGGATGCGTGAACGGGAGTAATCAGGGAACAAATCGGCACAAACCTGATCCAAGCGATTACCCGCCATTTCTTGAGGTACTCGGGCTGTTAGGGCTGCACTTATCGACATAGTGTTTGTACCCTGTCGGTCACTCGATTACACTTGTGCGCCTCTAAGCAGGCCGTAAACGCCAGAAAGGGTTGAATAGTTGGTAGTACGTGCGCCCAATGGGCACATAAATTAATCACTGGGCAACACCTCGGCGCAGTTGGTAAATACGAAAGTAATAACAAAGAGCTAATAAGTAACATGCGTAAATTTGGATTATTGGGTGGTCTAATCACCATTATATTGGTGCTAAGCGCCTGTGCTAGCGAGAAAGACAAAATTGCAGCAGGTAGCGAAAAGGACATATACCAACGGGCTCAATACGCCCTAAACCATTCCAGTTGGGACGCAGCCGTAGAGTACTTACAGCTTTTAGAGGAGCATTATCCCTTTGGCGTGTACGCGGAGCAATCACAACTTGAATTGATTTTTGCCTACTACCAATCAGATGAGCACGAAGCCGCTATTGCTTCTGCAGACCGTTTTATACGATTGCACCCTCAACACCGCAGTGTGGATTACGCCTACTATATGCGCGGTGTAGCAAGCTTTAGTAACGATACAGCAATTACTTCCTTCCTGCCCACCGATGTTACACAGCGCGATATTGGTACAGCGCGCGAAGCGTTTAACTACTTTAACCAGTTTTTAAACCGCTACCCCGATAGCCCCTACGCACTGGATGCGCAAAAACGTATGATTTACCTGCGCAACACCATGGCTCGCAGCGAAATTCACGTAGCCAACTATTACTTTAAGCGCGAAGCATACCTAGCCGCAGCAAATCGCGGCCGCTATGTAGTGGAAAACATGCAAGGCACACCAGCAGTACCCGATGGTTTAGCCGTAATGGCGATGGGCTACCACATGCTGAACATGCCCGAGCTAGCTAACGACGCAGTAAAAGTGCTAATCGCCAACTACCCTAACCACCCAGCCATTAAAAACGGTAAGTTTAACTTTGAATACTCCACCGCTAAAAAGCGCAGCTGGGTAAGCTATGTAACATTTGGGCTATTCGATAAACGCCCTGTTATTAAATTTGATTCGCGCAAGCAGTATGACCCTTTCTATGCTGAAGCGCCGCCAGCACCTCCTGCTGCTTAAAATCACACAAGTAATAAACTTCACCCATAAAAAAGGCCAGAATTTCTGGCCTTTTTTATGGGTGAAGTTTATTTAAACCCGTCTATTATTTCTGCGAAGGGCTTAATCATTCTAAATCCGTAAACTCTTAGGGTGAAAGCTCAAAAAACGTATGAATATGTCCCTATAACTTGCTCAATTCGTCCATGAATTGAGCATTTTTGATCTTCCACCCTAAGAATTTACTCGCTGCATTACTTAGGTCAGGTTTGTCATCACTCTGAAGGGCAGAAAATCTGGGCTTTTTTGTGTCCTCTGATTACCTTTGGGCTAAAGCAACTATTTAATTCCCGACTAATCCCCCACTTTCCAACCATTTGTAATGGGGTAACGTCTATCTCGGCCAAAGGCGCGCTTGCTAATACGAATGCCTACCGGCGCCTGCCTGCGTTTGTATTCGTTTAAATCCACTAGGCGTAAAACGCGGTAAACCTGCTCTTTATCAAAGCCCTTTGCCACTATACTTTCTGCACTTTCATCTTGCTCGATATACAGTTCGAGTATTTGGTCGAGTATTTCATAGGGCGGCAAAGAGTCTTCGTCTTTTTGGTCTGGCGCCAATTCGGCTGACGGCGGGCGATCTATTACCGCGGGCGGTATCACCTCGCCCAATGTATTGCGATAGCGCGAAAGTGCGAACACTTGGGTTTTAGGCACATCTTTAAGTACATCTAAGCCGCCCGCCATATCACCATACAGTGTGGCGTAACCCACAGCCATTTCGCTTTTGTTGCCTGTTGTAAGTACCAAATACCCTAGCTTATTCGACAGAGCCATTAGCAACACACCACGCGAGCGAGCTTGAATGTTTTCTTCGGTTGTATCTTTTTGTTGGCCTTCAAACGCCTCGTTTAATGCCTGCGTAAACGCATCGTACATGGGTTCTATATGGATAACGCGGTACTTAACCCCCAATCTACGTGCTTCGTCTTCGGCGCCATCTAAACTTAACTGAGAGGTGTATTTAAAGGGCATCATTACCGCTTCTACCCGCTCTTTACCTAAAGCATCTACAGCAATAGCCAAGGTTAGCGCGGAATCGATACCGCCGGATAAACCCAGTACAACCCCTTTAAAACGATTTTTATTAACGTAATCGCGCACACCAACCACAAGGGCTTCATAGGTATCGGCCAATGGGTCTGCAGGGTGACCACTCTTACTTGCCTGTGGCGATACCTGCTTAGTAGCGGTATCTAGCTCAACACTCAAGCAGGCGTTTTTGAATAACTCCGTACGCCCCACTATTTCGCCCTGTGCGGTGGCAACCATGGAGCCACCATCAAATACCAATTCATCTTGGCCACCAACCTGGTTTACATACAAAATTGGCGCACCTAGTTTTTTGGCTCGAGCTGCAATTAGTGCTTCGCGCTCTGCTTGCTTTTCTTGATGAAAAGGTGAAGCGTTTAAATTGAGCACTGCATGCACATCTGCGCTTTGCAATTGATCCAAGGGAGAGCCATCCCATATATCTTCGCAAATGGATAAGCCCAAATTCACACCGTTTAGTTGGAATACCCCAGGCTTGCTACCCGCTTCGAAGTAGCGCTTTTCGTCAAATACCTGATAATTAGGCAAGCACTGTTTTGCGTATTCAAATAGGACTTGCCCCTGCGCCAATACACCAGCCATATTAAATAGCTTCCCGCCTTCGCGTTTGGGGTAGCCCACAACCACCGCAGCAGAAATATTTGAGTCTAATATTTGTTGAATTGCTCGATCTACGCGCAATGCAATGCTAGGGCGTAGCAGCAAATCCTCTGGCGGATAACCAGTTAAAGTCAACTCAGGAAACACAATCACATCGTGCTTGTTCGCAAGTGCCAGCGCCTCATCGATAATAAGCTGAGTATTGCCGTCTATATCCCCTACTAGCGGGTTTATCTGCGCAAGCGCAATGTTTAGTGTTGACATTTTTTCTCTATACTCCAGTATCTGCTTAGTGCTTAAACCCTGTTTTTTGCCGATTACGACGAAGATTAAAACAAGGCCAGCTATACAGCGCCGCATTATACAGTAAGTTAACCCAACAGCTGCACACGCCCTATGGAAAACCAGTACCAACACAACCCGCAACTACTGCGCGTATATTTATTTTACCGCGTTGCCCTTTCGACTATTTTGCTCGCCATGTATGAAACTGGCCTAGGTCAGAATGCACTGGGCACCCACGAACCAGAGTTGTTTCGCTGGACCATCGCACTGTATACGGCCATATCCATTGGCTCGCTGTACGTTTTTCGCCCAAGTTTATTAACGCGCTCGCTTCACCGGTTAACTTTTTTACTTGTATTAGATCTTATTGCCATGCTACTGGTTATCCATTCTAGCGGTGGCCCAGATAGCGGCTTGGGCTATTTACTACTTGTATGCACAGCCATGGCCAGTGTGTTTATCCGCGGTCAACTTGCTTTAGCCTACGCAGCACTTATTACTTTGTTTCTTATTGCAGAAACCATCTACATTACCCAAGACCCCAAAGACCTTACCAAAGGCCTATTTTCTACCGGTATTCTTGGCATTCTGGTGTTTGCCACCACAATTACTTTTTTGTATTTAACCGAGAAAATTCGCTCGAGTGATATTGCGGCCGTAACACAAGCAAAATACGCAGAACACTTAGAAAAATTGGCACAACATATCGTCACACGTATGCGCACCGGCGTTGTAGTTATAGATGGCGAAAACAAAATAGAGCTGATTAATGAATCTGCACTGCAACTGCTAGATTTACCGCAAGACACCGCCTACATAGGCGCCCCACTCTCTGATTTCTCTAATTTGGAAGATATGCTCCAGCAATGGCAGTACAACCCCATTGTAGGTTTACCCAAGGTACATACATTGCGTGACGGGCATGAGGTGCGTATAAACTTTGCACAACTTGAAACGAATGAACTTGCGCGCACTATTTTGTATATAGAAGATCACCGCGCCATAGTGCAGCAAGCTCAACAGTTAAAGCTTGCATCTCTAGGTAGGCTCACAGCGAGTATCGCGCACGAAGTACGCAACCCTCTCGGAGCAATCGCCCATGCTGCTCAGCTACTGAAAGAGTCCGAGACCATCGATGCTGGCGACAATCGCTTAACCGAAATTATTTTGCAGCATTCTGAGCGTGTAAACCAAATTATTAATAACACCCTGATCCTGTCACGCCGAAAAGAACCTAAACCAGAAATGCTCGACTTGGCCACTTGGCTGCCACACTTTATTAACTCGTTTAAGCTCGCGATTGAAGGCAAAATAGACTTACATATAGTGCACGCTCAAATTCAAGCTAAAGCAGACCCCTCGCAACTTACTCAGGTACTTACCAACTTGTGCGAAAATGGTTTGCGACACAGCAAATTGCTAACAGGGGAAGCACGCATTAAAATTTGCGCAAATATAAGTGTTAACGATCACACCCCCTATATAGATGTGATCGACTTTGGCGCGGGCGTCCCTGAGCACCAACTGCAACAAATATTCGACCCATTCTTTACAACGGACGATAAAGGTACAGGGCTAGGGCTGTATATTTCCAAAGAGCTATGTGAAATTAACCAAGCCTCGTTGCACTACAACCGCACACAAGACAATCAAAGCTGCTTTAGAATAAGCTTTTCGCACCACCAGAGAAAAATATAATGACGACACAACCAAAAGTATTGGTTATTGATGACGAGCCAGATATTCGCGAACTGCTTACTATTACCTTAAGCAGAATGGACATAGCTGCCGATACTGCTGCCGATGTAGCTGAAGCTAAAGCCCAGCTAAGTAAAAACAAATACAATTTATGCCTAACCGACATGAAACTGCCCGACGGCAACGGCATAGATATTGTGCATTATATTCAACAGCATTCGCCCAGCTTGCCGGTGGCGCTAATAACCGCACACGGCAATATGGATATAGCAATTCAAGCCATGAAAGCTGGTGCATTTGACTTTCTAAATAAGCCCGTCGACCTAGCCAGCCTGCGTAAACTCGTTGCCACGGCTATTGCATCTAGCGAACTACCCGAAGAGGAATGCGACGAAAATACTCGCATTATTGGCAAGTCTCCAGCCATACAAAAATTGACGGGCAGTATTAAAAAGCTAGCCCGCTCACAGGCGCCTGTTTACATAAGTGGCGAATCCGGTAGCGGTAAAGAATTAGTCGCACGCTCAATCCACGAGCTTGGCCCCCGCAGCAACAAACCGTTTATGCCCGTTAATTGCGGCGCCATCCAAAAAGAACTAATGGAAAGTGAATTGTTTGGTCACAAAAAAGGGGCTTTTACGGGGGCAGTGCAAGACAAACAAGGTATTTTTCAAGCTGCTGAAGGCGGTACGCTATTTCTAGATGAAGTTGCCGATTTGCCGTTAGACATGCAAGTAAAATTACTACGTGCTATACAAGAAAAAGCGGTACGCCCCGTGGGTGCAGAAGCCGAAATAAGCACCGATGTACGCATACTTTGCGCCACGCACAAAAACTTAGAAGAACTCGTTCAAAAAGGCGACTTCCGCCAAGATTTATTTTACAGACTTAACGTTATACAACTGGCCGTACCACCGCTTCGCGATCGCACAGATGACGTTGAAGTACTCGCCAAACATGTACTTAAAAAAATTATAGGCCCCGACGAAACACCGCCCAAATTAGATAAGAGCGCCATTAACGCGCTTAAACAATATAGCTTCCCGGGCAACGTACGTGAGCTAGAAAATATTTTAGAGCGCGCTTACACGTTGTGTGAGGAAGATGTAATAAAAGACACAGACCTTCAGCTATCAAGTTCACCCAAAATAGAAAGCGCTTCTTCCTACACAGGAACGGTCAATCACTATAAACAATCCCAGCAATACGAATCGTTGGACGACTACCTAGCAGAAATAGAAAAAGAAATATTAAGTGAAGTACTAGAACAAGTCCGCTGGAATAAAACATTAGCAGCCAAAAAACTGGGCATCAGCTTTCGATCTTTTCGTTATCGACTAAGTAAACTCGGTTTGGCTAAAGACTGGCAAGATGAATAGTCAATATCTCACAACCAGAAGCGAATTAACCTCTTAAAAAACTATTCGCTAACTTATACCATTTATACAAGCTTACGGATTGAGCTTCTTGAAACCCAACAATGAACAAAAATTTATTATTTGCACGGAGGCAAAAGAATGGGATACACCAGACGTTTAGGCTTTACCCTATTAGACCTATTAATAGCACTCGCCATACTAAGCTTACTTACCAACCTCGCAATACCGAACTTAATATCCTCTTTAGAAAAATCGAAATCAAAGTCGTTGACGGCAAGTGTTCGCTCAGCAATCGCCTTAGCAAGAACAAAAGCTATTACTACAGAGCAAACAGTAAGCGTATGCGGCTTACACAATAATAATGAATGTACAAACACCCAATTTACTCAAATTGCTGTATTTGTAGATAACAATAAGAATGGACAAATAGATGACGGTGAAAATGTACTGCTACTAAATGATCTTCAATACTCTGGGCAATTAAGACTAGGGGCTTCGTTTGGTAGAGACTATATACGCTTTAAAAAAGACGGTAGCGCACAACAGGCTGGGAGCTTTACTTATTGCAACCCACAGCATCCAACACATTCAACCCGAGTAACCATTAGCATGCCAGGTAGGCTGTACGTAGCTCGAGATTTAGATGGCGACGGGATAGTTGAAAATTCAGACGGCAGCCCAGTAAGGTGCTAGTAATTTAACTAGCACCTTACTTTTAGCTAATTACAACATTTACCAACAGTTTTGTGTTTCTGTGGTTGTGCCAAGCCGATAGGAACGCTTACGGCCAATATTATCAACCGTTAAAATGCCACATTCGGTATCACTCACTTGGGCACCAGTAGCTGTAGCGGTGATGGTAAAGCACGTTCTAGTCGCACAGGCTACACCGTTTAAAGTGTTGGCCGCTGTTAATGTGTAATACCCCTCGCTCGAAGTAGCCCCACCCAGCACCGACATATCCGCCGAATATTGGTTATTCTGTGCGTACCACTTTTCTTGCGCTGCTGCTGCACGTAGTACCGCCGCTTTGCCATCCGCTCGTCGAGTTTTTTCTACTGAACCAGAATAAGTAGAAATAGCGAACGCTGATATAATTCCAACAATCGCCACAACAACAATTGCTTCAATCAAGGTAAAGCCAGCTGAAACATTCCTATAATTTCGCATATACAAACCTACTTTTAATTACATTTCCCATGTTACAGGGATTTCACGCCAGCTTTGACGACCAGAAGTGTAAGATTCACAGCCAAGCATTTCATTAACAATTTCACCAGTCGACTTTTGTACTAGCGCCATATACTCATCACACCCCGAATCACCACTATCAGAATCCGCACTTGGTCTGGTCACAATTGGGCTAGAAGGAACACCAATACCCAATGGCACACCCCAGAGTACGCGCTCTTCATTCGGGTCGCCACTTACTGCAGCGCTAATGGTATCGCTACTATCAGTCCCAACTGGGGCAAAGGGGCCAGGAGCACCGCCATTGCTATAAGGCGCAAATAAATAACCATTCCCTTCGGAATCACAATACTCGCCGGTCGCATCATAGGCGGTGAAAATAACAGAGTTACCAGCCATAGCAGCCTTTGTTGTAACCCTCATACGCGGCGCAATAATATCCCAAACAGGATAGTACAAGTCAAACCGCCACCCTCCGTGGGCTCCGATAAACTCCTGAACATCTTCAAAGGTTTCCGGCACCAGCGTGGCACCATTAGCCGTTAGGGTAACAGCGGCACCTTCGTCAAAGACTCTCCCATCGGTATATACATCTACAGTCGACGTATCTACCAAACTGGCATTTGCCACAGTTGTATTCAAAGCAGCTATACCAGAAGCCTTCGGTTCTTTAATACCAAAAAACGACTGCTGCTGAGTAGATAAGTTATCTGCTGCGACATAATACCTACCAGTCCCAGCAAAAACCCAGTAGTCATTGTTTACATCCCTAAATGCCAGAGGCGACGCGCTGAACGCCAAGCTAGTGCCATTAAACAAATCACGAGAGAAATCGATATTCAAATCACCACTTTCAGAAAAGCTTAATTTACCACGCTTGAGTTTGCCCCCTGGCGTTGCAGCGTCACCCGAAACCAGCCCGAAATAAATAGCGTCGTCAACAAAATCTGAAGTCCAATCTACCGACTCTACACCGCCCACAAAACTGGCCAATTCAGGGTCGCCATTGTTATCGGTCAACTCACTCATAGAAAGAGATTTATTGTTAAGATCAAAAACAAATAATTTAGCGCTCTTACTACTCACCGCTTCATCAAGGGCTGCTTGCCTTTCTGCATCGGTGTCACCGGCTGGCCCAGAACCAAATACAATGTACCAACGATTTCGAGAGGTACCCTCGTAAGAACCTGTATCAGGATTTGGCATTCTGTACTTTATAAGCGCAGGCTCTGAAACACTGTAGCCTAAATCTGGGTGCGTGATTTCAGCTATAAGTTTTGGTGCAACTTCCGGGTTTGTAACATCTAAAATCACGTAACCAGAACGCATAGCTATTCTATCTGTTGGGTTGGTTTCACCTTCATCGGCATCGTGATCTACATAAAATTCACCGCCACCAAAACGCATACCGGCAACAACTATTGTGCCCCAACCATCAGGGTGATCAGTATCGTCTTCAAAAATATTTACATCAAAAGTTTTTACAATACCATCCATATAATACACATGGGGGTATAGCTCAGATTTCAACCACTGTAAATGAGGCAATAAATTAAAAGGCACATAGCCCCAAAGCTCACTGCCCAATGGGTGAGGAGTGGCACGACCTGAAGCGTCAGTTAAACTAAACGATGTATTTGTAGAATTAAAAAAGCCAGCATTAAATGCATGTAGCATTCCATCGTTCGCCCCTACATAAATAACATTGCGCCTAGCGCGATAGTGCTCGGCAAATTCCCTATAGGTTCTATCCCTATAAGTCAAATGGTAGCCTGCCGCAGGTTTCGCTACAATTGCAGGAGTAGAGTGCACAATGTCGCCAATTAAATATTTAGTTGCATTGCCATCACCATCATAAATGGAGCGAGACCTGGAATTGGGCAACCCTTCTTGGCCGCGAATAAAGTTTATTAAATTTTCAACTGACGCTTCAGTTACGCCACTAGCTAAACCTAAATAACCGTGATCGGTAGCGGTACTGCCAGATAAAGCAAAGTTAGAGGCAACGAATGCGTGGGCTTTGTCTGTTACACCTGGTCCAGAGTTTGTTGTTTCATACTCCGGGCTTATTACATTGCCATCGCCATCTCGGTCGAAGCTTGTAAATATATAGCGCCCGTCACTAGCGTTAGATGTATAAGTTCGGTTACTAATATAATCGGTTACCGCACCCAACTGCTCCCTCGCCGACCAAATGGGGCTAAATGAACTATCGGTGAAGGTTATTGGGTCTCCTACTGCTACACCACCCACGGTATAACGTTGAATTTTTGTTTCATCCTCCACATCGTCAAAGTAAAAAGATAATACATTATCAGCATCGGTGAGCTGTGCTTTGGGGGCTGCGGAGTCCTCTCTGATTCTACCCTGATCGTCAATAAACAAAGAATGTATAGAACCAACCCAACTAACCTCACCATTACTTCCCTCAACTGTAGGAGCATAAAGGGCTTGGTAAACAGCCCCCTCACCGCTACCTGTTTGAGCATTCACTGCCGCTGCGCTACCGGCAGAAACGCGCTCGCTTAAATTATCGAAAATACGCTTAATTGCTGTAGGTAAATTTGCTGGATTTGACACTGGAAAATATCCATCGGGAATCCCATCAGAACCCACGGTTCCATCGACATTAAGAACATCCCACTCACCGGTTAAGTCAGGCGTACTTGAATTATTAAAGTCTGTAAAGTTCCCATATTTTGCAGCATACCAAAGGGGGTTCTCCAGTGTAGAAGGTGTTCCTGGGGTAGCTCTTACCTTTTTAGCATCTCGACTCCAAATGGTTCGATTCGAGTCTGGCCCATCAAAAATAGCAGTGGATACAATATTGTCATTACCTTCTTTGAGAAGTTCATTGACGTGCGCCCCATCATCATCACTCCCCAAAAGAACATAACCAAACTTCAACGAGTTCCCCCCCGCGGAAGCCACCAATGCAAATCGGATTTGAATTTCACCCGTCGCAGCTTCATCCCACTCCGGCACAACATGTGAAATATGGGTGTTTGTGAAGTCACCGCTGGAATGATTAATTACGGCACTTGGGCTTGTATTGTTCCCAAACTCATCTTGTGCATCTTCATTTAATCCTTTTGGACATGCAGTTCGAACCTGGCTTGCGGTACCAGTTTTGGTACAATATTCAAAATAGATATAACCATCCATATCATAGTCATTACCCCACATCGAATCTTCCCAAGATATTAGAAGTGCCCCCCCAAAATCATGCTTATCCACTACAGTTAGATCAACCAAGCTACATGCAGTCCACCCACTATCCGTTACCCTCCTTCTACCATTACTATGCGCTTGACAAGTTGGTACAAACTTAACACTTTCTCCAGAGCTTGTTGTTATATCGAAGCTTGGCATCGTCTCAGATAGTGAAACAGCATAGGTATTAACAGTTTGTTCACCGATCAACGAGGTTCGTAAATCAGTTTTCTTTGCGTAATAGGAAGCACCTGCTATTTTATAGGTACCCTGCAAACGGGGCACCTCTGGACACGGACCACTCGCAGCACTTAGACTAGGTATTGATTTAGCGTCACATTCATCTGCGGTGCCACCAGTTGCATTACCAACCACGTATTGCCCTATATTCAAACCTTCCGCTATACCAACTAAATCCGTTTCATTTTCAATTGATGTCAAATTAGGGAGCGCGTTCGTATACAAGTCACCATCAAAGTTATTCAAGCCCGTCGAAAGCACAATAATGGAACATTTGGAGCAAGGAGCGTCAGCACTAAATGGATCTGTCCAAGCCGCCGTTGGAATAAAACCATCATCAGTAACATAGGCAGAATTAGCGGAACCACCAGCAAAATACCTAAGGGCTTCTACATAGAGCTCCGAAATCGGATTTCCCCAGTCTTTACACTTTCTATTATTCGAAGCAGTAGTAGAGAGGAAATTGTTAATTGAAAGGCCGTATGTATCACAATCATCATAATGTGTGTCACCATAGTCCCATCCCTGTATACGAAGGCGATTGATTGTATTAATAATTCCTGGGTCACCAGAGCCTTTCGTCAGGAACACTCCTGTTTCCAAATCTATTTCTAAATCTGCGGCTGCAGCATCAACTCCGCCCATGAGCGCAATATTTTTCCTAAGTACTCCACCGCGGTCTTTTTTCTCATAACTACCGGTCATCAAACCGAATCTAAACTCTCCGGTTTCTCCATAGCTTTGTAAAATGCCATATGGTTTACGAACGATATTACCCGAATCGTCTTCATATTCTTTACAGCTCTTAGCATCTGGCGAGTCCAATGCAGTGGAACAAGTTTCAACGCGAACAATTAACTCACCATCTGACGCTATACTTGTAATAGCTGAATCAGTAGGCCTCCCAGGTGAGAATTGAGACCGCCCTCCTTCACCACCAGATCCAGAATATTGGCATTGATTACGCTCACTTCCAGACCATGCTTTTTGATCTCCTTCAGCCATTTTTAGCTTTGGAGGGTTATCAATTGCTGACATATCGCCAGATATATCGCTTGCCCCCACATCGTAATCAGTAACATTACAAAAACTAACAACTGACAACCCTGTAATAGGCGTATAATCCGCTATAACCCCGTCAATTTTTGAAGCATCAACCACTTTAACAAATGCATGGTTGTCAGCAGGAATAAACGCACGCTGTAAAACAGTAGACGTGGCTGTATCCGTAGAGCGATAACCACCGTAGAGCACTTTACGCACAACATCTATACGCGTTGTGGTCAGCCAGTTCATAAAGTTACCAGACCACTGACCGCTACACTTGTGCGAGTTTTCAGCGACTTCGGCAGCAGGCGAGAACATGCCGTTGGCGTATGTATAGCAAAGATCTGAACGAAAATAGCCGTAGTACTCGAATCGATCGTTATAGGTAGTATCTATAGTGCCGTCGCCATCAAGATCGGTATAATCCGTATAGGCTTTGTGCCAGAGCTGGTTATCTCGCGACATTACAAGCATTACAAGCGGCGTAGTTGAGTCTACAACGGTAGGAGGGATCGCATCGAAATCTGCGACTGTTTGCAATTGCGCATTAGCATTTATAGCAATAGACGCCGTTATCGCCAACATCGCTTTACTTATTAAATTTACAAACTTAATGATTCGATTTCTTTTCACGATTTGCATTTCAATCACCATCAGCCTTTGCATTTACAGCTCAACAACTACTGTTGATTGCAACATTATAGGAGCGCGGTCGCCCTCACTTTCTGAGTACGCCGTAATTCGAAACAGTGGCTCACCGCTGTTGTAATTTGCTGGATCATCACCATTGAAAGGCGCAGTTCCCGCTGGAACGAAACATAGAAATTCGTAAAAATATTTAACAATTTTTTCTTGAACCTCTATCTCTAAATACTTACCTGCCGTAGACCATAAAGTGGCTTGTTCCCAAAACTTAACTCGTTCGGTTGTGCCTGCGGTAGGTGCAACTTCGCACTCTATTTCGGTCATACCACTATCAAACACACCGTCAAAACATAACCCATTAGCACAGGTTGAAGTAAAACACTTTCCTGTGGTGCATGTATCACTTTGCAAATCAACAAGCTTTAAGTTCATTTGCGTAGATAAACTAAGCTCTGCTTCTCGCAAGCCAGCATCAACAATAGCGAACGATCTTTCTCGCTCAAAGGTAGATGCAGCCATTCGCATTTCTAGCGTAGAGGATTGCATGTTAGCCACACCGATAAGCGAAATAGCGGCCAACAAAACCAGAGCCACAATTAAGGCTGCCCCGCTTTGCGGTTTCGAAAGATTAGCTACATGGTTAGCATTAATAGTAGAAGCCATTTTCAAACTACAACCCTCTGTTCCGAACTTGCACAGTACTGCTAGACAGCTTACGCATATATTTATCTGTGTAAGTAACGCCATTTATCGTAACGCTCTGGTCTTGATCAAACATTTCAATTTGCGAGCGGAAAATCAAATTAAATCGCACGGCTAAAACTGCGGTCCAATCGCTAACGTTATCGGCGCTTACAAACCTATCAATGTCGCCATCCAACGGTGTATCAACATCGACACCGTAGAGTAATTCCATACTCTCAACACCCTGAGCAATTTCTTCTGCGCGCGTAGACATTTCAGATAAAACCTGCCGCTTTAACGCTGTCACACCAGGCAAAACTGTTGAAGGGCCAATATAGTATGCGTTTGCAACAAATTGCATCACCTCTGAACCATCCCCATAAGCGGCGGCAGAATAGCCGCCGCAAGACGTCGGGCCGCAACTTGGCGAGGTGCAGTCAATACTCGTTGGCGCAAACAACACCTTCGTACAATTTCCTGCATCGCCCCGGTTACTGCCGGCGTTGTGTTTAATTTGGTTGTTATTACCCGCTGTTAGCTGGAAAACCCCTACATGGCGACAAGTTGAATCCACCACCATTAAAATATCGTCTTCATTGAACCTATGCGGCTGGTGCAGCTGCATTACAGCAGCATTAGGGCTATGACCGCTTATAGAAACAGATGTATCTGGGTCTGCATAACGCAATATAATTGCATCGGAGCCAACCGTTGCATTAGCCTGAAAGCCAGATGGAAAGGTGGATTTATCCGTACTCCCCTCGTACCCCATCAATGCGCCTCCATCAAGTAAACCGCCATCGGCAACAACGAGAGGGTCAACTGAATTAACAACTGATGCTCGCTCAGTAGACCCGCAACCAAAGCTACCAGCCAAACGAATATCACGTGTAAGCAGTGCTGTGGCAAAACGCTGGTTTTCTTGAAGTATTCCTGTTTCTTGTTCAGATATATGGGCATTCCTACCGGACAGCATCACCGATAGCACGCCGCCAAAAATAAATGCGGCAATTAACATCGAAATCAAAAGCTCTATAAGCGATAACCCTAGTTGAGCGCTCGATTTACCATCTGAACAACCCAACACACGACCCGCAATATTTGACATTCTAAATTCTCACATCCAAATCGACTTGCTCATACACAGGCTCGTCGGTATCTTTATCGTACCCAGTTACAAAACGAATACTAATTACATACTCTTTATCGCCAGATGCCTCTATTTGGCCTTCGCCACCTGGTAACAGGTTCTGTACATTCGTCAACCAGTGATGCTTATTCCACGCTGCGATTTGAGACGGCGAGCATTCAGATGTGCTTGCCGTACAAGCCGGCGCAGCAGGGATTGCGTCATCAAAGTTGATGGTGTAACTACCAGGTGAAGAGGGAGAGGTTAGCATTGCCTCGTATATATCGGCTGCCAAGGTTGTGGCTTGCGAATATTGTGCAGAGTTCTGATTCATCTGAATGGCACGCGTTTGCATGGCTAGCACTCCAAGCATACCAATTGCCAGCACAAATAGAGCAACCATAACTTCGATCAATGATGAACCGTTCTGTGATTTGACGCACTTAACCATAATTAACAGTCCAAATTAGTTGATACGGCCACGCCAGCATCATTTTGAAAAATTCTGTCATGAACTCCATCGCCATTATCATCACGAGAGTAAACGACTCTTCCGGACCGCTCTAACATTAGCCCCCTTGCGAAAGAATCCTCCGAATCACTGGGGCAAATCTGAACGTATACCCGATTGGAGTTATAGGTAAACCCGCGCAAACTAAAAGTAACAAAGCTTACTGCTGCATCTGCATCTGGATCGACAACACTAGGAACAGCGCTTCCCTCATACACATTGGCACGAAGTAAAGTCTCACCGTTATCCAACACGCCGTTACCAAAACCCGCTGTACTGCTATCAATAAAAATTATCCATCCATCAGACCATACACCGGCATTACACGATGCACCATTAGAACTAGAACAAACACTAATCACCCTATTGCGAGTAACAGCTTCACTGCGTGCGTATACTAATGCACTGTGAAAATCACGCTGCAATGATCTAATGGACTGAGTTTTGATTGTTGAATCCATCATGGGTGCTGCAAGCGCCACAAGAACCGCAGCCATGAGGAGCGTTAACATCAACTCTAAAAGGGTAAAACCAGAATGGGGAATAATCTTTTTCATAGCATGCACTCTAGCAAACAGTTTTGGCTAGTGTAACGCGGATACAGATAACCGGTATAGACGTACGACAAGTGGTTATGATGGGCTTAAAAGTGAGAAAAGTGTCACACCGGAACAGTGATGAGCGCCCAAAGCGGCCTCTTTCAGCACGCTTTGGGAAGGTAGCGCTATACGCGCAGCTCTTTGGGCAAACTAAAGCTGATGTTTTCTTCTTGCCCTTGCAACTCAACAGGGGCAGATGCACCAATGGCTTTTAGGCCTTCTATTACATCTCTCACCAATACCTCTGGTGCTGAAGCGCCTGCGGTAATGCCGATGTTTTTACAGTTTGCGAACCAGCTTTTATCTAGGTCTTCTGGGCCATCAATAAGGTAGGCGGCGGTACCGCAGCGCTCGGCAAGCTCGCGCAGGCGGTTGGAGTTAGAGCTATTGGGAGAGCCCACTACAAGCACTAGGTCGCACTCTAAGGCCAACTGTTTTACAGCATCTTGCCGGTTTTGGGTGGCATAGCAAATATCATCTTTCCGCGGGCCTGTAATGTGGGGGAATTTGGCGCGCAGCGAATCGATAACCCTCGCGGTATCGTCCATCGAAAGCGTTGTTTGGGTAACGTAAGATAAGCGCGTTGGGTCGCGTACCTCTAGCTGCTCTACGTCGCTCTCGTCTTCCACCAAGTAGATAGCTCCACCATTGGCGGTATCATACTGGCCCATGGTGCCCTCTACTTCTGGGTGGCCCTCGTGGCCAATCAGCACACACTCGCAACCATCGTTACTGTATTTGGCCACTTCCATATGCACTTTGGTTACCAGTGGGCAGGTGGCATCAAACACTTTCAAACCACGGCGATCCGCTTCTTGGCGCACGGCTTGCGATACACCGTGGGCGCTAAAGATGACGATCACGTCGTCTGGCACGGCTTCAAGCTCGTCCACAAATATCGCACCGCGCTCTTTTAAGCGCTCGACTACAAATTTATTGTGTACAACTTCGTGACGCACATATATAGGGGCACCGAACACATCCAGGGCGCGATTCACAATATCAATTGCGCGGTCTACACCGGCACAAAAACCGCGCGGGTTGGCTAATTTTATTTCCATAAATAAGAACGCTCTCTACCTAGGCAGAAGGTTAATTATGTTTAGTGAGTCGTCGCCGGCTTTACGGAGACTATCTCAACTTCAAAGGTAATTTCTCGCCCTGCTAATGGGTGGTTAAAATCAACTTTAACAATTTCTTCGCCAATTTCAGCAATCACTCCGGGCATTTCACCACCGTTAGCATCTGCAAACGACACCACCAAGCCTTGCGCTAGCTCCATATCGGCGGCAAACACTTTACGCTTTACTTCTTGAATATTATTTGGGTTGGGCTGACCGAAACCCTGTTCGGGCGGAATGTGCATGGCTTTTTTATCGCCGGCGATTAACCCGAAAATAGCTTGCTCAAAACCTGGGAGCAGCTTGCCATCGCCAACTACAAAGGTGGCGGGCTTAGATTCGAAATTACTGTCTACTACGGCACCATCTTCTAGGGTCAACGCGAAGTGCAAAGTCACTTCCATACCGGCGCCAACTGCTAATACATCGTTTGTCACAATTAGTCCTGCTACCGCGCGCTTAAGCGTCGGCTGTCTTTTTTAATTTAGGTTGAATAAATAGCGCATCGTAAATAAGTATGCCTGCGCCTACAGTAATTGCAGAATCGGCAATATTAAATGCGGGAAAGTAGTATCCCCAGCCGTGCACTTCAATAAAGTCAATTACGTGACCAAGCAGCATGCGGTCGTAAAGGTTGCCTATTGCACCGCCCAGCACCAGCGCCAAAGCCAAAGCTTCTGTCCACCGGCTTTTATCTAGCTTGGCAATCCAAATAGTAATAGCAACACTCACCCCTGCCGCCAACGCACCCAAGCCCCAGCGCTGCGCACCGCCCCAATCGGCAAACATACTAAATGCCGCACCGGGGTTGTAGCGCAAGGTAAAGTTAAAGAAGCCAGTAATTTCTACCGGTTGGTTATACAACAGTTGTGCTTCAGCTATTTGCTTAGTGATTTGATCTAACACAATCACAACAAACGCTATGGCATACCAAACCCACGGGCTTTTCGCTAAAAAAGCATTGAGCGACTCATTTGATTGACTAGGCGAATTCACGCGATTCCCCTTCTCCATCAATATTTTCTACGCAACGCCCACAAATTTCTGGGTGCGCAGTGTTTTGGCCCACGTCTTCGCGGTGATGCCAGCAGCGCGCACATTTTTCGTGGCTAGACTTAGCAACCGCAACACGCAATCCTTCCACCTCGGTAGCCTCGCCTTCGGTTTCGCTGGCCGCAACCACCGTTACCGAAGAACAAATCAACACAAAGCGCAATTCGTCTTTTAGCAAAGTAAGCTTTTGTGCAACACTCTCTGAACAATACAGCGTCACCTCTGCAGCCAACGAGCCACCCACTTCGCCGGCACTGCGCTTGGCTTCTATGGTTTTGTTTACTGCCGTTTTTACTTTGGCAATAAATTGCCAGTAACTATTACCCAACTCAGCGCCTTCAGCCAAACGTGGCAAGTTGTACCATTCAGCAGTAAATACTGTGCCAGTTTTTTCACCTGGCATTGCTTGCCAAATTTCGTCAGCGGTGAACGAGCAAATTGGTGCTATCCAGCGCACAAACGCTTCCACAATATGATACAAAGCGCTTTGCGCAGAGCGGCGCGCATGGCTGGTTTCTTTGGTGGTGTACTGGCGATCTTTAATAATATCTAGGTAAAAGCCACCCATTTCTACAACACAGAAGTTGTGTAGTTTTTGATAGATTTGGTGCAGCTGATATGTGTCGTAGCTTTTTAATATATCGGCTTGCAACGCGGCGGCGCGATCGACTGCCCAGCGGTCTAACGACAACATTTCTTCGGCTGGCAGTAAATCGGTTTGTGGGTTAAAACCGGTAAGGTTAGACAGGAAGAAACGCGCAGTATTGCGAATACGGCGATAGGAATCTGCTGTACGCTTTAAAATTTCGTCAGATACACTCATGTCACCGCTAAAATCGGTAGCCGCGACCCACAAGCGTAAAACATCTGCGCCTAAGTCGTTCATCACCTTTTGTGGCGACACGGTATTACCAATCGACTTCGACATTTTTTTGCCATCGGCATCCACAGTAAAACCGTGGGTAAGCACTTGTTTGTAGGGTGCAGAGCCGTTTATAGCCATTGATGTTTTTAAAGAAGATTGGAACCAGCCGCGATGCTGATCCGAGCCTTCTAGGTACAAATCTGCGGGGTAACGTAAGTTTTCACGCGCGTTAACCACCGAATAGTGAGTTACACCAGAGTCGAACCACACGTCTAAGGTATCTGTCACCTTTTGGTACTGATCGGCTTCGTCACCTAGTAGCTCTACTGCATCTAATTCAAACCAAGCATCCATCCCCTTTTCTTCTATGCGCTTGGCAACGTCTTCTACCAATGCAGCTGTGTTGGGGTGCAGCTCTTGCGTTTCTTTGTGCACAAATAAAGTAATTGGCACGCCCCACGTACGCTGACGAGAGATACACCAATCTGGGCTGCTATCTAACATGCTATCTATACGTGCACGGCCCCAATCGGGCACCCAATTAACTCCCTCTACTGCCTGTTTTACATCTTTTAACAGGTTGTTTTTGGTCATACTTACAAACCATTGCGGTGTCGCGCGGAATATAAGCGGGGTTTTAGTTCGCCAGCAATGTGGGAAGCTATGCACCAATTTAGCTTGATGCAGTAAACGGCCATTTTCTTCTAACAGACCTATAACCTTTTCATCCACTTTATAAACGTGGTCGCCCGCGAATATTTCAACGTTATCGCGATAGATACCATTTTCGTCTACATAATTAAGCGTTTCTATGCCGTATTTGTTGGATACTACAAAGTCATCTGCGCCGTGATCGGGTGCAGTGTGAACACAGCCAGTACCGGCATCGGTGGTAACGTGATCGCCCAACAAAACAGGCACTTGCTTAGCGTAGAAAGGATGATTTAATTTCAACCCTTCTATGGCCGCACCCTTGAAGGTAGCGACAGTAGCTAGCTCTTCTACGCCTAAACGTTTAGCAACAGATTCCACCAGCGCTTCTGCCAGCACCAATCGCTGCTCGCCATGCTGAACCACTACATAATCTAGCTCGCCATTTACACTAACGGCTTGGTTAGCCGGTAAGGTCCACGGTGTGGTTGTCCAAATAACAACAGAGATATTACCGGTGCCAGCAACGCTGCCAACGCGTGCGGCAAAGTCTTCTACATCTGCAACACCAAAGCATACGTCTATCGCGAAGGATGTTTTATCTTGGTATTCCACTTCGGCTTCAGCCAATGCAGAGGCACCCACTACACTCCAGTACACAGGTTTAAAACCTTTGTGTAAGTGACCGTTTTCTACAATTTTACCCAAAGCGCGCACGGTATCGGCTTCGGTTTTAAAATCCATAGTGAGGTATGGTGTATCCCACTCGCCAAGCACACCCAAGCGAATAAAATCTTTTTTCTGACCTTCAACCTGCTTGCGAGCGTAATCGCGGCATTTTTGACGAAATGCAACGTGATCAATTTTAACGCCTGCTTTGCCCACTTTCTTTTCTACGTTGTGCTCAATAGGCAAGCCGTGACAATCCCAGCCGGGCACATAGGGGGCGTCAAAGCCGCTCAAGGTTTTGGCTTTGATGATGATGTCTTTTAAAATTTTGTTTACGGCGTGACCGATATGAATATCGCCGTTTGCATAGGGAGGCCCATCGTGCAAAATAAATTGCTCGCGACCTTTACGCGCTTCGCGGATTTGCTCATACAATTTGCTTTGCTGCCATTGTTTTAGCATGCCTGGCTCGCGCTGAGCGAGGTTTGCTTTCATGGCAAAAGACGTTTGCGGAAGATTGAGTGTCGCTTTGTAGTCGGTCATATAAATTTTCTTTTGTTAAAAAGCTAATTTCTGTTTAAATTTTTAGTTAATCGTTAGATTGAAAATAACGTTTCGCTGTGCTCACATCGTCAGCTATTTGATTTTTTAAAGCATCTAACGAAGTAAATTTCATTTCTTGGCGAATTTTGAATTTAAATTCAACCCGCACAAACTCGCCATACAAATTGCCGGTAGGCGTAAGTGCATGTACTTCTAAAATTGGTTTATTGCGCCCACCCAGGGTAGGCCTTACCCCAACATTCGCTACCGCGTTGTAGCGCTGGTCATTGGCGATTAGCACTACGCCATACACACCATTTACCGGCGAACGATAACGCCCCAAACCAATGTTTGCCGTAGGAAACCCCAGGGTTCGGCCCAACTGTTTGCCGTATACAACCCGCCCAGCAACGCTAAAAGGCGCGCCCAATAATGCAGCGGCTTGATCAAACTTATCGGTTTCTAGCAACGCACGTATGCGCGTACTACTAATTCTATCGGTACCATCGTGTTCGGTAGTCGCTAGCTGGGTTTGCGTGTCTACCACGCTAAAACCGTGTTTCTCGCCCTGCTGCTGTAAGGCTGCAAAGTCGCCACTGCGATCACAGCCAAACTTAAAATCGTCCCCTACTACAAGGTATTTAACCCCTAGCCCCTTTACCAGCACCTGTTCCACAAAATCATTCGCCGTTAGATTGCGAAGCTGCTGGTTAAACCTTAAACACAACACCTTATCTACCCCCGCAGCAAACAGGGCCTGCACCTTCTCGCGCAGGCGCATTAAGCGTGCGGGGGCGTTTTCTTTCGAAAAGAACTCGTGAGGTTGCGGTTCAAAAACAATCACTACCGAAGGTAGCTGCAAGTGCGCCGCCTGAGCAACCACTTGCTGCAATAGCTGCTGATGCCCCAAATGCACCCCATCGAACGAGCCAATGGTTACCACACAAGCCTTGTGAGTAGCATCAAACGGTGGCAAAAATTGCGCTTGTTTAAAGCGGCCACAGGCAAATTGGTGGGAGGTCATGATTGTTTAGGTAACCCGCAATTGTCGTTCTTGAAAGCGGTAGAACCCCGCATAACAGGAGCGGGAGTATACCCTACGCAGCGCTCACTATTAAGCCAGAAGCGAGCCATTGCGTGAAAAAACTACTCAGAACTGTGATGACGCAGGTGCCCAGGCCGCAAGCCAGTAATCGCCAAGCCAAGAACATAGGCAAATAGACCAATTGCCACATACAACGCCATGTAAATGCACCTATCTAGCCATGCTAAAAATTCAAAGCTGGGCACATAATACGCCGCCGCCATAAGGGCTGCGAACATGCATATTGAGCCACCAACCAGCTGCACAAAAAACCTCAGCCATCCGCTGCCAGGCTGATACACGCCCGCCCTGCGTAAACCGCGGTAAAGCAACCCGGCATTCAAAAACGCTGAGCATGCCGTCGCCATTGCCAAACCCATGTGGCCAATTTGATAAATGAAGTGCAGAGGCACCACAAACAGTAGGTTTAGCACCATATTTGCACCCATAGCTATGATGCCGATCCGCACCGGCGTACGGGTATCTTGGCGGGAGAAATAAGCGCTAGCCAATACTTTAATAAGCATAAAAGCGGTAAGCCCTAACGAATAAGCGCACAAACTCAAAGCCGCCATATTCACATCGTTTACCGATGTTTTGCCGTATTGAAACAGGGTGAACAACACGGGCTTTGCCAACACAATTAATGCTATGGCCGCAGGCACAGCAATAAGCATAACCATGCGCAACGCCCAGTCCAGCGTTGTACCATAGCCTTCATGAGTATTCTTACTAAACTGGCGCGATAGCGTAGGCAGCACAACCGTGGCAATAGCAATACCAAACACTCCTAAAGGCAGCTCGGTTAAGCGGTCTGAATAATATAACCACGCAATACTTTCCGACTGCAGGAAAGTGGCCAACATGGTATCTAGCATAAGGTTAATTTGGCTAACCGAGACCCCAAACATAGCCGGCGCCATTAGAGTGAGCACTTTTTTAACGGCCGGGTCTTTCCAATCAACTTTAGGCCTAGGTAGTAAGCCCAGATGCGCTAAAAACGGCAACTGAAACACAAATTGAACCACCCCTGCCGCCAATACACCCCACGCCAACCCCACTACAGGCTCATCCATAAGTGGCGATACGAACACCGCGGCCACAATTAGGCACACATTTAAGAACACTGGGGTTATGGCTGGAATAGCAAAGCGATCGTAACTATTGAGAATTGCGCCAGCAAACCCAGTTAACGAGATAAGCAACAAATAGGGAAAGGTAATACGCAACAGGTCGCTAGCAAGCCAAAACATAGCCGTTTCGCCTTTCACCAGCAAGCCAACACCCCAAACGGCTGTAAATGCTGGTGCCGCCACAACAGCAACTACCGTAATAGCAATAAGGGATAACCCAAGACAGCCAGCAATTCTATCTATCAAGCCCCGCACTGCATCTACACTGCCGCTCGTACGGTATTCGGATAGCACAGGCACAAACGCCTGCGCAAAAGCGCCTTCTGCGAACAACCTGCGTAAAAAGTTAGGGATTTTAAAAGCCAAGAAGAAAGCACTGGCATCGGGGCCAGCACCAATATAACGGGCGAAGAGCACATCGCGGGCCAAACCAAGCACACGCGACATCATTGTCATTATTCCAACGAGCGCAGTAGACCTAAGTAGACCGGGCGCTTTTTTAACTGGGGGAGTAGAACTTTCTTCGCTCACTAGGGCTCACATTTATCGACTGTGGAATCTGCGACGCATTGAGCCACGAGTTAACGGGCAAATCAAGGCGCGGTGTTAACCGCACCAAGAAGATTAACTACTCGACCAGCTTGCGCAAACAATCCATGGCGGTGAGCACACCAATTAAGCGGCCATTTTCAGTAACAAATAGCCGGTGGATATTTTTTTCCAACATGGTGGCGCACGCCTTCCCTGCAAACTCGGTTGCCTCCACCGAAATAACCTGTGGCGTCATTATTGAGTTAACGGTGCAGGTCTCGCTGGCCTTTTCTTTAAGGTGGGTAACCTCTTGCGGAGTGAGCTCCGCGCTGTAGGGGCCGCAATACTGACGAATTAAGCGCTGAATCTCATCGTCCGTTGGGCTTCTACTCTCAAAACGCACCACATCGGACTGAGATACAACCCCAACCAACTCTTCATCTGACGCCACAACCGGAGCGGCAGAAATATCGTGGCGCACGAAAAATGCGGCCAACCGCTTAACAGACCAACCTTCATATGCGGTAAGCAAAGTACCGCTCATTAAATCTGCCACGCGGTAGTGGTCTAGCTGCTCCACTCCAACAGGTAATGTTTGTGCTTCTACTCCCATAACACGCTCCTAGTTGCTTAAGAATTTTGCGGGCTCACTCAACAACCAACCCTACAACAAGTATAGAAGATGTACAAAATATCGCCCAACGCCATTTTTTGCCACTTTCTATCGCCAACTCGCCACAACCCCGCCATATGGTTGCCCTTATCCCTGTGTTTAATAACACCATAGACAAAACAAACACACCAACGCACTTTTACATCTAGGAGCAACACAATGAAAACTAAACAACTTATCTCTGCTGCAACCTTCTCTGCCCTACTTATTGTAAGCAACAGCGCATTTGCCGGCGAAACCAAAACTCAAAAGCAGCGCGACAACGACAAAGCTGCAGCCACATTAAGCACCATGGTAATTGGTGGCCTAGTTGGCGGCCCAGTTGGAGCATTTATAGGTGCGGTAACAGGCTCGCTTGCAGCTGAGCACGCAGATACTAAACACCAACAACAGGAACTCACCATAGCCATGAACGAGGTAGAAGAAATGAAAGCACAACTAGAAAAAGATCAACAACGCGCTAGCGCCATGGAACAGAAAGCTGCCGAAAAATTAGAGTTTCAAGTGCTATTCACCACCGGCAGCGACGAGCTTTCGCAAACCGATTTAAAGCGGGTAAATAGTGTTGCACGCTACTTAAACACCAACCCAGAGCTTAAAGTGAATTTAGAGGGGCACGCCGATCCACGCGGCACAGACGAATACAACTATGTGCTTTCGGAAGAACGCGTTAAATCTGTGATTAAAGCGTTGGAAGAAAAAGGGATTGACCGCTCTCGAGTTACCTACTCTGCTTACGGCTCAGACCTTTCAACGGCTTATCAAGGTGACTTAGAAGCTTACGCCTTAGATAGACGAGTAAAAATAGATGTGGTTATGAAAACAGACAATAGCGTGGCAAGCAGTCACTAAGGGGTTAAATACTAAATATCTTCATGTCTGCCTGACCGCTTTGCCCGGCACAACGCCGGGCTTTTTTTAGCGGTAACTAAACCTAAAAGAACGCCTTACTCATAAAGAGAGTCATTAAGTAGCCGGCCGTGTACGCCACTAACAGGTACGGAAAGAACTTTAAGTAAGCAACAAAAGTAAGTGCCTTCTCTTTACTCATAGCAATAATACCGGCAGCCGAACCAATAACCAGCACCGAACCACCCACGCCCACAGCGTAAGTAAGCGTTAACCATTGCGCTACGGTTAAACTAGGCTCGGCTTTCAATAACGCGGCAGTTAAAGGGACGTTATCGAGCAATGCAGACCCCAGCCCCACGATGTAGTTAGCCCAATCGGGGTTAGATTGCGAATAAATTGCCGCCACACTGGTTAACACACCAATTTCTTTTAACACACCTACAATTAATAAAATTCCCAAGAAAAACAACAGAGTATCAAACTCGATTTGACGGATGTACTGTAAAAGTTTTACCTGCTCGTTGTGGGTATGCACCACGCCGCCAATCAAAAACATTATCGACAAACCAAACAGGAAGGTAAGTACTGGCGGAATCGAAAAGAAGAAGTTGAATAACATAGTGGAAATAATCGTGCTAAAAAATAACGCAGCAATAACTAAATCCAACGTTTCAAATGGCTTTATCTCAACGTCGTTAGCCACACGCCCCTTAGCACGCACACTAAACAACGCCGCTAACAGCACTACACTCAAAAAAGACGGCACCATAAGCGAAATAAGCTCTAGCATAGTTACGTGACCGCGCATAAACACCATAAGCGTGGTTACATCACCCGTAATAAGCGATACACCACCGGAGTTAACTGCGAACACCACAAGTACAATTAACTTAAGACGGTCTTGCACGCTTAACTTAAAGGCCTGCACCAACCCAATACTTACCAACGTTGCGGTTACGTTGTCACAAATCATGGAAAGCAATAAAGCGAAACTGCCAACCAATAGCACTAACTTGCGTAAACTCAGCTCACTGGGAAACACCCTTTGAACAACATTCTGCACAAACCCTCTAGCATTCAAATAGGCAACAAAAGTCATAGTGGCCATTAAAAATAACCAGAGAGTCGCAATCTCTAGCAGGTTTTCGTTCAAACTTTCTTGCAGCTCTGCCGTTTCCGCACCTGCGTGCGCATGCATAAATAAAACCACCCACGCCGTACAACCAAAAAACAAAGTGGTTTTTGCTTTGTTAATGTGTATCCATTCTTCAAGAACAATACTTAACATAGCAAGAACAACAAGAGCGATAACAAGATAATGAACAAACATAGAAAAACCACGAAATGTTAAATATTGCCAATGCGCATTAGCAATAAGTTGCGATTAATAATGAAAGGGAACGAAAAAGCGGGCCGTAGCCCGCTTTATTTAATCTGGATGTGGCGCTTAAAGGAGTAAGCGACGCACATCAGACAATACTGCAGATAAGAACGTAAAGAAGCGACCTGCATCACCACCGTTAATTGCACGGTGATCGTAAGATAAGCACAAAGGCAACATCTGACGAGGCTCAAACTCTTTACCGTTCCAACGCGGTTTAATATCCGCTTTAGAAACACCCAAAATAGCAACTTCAGGCGCGTTCACAATTGGGGTAAAACCAGTACCGCCAATTGGGCCAAGGCTAGAAATAGTAAAACATCCGCCCTGCATATCTTTAGGCATCAACTTACCATCGCGCGCTTTCTTAGCTAAAGCTACTGTTTCAGCCGCAAGTTCGAACAAACCTTTTTTGTCTACGTCGCGAATAACAGGTACAACCAAACCGTTTGGCGTATCTACAGCCATACCAATGTGGATGTATTTCTTCTGCACAATATGCTCGCCGTCTGGGTGCATAGAAACATTAAAGCTAGGCTCCGCTTTAAGCGCTGCCGCACAAGCTTTTAGCAGGAACGGTAATGGTGTTAACTTCACACCTGCCGCTTCGGCTTCTGCTTTCATGTTCTTACGGAATGCTTCAAGCTCGGTAATATCAGCATCGTCGAACTGAGTAACGTGTGGCACGTTCAACCAGTTGCGAACCATTGCAGCAGCGGTAACCTTTTTGATTTTGCTCATTTTCTGCATTTCGATCTCGCCGAACTGAGAAAAATCTACTGCTGGTACTGCAGGAATACCCGAACCACCTGTAACTGCTGCGCCGCCAGTGCTGCGTTGCTTCATTACAGTTTTAACAAACTCGCGTACATCGTCTTTAGTATGACGCTTACGAGGGCCGGTTGGCTTCACTTCTGAAAGGTTTACACCTAACTGACGCGCTAACTTGCGTACTGCAGGGCCGGCATACACTTCACCAGTAGTGGCAGACACTTCCGCAGGGTGTAACTCTTGCGTGGTCTTCACTGGCTGCTCAACAGGCTTAGCAGGCGCTTGTGGCGCTGCGGGTGCCGCAGCAGGCGCAGGAGCTGCAGCAGGGGCAGCACCAACAATTTCTAATTTAAGCAGTGCCGCACCTTCAGATACTTTATCGCCTTCTTTAACGGTAATGCTTACAACTTTACCGCTAGCAGGTGATGGGATCTCCATGGATGCTTTATCGCTTTCCAACACAACAATGGAGTCGCCTTCGCTAATTTCATCGCCTTCTGCAACGCAAACTTCGATAACTTCAACGTTTTCTGAGCCGCCAATGTCAGGAACATTTACATCGGTCACACCGCCACTTGCAGCAGGTGCAGGTGCAGGGGCCGCGGCTACAGGAGCAGACTCAGCAGGAGCGGCAGCTGGTGCAGCTGCGCCACCACTTACTTCTAACACAAGAATATCGTCGCCTTCAGAAAGCTTATCGCCTTCTTTGATAGCAAAGCTAACCACTTTACCGCTTGCTGGCGCAGGCACTTCCATTGAAGCCTTGTCGCTTTCTAGCACGATAATGGAATCGCCTTCGGCAACCTCATCGCCCACAGCAACACATAACTCGATCACTTCAACGTTTTCGGAACCACCAATATCTGGAACCTTCACCAACTGCTCAGAAGATGCTGCAGGTGCAGCCGCCTCTGGGGCTGGCGCCGCCGCAGGAGCGGCTGCCGGTTCAGCAGCAGGCGCATCAGCTGCGCCCTCTGCTTCAATTTCAAATATGGCATCGCCTTCAGAAACTTTACCGCCCTCTTTAACAAGAATGCCAACCACTTTACCAGAAACAGGCGAAGGCACTTCCATAGAGGCCTTATCTGATTCTAAAACAAGCAAAGAGTCTTCAGCAGAAACGGTATCGCCTACAGCAACACATATCTCAATAATATCTACGTTGTCCGCCCCACCAATATCTGGGACGTTGATAATTTGCTTAGCCACTAACAACTCTCCTTAATTAGACGGTCATTGGATCTGGTTTGTCAGAATCGATACCGTATTTCTTCAATGCGGCAGTTACATCTTTAGCTGGTACTTTACCTTCGTCAGCAAGCGACTTAAGTGCAGCAACAGTTACGTAGTAACGATCCACTTCGAAGAAACCGCGCAATTTCGCGCGAGTATCAGAGCGACCAAAACCGTCTGTACCCAATACGGTGTAAGTACCAGGAATATAAGCACGCAATTGCTCAGAATAGCTCTTCATGTAATCAGTAGAGATAATGAACGGGCCTTCTGCTGCTTCTAGTACTTCGGTAATGTAAGGCTTACGTAGAGCAGCTTCTGGGTTCAACAAATTATGGCGCTGCGCTTTTTGACCATCGCGCGCCAATTCGTTAACGCTTGTTACGCTCCAAATGTCAGACTCAACACCCCAGTCGTCGCGCAACAATTCTGCTGCCGCTTCAACTTCACGTAAAATAGAGCCTGCACCCATAAGCTGAACACGCTTCTTCTTAGCGGCTTTTTTGCCATCTTTCAGCTTGTAGATACCGCGAATAATGCCTTCTTCTGCACCTAAAGGCATATCTGGGTGCTGGTAGTTTTCGTTCATGGTGGTGATGTAATAGAAGACATTTTCTTTGTCTCCATACATGCGCTGTAAACCATCGCGAATAATTACAGCTAGCTCATAGCTGTAAGTTGGGTCGTAGGTGCGACAGTTAGGAATGGTGTTAGCCATTAAGTGGCTGTGACCATCCTGATGCTGCAAGCCTTCGCCGTTCAGCGTGGTACGACCAGAAGTTGCACCTACCAAGAAACCGCGCGCTTGAATATCACCCGCCAACCATGCCAAGTCACCAATACGTTGGAAACCGAACATAGAGTAGTAAATGTAGAACGGTACCATTGGCTTGCGGTAAGTACTGTAAGCAGTTGCAGCCGCAATCCAAGCAGACATAGCGCCCGCCTCATTAATACCTTCTTCAAGGATTTGACCTTTTTTGTCTTCCTTGTAGTACATGATCTGATCGTGATCATGCGGGGTATATTTTTGACCTTCAGAAGAGTAAATACCCAACTGACGGAACATACCTTCCATACCAAAAGTACGCGCTTCGTCTGGCACGATAGGTACAACGTTCGCACCCATGTTTTTATCTTTAACCAAGGTAGAGATAAAACGCACAAACGCCATAGTGGAAGAAATTTCGCGCTCACCGCTAGATTTCAACAACGCTTTAAACTTATCCAACTCAGGAATAGTTAGCGCTTCGAAGTCGTTTACACGCGCAGGCAAGTAACCGTTTAACGCGTTACGACGCTCTTGCATGTAAACCATTTCAGGTGAATCGGGTGATGGACGGTAGTAAGGAACGCTCTTAAGATCTTCGTCAGAAACAGGAATACCGAAACGATCGCGGAATTTCTTCAAGCTTTCGATATCTAGCTTTTTAACAGAATGAGTGATGTTGGCAGATTCGCCAGCTGCACCCAAGCCGTAACCTTTAACCGTTTGAGCCAAAATAACAGTTGGCTGGGACTTGTGGTTAACGGCTTCGCTATATGCTGCGTAAACTTTTTGTGGGTCGTGACCACCACGAGCCAAAGCGAAGATTTCGTCATCAGACATATCTTCAACAAGCTTTAACAACTCTGGGTACTTACCGAAGAAGTGCTTACGGGTATAGGCACCGCCGTTGGCTTTGTAGTTTTGCAACTCGCCATCAACCACTTCGTCCATACGTTTTTGCAGTAAGCCTGTGGTGTCTTTTTCTAGGAGTTTATCCCAGCCTGCACCCCAAACAACTTTAATTACGTTCCAGCCTGCGCCGCGGAAGATACCTTCCAATTCCTGCATCACTTTACCGTTACCGCGAACAGGGCCATCTAAGCGCTGTAGGTTACAGTTGATAACAAAAATAAGGTTTTCTAATTGCTCGCGGCCTGCAAGCGAAATAGCACCTAAGGTTTCTGGCTCATCACACTCACCGTCACCTAAGAATGCCCACACTTTACGATCGCCACGCTCGCACATTTGACGGGCAGACATGTAGCGCATGAAGTGTGCTTGATAAATAGCAGAGATTGGGCCCAAGCCCATAGATACAGTTGGGAACTGCCAGTAGTCCGGCATCAACCAAGGGTGCGGGTAAGAAGACAAACCATTGCCATCTACTTCGCGACGGAAGTTATCTAGTTGCTCTTCCGACAAACGCCCTTCTAAGTAAGAACGCGCATAAATACCAGGGGAAATGTGGCCCTGGAAGTAAATCAAATCGCCGCGCTGATCACCGTCGTCACCGCGGAAGAAGTGGTTAAAACCTACTTCATACAAAGTCGCAGATGATGAGAAGGAGGAAATGTGTCCACCCAAGCCTTCGTCGTTGTCGTTAGCACGCATAACCATCGCCATAGCGTTCCAACGTACCAAAGAACGAATTTTACGCTCTAGGTGAGCATCACCTGGAGAACGCGCTTCGTCTTTAGCTGCAATAGTGTTGGCGTAGGGAGTGGTGATAGCCGAGGGTAGTCTTACACCGGTTTTAGTCGCAGTGTTGGCTAGCTGAGACAAAAGAAATGACGCGCGCTCCGAACCACTGTACTTAATAACTGACGCTAGAGCATCTAGCCATTCCTGTGTTTCGAGAGCATCGATATCCTCAAGCATTAAAGCCTCCTAAATCATGCTGCGGTTAATTCCGCAGGTTGAAATAAATTTATCTCGTGACCCAAAGCTCAGTGCTACTGGCTTTGAGTCTGAATATTTGGACTTACTATTGGGTATAACTGGATTACACAGGTAATTAACGCAATGCACACTTAATTTAATGCTTTACCTTTCCTCTAACATTGCTAATCAAAAACTGCGTAAACGAAATGTACGGTTATGGCATTCCTCTAGCATAAAAGCCGATTACCCAATAATTTGGGCAAAGCCTTTAGTACTAGCAGAATGAGATAAAGGTGAGCACATCAAGCAATTACGCTTCCCCAACTTTAACTGCCTAAATGACAGACCGCTATTTATGGCATGTTTTAAACATGCTTCTTTTAGAAAATGGGTTCGAGCGCCCGTTCTCTTCACCTGCAAACCCTTTGGTTGCGGGTGTTGTAGCCTTGGCGATGTCTCTTTGTACACTCTACCAAAACAACTTATTTGCACCGACCTTAGTTTAAGGTGTCACGATTCTACACACATGAGTAAGACATTTCCAGTCGCCAATTTAGCTGCAGTGCAGCATTGGCGCGGCCTGCGGCTAAATGGTGCGAATTAACGTGAACGCACCACCAACTGCCAATGCCACTAACGTTACCCTATACGTTACCCGCAATAGGCGAGCCTTTAGTCGGCCACGCATTTAAAATGGCCTTGCACAGAGTTGCAAGCGGAATTGCAAAAAACACACCCCAAAAGCCCCAGAAACCGCCAAAAACCAACACGGAAAGGATAATCATAACCGGATGCATCTTCACCGCTTCAGAAAACAATAGCGGCACAAGCACGTTGCCATCTAATGCTTGGATAATGGTGTAAGCAATCATGATGTACAAAAATTCTGTACCCCAGCCAAATTGGAAAAAACCAATAGCCGCCACAGGCAGCGTTACAATAGCCGCGCCTATATAAGGTACAAGCACCGAAAACCCTACCGCGATACCTAAAAGTAGCGCATATCGCAGACCTAGCAAGCTAAACGTTAAGCTGCTCACCCCACCTACAATAACAATTTCAATTACCTTGCCGCGTACGTAGTTGGCTATTTGTTGGTTCATTTCTCGCCAAATCTTTTGCATTACTGGGCGCTCACGCGGTAACACACTCGCAACCCAACCCAGCATTTGCTGGCCATCTTTTAAAAAGAAGAACACTAATATAGGCACCAATACCAAATAGATAAGTGCAGCAACAATAATAGGCAGCTGGGCCAGCGAAAAAGAAACCGCCGTTTGGCCTGCTTGCGCGAGATCTGTTCGCAGAGCGCCCATTAACTGTTTTACTTGATCCTCGGTTATAAGCGCAGGGTATTCTTGAGGCAGCAATAAGAGTAATGACTGGCCGTCTTTTAACATGCGCGGAGCCTCTGCAAACAAGTTAAGCACCTGCTGCCACAGCGCTGGCAAGAGGTAAATAAGCATCACTACCAGCGAACCGGCCAAAATCAGAAAGGCAATACTTACCGCAACAATGTGGCTAACCCCCCAAGTTTTTAACCGAGCCACAATACCCTGCATTAAAAAGGCGATAATTACCGCGGCAATCATAGGAGCAAGCACCACGCCCATGGTTACGATAATGATAACGCTCGCGACCAATAGCACTGCCACCAGAACAGCTTCTTCGTCAGCGAAATAGCGTTCGAGCCAACGTTTAAATACGGTAATCATGGCGATTTACTCTCTCCTTTTTCTAACACATAGGTTAATTCGTTATCAGACTTTTGAAAATAAAGAAGACTGTGCTCTGAAAGCTTTACAAACGCGTGAAAGTCGCGCTCGCTTCCGGGGTCGGAGGCAATTAATTTTACCGTTTGGCCGGCACTCAATCTATTTAAGGCCTGCTTTGCTTTAAGTAACGGCATAGGGCAAGCGAGGCCTCTAGCATCTACTGTTAGGTCACATTGCGGAAGAGTATTAGACACGTTTATTTACGATTGATTTTGACGTTTATTCACAGCTAGTTCAGACTAGCCAACTCAATATAACAACAAGCTTACAATTGCTGTAAAAACCATGTGAGATAAGCCCTGTAACTGTGGCCATCAATGCCACAACTGAACTAAGCTTACAGACACAAGTCGAAGTTACAGCCATAAAACAATGTTATTGTCTTATTTTTAGGCAACACCGCTAACTTTGCGCGCGCCAACAATAGCATATTAAATAGGGTAATTCTGAAATTGTTTAGCCGTTTAGTTCTAAATCACACTCATCAACGCAAGCAACTATTTAAGGGCTTAGGTATTAAATGCTTAGGTGCTTTTATTAAATGCTCGGGCACCTTCGCTGTAACGCTTGCGCTTGCCCTACCCAGCCAGGCTGCTGACCTGCCTCTTCCCGACTTAGGCTCAGCCGGCTCGGGCGTGATTACTCCTGCTCAAGAATATGAGCTTGGCCAAAAATGGCTGCGTATTTATCGCGCGCAGGTGCCCACTACCAACGACCCGTTTGTGCTCTCGTACACAGAAAAGCTCATTTATGGGATCTCCCGCTACAGCGATCTCACCGACTCGAGATTAAGCATTTTAGTGGTAGAGAACCCCTCCTTAAACGCATTTGCTGTACCCGGTGGCGTGGTGGGTATTCATACCGGCCTTTTTAATTACGCCGAAAACGAACAGCAGTTCTCTTCGGTAATTGCCCACGAATTGGCGCACCTTAGCCAGCGTCACTATGCCCGTAAGGTAGAAGAGCAACAGCAAAACACTATGATTACTCTCGCTGCGCTATTGGCCAGTGTCATTGTGGCCGCCACCACTGATGGCGACGCAGGTATCGCTGCAATTTCGGCCACTCAAGCCGCTGCGATAGATGCCCAACTGCGTTTTAGCCGCGGCATGGAACAAGAAGCAGATCGCATTGGCATGGAAACCCTAGTACGCGCAGGTATGGACCCCTACGCAATGCCGGCCATGTTTGAGCAAATTTTAAAATCTACCCGCTATTCACGCAGGCCCCCAGAATTTTTACTTACCCACCCTGTTACCGAATCGCGTATTTCGGATTCGCGCAACCGCGCGCAGCAGTACCCGAAAAAGTTTTACGAAAAAAGCACCGAGTACGAGCTTGTTAAAATTCGCGTTAGCCTAAACAACACCAATAATTATGGGGAAGATGTTCGCCGCTTTGAAAATGAATTGCGAGGTAACCGTTTCAGCAAACTGGCCGCACAGTATGGCTTGGTGTTATCGCTTACCCGTGCGGGTAAAACCGAGCGCGCGCTTACTTTAGCAGAAGAGTTGGTGGCCGCAGAGCCAGAGAACATTTATTTCACCGTCGCGCGTGCAGATGTATATGCCGAAAAAGGCGATTTCGAAACAGCAGTAAAAGCGCTGCAAGAAAAACTAAAAACCCACCCTAATCACCATGCACTTAACGTGCGCCTAGCCGAAGTGCTAATGAAAGCCGGACGCTACAACGAGTGCGCAGAGCTGCTGAATCGCCATGTGCAACGCCGCCCCAATGACGACTATGTGTGGTATTTACTCGCAGAGGTACAAGGTTTAACAGGTAACATTTTACAAGTGCACTTAGCTCGCGCAGAGTACTTTGCTTTAAACGGCATTTTTTCTAAGTCGGAAATACAGCTGCGTCACGCGCTTAAACGCGTGAAGGATGATGAGCATCAAAAAGCTAAAATTGAAGAGCGCTTAAAAGAAGTAAGGCAGTTAGAAAGGGAGACTCTTCTTTAAAAATCAAACAATCTTCGGCGCTTGGTAAATGAGCCGCTTTCTACATAATTACTAAGACTGATAATCTGCAAGCCAAGCGCCAACACTTTCAATTGGCATTGGCTTCGCTATGTAATAGCCTTGCACGCTATCACACTCCAAACTATTTAAACGATCGTATACCTCTAGGGTTTCCACTCCTTCCGCTACAACATCTAAACCTAAGTTGTGCGCTAAATGAATAGTGGACTTAACAATAATTTCATCTTGCTCACTTTCGAGCATATTCATAATAAACGAACCATCAATTTTTAAGGTTTTGACGGGTAATCGTTTTAAGTACGCTAGCGAAGAATAACCTGTACCAAAATCATCTATCGACAAGCGCACACCTAGTTTATTTATACGCTCTAATATGCGGCTAGCACGATTGGGGTCGGACATTAACATACTTTCTGTAATTTCCATTTCCAACATTCCACCGCGCACATTGTACTTTTTAAGCAGCACTTCCAAGTCGTTAACAATGCGATCATCCGCTAAATTGCGCGGCGATAAGTTCATCGCTAGAGTTAAATCCAACCCCGCATCTCGCCACATGGCGCACTGCTTAATTGTTTGTTCCAGCACCCATAATGTCATGGGGTATATCCAACTGGATAACTCCACCATAGGCACAAAATCGCTTGGGGGGATAAAACCCAGCTCTGGGTGAATCCAACGAATTAGCGCTTCAAACCCATAAACTCTGTGTGTTTTTAAGTCCACTTTTGGTTGGTAAAAAAGCACCAACTGCTCTTCGCGGATTGCCCTGCCCAAAGCCCCTGTAACCGTTAACCGCTTAGCAGAATTCGGATCGTATTCGGCATCGTAAATAGATACGGCCTTCATATTGTTTTTTGCGTGATACATAGCCACATCGGCATAGCGCATCAACGTGCTTACATCTTCGGCTTGGTCTGGGCAAATAACCACACCGATACTCGATTGCAGCTCGGTGCTGAAGGTATCCAAATCAAAGCGCTCGGCAATCGCATCGGCAAACCTGTGCGCGGTAACTACCGCATGCTGCCGATTGCGAATATTGGATAGTAAAATAGCAAATTCATCGCCCCCCAATCGCGCAACCATACCCGGGGTGTCGCCAAGCTCAACCTCTAAACGCGGGCCTAACTGCTTTAGCACTTTATCGCCAGCTTGATGGCCAAGGGTGTCGTTAATCTCTTTAAATCTATCTAAATCGACTAGCAACAGGGCAACTTTTTGATTTTGGCTGCGATTGGATAGTACGCGCTCTAATTCTTTGTATAACAAGTTACGATTCGGCAGGGAGGTGAGCGTATCATGGTTTGCGAGATATCGCATTCGATCCAAATAGCGCCGTTGGTCTGTCACATCGCGTGTAGAGCCCCATGCGCGCATCAGCTTACCGTTCTCTATCACGCCCGTCGCACTTGATAACATGTACCCCAGTTCGCCAAACTTATCTATACGCGTAAACTCGTGGTCTTCAACACGGTAGTTGTTGAGTACAAAACGCCGTATATCCTCTTTGTTGGACATGGAACCATTAAGGTAAATGGGCCGACCAACCACACTGGTTATATCGGATACACCGTATATACGCGCCATTTTTTCATTGCACTCTGTTAGTAGTGCCCGGCGCATAATTAAATCTACCTGCTGATTAACGGGTAGCGAGATATCGACAGGTGGCACAAGCTCATAGGCCCAAATAGCATCTGCACTACTGGCGATGAAAGCCCTATGGCGCGATTCACTATCGCGCAGCGCGCGTAAACTGTCTTCTTGATGGGTAATGTCTGTAAGCGTAAGAAAAACACCTACTGGGGAGTGAGCATGTTTACTCGCGGGGGCAATATCAACGCAGTAACAGCGCATTTGCCCTTCAACAAAAATATTTTCAACTGAGCCACGCTTTGCTAAGCCGCTTCGAACTACGTATAGAATATCGCGCTGGCACGCACTGGCATCTTGCCAGCCACAATCAAGCTCCATCACATTTTTGCCAACGGGATTTTCACCGTTACACAATTTTAATGCGAGACTATTTGCCAGCTGAATCACACCCCAGCGATCTAATAAGAACACCATCCCGGACATGGCATCTAGAATCCCTGCCAGATCGAAATAACTATCCTTTGCCGAGCTATCATTCGCTTGCTTGTTAGTGGGGAGCTGACCAATCACCCCTGTTGTGCTTGAAAACACAGTCGCCATAAACGCTCACAATAGTTAATACATTGTTGCGACCGAACCAGACCGCGATAACAGATGCGCAAAACGAATAGCCAACATAGGCGACATATCTTCTGCCCTGCCAGCTAATCGATGTGTACATTATTAATGTGCTTAATGGAGTATAGACAAGGATAACGACCGCGTTGGGTGACTTAAGTATGGATGCTGCCAAATCAAAGCTTATGGCGCCAATATTTGGCGTTATTTACCGCTTCTGCTTCACCAACTTTTAACCAAACTGTCACAAACCGGTCACACGCCTAGCTAACACTAGAGCAACTCAATATCTAAGTGGTTTGTAACCATGTACCTAGACACCTACGCGACGCAGAAGACGGCCAAGGAACTTAGCTTGAAATACCGCACTTTATTTATCTCCGATGTACATTTAGGCACCAAAGACTGCAAAGCTGACGCACTTAACGACTTTTTAAAGCACTACTCCTGTGATCAGCTGTACTTAGTGGGGGATATTTTTGACGGCTGGAAAATGCGCTCTGGCGTCTTTTGGCACAAACACTTCAATAAAGTGATTCGCCGTATTTTAAAACTCGCCAAAAATGGAACCCCTATCTACTACATTACGGGCAACCATGACGAATTCTTGCGCAAGTACGCCAACATGCAATTCGACAACATACAACTGCATAATCGGTTTACCCACGTAACCGCGCAAAATAAGCGCTTTCTAATTATTCATGGCGACCAATTTGAAAGCGTAACCCGCTGCAGCAAAGCGTTAAAATATATAGGCGACAAGGGCTACGACATACTGATGCAAATTAACCGTCTATCCAACCGCATACGCGCGCGCTACGGTTATGGGTATTGGTCATTCGCGGCCTTTTTAAAAACGCATATAAAACGCGCCAAAGAATACATACACGACTACGAAGTCGCAGTAGCCCATGGCGCCAAACGACAGGGGTTTGATGGTGTAGTGTGTGGCCACATACACCAAGCTGCGAACAAAACAATTGAAGGTATTAGCTATTTAAATACCGGAGACTGGGTGGAATCGTGTACCGCCATTGCTGAAGATTATGACGGTAATTTTCACCTAATAGACTGGTTAAACCACCCTAAAAACATCGAGAAGCAAGCGCGGCGTCAATCCAAACTATACGGCACTCGCCCGCGTCAAAAAGAGCTGTCCCTTACTGAGGCAGACTAAACCACTGCCCCACTCTACAGCCGCCCGCGCGGTATGGGTTCGGGCTTATCGGCTATCGATTCCAAAACACTGCCACAGTGCTTGCAGTGTTTGGCATCGCGCTCATGGCCCAGCTTTTCACAACTATTGCAGCGCGCAAACTGTCTTTCGCGGGTCATTTCTTGGAACAATTCCGCTGTAAGAATACCCGTGGGTACCGCAAGAATAGAATAGCCAGTAAGCATAGCCGCCGAGGCGATAACCTGCCCCAGTGTTGTTTGTGGCGTTATATCACCGTAGCCCACGGTGGTAATGGTAACAATCGTCCAGTAGATGCTTCTAGGAATACTGGTAAACCCATGCTCCGGCCCCTCTACCACAAACATTAAGGCACCAAATACGGTTGATAGTACAAGCACGGTTATAAAGAATACGAAGATTTTACGCCTTGCCATTGCCATAGAGCGAATTAGCACGTTTGCCTCAGACAAATAACGCACCAGCTTTAGTATGCGAAATACACGCAACACACGCAGCAACCGAACAATAAGTAAGAAGTTCGCACCGGGAATAAACAAACTTAAATAACTAGGCAGCACCGAGATTAAATCGATAATGCCGTAAAAACTGGTGAGATAACGGCGAATATTAGGCGTGCAGTAAATACGAACAAGGTACTCAAGAGTGAAAATTACCGTAAACATCCACTCCAAACCGAATAACAACCATTTAAACTGACTTCTTATCGCCTCTACTGAATCGAGCATTAGCACCAGCACGCTTAGCAAAATCATATAGATAAGCACTAAATCAAACCCTTTACCTGCGGGTGTATCTGTGCCAAAAATCACTTCGTAAAGGTATTCACGATTAATTAGCTTTTTAAAGCCTGTAAGTGTATTTGGGCTGTTCTCAGGTGATTTATCCGACATTCAGGGTCCTTACACTCGTTCGCACTATTGTTATGGTGGTATTGGCATTAAAATGACCGCCGCAGTATATCAATTCAAACACCAACACGCTTGGAGCAACTATGGCATCTAACAGCAAACTCGTCTATTCCACCGACAGCGGCAGAATAAAAGAGGATAAGCCACAGCAAGCAGCGCCGACAGGGGACGGCATTGTAAGAATTAAACGCGAAACCAAAGGCCGCAAGGGCAAGGGCGTAACCCTTGTAGAAGGCTTAATGCTGCCAGAAGCCGAGCTGAAAGCCCTCTCTAAAAAACTTAAACAGCTATGTGGCACAGGCGGCACACTAAAAAACTTTACTGTGGAAATCCAGGGTGACCACCGCGAAAAACTACAGACCTATTTAAAAGAGCAAGGCTTTACAGTGAAATTAGCAGGAGGCTAATGAAGCCGTCAAAAAATGGCCCATTTGTTGCAATTTCTATTACATCAGAAAAAACCAACCCAATTTAGCCAATTTTTTGACCTTTAGAGGCTTCATCTATGGACGCTAGTTACCTTTGGACACTGCTCGATACCGCCATAAAGCTAGCTTTAGGCGCATCTATCGCAATATCCTGCGTTTACGTCAATAAAAAACTGCGAGACAAGTCAACCAAGCGCAACCCCATTCAACACCGCGTCAATTTACTGGAGGATATCTCCTCGAGTGTGGGGCATGTAAACCATAGTTTCGCCAAATATTCGTCACTGGTTATCGAATCAACCCGTTTTGGCAAACGCTGGCCCCCCGCCCGCAAACAAGAGCTTGACCGTATTAACGCTGAGCTTGTTAAGGAGTTTGAAAAACTATCCGACGCCGAAGCCAAATTACTCATGCTTGGAGAAAAGAGTATGGAGCGCACCCTGCGCCTTTACGCTGCGCGTATCGCACTCTTTCGCAAGCAGGTATACATTGGCAGACAAGACATTAGCGAACAGGAAATTGCAGATTTAAAATCTGGCATTATGCAGCTGCGCGAGCAGTTTTATGAGCTGCTTAGCAAACGCTACGACAAGCTACTTGCCGCTTAATTCGACGCGTCGCGTAGAGTGAACACAAAAAAACCTACTCTTTAGTAGGTTTTTTTGTAATTTTTGCAAATGGATAACATCACTAATACACAGAACACATTCTCATGCATCAGCTTGGGAAATCCGCCGCGAACTTTTCAACCCACTCTTTTGCAGCTTCTTCGCTGGTTAAATCGCGGTTTTCTACCCGTAACACTTCTGCACGATAATGCTCGATATGGCAAATCTGCTCAACCATGCGCACTGAAAACTGCGTAGTAGAATCGGTAAACTGTACACCTACTGAGTACTTCTGCCCTTCAGGTCGGCACCAAGCGATGATACCATCAGCGCCAAAGCCCTGATTTTCGACTGGAATTTCAATGTGTATTGGCATGCCCGTTTTAAGTGGACAATCGGCGCTAAAACATAGCCCGCCTAAGCTTACATCTTTCAGCCTAGGGCGCGGGCTAGCCTCTGCATCAAACGTTTCAACAGAGAATGCAATCGGAATATCGGACGGATGACGTATATATCGACGCATCAGCGAATCCTCATCACCCAATAAATTTGTTACCCATGAGTTATAAACTTTCAACCAAGGGTCAACAAACAACCCAAGGGTAGAAATTGCTGGGTTGGCCAGAGAATCAAAAGTGGTTACTCGTGATTTTGCGTCCATATCGCACCTCTTTAAAGAGTTATGTGCCAATACCATTGCCTCATCATGAGAACACACTTCACCTCATGCTCTAAGAGCGTATAAAAAATTGCCCTTAAATTAGGTATAGCACAACTTTCACATTGTGTTTTACGTGTCAAACATTCCTGCCGATGACTTTGCGAGTAAAAGTTAAGAAATATGACACATCACACACTACATATATAAGTAATGCAAAACGCATTCCGACAAAATATGAACAGGACGTACAGAAAAATTAAAAAAGATTCATCTGCTCGATGGCCGCACGAACCGGTGCGAAAGATTTGCGATGAATGATTGTTGGCCCTAGGCGTTTAAGTGCATCCATATGTACTTTAGTGGGGTAGCCTTTATGCCCCGCCAGCCCGTAACCTGGGTATTTTTCGTCAAGTGCCACCATTTCTCTATCTCGCGTTACTTTCGCTAAAATAGATGCAGCGCTAATTTCCTCTACGAGACTATCCCCTTTTACGACGGCTTCGGCGGAATATGTCCACTTTGGCAATTTATTGCCATCCACATAAATATACTGCGGTTGAATGTTTAATCCCTCAACAGCGCGCTTCATGGCAAGCAAACTCGCATGCAAAATATTCAGCTCGTCAATTTCCTCGACACTCGCGCGGGCAATACAAAAACTTACCGCCCGCTCTTGAATAACATCAAATAACGCATCGCGTTTTTTCTCGGTTATTTTTTTTGAATCGGCCAAGCCCTCTATGCCGTGGTCTTCCCCTAAAATAACCGCAGCGGCAACTACATCCCCAGCCAAGGGGCCGCGCCCTACTTCATCGACGCCAGCAACAAACTGACGCGCCATACAATATTCAAACATAAAGACCTTATTTAATGATAACGGGGAATATTAACGCGCTATATCGCGCTTAGCCGCAAGCATGTCTACAATACCTTGCGCTGCGGTTTCGCTTGCATCTCGGCGCAATTGCAGGTGAATAGCATTAAACTGCTCGATGAGTTGCTGCGTTGTTTTTTCGCTGTCTAAATATACGTTTAGGGCCGCACTTAACTGGCTCGGCGTAGCATTATGCTGCAGTAACTCTGGTACCAACTCTTTATCAGCCAGTAAGTTTGGCAACCCTACAAACTTACTTTTCACTAATTTACTCAGCAGCCAATATGAGAAAGCTGCCATATGGTAAGCAATTACCATAGGGCGCTTAAGCAACATAGCCTCTAAAGTGGCAGTGCCAGATGCAATTAAAATAGCATCTGCCGCGAGCATAGCATCGTGACTTTGCCCGTGCAGTAAAGTAACCGGCAATTCTGAGTAGCGCTTTAGCACTTCTGAGATTTGAGAATGGCGTGCATCGTTAGCGGCAGGAATAATAATACGTAAATTAGGCCGACCAGCAAAAGATTGCTGAGCGGCCAACAGGAAACGCTCACACAAGTGCTCAACTTCACCACCGCGACTACCTGGCAATAGCGCCACCCAGCGTTCGTTATTTTCGGCACTTAAGCCCAATCGCTCTCTTGCGCCTGTTTTTTCATTTTCGAGTGGAATAGTATCGGCGAGCGGGTGACCAACAAACAGGTTGGGAATGTTTTGCTCATTAAAAAAGGACGACTCGAATGGAAAGAGCGTTAGCATCAAATCCACGGCTTTCGCGATCTTTTTTAACCTCCCCCTGCGCCATGCCCACACCGAAGGCGAAACATAATGTACAACTGGCACACCAGCTTCGCGCAAATTCACTTCTAAATTTAAATTAAAATCTGGCGCATCAATGCCAATAAACACATCAGGCGGGTTGGTTAAATAGCGCTGGCGTAAAGACTTACGAATACCAAGTAACTCGGGCAGCCGTTTTAATGGCTCAACAAAGCCCATTACAGCGAGACGATCCATTTGGTACAGGGAATTAAAACCGAGGGCGAGCATTTTGGGGCCGCCAATACCTTCGAATTCACAATCGGGGTAGCGTTTTTTTAGAGCAGCCATTAAGCCTGCCCCCAAAATATCGCCGGAAGCCTCACCGACAACAATGGCAACTCGTTTTAGTGAGGACATAACAATGCCTGTATAAAGATGTTAGCGCACTATCCCGCGCTTAGAGGCACGCAAAGAAGCAATAAGCGTTACGATTGCCGCACAGTCTTGCGCTAATGGGGTAAGTTCTTCTATTGCAGCCTCAAGGGTAAGGCCACGGCGGTAAATCAATTTAAACGATTTATTAAGCTTGGCAATATCATCTTTGCTGAAGCCTCGACGCTTCAGCCCTTCCATATTAATACTGCGTGCAGCTGCAGGCGCGCCAGCTACCATCATAAATGCAGGAATATCTTTGCCTACGGCGCTACCCATACCGGTAAAGCTGTAAGCACCAATGCGGCTAAATTGATGTACTAGGGTAAAACCGCCCAAAATCGCGTAGTCGTCGACAATAACGTGGCCGGCAAGGGCTGCGTTGTTCACCAAAATACAGTGGTTGCCAACAACACTATCGTGCCCCACGTGCACATAGGCCATAAGTAAGTTGTTATTACCTATGCGTGTCTCGCCGCGATCTTGCACCGTGCCTCGATGCAGCGTAACGCCCTCACGAATAATATTGTTATCGCCAATAATTAGTTTGGTTGGTTCGCCCTTATACTTTAGATCTGGTGTCGCTTCACCAACAGATGAAAACTGATAGATGTGGTTATTACAGCCTATTTGAGTAGGCCCTTTCAAAACCACATGGGATTCAATTACCGAGCCTGCGCCAATTTCCACCCCTTCGCCAATGTAAGTCCAAGGGCCAACTTTTACATCGTCAGCTAATTTAGCTGCCGGATCAACAATAGCGGTAGGATGGATGAAGGTCATAAAATTAATTACACACTAACGTAAATTAAATACTGCGGTCGGCACACATGATAGTAGCGCTAGTTACCAGTTGATCATCAACAGTAGCAACACACTCGAACTTCCAAATACCACGCTTATCGGATATTTTTTTGCAGTTAAAAAACACGCGATCGCCAGGAATGACTTGGCGCTTAAAGCGCACGTTATCAATACCAGCAAACAAATAGATAGAACCATCATCAGGGGTTTTATCCATGGTTTTGAAACCCAACACGCCACAGGCCTGTGCCATGGCTTCTATTAGCATCACCCCAGGAAACACGGGGTAATTGGGGAAGTGGCCCTGAAAAACCTCTTCGTTAATAGTAATGTTTTTATAGGCCAAGATGTAATCACCTTCTACCAGCTCAACAACTCGATCTATTAACAAGAACGGGTAACGGTGTGGAAGGTATTTACGAATTTGTACTGAATCCATCATGTAATGACGCCCCAAAAATAATAAAAGTAATCAGTCTTTTTGCGCTTTTTGTAGCGCTTTAATTTTTTCTACCCATTCATCTAGCTGTCCATAACGCACAGCATTGCGACGCCATTTACTCACCTCTTGCATAGGAGGTGCAGATGCATAAGCACCAGACTCTTTAACACCTTTAGTTACAATGGTGCCGCCGTGAAAGTGTGTGTTATCTGCGATGGTTATATGGCCATTAATGGCGACCATTCCCGCTACTGTACAGTTTTTGCCTATAACGGCACTGCCAGCAATACCCACACAACCGGCGATTGCAGAGCCTGCGCCAATTTTTACATTGTGAGCAATATGAACGAGGTTATCGATAATAACCCCATCTTCAATAATCGTGTCGTCTAGCGCACCGCGATCAATTGAGGTGTTTGAGCCAATCTCCACGTTGTTACCAATAACAACGCCACCCAATTGGTGAATTTTAACCCAGCCCTCGGCGCTTGGCGCAAAACCAAACCCATCAGACCCGATAACAGTGCCACTATGAATTAATACTTTGTTACCTAGCTCTACGCCAGCATAGAGCGTTACGTTTGCATGCAGTAAACAATTGTTACCCAGTTTTGTATCGGCACCCACAAAACACCCTGCACCTAATTGCGTGCCACCACCAATAACAGCGCCTGCTTCAATTACACAGTTGGGGCCAATATAAGCATCGGCAGCTACCGTTGCGTCAGCATCGACTGTAGCAGATGGATGTACACCTTGCTTTTTAGCGAGCCTAAAATTAAATAGCTCGCTCAACTTTGCGTAACAAAGGTAAGGGTTTTTAACAATTAGCTTGTTGCCGTTAAACTTTTCGGCAGAATCCTGCGCCAGCAGCATAATACCTGCTTGGCTAGTGGCTAACGCTTTTTCATATTTACTGTTCGCCAAAAAGGAAAGCGCGTTTTTACCCGCGCTTTCCAAAGGAGCAATACACTCAACAGTATAATTTGCATCGCCAACCATTTGCGCATCCAAGTGGTCGGCAAGCTGAGCCAAGGTAAACTTACAATTGCTCACATTTATCCTCTATGTAAATAGAAGCTAATTATTTAGCTTTGTTTAAAGCATCTACAACCTTACGGGTGATATCTGCATTTTCACTCGCGTAAAAAGCCGCTTGCTTGCTAAGAATAATATCAATACCTTCAGACTCGATAAGCTTGTTTAGCACGCCTTCAAGCTTAGGTTGCAATTCACGAATAATACTTTCGTTAGCCGCTTTGCGCTCTGCCTGTATTTTTTGATAAGCCAACTGCAAATCTGCTTTTATGTACTCTTCTTTTTTGCGGTGATTAGCAACTTGCTCTGCGCCCCAAGTCATACCTTTTGTTTCTGCTTCTTTACCAAGCGCTGTTAAGTCGGCACTTAGTGTTTCGTATTGTGCAACCACTTTAGAAAACTCTGGGTTAGCTTGTAATGCTTCAAAACGGCTTTTTGCAAAGTCGGTAGCAAGCATAGCTATTTGATGATCCAACACAACAACCTTGCCAGCAGCTGCAAAAGGAGCCACTACGGTTAAACATAATGCGATTACAATCTTGCCAAACTTCATAATTAAATCTCTCAACGTTTGTTTATTTATGTATTTGATACGTTATTAAAATTAAAACCCGCTACCAAAAGAGAACTGAAACACTTCTCTCGAATCGAATTCATTTTCATGCAGCGCCTTAGCCACGCTGAATGTCATTGGCCCAAAACCCGATATCCACGTAAAGCCAATACCAGCTGACGAGCTCAGTTTTTCAAAATCGACGTTGCTACAACCAATTTGCTCAGATCCACAATCCGTTGAAAATACGTTACCTGCGTCAACAAACGCTACTAACTGCATAGAGCGAGTATCTTCAATAAATGGGATTGGCAACAATAACTCAGTTGTAAACTCGGTAAGTACATTACCACCAATTGCGTTTTCTCTGGTGTTAATAAACCCGCCAGAAGTGGAGCTGTACATTAATTTGCCTGGCTCACAGTAGGTGGCATTGTCACACAAAATATAGGTGCTGTTATAGCCCACGTATTCATTAAAGAATTCATCTTCGTCGTAAATACCGTTGCCGTTGGTATCTACATAAGTGGGGTCATCCTTTTGGCCATTACGATTTAAATCGATCCAACCACTGTGCGTGGTGGAGTAGCCTCTTGGCGGTGTACCTTTAGGACCAAGTGTGGAGCGTTCGAAACCGCGTACTGAACCAAAACCACCCGCGTAGAAGTTCTCGAAAAACGGGAGATGCTCCATCTTGCCATAACCATCCCCGTAACCCAAGGTGGTCTTAAAGCGCAAAGTAAAGAAGCGTGACAGAGGTACAAACGCTTGAGCCTCGTAGTTAAACTTATAGTATTGCAGGTCGCTACCAGGAATGGTTGCCTCTACCGAGAAGCGCTGCGAACTACCACGTGTTGCAAGCACACCGCGGTTAAGGGTCATACGAGTCCAGTTAAAATTAACCGTACCACTCAAGAATTGATCGCCGTATTTATTGATAAAGCCCTCGTCTACATCGAGTAGCATATCTTGCTCTACAGGCCTGCTATCTAGCAAATATTCAACAGGTATACCGTTTTCATCCAATAAACCTGAAGCAATATATTGGCTGTAATCGGTTTGTGTAATATACGAGGCATCACTACCAGAGCGCAGCACAGGGCTGGTTAGAATCTCTGCTGCTGCACGACTACCCGCAGTAACCGACTGGTGATCGATACCCACGCCAAAGCCAATACGCTCAATTTCAGAAATAGGATAACCAAAGTTTAAATTACCGCCGAACGAATCCGTGGCGTATTCTGCAACCCGTAAGCGGCTGTAATCTCGCGTGCGATAGAATGCCGAGAAACCACGGCTCACACCGTCTGGGGTAAAGTACGGGTCGTTATAACCAAAGTTATAGATCGTTTGGTAAGTGTTTTTATTAATACCAAAGTTAACTTGTTTACCTGTACCCAACCAGTTGTTTTCTTGAATATTTAACGCAAGGTTTAAACCGGTGTACTGCGCATAGCCGATACTCGCTTGAATTTGACCTGAAGGTTGCTCCTCCACAGTAAACTCAACATCGATTAAATCGTCGGTGCCTGGCACATCTTTGTTTTCTACGGTTACTTCTTTAAAGAAGCCCAAACGCTCTAAACGAACTTTTGACTGTTCAATGCGCGCGTTAGAAGCCGATGCACCTTCGTGTTGACGCATTTCGCGGCGCAACACTTCGTCGCTCGATTTGGTGTTACCGCGGAACTCTACACGACGCACATACACGCGCTTGCCGGGGTCGATCAAGAAGTTAACAACAACGGTATTATCTTCTGGGTTCTTTTCTGGAATACCTTCTACTGTAGCGTTGGTATAACCGGCGTTACCAAGTAGGGTTTTTATGTACTCTGCGGTATCCGTCATTAAAATTTGCGAGAAGGTTTCACCTTTGCGCAACAAGATTAATCGGCGCACACGCTCTTCTGGCAATATTGGGTCACCAGCAATATCGAGATCTTTAACGGTATATACACCACCCTCTTTAATATTTAGGGTGATATACACTGACTCTTTATCTGGGCTTACAGACACTTGGCTCGACAGCACTTTAAAATCTAAGTAACCGCGATCTAAGTAAAAGGATTCTAATTTCTCAATGTCGCCGCTTAGCTTTTCGCGCGAATATTGATCGGCCTTAGAGAAGAACTTCCACCAAACACTTTCACGCAACTCGAAAGCATTAAAAAGCTCCTCATCACTAAATATTTCGTTACCAACGATATTAAAGTGAAGAATGCTGGCCGCTTTGCCCTCATCGACTTCAACTTTAATGGCCACCATATTGTTGGCTAAATCTTCAACTACTGCTTCTACATTGGCACTGTAACGCGATTGACCAATGTATTGACGCTCTAGCTCGCGAGTAATTTGCTGCAACATGTGGCGCTGCAAAATTTCGCCTTCGGCAATACCGTTTTCGGTCATTACCTCTTCGAGCTGCTCGGTTTTAATTGCTTTGTTACCGTCGAACTCTATCGACTTAATCGCTGGGCGTTCTTGCAAAATAACAACAAGGTCGTTGCCGTCGCGTGCTACTTGCACGTTGGTAAAATAGCCCGTAGCAAATATAGAGCGGATAACTTCGCGCACATCTTCGGAATCGATGCTATCGCCCACCCTAACAGGCATAGCGGCAAACACGGGGCTAGCGGATACGCGCTGTAACCCCTCTAATCGGATATCGGTAACGGTGAAATTCACCGCATAAGACGACACTGACAAAGTTAACAATGTCAAAACTACAAGAATCTGCTTCATATTATATTTGGAGTTCAACCAGAAAATCCGCTTGTTGTTGTTCTATTAATTGCGCTTGTTAGTAACTACAAACGCACCAAATCATTATAAAAGGCCACCACCATCAAACACAGAACCATAGCCAGCCCTGCCTGATAGCCTAATGCCTGAACTCGTTCAGATAACGGGCTACCTTTCACCCACTCGATAAGCCCGAACAAGATATGCCCACCATCTAATACTGGAACGGGCAATAAATTGAGTACACCAAGGTAAACGCTAATCATTGCGAGGAAGCTAACAAATGCCCAGCTACCCGCCTTCGCGGAATCGCCGGCAACTTTAGCAATGCCTATCGGTCCACTCAAGTTTTTAGTGGAGATTTCACCTAAAATGAGCTTCTTTATGGAAAGCAAGACAAAATCGACTGTTTCCCATGTTTTTTGCACGCCTCGAACAAATGCTTCACCGGGGCCGTATTCTATTCTGCGGTAAGAGCCTTTGTAGTTAGTGGTTACTCCAACACCTATGCGCCCCACCGTTTTACCATCTTCGCTGGTTTCTTGTGCCGGGGTGACTTTTAGCGCAATGATTTCACCAGCACGCTCTACTTCAACCTCAAGCTCCTGATTAGGGCGCTCGGATATATAAGTGGTCCACTTGCGGCTGCTTCCCATAGGAATGCCATCGGTAGCGACAACAATATCACCCGCTTCGAAGCCCGCATCAAATGCAGGCTTACCCTCTGTCACCTCGCTAATGACAGCAGGCGGCTGATAAAAAACAATACCTATACCTTCAATTGGGTCCGGCTGTTCCGCATCGCGCAGCCATTCATGAAGCTGCCCTTGAGATTCGTATTGCAAGGTGGAATCTGGGTAGCTTACGGTAAAAGTAATTGGCCCAGTTTCACCTAAGCGCGAAATAAGATGATGCAAAACCGCTTCTGTTGAAGGTGTGGGCTCGCCATCTATCGCAAGAATTTCTTGCCCTGCCTCCAAGCCTGCCAGCGCTGCGACAGAATTGGGCTTCACTTCACCAACCACGGGAAACATCTGAAACTCGCCGCGCACAGCTACGATTAGCCAGAACAGCAGTATGGCGAAAATAAAATTGGCGAGGGGGCCAGCAAAAGCAATTAAAATACGCTGCCACGGCTTTTTACTTGAAAACGCGTAGGGGCGCTCGGCTTCATCTACTTCGCCTTCACGCTCATCGAGCATTTTTACGTAGCCACCCAATGGGATGGCAGACAAGGCAAACTCGGTACCTTTTTTATCGGTCCAGGTTAACAGTCTCGGCCCAAACCCAATAGAGAATCGTAGAACCTTTACGCCACAACGTCTGGCCACGTAGAAATGGCCGTATTCATGGATAGCAACCAAAATACTAATTGCTATTAAGAACCACAGAAGCGTACTCAAACTAGATACCACGTAATTGTTCCAAATACATTCCAAAGTAAGCACATACTGTACAAGAATCACTCATCCTTACACGCATGGCGTTAACACAAACTTAATAACCAAATTTCGCGGCTACACTATAAGCCAGCTTGCGCGCTATTGCGTCGGCTTCTTTGACCGCAGCGATTGTATCAGGTTCACAAGTTTCCCAATCTTCTAATACTGCAGCAATAATTGCCGCAATATCTGTAAATTTGATTTTTTCTTCTAAAAACAAGGCTACCGCCACTTCATTGGCAGCATTCAATGCTACAGGGTACGTTCCACCACTTTTAATGGCGCTAGTGGCCAAGGCAAGCGCGGGAAAGCGCTGGTAATCGGGGCGGCAAAAATCTAACCCCTGTAACGCAAAGAAATCTAACGACGCCACCCCAGAATCTATTCTGCGAGGCCAATCTAAACAATGCGCAATGGGCGTGCGCATATCGGGGTTCCCCATCTGCGCAAGCACCGACCCATCTACATATTGCACCATCGAATGGATAATACTTTGCGGGTGAACAACTATCTCTATTTGCTCTGGGGTTGCGTCGAATAACCAGCAGGCTTCTATAAACTCCAACCCTTTATTCATCATGGTGGCAGAGTCGACAGATATCTTTCGCCCCATAGACCAATTAGGGTGTGCGCATGCTTGGTCTGGCGTTTTAGCACTTAAATCGGCAAGTGGCGTGTCGCGAAACGGACCGCCGGAGCCGGTGAGTAATATTTTTTGCACGCCCGCATCCGCTAACGACGTATACGGCTGCGGTAAGCACTGAAAAATCGCGTTGTGCTCGCTATCTATTGGTAAAACCAATGCGGAAGCGGCCTTAGCTGCTTGCATAAACAGCTTGCCGCTCATCACTAAACTTTCTTTATTGGCCAGCAGCACACGCTTACCCGCCTCTACAGCAGCCAAGGTTGGCGCCAAACCCGCGGCGCCTACTATGGCGGCCATCACGGAATCTACTTGGACTGCGGAGGCTACATCGCACAGCGCCTGCTCACCAGCAAGCACTTCCGTTGTACAATTTAGCGACTCGATACGCTGCTTCAACGGTAAATACAGCGCTTCATCCCGAATAACAGCATATTGCGGCGAAAACTTTAGGCACTGCTCTACCAGCAAGTCGATACTGGAATTCGCTGTAAGCGCATACACAGAAAATTTGTCTGGATGGGAAGCGAGCACATCAAGTGTGCTTATACCTATAGAGCCGGTTGAGCCGAGAACACAAATCTGCTGCATGGACTTATAAGCCCCAGCCGGCCGAGAGATAGGCAAGAGTGAAAACAGGTACTGCGGCCACCAAGCCATCGATGCGATCCAACACACCGCCGTGGCCGGGTAACAACTGGCTGCTGTCCTTGATACCAGTGTGGCGCTTTAGCATGCTTTCGAGCAAATCACCCACGACAGAGATCATGGCCGATGGCAAGATGACTACAATAGGAACCCACCAATAAGGTGCGCCAGCAACAAAGAAAACGATTAACGCAAAAACCACAGATGCGCACAAACCACCCCAAACGCCCTCCCAGGATTTACCAGGGCTAACATTCACAGCCAGCTTGCGCTTACCAAAGGCTCGACCACTAAAATAAGCGCCAATATCGGCGGCGGCAACAGCCAGCACGACAATCAAAATTAGCCATGCGCCAGAAGTTTGCGAGCGCAGGTATAAACAGCCTAACCACGCAGGCACTATGACCAACCACCCCATAAGCATACGCAGAGGCGGAGCACGCCATAACACTGCGCTCGACGGGTAACCCTGAATCCACAGCAGCGCTACCGCCCACCATACACACGCCCCAACTAGCAGCGTTTGCAGCAGCTCGGTATCGCCCTGCCAATGGGTGAAATAAGACAGTACGGCACCTAATATTCCCGTACTTAATGCGTAAGCAACTCTTCCTAACGCAGAGGTCACTCCCGCCAGTGGAGCCCATTCCCACGCGCCCACCAAAAACACGCCAGCCGCCAACACTGCAAATGCCTGCCAAGGAAGAAACACTAAAACGGAAGCAAAGACAGACACCATAATGATGGCGGTAATAACGCGTTGTTTAAGCACGAGCAGCCTCTTGTTTTAATTGATCGGAGGTTTTGCCGAATCGGCGCTGGCGACGATGAAAGTCTGCTACAGCTTCATCTAGCGCATCTTTGCCGAAATCTGGCCATAGCAAATCGCTAAAATACAACTCGGCGTAGGCTGCTTGCCACAGTAAAAAGTTACTAATACGCAACTCGCCACCGGTGCGAATAAGCAAATCTAAAGGGGGGAGGCCCGCGGTTTGAATATGATTAGACAGCGCATGCTCATCAATTTGCTCGGGGGTGATATCACCGCGAACAGCCGCCTCAGCCAACTGACGAGCGGAGTTGGCGATATCCCAGCAACCACCGTAATCGGCCGCAATAACCAATGTTGCATCACCGTCTGAGGCTGTCGACTCTGCCTCTTCTATAGCGCGCAACAAACTTTTAGAGAAACGGCTGCGATTGCCGATAACCCGCAACGCTACGCCTTCTTCGGCCAGTTTGCGCGCTTCTTTTTTAAGGTAGCTATAAAACAAACCCATTAAGGCTTCAACCTCAATGGGTGGACGGCGCCAGTTCTCGCTACTAAAAGCAAACAGTGTGAGAACTTCGACGCCCTGAGCACGACACGCGGCTAGTACATCGCGAATGCGCTCCACCCCAGCCTTATGACCGGCAATGCCTTGCTTACCTTCACGTTTTGCCCAGCGATTGTTGCCATCCATAATGATGGCAACATGGCGCAAACGACTTTCTTCTATATCACTGTTATCCATGTAATTTCTCTAGGATCAAATCTCCATTAGATCCTTTTCTTTGGCGCTAAGCGCTTTATCTACTTCAGCTACGTACTTATTAGTAATTTGTTGAATCTCGTCCGCTGCTCTGCGCTCGTCGTCTTCGCTAATTTCTTTGTCTTTCACTAGCGCCTTCACTTCTGCCAAGGCATCGCGACGAACATTTCGAATAGAAACACGGGCAGATTCTGCTTCTGCACGAGCACGCTTGATGTAGCCTTTGCGCGTTTCTTCAGTAAGCATAGGCATTGGCACACGTATCAAATCGCCTGTGGTTACTGGGTTTAAGCCTAGGTCAGACTTCATAATTGCCTTTTCAATTTCAGGCACTATGTTTTTTTCCCAAGGGCTAATAGACAAAGTACGCGCATCCAATACCGTCACGTTAGCAACCTGGCTTAAAGGCGTGGCGCTTCCGTAGTAGGACACCATCACCCCATCTAAAATGCTTGGGTGCGCACGGCCAGTACGAATTTTGTTAAAGTGAGTGCCTAGCGCCTCAATGGCACGAGACATACGTTCTTCTGAATCACTTTTAATATCATCTATCATTGTCATTAAGCCTCTTCAGTTTCTTTACCCTGAATCAAAGTGCCTTCATCACCGCCAACAACGATGTTTAGAAGCGCACCCTGTTTATCCATTTGGAATACACGCACTGGCATATTGTGATCTTGACACAAACAAATTGCCGTCAAGTCCATTACGCCCAACTGTTCGGTTAGCACTTTCTCGTAGGTGAGTTTTGAGTAACGAACGGCGGTGGGATCTTTCATAGGGTCGGCGGAATAAACGCCGTCTACTTTGGTCGCCTTCAAAACCAATTCCGCATTCACTTCTATGCCACGCAGGCACGCGGCAGAATCGGTAGTAAAGAATGGATTGCCGGTACCGGCAGAAAAAATAACAACTTCGCCGTTGTCTAGCAGGCGAAGCGCCTTGCGGCGGTCGTACTGATCGGTAACGCCGTGCATCGGAATAGCAGACATTACCGTAGAAGAAATGTTAGAGCGCTCAAGCGCATCGCGCATTGCCAGCGCATTCATTACCGTAGCCAGCATACCCATATGGTCACCGGTCACGCGATCTAGCCCTGCTCGACTTAGCGCAGCACCTCTAAACAGGTTACCACCACCTATAACCAAGCCTACCTGAACCCCAATCCCTACTAACTGCCCAATTTCTAGGGCCATTTTATCTAATACTTTAGGGTCTATACCGAACCCTTCATCGCCCATTAACTGCTCGCCACTGAGCTTGAGGAGAATACGTTTATACTTTCGATCGGGGGTGTTTGGCATCGACTAACTCCATTGTGAGGCAAGTTGGTAAAAATTCGCGAAAGTGTAACAGCAAAAAGGCGGGAGATGTATCCCGCCTTTTTGCAAGGTGCGTCAATTAAGACGCTGAAACTAGCGTAACTTACGCCTTAGAAGCAGCAACTTGAGCAGCAACTTCTGCCGCGAAGTCTTCTTCTACTTTTTCAATGCCTTCACCTACTTCAAAACGCACGAAGCCAACAACTTCAGCGCCAGCGTCTTTCGCTAGCTTGCCAACAGTTACTTCAGGGTTTTTAACGAAAGGCTGATCTACCAAGCTGTTCTCTTTCAAGAACTTGTTGATACGGCCTACCATCATTTTATCAACGATCTCAGCAGGCTTGCCTTCCATATCTGGTTGAGCCTTGATGATTTCTTTCTCTTTCTCTACAACTTCTGCAGGCATGTCGGCAGAGTTAACCACTTGAGGGTTAACAGCAGCAACGTGCATAGCGATGTCGCGAGCCAACTCAACATCACCAGCAGTCAACTGAGTTAACACTGCAATGCGGTTGTTAGAGTGAAGATAAGCACCAACAACGCCTGAACCAGCTTCGATAAGCTGAACGCGACGAACGCCAATGTTCTCACCAATTTTTTGAACCAATGCTTGACGAGTTGATTCAATTTCATCGCCAGCCAAAGCCGCTACATCAGTAGCTTTAGTGTCGAAAGCTTTGTTTACAACGGTATCAACAAACGCCAAGAAACCCGCGTCGCGTGCAACGAAGTCAGTCTCCGAGTTAACTTCAACCATTACGCCGTAGCTGCCATCTTCTGCAACCTTAACCGCAACAACACCTTCAGCAGCAGTACGATCTGCTTTTTTAGCTGCTTTAAGGCCAGAAGCTTTACGCAAATTCTCAATCGCAACGTCGATATCACCATCGGTTTCAACCAATGCTTTTTTACATTCCATCATGCCCAAGCCAGTACGCTCGCGCAGTTCTTTTACCAAAGAAGCAGACACTGCCATTTTGTTTGCCCTCTATTCAAGGTTAAATTTTAGAAACTGAAAAAGGGGCATGGCCCCTTTTTGAAATACTGTTTACCCAACTTAAGTTACAACTAATCAAGCCGCATTAAACTGGGCTTTGCTAAACCCCGGAGCTATAAACAGCCACGGAGTTTGGCGCTACCGGCATTACTCGGCGTCAGCAGCTTTTTCTTCTACGAATTCGTCTTTATTAGGAACAGATGCAGAGTCCGCAGCGCCTTCAATACACGCGTCTGCAACTGCAGTAGCGTATAGCTTGATAGCACGGATAGCATCGTCGTTACCTGGGATTACGTAGTCAACACCAGCGGGATCACTGTTAGTATCAACAACACCAATAACTGGGATACCCAATTTATTAGCTTCTTGAATAGCAATACGCTCGTGCTCAACATCGATGATAAACAAAGCGTCTGGTAGACCGCCCATGTCTTTAATACCACCGATAGACTTCTCTAGCTTCTCCATGATACGAGTACGAACTAAAGCTTCTTTTTTAGTTAGCTTTTCGAAAGTACCGTCTTGGCTTTGAGTTTCAAGTTCGCGGTAACGGCGAATAGAAGCGCGGATAGTTTTGTAGTTGGTCAACATACCACCTAACCAGCGATGGCTAACGAAAGGCATGTTTGAACGTTCTGCTTGCTCTTTAATAGACTTTTGCGCAGCGCGCTTAGTGCCAACAAACAAAACTTTTTTCTTTTGGCTGCCCAATTGCTTAACAATGGCCAACGCTTCATTAAACGCAGGAACAGTGTGCTCCAAGTTAATGATATGAATTTTGTTACGAGCGCCGAAGATGTATTTACCCATCTTAGGGTTCCAGTAACGAGTTTGGTGACCAAAGTGGACACCGGCTTGCAGCATATCGCGCATGCTTACAGTAGGCATATTAGTATTCCTGTTTTACGGGTTAGGCCTCCATATATCCCACAAGCCAACCCCGCTTTAACAGCTAGGGCACCCAGACAAGTGTGCCGATATATGTGTGACGTATAGTTTAAGAAATTTACCCAACTAAACGCTCAAACAACACAAGGTTGCTCGACGCAGTTGTAGCTGGGCGCGCTTTATACCACATAAGCACAAAAACTTAAAGAATTTGAGCACTTTCTTGGCCAATATTTGCCTAAAGGCGAGAATCTGCCAACTGGCCTGCCGCGAAGACCGGCAAAAGCCACCCGCCGCCGCAAATCAATACAAATACACAGCGCCAGCTGCATTCAGCGCATTACTTGTTTGCAGGTTGGAAAATAGCGTGGAACTGCTTCGCTCTTCTGGCGCACCTACTGCCAACACATCGCCTGACGCATCCAGCGAGACATATGAGCCAAACCCGTCGGCCGCCTCCGCATTCGAGGCTTTAACATACTTTAACTGACTCCAAGCCCCCGCGCTCAGTTCAAACACGTAAGCGGCACCCGCATCTGTAGCGCTGTTATCAGGCTGAGTTCCGCTTACCCCCTCGGCAGCGCTTGACTCACCCGGCGCACCCACCACCAATAACGACCCAGCGGCATTCAAAGCAATGGCCGACCCAAAAAGGTCGCCAATATCGCCATTAGAGGCCTTTATATAGCTGTGCTGCACCCATGCATCGCCCTCTAAATTAAACACATAGGCCGCACCCGATTCTGCATTTGAGCGATCTAACTGGTTGCCATTTACACCTATTGCAATACTCGCTTCACCCGCAGAACCCACTGCCACTGTGGCGCCATCATTTGCTATAGCTACGGCCGAGCCAAATCGACCATCAGACTGGGCGTTCGATGCCTTTAAATAGGCTTTAAACGACCAGCTGCCGGATGCGCGACCATAAACATAGGCTGCACCGGCATTTGCCGCACTATTATCTGCAGGCTGACCAGCAAACAACGATTGCTCGTAAGGGGCCCCAACAACTAAAGAATTACCATTAGCACTTAGCGCAACGCGACCACCAAAACCGTCGCCAGCGCCGGTGTTAGATGCTTTGATAAAAGCCTGCTGCTGCCAGTTATCTGCATTTAAGCTAAACACGTAAACCGCGCCCGAGTCGGCCGCAAGCTGATCGACTTCATCACCCCCAACCAAAACGGCGGAGCTATCCTGCCCAGGCGCCGCCACTGCCAGCGTGCCACCATAATCACTTAGCGCTAATGCCGAGCCAAAGTTGTCGTTAACCGCAGGGTTTGAAGCTTTTATATAGTTTTGTTGCGACCAAGCATCTCCCGCCCGACGAAATACATACACGGCACCACTATCCTGCAGAGCATCACTTAAGCCATCGCCATCAATGCCTGCGCTGGCGCCATCTTCGAAAGGCGCGCCAACCGCAAGCGTGTTGCCATCGTCACTTAAGGCCAGTGCGCGTCCGAAAGCATCCGCCTCGCCAGTGTTTGACGCCTTGATATAAGCCTGAAAACGCCATTCACCATCATCGCGCACATACACATAAACTGCGCCACTGCCACTTACCGAGTTATCACCATCATCGCCATCTATACCCTTTGCAGCACTGTCGTCGCCAGGCGCGGCTACAGCCAAGGTTTTGCCGTCGGCGCTTAACGCCACACGCCCAAACCTATCGTAGCTTTCGGGGTTACTCGCTTTAAAGTAACCAATCGAACGCTTCATATAGCTGTAAACAGAAATAGCATCGGACTCTGAACATTCGGCATTGGTACAGGTTTGCAGCTTGTATTCGGCATTAAGCCAATCTAAACGATGGATAGGCACATCTAGCGTCAAACCAATTGAGGTAGACTCCAAATCCCGCCCTACCTGCTCAAACTCTTCACCTGCATGAGCTTTTTCAAGCAGGCGATAATAATCGGCACCGTCGACGCTATCCCAACTGAACGTTAATTTTTTAAATGCATCTTTCGCTCGCAACACAACCTCAGCCGTGCGAACAGTAAAAGTATCGTCTTCATCACCAATGGTTAGCGTGAGCTCGGTTTCGGTATCAATTGTGTCTGCGGTAAAAACGCGCACAATAATTATATCGCCCTCGTATACTGAACCGTCTTCATCGGTAAAGTCACCATAATTTATCGAATACTCACCACCCACAATACTAATTGGCGTTTCGGCGTTAACTCCCTCCACTTCAATTTCGTCAGAGAGATACCACTGCGCCAGTGGCGCATCTATTTCATCATCAAACGCAAAAGAATCTGGGCTTGTATCTTCGCCATCGCCACTGCTGCCGCCACAACCCCCAAGCAGCACACCACACAATATAAATAGCGCTGCTCGACTTTTAAAATTAATTTTATTAAACATTATTACTACCTTTGCCTTATTAGGTTCTGCCATTAGTTAGCCAAACAGACCCAGCGGCAAAGCACAAAGTTCAACACAAAACGCGATACAACCGAATTTAATATAAAATTCACATTTTCTGCATATTCGTGCGAAATAAAGTAAACAAACGTTAAGGAATGTGAAGATTTGTAAACCCTACAAATAGTTCGGAACTAATCTAAAACCGCCCACCCTAAGCCAGCAACTTTAACTTGATTGCACTCTTCCGATGAACAAATTAAAACCCCCAAAAAACGCCTTACCGAAAACTAAATACCTGCTTATCCTCATAGCTTTAACCTGTATTACAGCTTGCTCTGGCGGCAGCAACGAATTCAATTACGATACCAGCGCACAACGCCTAACCAGCCTTACAATTGATGAATACTCCTTAGATTTCAACAGCGAAAAAACTGGGCCCTACAAAATAGAAACCAGCAATAGCGAAAAAACATTGAGCGTCCATTTCGAGTCGAGCGGCGACTACAGTTTTAGCTACAGCATTCAAAACAGCAACGGCACTTATCAGAAAACACTTGATGACGAAAAACATTTCGTCGCCAACATTGCAGAAGGAGCCAACTTAATATCCATTCAGCTTTACGATAGCGAAAAAGACGTTTTTGTAACCTACACGATATACGCCTACAGGCTTTCTTCTGCCGCGCGCATCACAAGCTTTAACCTTTACGACTTTGCCAGCGGCAGCGGCAGCGGCACATCACTAGGCCTTGCACCTTCTTTTAGCGAGGCTGTATTTGATTATTCAACAACGGTGCCATACAGCTCCTGCGCCATTGCATATCAAATTACAGCAAAAAACAGTGGTGTAAGCATGCAAACCAACGGCAGCACATCCTACGAACGCAATGTGTACTATCACAACTTAAGCCCTGGGGTGAATTATTTAGATACCACGGTTGTTGCAGAAGATTTCTCTACCAGCGAGCGCTACACCATTGCCATAACCCGAACACCCCCAACTACCGATCAAATAGAAAGCAACGCGCAACTTTTAAAGCTTGATACCGACGGCGATTATTTTCAATATGTTTGCGGAATAACCGACTACACATTTTTTATAGACAACAACACCGATACCATTAACCTAGACATCACCCCAGAAATAGAAGGTGCAAAAGTATTTATTAACAACAACGAAATAAACCCAAGCGAAACCCAAACCCTTCAAGTAAACGAGAGCGCTGGTACAGCGACAATTACGGTAATTTCTGCCAATGGAGGCAACAGCCAAACCTATACCCTTACCTATATTCGCCGCAGCCACAACATAGTGAATGTAGAAACAACGGAAGAACTTATTACAGCAATACGTACAGCCGAGCCTAACGATGAGATTAGAGTTAGCACGGGCGAATACCTGCTAACCACAAAAGAAACAGGCATGCTCTTTTCCGATCGCTCGGGTACAGCAATTGAACCTATCTACCTTACTGGCGAGCAAAGCTTTACCGACGATGTAATTATTAAAGGCACGGGAAGCGAAACACTCATAACGCTTACTGGCAGCCATTGGAATATTTCTGGCATCACCCTGCAAAACGCCGGCACTGCAGTACTCTTAAATGGTGCAAATAACATCACACTAAAAGAATTGCTTATTGAAGATTTTTACAGCACTGCAATAAGCCTAACCAACGGTGCCAACAACAACACCATTAAACTGAACAGCTTTTCACAACTAAGCGGCGACGACGCAACCGCAGCCATTCACATTGGTGACGCCAATTTACGCAATATAAACGCCAACCAATTAACCAACGGCGAAATCAGTAACGGCAATACAATTAGCCACAACATTTTTATTAATATGGCTGATAGCCGCGCTATTAACTTGGATGCGGGCGCATCGAACACAAACATTTCATTTAATAGTTTTATAGAGAATACCCAAGCGCTCGATACCACTTCGCGCGCGCCGTTAATCCAAAACTTTGGTATCAACAGTGTTATTAGCCACAATAGTTTTGAATTTGATGACCCACGAGAAACAACCAGCCTTATTCAACTGGGGGCGGCAGATCTTCACGTCAGTTGGGCGACGGGCGTGCAACTTATTCAAAACCTCTTTGATTTAAATAATCGCACCGTCGATGCCATTGCAAACTTAAGTACGCATACCGCCATGCTGACAGAAAACCTTCGCAGTGATGATTTAACTATCACCTATGGTGGCAGTAATTATAATTTTGACAACCTTACCTCCCCCATTTACACCATACAAACAAACAGCACCAACACGCGTTGCTTGGGGATTGAGGAATACGAAATAGACAACAAAAACTATTGGTTAGTTGAATTAGAAGCGTGCGACACAACAGACACATCACAGCACTGGAAAATAGTCACCGACAAGGGCATTTACGCTGCCCTTGTAAACCAGAGCCAAACCGATGGCCACATGCGCACTGCAACAGAGTTTGAAGGGCTCTGCTCTACCAGCGAAGGCATATACCAAAGCAACGTTTACCTCACCGAAGATGAAGGCGGCTATGTAGAGCGCTGGCTGTTAGACACCCAAGGTGACACAACTTATATACGTAATAAAAAGGACACCGACTACGGCCTAACCATACCCGGCGAGTTTGCCAGTGAAGGCACTCCGCTTATGACCTGTGCCATAACAAATAGCGAATCACAGCAATTTACATTAGTCCCCGTGGCGCAATAGCGCCACCACGAGAGAACAATGCACAGTAAACCCACGGTATTAATAGCAGCGCCAAACTTAGCCACTTGCTTACAGCTTGAGCGGGCTTTCAAACAAAGTAATTACCATGCTGTAACTACTCATCACGAAGCAGAGCTAAGTAAGCAGATACAACATTGCGTGCAGCGAGCATGCGTGTTTATTTTACACTACCAGTATTACCAAAATCTTGCCCAACCACTTAGGCACTCTCAGCCATTGCTTTTGCTTGTCGATTCGGCAAGCGCGGAGCTTATTGATATCCTGCCAAACCCAACCAGCGACTTTGTACTTAGCCAAGCGGCACCCATCGAAATTATCACGCGGCTAGAGATTCTTTTGCGACGCTGTAGTCAGGCGGCGCCCTCAAATTTAGTCCAACCAAATAGCCCAATGACAGCCTCCTACCAAGCGCTAGCCCTAACCGGCGCAGAGCACGCACTGCTAGAGCTGCTTGCGCAACACCCCAATACGGTTTTATCTAAAGAATACCTGTGCAGCCATGGCCTGCAACGCACCTACACTCCCGGCGAACGCAGCATAGACGTACACATAAGTCGTATACGCCAAAAGCTGACAGATGCACTTGGGCAAACTAGCCCTATAAAGTCGGTGCGCAATCGCGGCTATATCTACTCCCCGCCACACGAGCCTATTAACAAGCCCACTCACAAATAGCTCCTCGCACACGCCCCGTGCCCTAGCGCTCGGTTTACGGTAGAATAGCCGCCTTTCTAGCTGAGCGCGCATATAGGCCACGCTGTACCGCCGTTGCGCTTGGGGGCCAAACCCTACGTATCAGCAAAACCAATGCATTCAAATTAAGCTAAAAACGCTAGTAGATGACTATGGCCGTATCGATTAAAACCCCAGAAGAAATAGAAAAAATGCGCATTGCAGGCCGAATGGCCGCAGAAGTGCTCGAAATGATTGGCGAGCACGTGCAACCCGGTGTAACCACCGCAGAACTAGACAAAATTTGCCACGATTACATCACACAAGTTCAAAAAGCTATACCGGCACCACTTAATTACAAAGGGTTTCCCAAATCCATTTGTACCTCGGTAAACCAAGTGGTGTGCCACGGCATACCCTCCGAGAAAAAAGTGCTGAAGTCTGGCGACACCATCAACATTGATGTAACCGTCATATTCGACGGCTACCACGGCGACACCAGTAAAATGTTTTTTGTGGGCACCGTGGCACCCCACGCCCACCGCTTGGTTAAAGTCACTCAGGAATGCCTATATAAAGGTATCGAGTTGGTAAAACCCGGCTGCCGCTTGGGCGACATTGGCCACGTGATACAAACTCATGCGCAAAAAAATCACTACACCGTTGTACGCGAATACTGTGGCCACGGCATAGGTGCGGTATTCCACGAAGACCCGCAGGTATTGCACTACGGCACCCCCGGCACAGGCATGACCTTAAAAGAAGGCATGACCTTCACTATCGAGCCAATGATTAATGCCGGCAAACCGCACACCAAACTTAAAAAAGACGGCTGGACAGTAGAAACCCGAGACGGCCGCCTATCTGCGCAATGGGAGCACACGCTCGCAGTGACCGCAACGGGCGTAGAAGTACTTACTGCTCGCAAAGAGGAATCATTCTAATTATGTCGCAACCCGCTGCTCGTCAGTTCCCTCAGGTAGCCACCCAACCTATCTTTTTTAATCAGGCTCGTTTTCGTGAAAACCTCGCAAACAAGCCGCCAGTGGTGGTATTTAAAGATGCAATAGCGGGTGTGAACCAACAGTTTGACCAACGCTTTTTAGAGGGCGAAGATATTCGCCACCTTATTCACGAGCGCGCACAATTTATAGATTTAATACTGCATTACGCGTGGCACCATTTTGACTGGGGCGATGATATATCACTCATCGCCGTTGGCGGATACGGCCGCGGCGAGCTGCACCCCCATTCAGATATCGACATACTCATATTACTCGATAACAAGGTTGGTACCGAGTACAACGAAACGCTGCAATCTTTTGTCACCATGCTGTGGGATATAGGCCTAGACATAGGCTCCAGCGTGCGCACCTTGCAAGAATGCATAGATATAGCCCGCGAAGACATTACCGTAGCAACCAACCTTATAGAAGCGCGCCGCATTGCCGGCAACGACAGCCTGCGCGACCAATTACAAATACTTACCGATGCTAAACACATGTGGCCCATTCGCGATTTTTATCAAGCGAAATGGGAAGAGCAAGAAAAGCGCCACGAAAAACACAACAATACCGAGTACAACCTAGAACCCAACATTAAAAACGCGCCGGGCGGCCTGCGCGATATACAAATGATTAACTGGGTTGCCAAACGCTACTTCCAAGTGCAAACCCTTTTGCAACTGCAAGGGCAAGACTTTTTTACCGAACACGAATTCGGTATTTTGCGTCGCGGCGAAGAGTTTTTATGGCGCGTGCGCTACGGTGTACATATGCTCGCAGGCCGCGCCGAAGAGCGCCTACTGTTTGAATACCAGCGCGAACTCGCCACTATTTTTGGCTTTCAAGAAAACGACAAACGTTTAGCCGTCGAACAATTTATGCACCAATACTATAAAACGGTATTGGCACTGCGCGAATTAAACGATGTGCTGCTGCAGTATTTGCAAGAAACTATCGAAGAAAAAGTGGCACCAACTATTGTGCCCATCAATGAACGCTTTCAGCTTTGCGATGGCTTTATCGAGGTTATCCACCGCGATGTATTTGACCAAACCCCCAATGCATTGTTGGAAATATTTGTGCTTATGGGGCAAGACCCAAGCATAAAAGGTGTACGCGCAGAAACCATTCGCCTTATTCGCGAGCGCCGCTGGTTAATAGATGAATCATTTAGAAAAGATCCAGAAAACAACCGCATGTTTATGCAATTGTTTCAGCTGGATTACGGCCTAATATCGCAATTAAAGCGCATGAAGCGCTACGGTATACTCGGTCGCTACCTACCCGAGTTTGGCAAAATTACCGGCCAAATGCAGCACGACCTATTCCACCGCTACACAGTGGATGCGCACACACTGCTAGTCATTAAAAATATTCGCCGCTTTCGCTACCCGGATGAGAAAAAGCAGTTCCCTATTGCCGCCCACATTATGAAGCGCATGGAAAAACCAGAGCTTTTGTATATTGCCGGCCTGTACCACGATATAGGCAAAGGCCGCGGCGGCGACCACTCTCAGCTTGGCGCTGTAGACGCCGCAGCATTTTGCCAGCAACACGGTTTTAGCGCGCGCGAAACACGTTTAGTAGTGTGGCTGGTAGAAAAGCATTTGCTCATGTCTTATGTATCGCAAAAGCAGGATATTTCAGACCCAGAAGTCATTCATAACTTCGCACTGCAAGTGGGTGATCGCCTGCACTTAGACTACCTCTACGCGCTAACCGTTGCCGATATGTGCGGCACCAACCCAGAGGTGTGGAACACTTGGCGCGCAAGTTTAATGCGTCAACTTTACTTAGAAACCAAACGCGCACTGCGCCGCGGCTTAGAAAACACCATCGATCAAAACGAGCTAATTGAAGAAACTCAACAGCTTGCTCTGGCCAAACTTGCAGATAAAAACATTTGCGAAAATCAGGCGCGCGCAATTTGGTCGGTAATGGGCGATGAGTATTTCGTGCGCGAAGGGCACATTGATATTGCCTGGCAAACCGAAGCGATTGTTACCAACCCAAGCGACGAAAACCTCGTGCTTATTCGTGAAACCACCAGCCACGAATTTGAAGGCGCCACCCAAATTTTTGTTCGCGTTAAAGATGCGCCCCACGTATTTACCGCCGTAGCCAATGCCCTAGCTCAACAAAACCTAAACATTCAAGATGCCAGAGTTTACAGCGCCGCCAACGGCTACACCGCCGACACCTTCTATGTGCTAGACGACAACTTCCAACCGATTGGGGACGACCCCGCCCGCAGTGAAAAAATTCGCGAATCGGTTTTAGAAGAGTTGCGCCTAGTAAGCGGTTATCGCGATGTAGTAAGTCGCCGCACTCCAAGGCAGTTAAAACAGTTTGCCGTACCCACGCGTACTTACATTAGCAACGACATAGTATCTGGCCATACCGTACTAGAAGTAATTAGCCCAGACCGCCCCGGCCTACTCGCCACCATTGGTCGAGTATTTATGGATATGGACATCCAATTGCAAAACGCAAAAATTTCCACCTTGGGCGAGCGCGTAGAAGATATATTTTTCATATCAGACATAGAGGGCAACCCGCTAAGCGACCCCAACCTATGCGCAGAATTGCAAAAAGAAATATGTAAGCAGCTCGACCTTAGAGTAGAAAAAGATTTGGCTCGATAAGCCTAAGCTAGCAAACAACTAACATAAGATTACACGCCCAATGAACCCAGATTTAAGCAAACTGCAGCCCTACCCGTTTGAAAAACTAAACGCATTAAAAGCGACGGTATCGGCACCGGCAGACAAAAGCCATATTGCACTTTCTATTGGCGAACCCAAACACCAACCACCTGCATTTGCACTTAAAGCGCTAACCGATAACTTGGCGCGCTTCGCCAACTACCCCAGCACCAAAGGCCTGCCTGAGCTGCGCACTGCCATTGCCAACTGGGCCAATACTCGCTTTAACTTACAGCGCGCAACGCTAGATGCAGAAGCAAACGTATTACCCGTAAACGGTACCCGCGAAGCGCTTTTCGCTTTCGCCCAAGCCTGCATAGATAGCAGCAAAGCAGATGCAAAAGTACTAATGCCCAACCCCTTTTACCAAATTTACGAAGGGGCCGCCTTTTTAGCTGGCGCGGAACCAGTATTTTTAAACTGCTTGCCCGAAAACGGTTTTATCCCCGATTTTGATGCAATTAGCGAACAAACATGGCAAGCGTGCCAGCTATTGTTTATTTGTACCCCAGGCAACCCCACCGGCGCGGTTATGTCGCGCGAGCTGTTAGAAAAACTTATTGGCCTCGCCGATAAACACAATTTCATTATCGCCAGCGATGAATGCTATTCCGAACTGTATTTCGATGAAGCCAACCCTCCAACAGGGCTATTGGAAGCGTGCGAATCGCTGGGTAAAACCGATTTTAAAAACTGCGTGGTGTTCCACAGCTTATCTAAACGCTCGAACCTGCCCGGCTTGCGCTCGGGTTTTGTTGCGGGCGATGCGCACATTATCGACCAGTTTTTTCAGTATCGCACTTACCACGGTTGCGCCATGTCTGTGCCCTGCCAACTGGCCAGCATTGCCGCATGGCAAGATGAAGCCCACGTGCTAGAGAACCGAAATTTATATCGCCAAAAATTTGATGCGGTAATAGAAATACTTAAAGATGTTTTGCCGGTAAGCACACCAGATGCCAGCTTTTATCTATGGCCAAAAACCCCCATTGCAGATACAGACTTTGCCCAACAACTATTTGCCCAACAAAACGTAACTGTGCTGCCCGGCCGCTTTTTAGCGCGCGATTGCGACGGCGTAAACCCAGGCGAAAACTATGTGCGTTTAGCGCTAGTGGCAGAGCTTGAAGAATGCATAGAAGCCGCACACCGAATAAAAGCCTTTGTACAAAGTTTAAACCAAACTCTATATACCAATAGCTAATCGCGAGTTAATCACCACTAGCGATTAGCGTTTATCGGTTAACACTTACGATTGCTATGACAAACACAAGTAAAGCCCCAGTAAACATGCTAAAAGCCGAGCGAGTTGAGTACATATTAAACGAACTCGAACGGCTTTACCCCGAAACACCGGTACCGTTAGACCACAAAGACCCATACACCTTACTGGTTGCGGTTTTACTTTCGGCGCAGTGTACCGATGAGCGTGTAAACCAAATCACCCCCGCGCTATGGCAGCTGGCAGATAACCCATTCGATATGGCGAAGCAGTCGGTAGAAGATATAAAAGCCATTATTCGCCCCTGTGGCCTGTCGCCGCAAAAATCGAAAGCCATTCAGGGGTTATCGCAAATACTGGTGGATAAATACAACGGTGAAGTACCGCAAGACATGGCTCTGCTGGAAGAGCTACCTGGTGTAGGTCATAAAACAGCCAGCGTGGTGGTGGCACAATCGTTTGGTATACCCGCTTTTCCGGTGGATACGCATATACACAGGCTGGCGCAGCGCTGGGGTTTAACATCTGGCAAAAACGTTACCCAAACAGAAAAAGACTTAAAACGCCTGTTTCCTAAAGAAAAATGGAACAAACTACACTTGCAGATTATATTTTATGGGCGCGAATACTGCACAGCGAGAGGCTGCCAAGGCACAACCTGCCCCATTTGCACCACTTGCTACCCCGCGCGTAAACACCCCAAGAAGATTGCAAAGGCCTAATAACCGCGTTTAAGGCCAATTAGGCCTGAAAAAAAACCGGCTTTTTGGTATCCTCTGCACCCTTGATTTACGTCATCCACTTGCAACAAAGAAGTACCTATTATGGCTAACACGTCCACGCCCCCCGTTTTGTATGGCATAAAAAACTGTGACACCGTAAAAAAAGCCCGCAAATGGTTGGACGCCAACAATATCGAATACGTCTTCCACGATTTTCGCAGCGATGGCTTACACGCAAACCAGCTAAAAAAATGGTTTAGCCAAGCAGACATAACCACGGTGGTAAACAAGCGCAGCACCACGTGGAAACAACTGGACCACGCCGACCAGCAAGCACTGGAAGCCGGCCACGGGCAGGCCATTATTATGGCCAACCCCACGCTAATAAAACGTCCAGTGCTAGAGCTAAACGGCGAAGTAACGTTCGGCTTTAAGCCCGAACACTACCAAACAATTTTTGATCAATAAGCTTAGGGTAAAACTATGACTCAACTATACGGCCTTGGATTAGGCGTAGGCACTCAAAACAAAAAAGGTGAATGGCTTGAGGTGTTTTTCCCCCAGCCAACGCTAAACCCAGAAGCCACCTTGGCACAAACACTTGCCACCGCAGTGGGTTACGAAGGTGGCAACCAAGCCATTACCCTAGATGCAGATAAACTAAACGCAATAGAAGCAGCCGCAACCGAGCAAGGCTTTAGCGAATTAGCAGCACTTGCAGCACAGTTCAAAACCAGCTCGCGCCCATTGGTGGCAGTATTGCTAGCAGAAGATGCGGCCCCAACCTCTGTTGCTGAGGGCTACTTCAAATTACAACTTTTATCGCACCGCTTAGTTAAACCACACAACACCAACCTAACCGGTGTGTTCGGTGTGTTGCCCAACGTAGCGTGGACAAACGTTGGCGCTATCGACTTAGAAGAATTACCTGCGCGCCAACTAGAAGCGCGTTTAAACGGCGAAACTATTTCGGTAGATTGCGTAGATAAATTCCCAAAAATGACCAACTACGTTGTACCTAAAGGCGTACGTATTGCCCACACCGCGCGCGTGCGCTTAGGCGCTTACGTTGGCGAAGGCACCACGGTTATGCACGAAGGCTTTATTAACTTTAATGCGGGCACACTTGGCACCAGCATGGTAGAAGGCCGTATTTCTGCAGGTGTAGTTGTAGGCAACGGTTCCGACCTAGGTGGTGGCTGCTCTACCATGGGTACCCTATCTGGCGGTGGCAACATTATTATTTCGGTTGGCGAAGAGTGTTTGCTCGGCGCTAACGCAGGTATTGGCATTCCATTGGGTGACCGCTGCACCGTTGAGTCGGGCTTATACATTACCGCCGGCACTAAAGTTGCGGTACTCGACGATAAAAACCAACTAGCAGAAACCGTTAAAGCCCGTGACCTAGCAGGTAAGTCAGACCTGCTGTTCCGTCGCAACTCAGTAAACGGCGCCGTAGAATGCAAAACCAATAAAACAGCCATTGCATTAAACGAAGAACTACACGCAAATAACTAATTGCCATACAGGGGCGTTAGCTAGCTACTTATAACTGAGTTTTTAAATTTTGTTTTTAAGTGGGCTATAGCGCCCCAGCAGCGCGCAAAAATTTGCAAACACTCGCCGACCGCAATCCGCTGCCGGCGTATTTTTAGCCTCTACACAATCGGCCCACCATGACAAACGAATCCGCACACAACACCCCAACCGTAAAATTAGCCTGCGACCTCATTGCACAGCCTTCTGTTACCCCAGAAGATGCTCACTGCCAACGCATGATGATTGAGCGCTTAGAAGCCATTGGTTTTAAAGTAGAAAACCTGCGGTTTGGTGACGTAGATAACTTTTGGGCGATTCGCGGCGAAAGTGGGCCGATACTCGCCTTTGCTGGCCACACAGATGTAGTGCCTACAGGCGACTTGGGCAAATGGGCCACAGACCCATTCACCCCAACCATTAAAGACGGCATGCTCTACGGGCGCGGCGCCGCCGACATGAAAGGCAGCCTGGCCGCCATGATTACCGCATGCGAAAGTTTTATTGCGGCCCACCCGAACCACACAGGGCGCATTGCGTTTTTAATTACCAGTGATGAAGAAGGCCCAGCCATTAACGGCACCGTTAAAGTGGTTGAGTGGCTAGAAGCGCGCAACGAAAAAATAAAATGGTGTTTGGTTGGCGAGCCATCAAGCACTACCTTAGTGGGCGACGTAATCAAAAATGGTCGCCGCGGTTCACTAGGTGCCGAACTTATCGTTAAAGGCGTGCAGGGCCATGTGGCGTACCCTCACCTTGCGGTAAACCCCATTCACATGATTGCACCGGCACTTGCAGAAATGGCGAGTGAAACCTGGGATAACGGCAACGAATTTTTTCCGCCTACCAGCTTTCAGGTTTCTAATTTTAACAGCGGTACCGGCGCAACCAATGTGGTACCGGGCGAAGCCAATGTGGTGTTTAATTTCCGCTTCTCTACCGAGCTAACCGCAGACATTTTAAAACAGCGCACCCACGCCATATTAGATAAGCACAACGTAAACTACGATTTAAAATGGAATTTATCTGGCGAGCCGTTTTTAACGGCCGAAGGCGAGCTTGTTGCTGCATCCGTTGCCGCCATTAAAAAAATTACCGGCCGCGACACAGAGCTGTCTACCGCTGGCGGCACATCCGACGGGCGCTTTATTGCCCCTACCGGCGCACAGGTATTAGAGCTAGGCCCAGTTAACGCCACTATTCATCAAATAAACGAATGTGTAAGCGTAGATGACCTAAATACCTTAAGCGACATCTACTGCACTATGCTTACAGAGTTACTCGCTTAATATTTGCAGCCATTACACAGCACTGACAGGCCTTTGTTTTTATGACATCTAACCTTACTCACTTAAACGAAAAAGGCGAAGCCCACATGGTAGATGTGGGCGGCAAAGCGGTAACCAAACGCACAGCCCGCGCGCGCAGCTATGTAAACATGACAGCCGAAACACTGGCTGTTGTTGCCAATGGCGATGTAGCTAAAGGCGATGTATTTGCCACCGCGCGTATTGCAGGTATACAAGCAGCAAAAAAATGCGCCGACCTGATTCCATTGTGCCACCCACTAATGCTTACCCGCGTAACCGTAGATATAACCATAGAAGCTAACGCCAACCGCTTGTGCATAGAAGCTCAATGTGAATTAGACGGTAAAACAGGCGTTGAAATGGAAGCCCTCACAGCTTGCTCTGTAGCGGCACTCACGGTATACGATATGTGTAAAGCGCTAGATAAAGGCATAGTTATTTCCGACACGCGCCTTATTTCCAAAACCGGCGGCAAATCTGGCGATTGGTTTTATAGCGAGTAAATACGATGACGGCCTCAGAAAAAACACTGTCTATTCTCTACTTTGCCAGCCTAGGCGAAACACTGCGCACCAACAGCGAAACACTGGCGGTAGATAACTCGGTAATTAGCGTAAGCGACTTAATTGCACTGCTTGCGCAGCGCGGTGAAAATTGGCAACTGCTACAAGACAAAACCACCAAATGTGCCGTTAACCAAACCATTGCGAGTAAAGACCAGCCTTTAAGCCATAACGATGAAGTAGCGTTTTTCCCTCCGGTAACAGGCGGCTAATATGATTCGAGTACAAACCGAAGACTTTCACCTGCAAACAGAATATGAGCAGTTACAAAAGCATGGCCACAGTGGCGCCATTGTAACGTTTGTGGGCAGTGTGCGAGATTTTGGTGGCGAGGGAAGTTTTAGGCTAGACCACTACCCAGGCATGACCGAAAAGGTACTTGAAAAAATAGAGCAACAAGCCAACCAACGCTGGGACTTAATTAGCACCACCATTATACACCGCGTAGGTAACTTGGCTGCAGGTGACCAAATTGTGTTTGTGGGGGTGAGCAGTCGCCACCGTAAAAATGCCTTCGCCGCGTGCGAATACATGATAGACATACTAAAAACCCAAGCACCATTTTGGAAAAAAGAAGGCGACACATGGGTAGATGCCAAAGAATCTGATAGCGAGGCAGCCGACAAATGGCTAAGCCACTCGCAACCATAAAACATTTTTTTTCGCTCTCCGCATGGCGCGCTGGGTTAAAAGCCCACTACAGCGTGCCCCTCGAAGTTCCATTCAAACAATTCCGCAACGGTTCTATCTATTTTGGCGTAGGCTGCATTATTATTTTTATGGCCAACCAACAGCTACCCCACGGGCTTAAGCAAGAGCTAATAGTACTGGCAGGCTTAATTCTGGCGGGTTTGGGGTTTATTATGGCCATGCTCGCACAAATACGAATGATTATTTCACGCTTTGTACGCTTTAAAACCGGCGAGCCCGAAACAAAACCCACCGGAACAAAAAAAAAGTAAGCGACCTAAAGCCAATTAAAACCAACTGAAGCCAAAGTAATTACTCTGGTAATTTCTTTTTCGCGTACACATCAAATCGCGAAGATTTACCCACCAGCTGCACACTTGGCTCTTGCCCGTTAAGTAGCGGTGCAATTTTTGGACGTTTCACCACCACGCGATATTTCGCTAGTGCAAATGCAGGTTCGAACAGCTTATCGGCATCTTCATCGCCGCCAACCACTTCTTGGAAGATCTGCATCTCTTTTTTAGCCAATGCCTTTTTACTTTTTTCTGGAAACATTGGGTCGAGATAAACCACATCTGGCTGCTCGCTGTCAGAGCTGGCCAGTTGATCACGCATCCAATCGCTGCCGTCGTTGGGCACCAGTGTCATTCGCTGCAAAATGGCCAATAGCTCGTCATCGCCAGCCTCCTCTGCTTGCAGCAAACCTCGCTTTAGCCCATCGGCCAGCAATGCATAGGCCACGGGCGAGCGCTCAATCATTGTTACGCGGCTACCCAAGCAGGCCAATACAAAGGCGTCGCCACCCAAGCCTGCGGTTGCATCTAAAACATGTAGTGTTCTATTGCCCTTAACGCCCACCGCCTTTGCCACGGCTTGCCCCGCCCCGCCGCCAAACTTGCGACGGTGGTCGCGGCTGCCTGTAACAAAATCGACCATTAAAGTTAAGGGCTTTTTAGCGCGACAATCGAGTAGGTGAACATTTTGATGATCAAAAATTAACTGAAACACTTCTTGGTTATGCTTAGCCTGCATATCCAGCAAAGGCAAAGAAAACTGGCGGCAAAAACGCTCCGCTGATTCCCAGGACGAAATTGTAGATCGCACAACAAAACCAGATTTCAAACTCGCACCCCTTTTAGTCACGCACTAAGGTAAATTTAGGCCAAACAACGCACGCGTTATGTTTTATATCCACAATGCAAATAAAGCTAAGTAAATCAAATATTTATAAAGCTTAAATGGTTAAACATTGTTGCATAAATTTTTAACCGAAATAAGTCGCTACCGTAACATTACTGTAACAATTCACTTATAACGTGTGCGCCTGCATTCACGAGGTAACCTTACATGCTATTAAAAACTTTCGTTTCTTTTTTATTCGCCGCATGTTTAACACTCACTGCAACCGGCGCGTACTCACAGGACGAAGGAATGGAAGCCTTCTCAAACCAAACAGCAGGAAAGCTCTTTACCATAAAAGGCTCTAACACCATTGGCGCCAAACTTGCGCCAGCTTGGGTAAAAAATTACCTAGAAGCAAAGGGCCTAACTAACGTTAGCATTAAAACCACCAACATAGAAAATGAATACCGCATAGAGGGCTATAACGGCGACTTACCCGTTTTTGTCGACATCCAAGCACATGGCTCTGGCACCGGCTACAGCGGCTTAGCAGACGGCACAGGCAATATAGCTATGTCTTCTCGCCCAATTAAAGAAAGCGAAGCAACATTACTGCAATCACTTGGCAATATGCGCGACTTTGCTGCCGAAAAGGTGGTGGCAATTGATGGGCTTGCGGTAATTGTTAATCGCTTCAACCCTGTTTCAAGCCTTACAGTCGACCAAATTGCCAAAGTGTTTGCTGGTGAAATATCAAACTGGTCGCAACTGGGCGGCGGTGATATACCCATTCGAGTTTACGCTAGGGATGATAAATCGGGCACCTGGGATACCTTTAAAAGCCTAGTGCTGGGTAAGAGCTACTCGCTTACTGCTTCAGCTGAACGCTTTGAATCAAACGATCAATTATCAGACCGTGTAAGCACTGCCCCAGGCGGCATTGGGTTTGTAGGGCTAGCGTCTGTCCGCCGAGCAAAGGCACTGGGTATTTCAGAAGACTCTACCGACCCGCTAAAGCCTGAGCCTTTATATGTTGCAACGGAAGATTACCCGTTAGCGCGCCGTTTATTTATGTATGTGTCACCTAAGCAAAATAACCCACTACTAAATGAATTTATCCACTTTGTACAAAGTACTAAAGGGCAAGAAATCGTAAACCAAATTGGCTTTATTTCGCAAAACCCGCTTAGCTTACAGTCTGAGCTATACGCAGATGCGCCGCAAACCTATAAAGTACTTACCGAAAATGCCATGCGCTTATCGGTTAACTTTCGCTTTAAAGATGGCAGCGCCGAACTCGACAATAAAGCAAAGCAAGATATTCTGCGCATTGTTCGCTATATGCAAATGCCGGAGAACGCCGATAAACGCATTCAACTTGTAGGCTTTGGCGATAGCAAAGAAACTGCAGCTCGGTCTACTGTACTTTCCAAATTGCGTGCAGTTGCGGTTAAGTCTGCCTTATACAGCTACGGCATTTCTAGCGAATCGGTTTTAGGCTTAGGGTCAGATCTACCCGTGGCTTCTAACGCGGGTAGCGCGCGATTAAAAAATCAACGTGTCGAAGTTTGGGTATTTGATTCACAGCTGCGCTCTATGATAACCAAAACGAAAAAAGACGCCTCCCGAGAGAAGCGCCAAGCGGCTACAATTGATTACGCAGGCTCTCATTAGAGTGTTTTAACGGGCGGCTATTTAGCCGCCCTTTTTGTTTTACAAATAGAAATCTACAAACCTCAATTCCTATCTGCAGCACACATCTAAAGCCAGCACCTAGTTACTTTTGCATTTCAAAGCGCACGCGCTTAACCATGCCTTCAAACCTTACGGGTTTTCCATCTATCATTTTGGGTTGAAACTTCCATTTCGCGGCGGCACGGGTAGCGGCGCGGTTAAATATTGTTGAAGGCTCGTAACCCACTACTTGAATATTTTCAGTGGCCCCGGAAGCGGCAACATCAAACTGCACATCGACATAACCTTCTATACCCCTTGCCGCGGCCGTTGATGGGTATTGCGCCCCAACCATTACGCGCGCTATTGGGTAGCTGTTATTAGTTGAGTTGGGGTTAAATGTTAATTCAAATGTTCCTGCCCCCGTGGTGGGAATAGTCACGTCCAATCCATCATCCACTGGGCCTTCGTTAGGCAAGATAACTGGGGGCATTTCAACAGCTTCATTTAATTCGGGTTTAGATTTATCAAGTATCGTTTCAACTACCGGCTCCTCCCAGGTTACTTCGGGAATTATTAGCTCAGGCTTGTCTTTTGGGGCAACAAAGTTTGTTACCACTAATTTGTACATAAACATTACCAACACAGCAGTTGTAAACGCTGCGAGGGGTGCAACTAAAAGAATGCGTATTGAAGAACCGTCGTTTATTGGGGTAGTAAGTACTGTTGTCATAGCAAATCCTCTATTCATTTTATTGTCGTCAACACAGGTGTGCGACGCTTCATCCTTGAGTTAACTTCCTGCTATGTAGCCCGCTAAATTCCAATCTGATTAATTTTACTGGTTGGAAGCTAGCGTAAATAAAAACGTTTCGTTGACGTTTTTTGTAATAATTGGATGGCCATTTACACGTATTGGCTGAAATTGCGACTGCTCCAACGCTTTTAGCACTGCCTTATCAAATATGCCGCGTGCGGTTGATTGCACAATTTTTACGTTAACAGCCTTACCCTTGGTATCTATATCAAACTGCACTGTAACTCTGCCTTCTACACCCCGCTCTAACGCGCGCGATGGGTAGCTGGGCGACACCAAATTTACGGGCAAAAAACCTTCTAACTTAACTTGTGGGCGCTGCTCTAACCCGTGCACTAACGCTTGTTCAAGCGCTGCAGGGTTTTGCGGAACATCTACACCACTGTTTGACGCTGTAAGAGCATCAGCACGGCTTGCCGTTATTCGCATTGTTTCGTTAGTACGATAAGTAGTTGGCACCGACGAAAAATGTGTTTGTAAATCGGTTAACGTTAATACCTTAGGTTGCTCCGCAGTAAAAATGGCAGACTTACTCTTGCGCGACTTTTCACTGCTACCTGTCGGCAACCATACGGGAAAATATTCCACGGGTTGCACATACTGGCTACTCGCCTTAGGTAAGGCTTGCGCCACCGACATAGGCAGCAGCAAGCCAACCCACACAATTAACAACCATAATTTTTCTTTAGTATTTATCGCGCTGCGCTGTTTAGCACCATCTAATACAGCGTTTATGCGTAAGTAAAGCTCGGACTTTTTCATAAAACCAAGGGTAGCTATAGACGCCTGGTTTTCGTGGGTAGCAAAATTCAACAAATCGTTGGCATACTCGGCGCGACAATGCAAAGCGTTAACCACCATATCGTCACATGCTAACTCTGCAAACCACTCGTGCTTTTTAGCTAGCCACCAAACAGGTGGTATAAACCAAAACAAGCAGCACAATATATGCACACTCATTTTTACTGGCCAGTCTGCGCGCTTAATGTGCGCTAGCTCGTGGGCCAATACACGCTGCAGCACGCCTTCTTGCCACTGCTCACTTTTTGCTGGTAATAAAATTGTGGGGTTAACTACGCCCCACATTACTGGTGCGTTAATACCTTCACTTAGCTTTAGCTCTACCCGCCCAGTTATTTGCAGTGCGGCTTTACTTTGGTTTAAGCAGCTTAATATTTTTTTATTCGTACACTGGCTCGCATTGCGAGTAAGCCTGTGTATTTCGGCTATTCCGTTAAGCAGGTAGCTTATGCCCCACACAATACCCAACATAAATACAGCAACCGCGCTAACAAGTAAGTAAAACCCAATACTTTCCTGTTGAAATAAACTGGCAATATCGATTGTGCCTTGCTGCATCCATTCACTTGGTACTAGCGGTACACCTACACTGGGCAATAGGCCATAACTCACAACCACTAACATCGGCGACAATACCCCAAGAAATACCAACCAATTATTTTTTGCTGCAGATCGCACGGGGTTAGATCGCAACAGATACACACACAACCCAATGGCGCATAAGGGCTTTATGCACAACAAAGTAATTAGGTTGAAGGTATCTACGGTAAGTATCATTATTTTTTTCCGCTATTTTGTACGGCTTTAATGCGAGCTATTGTTCGTTCTAACTCTTCTATTTCTCTTGTACTCAATTTATCCGCATCGGTTTCTAGCAGCGCGTTTACCGCTTTAACTCGCGAACCGCGAAAGAATGTTTTTATTAAACGTTGCAGTGCGGAAAGCTGCGCGTCTTCTTCTTTGCCCATTGGCGAGTAAATATATTTGCCGCCTTCGTTGTGAAACTGCACGAGTTTTTTATCTACCATACGCGCAAGCATTGCACGCACTGCGGAGTAGCTTGGTGGCTCGGGTAAGCGGTCTAACACATCCTGCGCAGAGGCTTGATTAAGCTCATACAAAATATCCACTATTTGTCTTTCGCGTCGGCTTAGCTTACTTAATTCACTTGGCGGCATAGCAATCTCGAGTATTTCGTTGTTGGCTGCTTTATAGCGCTTTAATTAAAGCTTTCTTGTTAGTGCTACTTTTTTAGCACCATGCTACAAAAGTAGCACCTACATATTTGGGAGGCAAGTATTTTTTTACAAAAAGGTTATTTAAGTGAAAGGGAAGAAGCGCAAAATGGTTACGCAAGACACAAAAAAGCCGGCGTAAATAGCCGGCTTTAGGAGGAAACGTGGCAAATAGGAATCTATGTAGTTACTGACTAGCTAGCTACGAACCGATTAACCAAGCGGTAAATGTTATTCAATAGGCTCTAGCTTAAGTTCTACACGGCGGTTTTGCTCTCTGCCAGCTGCGCTATCGTTAGAGGCCACTGGGTAGCGGTAACCATAGCCCACAGAGTTAACACGACCTGCCGCAACACCTTTTTGCATTAGGTAGGCTTTTACGCTGCCTGCACGTTGCTCGCTTAGGGTTTGGTTGTAATCTGAGCTGCCGCGGTTATCGGTGTGACCCGACACTAAAATAGCGGTTTTATCATATTTCTTAAGCACAACCGCCACAGAATCTAATACTTCGTAGAATTGGCTGCGAATGCTGTACTGAGCAGTATCGAAAGTAATGTTGCCAGGCATTACCAAAAATAAGTTATTACCTTCGCGGCGCACCTGTACACCAGTGCCCTGCAATTGGTGACGAAGCTCTGCTTCTTGTTTGTCCATGTAGTAACCAACACCACCACCTATGGCCGCGCCTGCTACAGCACCGGTAATAATTCCGCGGTCGCGATCTTTATCGCTTGATGTAGCAGCACCAATAATTGCGCCGGTTACCGCGCCAATACCTGCGCCTTTAGTCGCGTTACTGGTTTTTTCTTCACCAGTGTAAGGATCGTAAGTCATACAGCCAGTAAGCAATACGCCAGCTACAGTGGCCACCGATGATATTTTGGTCAGGCTGTAAAGTAATTCCTTCATAGTTACCCCTAAGTTACACTTCGTGAAAGTACTGACCTCATGGAGATGAAGCCAATGGTTAATAAAATTTTGTGCGCAGCAATTTTAGCTAATTTGCTAACAGGTTGCGCGAAATATTCTGTCGCCGTTAACGACAATACAGTTTACACCCCGCCGCCTATCTTTACCGCGTTTTCTACGCCAGATAGGAACCTACAGCGCTGTATTGACGCTACTATCAAGGAAAACCACTTAACCCAAGCTGAACAGCTAAAGCGCTTATTTTGCCCTAATAGTGAGATTAAGAACCTGAACGGGATTGAAATTTTTAAAGGTATTGTCGTTTTGGATCTTTCGAATAATCAGATAGTGGATATTACACCAATTAAGGCCCTGCAAAATGTTAAACAGGTTAACTTAGCGGGGAATGCGATTGAAACACTCGCGCCGCTAGCTAACAATAAGAAGCTTGAGCAGGTACTGGCAGCCAAAAACGCGAAACTTGAATGCGATAGCACTGTACCGCTTAAACATATTAAAGAGTTATCCCTACCTGCACACTGCAATAACTAACTGCGAACACTCGCTTACGCGGCTTATTGAACCATAAGACTAACTAATGGGTTACGCCATTAGTTAGCTATCGACTATTTAGCTATTTTTTTAGCTATTTTTTTAGCTATCTTTTTAGCTATCTAATAGCTACCTGTTAGCTCCCTACGAACATTAACCCTAACACGTTGCGATAAGTGTGCATTACACGCATAGGTACCGGAGTTTCGTTTATTCGGCCCACCAGCTTTTTAAATTTCACATCGACAATGGTGCCTACTGGGGGCACAGTGGGCAGGTTTTCCACCGTAACCTGTGCGCCACCGTCGGATACATCTTTAGCTGAGCCAATTATGTAGCCGAATGCAGGGTGGGATATTTCAACCCGTATACTGGTAGGCGTGCGTTCGTATTTTCTGCGCTCCTCCACTCATTTATCTCCTTTTGGTAGACCGCTCACGCGGATTATTACGTTGAATCTCCTTTGAGTATAAACCACCAGTGCGAAATTACACGAAAGGTGCGCCAATTAACATTTGTACAGGTTTTGAACAATTTAGTTACCCACAGTATCTGTGGATAACTCTGTGAAGATATTCTTTACAGATTGATGAAAGTAACGGTTTCTCTACCTATCCAGCATTTTGCTGGGAATTTAAACAAATTTAATTTTTCCTTTAATATCAACAACTTAGAATATAAAGTCTAACAAAAATGCAAATTGTGCAATTTTTGACGGTATCGTGTGAAGATTGGTTACACAGTGTGGAAAACATTCAGCGAGGGGGCTTTGTCAAGAGAAGATTATTGAAAGTAGACACTTACTTGAAGTAACAAAAAGCGACCACACTGGCGCCAAACACATCAAAACAGTTACTTTTTAGGCGATATTGCCAGCCAATCAAACCCTTCATCTTGGCAGGCGTAATGAATGCGGTTTAACACGGGTTCGGGAAGAATGTTATCAATAGATTTGGCAGCCAACTCAACAGTATTATTTTTTTGACTGATATGACCTACAACTAAATGCTGCAGATTGAGCAAAGGTAACTGGCTAAGTAAGTTAGCCGTTTGCTGATTATTAAGGTGACCCCAATTACTCGCTACACGTTGGCGCAGTGAATAAGGGTAAGGCCCGCGCGCGAGCATATCCAAATCGTGGTTTGCCTCAACCAGTAGTGCATCGCAAGTTAAATAAGCCTCCACGACGTGCGGCGTTATATAACCCAAATCAGTTAGCACGCCCAATACGCCATAATCTGGCGAGGTGATGGTGTATTGCGCAGGCTCTCGCGCATCGTGCGGCACGGCTACAGGGGTAACCGTTAAGTGGGCAATGCTAAAGGGTTGATAATTTTCGATTAAGTGCAGAGAGGGTATGTTGCCGTATTCGCGTGCTAAAAATGTACCACGCGTCATATACACCGGCATTTTGTATTTACGGGCAAGAGGCGCCACACCTTTAATATGGTCGGAGTGCTCGTGGGTGACCACAATAGCCGAGATATCTTTGGCTTCTAGACCCAGGCGTGCCAATCGCCGCTCGGTATCTTTAATACCAAAACCGCAGTCCACCAGTAGCACAACATCGCCGCAGGCTATAACAGTGGCGTTACCAGAACTACCACTGCCTAGGGACGCAAACTTCAAAATTGATACCTCGTTGCCTTTACATTGCTTACCAGCAATTAGATGAGGCGGTTGCGTAATACTCTAAGAATATTTTTCGCTTCTTCTGGCGCTAAGCGCACGCCGCGATGATCGCGAATACGCACAATCACTAAGCCATCTTTTTGCTCTAATGCAACAAGGTAACCTTGAGCCAGAGGTAATTCTTTACCAAACGCGGCGCCAGGCACCGAGGCAAACGCTGCGCGGGCATCTTTACTATCGCTTAAGTGCGCGAGAATGTCAGTAAGCGCATAGCGCGATGTTTCTGGCGCGCGTTTATCTTCACCCCAAAACGCCAAGCTGCCCCAAAACCCGGGCTTATCGTCGGCAAAATATGGGAACCCGATATACACCAAACCCAAGTCGCTGTTAGTTTCGTACTCTACAAAGCCATCGGCCTCGGTAGCATGCGACACCGACGCCCAAGCACGCGCATAAGGTAGGCGCAGAGTAACAACCGGCTCACCATTAACACGTGCGTATTGCGCCTTGGTGTTGCCCCCCACATTTTGGCCCATAAGGGAGGCCGCGCTGTTATCTACGCTTTCGGCCAACACCATGGCCAGTTCGTCCATTAGCCACGCTTCGCGTTCGCTGCTGCTTGACTGCTCAGGCCAAACAAAGCTTTCATCTAAGGCAATATTGGCATCTACAGGGAACTGAGCATGTAAAACATGAATTTCGGTGGTATCTGGGTGGATGCCTTTTTCTATAAGAATACGGTAGCGCGATTTGGTACTGGTATCGTCGCGAAAGTGCACCCAATCGGATTCGATTAAGCCTTTCTCTGGCACGCTTTTTAAAGGCAGAACATTGTATTCAGACAAAAAGCTTTGTGTTTGTGGCCACACCTGCGCGGTGGAAGCGTTTAGGAATATCCAACGCTCGCCACCCAGTTTTTGAATTTTTACCCCAACGGCATCGTCTTCGTTGGCTAAAGGCACAGGGCGTGGCACGCGGTATTCAGACAGGTCTACTGCATCGCCAAACTCATCTTTCGAGTTAATAGGCGGAATAATATGCAATGGGTCTAGCGGAGCAGACTCCATGCCCGCAGGTAAAGTAATTGGCTGTATATCCCCCGCGTGAACGTAATCTTTTTCGCGCGCACGGAACATGCCTTTGTCGCCCCACAAGGAAGAACAACCAGATAAAAGCGCGAGGGTGGAAAGTAAAGCTACCGAAGAACAACGAATTACATTCATAAATTTTTTATTGTGTCGTGTCAGTTTTATAGGGGTGCAGGCACAGTGCTCGCACCTTGTATTTTGCCTAAGCACACTTGTACCTAGGCAAACAAAATCATTACAGTAAGTTAGCCGCGCGCAGTGCTTGCTCTACTTGCAAGTGATACTTTGCGTCTAACGGGGTAAGAGGCAAGCGAATACCATTAGGCATTAAGCCCATTTTTGCCAGAGCCCATTTTACCGGTATAGGGTTAGACTCTAAAAACATGGCCGTATGCACATCGGCTAGGCGCGCATTAATAGCACGCGCTTCTTCGACCTTACCTTGCGCTGCAAGTTCGCACATTTGCGCAACTAATTTAGGCGCCACGTTGGCGGTTACAGAGATTTCCCCCACACCACCAGCGGCAATAAAGTCCACCGCGGTATCATCATCGCCAGATATCAACAAAAAGCCTGCTTTGGCGCTTTCAAGTATTTGCCCTACCCGCGCTATATCGCCCGTGGCTTCTTTCACGCCAACAATATTATCGACATGGGATAAACGCACAATGGTCTCGGGCAGCATATCTACCGCTGTGCGGCCAGGTACGTTATATAGAAGCTGAGGAATGGCCACGCTTGCAGCAATTTTTTGATGGTGAAGGAACAAGCCCTCTTGGGTGGGCTTGTTGTAATAAGGGGCAACCAGCAGGCAAGCATCTACACCGCCATCTTTGGCCGCTTGAGTAAGCTCAATGGCTTCGCTGGTAGAGTTGGCGCCAGTACCAGCAATAACAGGCACCCTGCCGTTTACTTGATCGACAACAGCCCGAATAACGGCGATATGCTCTTTAACATCGAGAGTTGCGCTTTCGCCGGTGGTGCCCACTGCAACAATTGCATCGGTACCTTCCTGCAAATGCCAGTCAACCAGCTTATGGAGAGCCTCCCAATCTAGCGAACCATCCGCCTGCATTGGGGTAACTAGGGCAACCATACTGCCACGAAGCATATTTTACTCTCCAAAATTCTGTTTATACGGGTATAAAAGGCGGCATCAGTAGTGATACCCACCAAAATTCAAGGGCGTAATGGTACTGGGGTGTCGGCTTAGGCTCAACCAATATCTATGTATGCTGCAGCTTTTGACAGGTTATATTGAGCGAAACACCCAGAAATGAGCAATTACTTGCGCTTACGTTGCTGCTCTTGTTTAAGCCTGCGCTGCTTCCAGGGCATATGCTCTACGCGATAAAAATCTTTCTCGCCGTCTGGGCGGGTTTTAAAACGGCGGTGCGACCAAAGGTATTGCCCTGGGTTGCGGCGCACTTCGCGCTCCACAAACGCGTTTATTAGCTCTGCGTCGGCCTGCTCATCGCCCTGCCCCAGCTCGTCCATAGGCGGGTAAAAACGAATGTAGTAGCCTGAATCGTCTGAGTGCCGGCCTGTTACATAAGGGATGGCTTTCGCTTTACCCACGCGAATTAACTGGCTAGGGGCAGTGACTGTTGCCGCGGGAATACCAAAAAAAGGCGCAAACACACTGTGCTTTTTGCCGTAATCTTGGTCTGGTGCATAATTAATTGCGCGTTTATTGCGCAGGTTGCGAATAATACCGCGCACATCGCTGCGTGGAATAGTATGGCTATAGGGGTTGTGGCGCACCCGCCCCCAGCGCTGCACATATTCATACACGGGGTTTTTATGGGGCCTATAAAAACCATCGATAGAGTAGGATTGGTTAATAAACGCTGCGCAAATTTCGATGGTAGTAAAGTGAATACCTAGCAATAACACGCCCTTACCTTCATCGTGCGCGGCCTGCAAATGCTCTAAACCTTCTATGGTGTACCAGCGGCGCAAGCGCCACTGCGGTCCAAACCAAGCCATACCCGATTCAAAGAAACCCTTGCCTGCCGACTCCATCGATTCCCAAAACAAGGCTTCGCGCTCTTGCTCGTTTTTTTCGGGAAAGCACAATTCTAAATTTTTACGCGTAATACGTGCGCGCCGCTCACTTAGCTTTGCAGCCAACCGCCCTAACTTGCCCCCCAACCACATTTGTATTGGCAAAGGCAAAAGCACAACCAGCAGCCACCACAAACCAAACACACACCAAGTGGGCCAATATTTAGGGTGGAGCGGCGCTTTTAAGCTATCGGCTTCAGACTGCGACATAAATAAAAAGACTACTTTTGCGTCGTGAATGTAAGGCGGCGATTATAAGGCGCACGCCGCCATTTGTCGTGTAACAACTAGGGGGACGGATTGGGATAGCGTGCGTGAATATCGGCAATGGCTGCGAGCATATCTTCGCTAAGCGCTACGTCTACGCTGTTAATATTCGCCTGCAGCTGTTCGAGGTTGGTCGCACCAATAATATTACTGCCCGTAAAATCACGCGTATTTACGAAAGCTAAAGCAAAGTCTGCCGGTGATATTCCGTGCTCGTTCGCCAACGCAACGTAGGCGGTAATGGCCTCTTCGGCATTGACTTTATCGTAGCGAGCAAAGCGGCTGTATAACGTTAGTCGCGCGCCTTCAGGCTGTGCGCCATTTAAATACTTACCGGTAAGCTTGCCAAATGCGAGCGGCGAATAGGCTAAAAAGCTTATTTGCTCGCGTATACACATTTCGGTTAAACCTATTTCTGCGGTGCGATTCAACAGGTTGTAGGGGTTTTGAATACTTTGAATGCGGGCCAAATTTTTTTCGCGCGCCAATCGCATATACTCCATTACACCCCACGGCGTTTCGTTAGATAACCCGATATGGCGAATCTTACCCTGCTGTACAAGCTCAGTTAATGCCGACAGGGTTTCTTCAATGCTTACACCATCATCTTGTTGATGCTCGTAGCCTAAACGGCCAAAAAAGTTGGTTGCTCGCTCTGGCCAATGTACTTGATACAAATCGATATAATCGGTTTGCAAACGCTTAAGGGATGAGTCGACAGCTTTAAATACATGTTCTCGGTTTAAGCGCGCCCCGCCGCGAATATGCGATAAACCTGCGTTGCGACCTTCGCGCCCAGTAATTTTGGTGGCCAGAAATATTTTTTCTCTACAACCGCGCGCGGCCAACCAATTGCCGAGTATCGCTTCGGTTTGCCCCTGTGTTTCTGGCTTGGGAGGTATAGGGTACATTTCGGCCGCATCAAAAAAATTAACGCCATTTGCCAACGCCATATCCATTTGCTGGAAAGCCTCAGCCTGCGTGTTTTGCTCGCCCCATGTCATGGTGCCTAAACCGATTAAGCTTAACTCTTCATCGGTGTTACCTAATTTACGGTATTGCACGTTACCCCCTAAAAATCACTTACCCATTACAACTTTAATTAAAACAAAAAAGGCCGGAAGACCGGCCTTTAAATTACAGCAATTTAAATGCTATGTTTTGCGCGCAATTACTCTAGATCGAGTGCAACATCTGGCGCAACGTCTTTTTCGTAGTCTATGCCATCTACACCAAAACCAAATAGCTTCAAAAACTCTGCGTTGTAACCTTTGTAGTCGGTTTCTTCAAACAGATTTTCTTCGGTAACGTTTGGCCAAATGGCTTCCACTTTAGCTTGCAGCTCTGCCGCTAGCTCTTTTTCATCCATACGGAAGCGGTTAGCATCGTCTAAACGTGGGGTGTCGGTGTATACGCCTTCGGTGAACAAACGATACAACTGTTCGATACAACCTTCGTGCGTGCCTTCCTCTTTCATCACCTTGTAAAGAATAGAAATATACAAAGGCATAATAGGAATAGCAGAGCTAGATTGGGTTACCAATGCTTTTAATACAGCTACGTTGGCGCTGCCGCCTAAATCGGCTAACTTTTGGTTAATGGCTGTTGCCGCGCGATCTAAATCTTCTTTTGCTCGGCCAATGGTTGCTTTGCCATAAATTGGCCAAGTCAACTTATCGCCAATGTAGGTGTAGGCAACAGTTTTAGCGTTTTCAGCCAATACATCAGCTTCTTTTAGGGCTTCTACCCACAATTCCCAATCTTCACCGCCCATTACTTTTACGGTGTTGGCAATTTCTTCTTCATTCGCCGCTTCAATAGTCATATCGGCAATTTTTAGGGTATCGGTGTTTAAGTTTTTAGCCGTGTAAGACTGACCAATTGGCTTTAATACCGAAGAGTACAACTCGCCGGTTTTTGGATCTGTGCGACGCGGTGACGCTAAGCTGTAAACAACTAAATCTACTTTGCCCAAATCGCGCTTAATAACATCAATGGCTTTCGCTTTAATTTCATCAGAAAACGCATCGCCATTAATGCTTTTAGCGTATAGGCCTGCTTTTTCGGCCTCTGCATGGAAACCAACAGAGTTGTAAAAACCTGCAGAGCCGGTTTTGCGTTCGGTGCCAGGCTTTTCGAAGAAAACACCTAAAGTAGCGGCGCCACAACCAAATGCTGCAGTTATGCGCGAAGCCAAACCGTAGCCGGTAGACGCACCAATAACTAATACCTTTTTAGGGCCGTCGGCTATCTCACCCTGAGACTTAACAAAGTCAATTTGCTCACGAACATTAGCCGCACACCCTTCTGGGTGGGCGTTGGTACAAATAAAACCACGAACTTTGGGCTTAATAATCATTTTTATATCCTGTGCAATTACTGTGCATTCTTACGAAATTCAGGTACTTAGGCGGCACTAAACAACACTTTGGCCGGCCTATATTGGTATACTCGCGCGCATTATATACCAATGCGCTAACTATTGGGGTTACACATGTTTGAACTACGATTCGCGACACCCGCAAGCTGGGTAGAGGCCGTGCTGGCTGATTTTGATGCTTTTTTAATCGATCACGCCGCTGCAGAGAAAAAGGCCTCGGGCATGGCTGTTTCTATGCTATCGCACTACCCAGATAGACCTGAGCTAGTGTCTGCCATGATTGATTTGGCAATTGAAGAGCTCGCTCACTTTAGAGAAGTAATAAAAGTAATGGCCAAGCGCGGTATTCACCAGGGGCCAGACTCTAAAGACGCCTATGTAAACAATTTGCGCAAACTACACCGCAGAGGTACCGACGTATATATGCTCGACCGGCTGCTAATAGCAGGTATTATTGAGGCGCGCGGCTGCGAACGCTTTGGTTTGGTTGCACAAGCGCTACCAGAGGGTGAACTAAAAAGCTTTTACAAAGCTATTACCGAATCGGAAGCTCGCCACAGTGACTTGTTTACCGACCTTGCGGCAAAATATTTTAGTCAAGATGTAATTAAAGCACGCCTTGATGAATTGCTAGATGCCGAAGCAGAAATTGTAAAAGCGCTACCTATTGTTGCGGCTTTACACTAGTTGAATTTAGCTAGCACCCCGCAGTTTTGCTGTTAACTATAAGCTTGAGATACCCTTGAACGCTCAACGTTTTTCCAATAAAGGCGATAGCCAAGCGAAATACCTGCTTAAGTACGCAGAACCTGAGTGTGCATCTATTTTAGACGCAGGTGCTAACCTGCCTAGGCTTGGCAAAACATATTGCGTGGTCATTCCCGCCTACAAAGAAACACCACAATGTGTAGCGCGCCTGCTTACGCACCCGCACGCGAGCGAGCTGTTAATTGTATTAGTCGTTAATCAGCCTCCATCGGCACCTGCAACAGCTTCCTCAACTAATACTCACCTATGGCGCTGGTTACTCGAACAAGGTCGCACAAGTTGGGCTACAAATACTTGTGCACAAACAGATGCCCCCGCCTCAACAGCTAAGCTCGCGTTAATAGAAACAACAAGCGCCGCAATATTATGTGTGGATAGGTTTACACAGGGGCGAACCATAGCCGAAGACCAAGGTGTAGGCTTAGCGCGCAAACTGGGCGCCGACTTGGCAGTTGCACTGTTCGCACAACAGGCTTTTTCGCACCCAGTTATATTCTCTACCGATGCCGACGCCCATTTGCCCGCTAACTACTTTGCAGCGCAACAACAAAGCTTTGCGTGTAACAGCGCCAGTAGCGCGTGGGTGTACGACTATACCCATAACAGCACGGGTAACAGCGCTGAAGATACTGAAATTTGCCAAGCAACCCAAAGCTATGAGCAAGCCATTAAATATTACCGCAATGGTTTAGCGTGGGCGGGGTCGGCTTACGGTTTTCATACGCTGGGCAGTACACTTGCCGTGTCAATTGCCCACTACTGTCAAGTGCGTGGGTTTCCTAAACGCGCGGCGGGTGAAGATTTTTACCTGTTAAACAAGCTCGCTAAAGTGGGCACAATAAAAAACATTAATAACAGTATTATTGAAATAGACGCGCGCACATCCGACAGAGTGCCTTTTGGCACAGGCCCCGCCGCACAAAAAATAATTAGCCAATGGCATAACGAGAAGCAATACCACTATTACCACCCGCAGTGTTTTACATTGCTAAAGTCGCTAATCGATAATCAGGTTACTATTTGGCAAGCAATACAAACAGGTCGCACCCCACTGTTCATAGATAACGAGCTAGATACCGAAAACCAAACGCTTATAAACAACGCCTTAACTGCGTTAAACATACAACGCTTTGTTAACCATGCAAGCAAACAAACGCGCAACGAAAAACAATTTAGCAGGCAATTTCACGACTGGTTTGATGCCTTTTTAACACTTAAATTTATCCGGTTTATTGCCGCCAACAAATATTCCGACTTACCGCTACAGCAGTGCCTTGCTCGCGCGCCCTTCAACCAAGGCTAAATATGCTAGAACACGTATTATTATTTTTTATTTCGCTTGTTGCCAATATGTTGTCTGCTATGGCGGGCGGCGGCGCGGGCCTGCTGCAACTGCCAGCATTAATATTTTTAGGGCTACCATTTTCGGTAGCTTTGGCTACCCATAAAATAGCAACCGTCGCGCTGGGCGTGGGGGCCACGTTAAAGCATTCGCAACAAAACCACACCCGCTGGCCCGTTGCGCTAATTATGCTCGGCTTTGGCTTGCCCGGTGTATTTGTGGGCGCAAAAGCCGTGTTGAGTATTCCCGAGCCTGTGGCCAAGGTGTCGTTGGGTATACTTACCGCTGGCTTGGGCGTGTACTCCATTTTCAAAAAGCAATTAGGCCAACACTACACCCCCAAAAACGCCAATGCCCTAGGGCATTTTCTAGGTGGCTTAGGGCTTTTTGTTTTGGGGTTTTTAAACGGGGCGCTTAGTTCTGGCACAGGGTTATTTGTTACATTGTGGCTAGTTACTTGGTATGGGTTCGACTATAAACGCGCAACGGCTTACACAATGATATTAGTGGGAATGTTTTGGAACGGTACAGGTGCGCTCACCTTTGCCTTGCTCGCCGAAGTGCAGTGGGCGTGGCTGCCCATGCTGTTACTTGGCTCTTTGCTAGGCGGCTATTTTGGCGCTGCGGTTGCAATTAAGCACGGCAACCCGCTAATTAAAAAAGTATTTGAAGTTGTAACTATTTTAGTTGGCCTTTCACTCATTTATAACGGGCTTATCGCATGATTAATCTCGGGTTTTTATCTCCTTCACGTATTTTTACCGTTTTGGAACAAATAGATCGCGCAGCCCCCTCTTATTCGTTGCCGCGCGAGCAAGGCGTACGCCGAGTAACTATAGTAATGGCAACCGTCGGTATTTGCTTATTGCTTATTCACTATATGAAGTACTCTTCTACCTTGCTCGCCACACTGCAAATGGCATCTAGTTGGCTGGGCGAGAAACCCGATTATGTACGGGCGAAATTACAAGCGACGGGGTTTATTAATTTAATAAGCTACAGCTGGTGGACCTTTTGGCATATTGTTGGCTACTTAATCATTCCGGCTATTATTATTCGCTATGCACTCAAAGAAAAATTAGTAGACTTTGGTTGGCGCTGGAACGAAACGCATCACCACTGGCGCGGATACGCTCTACTAATTACGCCCATTTTATTTTTTATCTTTTTAGTAAGTTTTCGCGACGACTTTTTAAACCACTACCCATTTTACAAACTTGCCGGGCGCAGCTGGTTTGACTTCCTCGCGTGGGAGGCGCTGTATTTAATTCAATTTATTACGCTAGAATTTTTCTTTCGTGGCTTTTTTGTGCAAGCACTGCGCCCCACCATGGGGGCAAATGCTATTTGGGTAATGTGTATACCCTACCTGATGATTCACTTCCCTAAACTGTGGCCTGAAGCCTTTGGTGCGCTATTATTTGGTTTGTTTTTAGGCATTCTCGCGCTAAGGTCACGTTCTATTTGGGGTGGTTTTTTAGTGCACGCGGGTATTGCCATCTCTATGGATGTTGCCTCACTCATTAGGCAAAACGTGCTACCCAGTATTTGGTGGCCTTTTTAAGTTTTGTTTACCCATCGCTAAAACATGAGGTTTTGGTGATAGCTATTAGGGCAATCGAACCAGATCGCCCCAATATACGCCTAAGGTCATTAGTGCTGTTTCCATTGCCTGTATAGAAGCCGGCTTAACAATGTAACCTGCGGCCCCATTGGTATAACACCAACGAATATCCGCTTTTGCATCCGAGGTGGAATATATTACAACTGGAATATGGCAGTATTTGGCATTAGCTTTTAGCGCTAGCAATACATCCTTACCACTTATAATGGGCATATTTAAATCTAAAATTATTAATTTAGGTTCGAGCAGTGAGCTTTCTGCATAGGCACCTTGCCCCATTAAATAATCCAACACTTCTTGGCCATCTTCAACAAAGTGCATACGGCTAAGCGAAAACACTCGCTCGAATACATGTTGCATTAACAATCTATCATCATCGTCATCTTCTGCAATTAATATGGGTATAGGCCCTGCTGAAGGTTGTGTTACATCTGGAATAGTGTACATCTAATACAAACCACCTTATTTATGAATCATTACCTGTTACTCCTAAGCCACTAGCTTTCAGGCCCGGCCTTGGGCAAAGCTACTACAAAGCGGGAACCACCCGCTGGGTTGTCATCGACAAATATAATTCCACCCATGCCCTCTACAATTTTCTTGCAAATTGCCAGCCCAATTCCGTTGCCTTGGTATTGACTACGCCCATGTAGCCGTTCAAACGCCACAAATATTTTTTCGCGAAATTCAGGCGCTATTCCTATTCCGTTGTCTTGCACAAAAAAAGCCACTGGGTACCGCTCCAACTCTAAAGCGAACTCATTACCCACATCCATTGGGCAATACATCCCCACCTCCACCACGGGGCGAACATTTACTTTTACATACTTAAGCGCATTACCTATTAAGTTTTGCATAAGTCTGCGCATTTGCACTGGCTCGCCCCATACATGCGGTAAGGGGCCGATGCTAACCTCGGCGTTTTTCTCCGTAATTAGCTTTTCTAGGTCGTCGGTTATCTCGCGACACTGCAACTCTACATCTACCCATTCGCATTGATTTTGCTCTTTACCGACGCGAGAAAGCTCCAATAACGAGCTGATTAAGCTGCGCATTCTTTCCGCTGCAGACACCATACGGCTAAGATACAGTTGACCATTTTCGGAAAGGTTTGCTTTTTCTTCGCGCTCTAACAGCTCGCCAAACGACTGTATTTTTCTAACCGGCTCTTGCAAATCGTGCGAGGCCACATAGGCAAAACTTTGTAATTCTTTGTTGCTCGCTTCCAACTTTTTAGCGTACTTATCTAGACTTAACTGTATGCTTTTTCGCTCACTAATATCTTCTATTGCGGCCACATAAAAAGTTTTGCCATCGAGAGTGAACCTAGCAACACTTAGCTGTACAGGAAACGGGCCAGTATGACGAAGACCGATTACCTCAAAATGAAATGGCTGCGTTGCCTCCTGCTGCAACGCGAAATAAGCCTGAAACACATTAGAATTAAGACTGCTTTCGCTTTTTAGGTAGTCACCTATAAATTTCCCCTCCATTGCTTGAGGCTCGCTTGTTAGCAAGTGGGCTCCAAACTGGTTTACTTCTTCGATATAGCCGTCTTCATTTGTGGTTATTAGCCCACTGTTTACTGCATCGAAGATTGCTTGTATTTTTACTTTTTCTAAGTGTAGAAGCTTTTCTCTACCATCGATTTGATCCACCATGGATTGAAACGCTTTTGCTACGTGGTCGACCTCATCGCCGCGATCTTCAGGTAGTTTTAAGTCTCGCCCCCCTGCAGCAACACAATTAGAAAGCTCGCCTAACATATAAACGCGTTTAACCATTATGCGATTAAAAAACCACGCTAATGCAATACACACAGCTAACAATAGGGCCACAGCGAATATCTGACGCTGCAGCGCCTGTATGGTTTGCGCAGAAAAATGGCTAGAAGGCGCCATTTGAATAATGGAAATATACTTAGGTGTGGTGCCTTTGTGGTAGCTTACTTTTCTAGCATTTACTACATAGTTATCTAGATTTAAGCTACTCGTCGCTAAGTTAAATGCATCCTTTTCAAATGCTACTAACAACGACTTTGCTATTTCAGGCCACTGCTTGGCAAATGTGTAATCGGTGCCGCGCTGCTCAGAAAAGGTGTACTCATTTTGAGGGTGATAAATAAAATGGCCGCGTGCATTTAATACGAATACATCACCTACACTGCTATTAGTTACCGTTGCACGAACGAAGCTGCCCACATTTTTATTGATTACAAACACACCCAACAGCTTGCCATTACCATCAAATATAGGCGCAGCAGCGCGCAACGTGGTTACTTCTGGTTGCGCAATGGCGCCGTACTCCTCATTAAGGTTTATGTCGCTTAAATACACTTCGCCAGCGCTAAGAGTTTTGGCCGCCTCAAAATACTCTGTTTCCGATTTATCTTGTAATTGCTTGGCCGCTACCACCTTAACAGCACCGTTCTGGCGCTCTACACGAATCAACTCGTCACCAGAAATGGAAAGAATGCGGGCCTGAAAGTAATCGGGCCGGCGAGTGAGCAGATTATTAAATGATTGCTCTATAAGTGAACTGTAGGCATTTGAGGGCAGAGAGGTATTGGTACTAATTTGGTCGTTAGCATCATCGATAACATTAATGCTTTGCTTAAACCATTCGACAATAAATGGGGATTCACTAATAAGCAGCGCATCAGACCGCAACTGCTCTATGCCGCTATTAAAGTGTTGTACACGTAAATCGAGCTGTGCTTGCTGGTTGCGCACTTCACCGTCGACCAGTGCCTGCTTCATCTCCCGCGCGAAGTAGGCACTAAGCAACGCAACAGTGAATACCACTGCTGCGAGCGTGTGAAGAGTCATTCTGCTGGAAATGCGCATCCTTTTGTACCAAGCCTGAAGTTAAAAGGTAGATTTTAATCCTCAAACTGCAGCATAGGTACGCCTTATCCCCAACTATTGTTAATATTTGGGCTAGTTTGAAGATTCTTCCTTCTTACTATAGTACGCGTTCAGCAAGTACCATGCTTTTTTACGTATACCTTGTTCAGAAAGTAGCCCTTTTCTATTCCAAAAATCTTGGATATCGGGCAACGGCCTTCTAGGGGAGCGGAAATCCTTTAGAATCCATGGCGTCACGCCACGCAGCGCAGTCATTTTTTCTAGCATGGCAATATTATGCTCATATACCGACGCTTGATACTCTTCGGTCCAGCGTTCATCCTTGTCGCCGTGTAAGCCCTGTAATGCACCCGCCCCAAATTCGCTCACAATAACCGGCTTATTGTATTTCGATTCCCACAGTATGTTGCCGCAGCTTTCGGGGGTGCCGCCGTACCAACCGCAATAGCTATTTACCCCAATTACATCCATTGCAGCTACTAGAGGGTCGTCAATTATTTTGCCATTAGCGGTATTGCCTTGTGTGTCCATTGCAGCGGTAATTAAGCGTGTGTCATCCAAAGAGCGGGCTTTTTTAGCGAGCTTGGTAATAAACGTTAAGCGTGCCTTATGGCTGGGGGTTTCATTAGCCATAGACCACAAAATAATAGAGGCGCGGTTTTTGTCGTGGGTAATCATTTCGGTTAATTGTTTTTCTGCTTTGGCGTAAACAGCTTTGTCTTCAAACATCACCGTCCAATAAACCGGTATTTCTGACCAAACCAACAGCCCCATTTCATCGGCCATTTTGACCATGGTTTCGTTGTGCGGGTAATGGGCCAAGCGCACAAAATTGCAGCCTAGCTCTTTGGCCCAGCGCAACAAGGTACGCGCATCGTCTTCGTTCCACGCGCGACCATCGTGCAAGGGGGATTCTTCGTGAATGCTAATACCGCGTAAAAATACAGATTTACCATTAAGCAATATATCTTCGCCATCCACCGCAATAGTTCTAAAACCTATGCGGTCGCGGATTAGTTCACCGTTAAAGGCAATGGTTACGTCGTAGAGTTTGGGAGCTTCGGGCGTCCACAATTGAGGGTTTGCCTTAGCTGTTATCTGCCCTTCACCCTTTTTGTTTAGGGTGATGACTTCTTGAATGTTTAGTTCGGGGATAGAAACCTTAACACTGCCGCCCTGCTTTACATTGGAGCCAGCAAGAGCAACCTTAGCCACAATTGCAGTTGCATCGCTACCGCTAAGCTGCACGGTGTAATCTTCTACATAGGTGGCTGGCAGCTCTAAAATGGCAACAGAACGAGTAATACCACCGTAATTCCACCAATCGGTATTTACTGTAGGTATTTGGTTGCGTTCGCGACGGTTATCGGCTTTAACAACAATTGAGTTTTCACCCCGTTTAACATAATCGGTAATATCAAACTGAAACGAGGTAAAACCGCCCTCGTGGCTACCCACTTTTACACCGTTTATGTACACCATAGCTTGATAGTTAACTGCGCCAAAGTGAACGATATAGCGCTTATCCGCTTGTTTAGTAAGGGCGAAATCTTTTTGATACCACACTGTGCCCTCGTATAAAAACAACTGCTCTTCTTGCGTGTTCCAATCACCGGGCACCCGGATTTTCTCGGCGGTAGCAAAGTTGTATTCAATAAGGTCCGAAGGGGTTTTCATTTTGGCGTTTTTGAAATAGCCCTCGGTAGTGTGGGGCTGGTAACGGTGATTGTAATAGCCGTTTTCGTAGGGGTCGATAATGCGGTTCCACTGGCCATTTAAGCTAATATTTTCGCGGGCAAGCGCATTTTGTACATAGTCAATTGCAAACCCGTTTGCAGACGCAAATAGTGCAGTACAAACCAAGCTAGCGGTGGATAAAAAGCGTTTAAAACTCATCGAGCACCTCCTTATTATTAATTATTGCGACGGAGTATATAGTCAAGCAGGTGAAGGTTCGAGCTAGGTGCGACCAGTCGAACCCTACACAAGATGAAAGCGCTTTCATTTTGTTGTGAAAAGGCAGTGATCTGCAGAGAAATGTTGAGATCACGACGCTAAATTTTTTATATAAATTTTACAACTTGAGGGCCACTAAGGCGTTATAAGCAGGCTTTGGTTTCAAATTACGATCGAATAACAAAGGGTAATTGGTTCGCCCTGGTACCGGAAAGTTATTTTTCCACGAGTCACCGTCACCGACGCCCCAGAACGTAACACGTCCAATATGTTGCTGATGCTTAATGAACAGCTTGAATAGCTCTACATAACGCGCACTAAGCTGCTGGTTCACCGCGTCAGGCAAACCATCAACGTACGGGTTTAAGCTTTTGTCGTACTCGAATTTAGTACTTATATCTGCGCTAGCTAGTTGCCATGGCGCGGGTAATACATCTACATCCAATTCTGTAATGTGTACTTTTAGACCTAAATCGGCCATGGCCACGATGGTTTTTTCCAACTCGTCCAGCGAGGGGTAGTCTAAGCCCACATGCCCCTGCAACCCTACGCCGTGAATAGGCACGCCGCGCTTAATGTAGTCTTTGAATAACTTAACCAAAAATTCGCGCTTTTGCGGCAAGTGCATATTGTAATCGTTGTAACATAAGTGTGCTTTTGGGTCCGCTGCGTGAGCTAAGCGAAAGGCTCGTTCCATAAACTCTGGCCCACAAATGTTATACCAGTGGCTCTTGCGCCAGCCTTTACCCTCATCTTCTGCTTCATTCACCACATCCCACGAGTGTACCCGCCCTTTATAGCGCCCAACTACGGCATTGATATACTCCTCTTGCCTGCGGTATAGGGTTGCTTTGTCTGCCGGTTCGCCCTGCTTGTTTTGGAAGAACCAATCTGGCGTTTGCGAATGCCACACAAGGGTGTGACCATGCATTAGCATCTGATGCTGCTCGGCAAATCTCACAATGGCATCGGCATCCTGCCAGCGCCACTCCCCCATTTGTGGTTGAAGTAAGGCGGGCTTCATGGCGTTTTCAGCGGTTAGTGCATTGAATTGATGCGCGACAGTGGCTGCAAACGCGCCGCTGGGCGTATTAAGTGAGCGCGCACTAACCGCAGTGCCCACGTAAAACTGATCGCGAAATTTCGTGGCCAATCCAGGCAGCGCGCGCGCCACGGCAGGCAGGGCGACGAATGCCGAGCCAAGAAGGCCTGCTTTTACTATATTCCTACGCGTACAATTCACTGGGTTACCTCTCTTTAGATTCAATATTAAACATAAAAACCATTATAGTCATATTAACCATATTAAGATAATATACCCCATAAGGTAATAGCTTAGGCAAATATCCGTGCACTCGCTGGTATGTAATACACCTAAATTCGCGCCCCGCCCTGGAAGGCTTATTGGCTTGTGATGAGGTAGAAGAGTGTTTAATATCGAACGCGCATTGGGCCAATAACAGACCGACGAGTTTTAATACCCATACGCTTCGACCACAACTAATAATTCCAATAATTAGGTATCACCATGACAGATTCAGCACTTCCCTCGGGGGAAAATAAATCGTTTGTAATTCTCATTAGTTGTATTGCAACTATTGGTGGGTTCCTGTTCGGCTTCGACAGCGGCGTAATTAATGGCACCGTTGATGGCCTAGTCACGTCATTTGGCGTAACAAAAACGGCAGTGGGTGTGCACGTTGCCTTTATGTTACTAGGTTGTGCCGTAGGTGCCGCAGCAGCCGGTCGCCTTGCCGATTTATACGGCCGCAGGGCAATGCTTATTGTTGCAGCCATATTATTTATTGTTTCTGCTTGGGGCTCGGGCGTAGCAACAGGCATTGTGGAATTTGATATTTATCGTCTACTTGGCGGTTTAGCCGTGGGCGCAGCCAGTGTTATGGCTCCAGCCTATATTAGTGAGGTAGCGCCAGCGCGATATCGCGGCAGGCTCACCACTATTCAGCAGGTTGCCATTATTAGTGGTTTAACCGCTGCATTTTTAAGTAACTATGTGCTTGCGCATACTGCAGGTTCTTCTTTAGAGCCTTTTTGGATGGGCATTGCCACGTGGCGCTGGATGTTTTGGATAGAAATTGCGCCGGCTGCTATCTTCTTTTTTGCACTTATGGTTATTCCAGAAAGCCCGCGCTTTCTTGTTGCCAGCGGCAAAAAAGACAAAGCACTTACTGTGTTAACTAAATTGTACGGCGCGCAAGCAGCCCCAGGTAAAGTTGCAGAAATTGACTCATCGTTAGATCACGACCACAAACCTCGCCTTTCCGATTTAATTAGTAAAGTTACTGGCAAGGTGCGCCCCATTGTTTGGGTGGGTATTGGTCTTGCTACCTTCCAGCAGCTTGTGGGCATTAACGTAATTTTTTATTACGGCTCTATTCTTTGGCAATCGGTGGGTTTCTCAGAAGATCACGCTCTGTTAATTAACGTTGTATCTGGTGCGGTAAGTATTGGCGCTGTGGTGTTATCACTTGTATTAGTAGATAAAATTGGCCGCAAGCCCCTATTGTGGATTGGCTCTGCGGGTATGGCTGTTACCCTTACCTTAACCGCAATTGCATTTGCCACGGGCACACTCGATGCGAATGGCGACCTACAACTAAGTGACAATATGGGCATTCTCGCCCTTGTGGCAGCCAACGTGTATGTTATTTTCTTTAACATGAGTTGGGGCCCTGTTATGTGGGTTATGTTGGGCGAAATGTTCCCCAACCAAATTCGCGGGTCTGGCTTGGCGGTTGCAGGTTTATTCCAATGGGGGTCTAACTGGGCCATCACCATGAGCTTCCCGGCCCTACTGGCTGGCTTGGGCTTAGCGGTTACCTACGGGTTCTACGCCTTGTGTGCCTTTATTTCTATCATCTTTGTTATTAAGTATGTAAACGAAACAAATGGTGTAGAGCTGGAAGATATGGAAGGCTAAACCTTCTGTAATTTTCACCCATAAAAAAGCCGAAACTTATTATAAGTTTCGGCTTTTTTGTTTGGGCTTGTAAAGTAATTGTTAAGCAACTCGCCGATAAGCAAATACTTAGAAAAAGTCGAGGTCGATATCTTCACTTTGCAATTCTGGCGGCAAGCCTTCGTTAAACCATTGCTGATTCTCCATCAGCTCCTCTGGGTCGCCCTCTTCCCACACTCGCATTTGTGTAGCGCCTTCGTCGCGGCGAATAAAAACCATATAATTCTCTTCACCAGCACCTTTAATTCTTACATCACACTCTGGGTATACGTTGTAAAAGAAATCTACTAATGGTGGTAGCGAAGCTTCCGCACCATTGCGCGCAACCATTTCGGCTACTATATAGCCGCTTTCTTTCGAGGGCTGCTCAATGTAAAAAGCGTCATCTTCGGCCTGCTCGAATAACACATCCACATGCTGTGCATTGTTATCACCCACTAGTTCTTTTAATACAGCGCTATAAATTTCGCCATCTTTTAACATAGTAAACACTGCTGATTGTTGTTTGGTATTGTCAAGCTTTATGTAAAGCGTAGAACGCAGCTCCATCGTACTTCTCCATAAGGGTGAGTGAAGCTGGTATTATTTCACTTTCACATGATAAAAACACTACACACCGTTTGGCTCATACAAACCAAATACGAGGCAGAAAGAAGGGCTAAAACGCTAAGCTGTACGGAAGGGGAAATAAAAAGCAGCCCCACAACTAATAGTTAGCTTGGAGCTGCCGAATGCCAACCTAACGTTGGCGAGGGGAAAGTCTACTTAGTTACCGGCATTGATAATTGCGTTAATAATATTGGGGTAAAGTTGATTGCCACTGGCGCGATCAAACAATGCCATACCACCATCACCGGAATAACCGTTATCCCAATAAATAGGCACCATTCCATGATCTACCGCAGATTGAGTAATGTATTGGTTCCAATACTCTCGGTAAGTTTCGTGCCCGGCCACATTCGCGCGCGATACAACCCCGTACTCACCTAAAATTACCGCTATACCTTGATCAACGAAGTTAGTTTTCATTTTTTGGAAAGTCGCATCCACATAAGATTCATTCGCCCATGTTTCGGTAACGCTAGGGTCAGTTGCAATTACGCCCCACTGAGTAATGTTGCTGTTGGTATTTAACGTAAAGTTATAGGGGTCGTAATAGTGTACTTCCATCATTAACCTGTTTGTTGCCGGGTCGGTTGGCACTACCGCGAAGTTCACCGTGTGATCTATGTTGGTATTAAACCCCTGTACCACTAAGTAACGGCTAGCATTAGCGCCACCGGTTGCACGTACAGCATCCACAAACGTTTGGTTAAAGCTATTTTGTACTGTGTAGTATTCGAAGGTGGGCGTACCGTAATCGCCTTCCACCATCACTTCGTTGGTGCCTGCAAACAGTAAGCGACTATCGTAATCTTTAAAGTGATTAGCTATTTGCGTCCACATAATTTGCAAGCGATTGTTAACATATTCTTGCTGTGCATATGTGGGCTGCATCCAACCGCCGTCCCAATGTTGGTTCATTACCACGTACATATCGGCGCTCAATGCGTAGTTCACTACTTCTTCTACGCGTGCAATCCAATTGCTATTGATAACAAAATTAGCTTCGTCCGAGAATTGGCTCCACGCAACCGGAATGCGAATAGTGTCGAACCCAGCAGCTTTTATGGAGTTAATTAATTGCTGCGTAACCATTGGGTTGCCCCACGCGGTTTCGCCACCAATCGCTTCTAGGGAGTTTCCAAGATTCCACCCCAAGCCCATTTGCTGCGAAAACTCTACCGCGCTTAACCCACCAGACGACGAACTAGAGCTTGATGAGCTGCTTGTAGAGCTGGTGCTCGAGCTAGAAGACGAGGATGAACTGGTAGACGAACTGGACGAAGAACTGGATGAAGAGCTAGACGTACCACAGCTGGACACCACGCCCCCGTCGCCCCATTGATCGTTACAGGTGTTTGCACCTATACAGCTTTGGTTGTTTTCCCACCCCCAACCAGTATTTTGATTGGCACAAACAGGGCGGTTTTCACCGTACCAATTACACATTGCAACACAGTTGCCGCCCGAAGAAGAGCTTGATGAACTGGACGATGAGCTAGAAGAGGTGCTTGAAGAAGAGCTAGAAGTCGAACTAGAAGAAGAGCTCGTCGAGGAACTTGAGCTACTCGATGAAGAAGTACTTGAGCTAGATGAAGAACTACTTGAGGAGCTGGAAGAACTTGATGAACTAGAAGATGATCCGCCTTCGGCAACACAACTAATAATGGTTACATTTCTATCGGCGCCATCACCCTGTAAGCCAAATTCGGTAGATTGGCTCGGCTGTAAATTACCATTCCATCCGGCATCTACGGCAACATAATTACTGCCTTTTGTTACTGAGGCGTTCCACGAATTAACAATATTTACATTGCCGCTATACGCCCATTCGACCCGCCAACCGGTAATGGGGCTAGAGTCATTATTGGTAACTTTCATTGCACCGGTAAAGCCGGCGCCCCAATCATTACTGATTGAATGCTCACACTCAAGGGCACTTGCTTGGCTAGCCATTAGCGATGCCGCAAACACAGCCCCACCAAAGCCTAGCGCACGCAGCGCTTTGCTGAATTGATGTTTCAACATTTTATTATCCTCTTATTATTTCGTTTTTTAAAAACTGAACTGCTTCTAGCCGCGCACTTAATACAAAGCGCGAGTAACGGCTTACTTCGCATTAAAAACACAGCAAAACAAAACGCACTTTTGCTTTAAAACGCAAAGCTAACCAACTTAATTAACCCAAGTTTGCGGGCTGCACAGCCCCACCGGTAATAGGTAAACAACGTGTAAGTTGGCTAATGCTGGTATCCATACACTGCATAATCCCCTGCCGCAGCAAGAGCTAAGGGAAACGATTAAACGCGCGATGCGCGGGAAGCATTCGACCGCTGCGCTAAGGCAGCTTAAAGAGGACATATGGATGCTTCGCAAACATGATTTGTGAGCGACGCCGGCTTAAAACCAGCTCCCACTCACTTAAATTATCTTTTTGGCAGCCTGATTATCACTTCACCACCATATTTTATTTGTAAATCACAATATCACAAGCAAAACATCGTTGCTAGGCAAACTAACGTGCGTAACTTAACAGTTAGCTAAACTTACCAAGCCGTATAGATGTAGCGCGGCTCTCATAGTTGCCATTGGGCAAAGGCCGCGTTTTAAGGTATTGTCCTGCCCTTAACCACTAGCCTGATGGAGCAACCATGCCAAGAGCCGCCGCGCGCCATATTTTGGTAAAAACCAAAAGTGAAGCAGAAAAATTAAAACAGCAACTTGCCAATGGCGCAGACTTTGGCACCCTTGCAAAAAAGCACTCTCTGTGCGCTTCCGCCAAGCAAGGTGGCGACCTAGGCGAGTTCAACCCTGGGCAAATGGTTAAAGCATTCGATAATGTGGTATTCAAAAAGCCGATTCTTACTGTTCACGGCCCCATCAAAACGCAATTTGGCTTTCATTTAATAGAAACCATTTACCGAGACTAGCCATGAAAATATATATGTATGTAGACAACCCCGACCTTGGTGAAAACGAACAGGCCATGGTAGATGCCATTGCGCAATGGGTGGGCGAAGACAACCCCCACGCCAAATTTATAAACGCGCGCGACGACGAATGGACACTGGGAATAGAGCTAGAAATGAAAAACAGAAAATTCCTAGCCGAGCCACTGAACGCTATGCACAAACTCGCTTTAAAATATAAATGCGACTTTGTAGTGGGCTACATAGAAGATGGCGAGAAAGAAGATGTGTGCTACTTTGGCAAAGAAGAAGGTAAGCCAGATTTATTTGAGATAGGGAGTTATTTAGGGTTTGGCTAAAGCTAATCTACAAACCCTAACCCCCCCTTATCGATAATAAATAATTCCTAATGGGTAATCGCTAGTTGAGCTTCTAGCGATTATCGAAAGCCTGCTCCGCTAACACCATTGCACCTAGAATGCCCGCTTTATCACCTAGGCCAGGCAACACTAAATATTCATTTATATTTTCTAAAATTGCAGGGCTTTGAATATAGCCGTTAAGCACTTGTACTGTTTTTTCGCGCACACTATTTAACATATGGGCTTGCCCCATTACGCCGCCGCCCAAAATTATACGCTGCGGCGAAAAGCTGCAAACAAGGCTCGCCAGTGCTGTAGCAACATAGCGCGCTTGAAGATCCCACGCTGGGTGATCTGCGGGTAACTCGTGTGCAGGTGTGCCCCAGCGCGCGCCAATAGCTGGCCCTGCAGCTACCCCTTCGAAGCATTTATCACCGTGGTATGGGCATTGCCCGGCAAAGGTATCGTCTGGCTGCTTGGGTACAAACATATGGCCGAGTTCTGGGTGCACTAAACCGTGAATTAATTTACCACCGGCTACTACACCACCACCAATGCCTGTGCCCATAGTAATGTAAATAAAATTATCTAACCCCTGCGCTGCGCCCCACCGCTGCTCACCCAAGGCTGCACCGTTTACGTCGGTATCAAAACCTACCGGCAAATCAAACAAGCGAGCAAATACACCCGCAAATTCAGTATCTGCCCAGCCCGGTTTAGGTGTGCTGGTTACAAAGCCATAGGTTGGCGAATTGCGTTGTAAGTCAACTGGGCCAAAGCTACCTATACCAATGGATTTTAACTGGCCTTTGTATGGCGCAAAAAAAGCGAGTGCCTTGCCTAGCGTTTCTTGGGGTGTTGTGGTGGGAAAGCGCACTTCAGTTAGATCGTCTGGTCCGGAGCCTACTGCACACACAAATTTTGTTCCGCCAGCTTCAATAGCACCAAATAAGTTTTTCATGGGTGACTCGTCAAATTTGTATCTAAGGGTTAAAAACCCATTAATTAAAAAGAAAAAGTTAAATCTAGTCGCGCTTCTCTTGCTGGCATTTGCACATTGGCTTCACCGTTTAACAGCCAATAAGCACGATCGTCAAATACATTGGTTACATTTAACCCCACTTGCATATGGCGATTCATTGGGTAGGCAATATTTACATTTACCAGCGAAGCCGCGCTATTGTTCGCGTTTGTATTAGTTAGGTTATTTGCATAGTCGTAAACCGATGTGTAGGTAACAGCGCCATTAATGGGGGCACTACCTAGCATTGACCACATCCAACCAAGGTTTATTTTTTTGCGGGGCACATCCAAAAAGGCATTACCGCTATTATCTTCTGTTTTTGACGAAGAAGCATTCGCGAACAGTTTTACATTTTTATTAATGGCATAATTTAACTCAAGCTCTATACCTGTACTGGTAAAACCCTGCTCAATATTTATGTATTCGCCAAACTGCGACCAATCCCGTGCTAAATAGCGTGACGTTTTGTTGGAATAAAAAGTAAGCCCCATCAACCAATTATTTAATTCTATGTAGGGTGCTAACTCTACGCTGCGAATGGTTTCTGGTTTTAAATCTTGTAGCTCTACACTGGGTTGTTCAATGCGCACCTCGTTGTTCACCCCCAGCTCTTTTACCGACGGGCCACGCAAGGCCTCTGCATATAAGGTTTTTACACTTAACCAGCGGTTAAACTTTTGCACAAAAGCAATACGAGGAGATACCTGTTGATAGCTTTCGCTGTCGGCACTGCCATTATCTAAGCGTGCCCCCAAGGTAAGCAACGAGCCATCCAATACATCAAATTCATTTTTATACTGCACATAAAAAGATTGTGTAAGCACCGTGGGTGTTTTGGGCGTAACGCGAGAGACACCCGCCACTTCAACGTCTTCGGCTTCGCCATAGCGGCTATCTAAATTAATACCCGCTGTAATGTGTTGCGCACCTTCTAAATGCCAGTGCAGCTCTGTTTGGGCCTGATAATTATGAAATGGATAACTGTAAGCGCTGCGTTCACTTTCTGTCGCATTGTAGTATTCCGCATCTTCCGATGAGTAACCGTACTTAATATAGGAGTGGGAGACTAAATTCGCTGAAAGCTCTTTTTCGTATTTTGCATATGCCAGAAAGTTCTTCCACGTAATGTGATTTTTATCGCTAGAGTAATCGGCCCAGAAGTTACCTAACCCGCCTTTTTTAGACGAGTACATAGCCCCTGCGGTTAAACCGGTTAGCGCGCCTTTATCCCACTGCCATTTACTAAAGGCAAACTCGCTTGTTTGATTGTCGAAGTTTAATTGCGAAGGGTTTGATGCAACGGGTTCTAAGCTTGCTTGCTGCTGGTAGTGGCTTGCGCTTATTAGCCCCTGTGCGGTATCTGTATTAATAAACCGGTTGAACTTAATACTGCTAGTGTTATCGCTAGCTTGTACTTGAACGGCTGTGCCAGGCTGGCTAGAGCGGCGGTTGCTCAGGGCAGGGTTAATGCTAATGACACCATAAAAAGCGCTTACACCATACAATGCCGATGCTGGGCCGCGTAAAAAATCAACTTGGTCGGCAAAGTGTAAAGGCAAATTATGATCAACTTGCGCAGTGTACGCTCGAATATGATTGGCCGGTATGCCATCTATAAGCAATAAGTGGCGATTGTTATCGAACCCGCCCGCCTTTTGACCGCGCGTTTCGAGCGTGTGTTCACCAATATTAGAATAAGTTGAATACCCGGGGGTTAGCGAGGCAAGTTGTGCAAGTGTATTCAAGCCCAGCTTATTGATATCTTGCGCGGCATAAGAAGTGACCGTGCCAGCCGCTTCAGTAATCGATTCGGGGTTACCACTCGCTACCGTAACACGCACCTGTAACAGGTCGGCCAACGGCATATTCCATAGTAGGGCTATGTCACTATCATCCTGCTCGGGCTGCGATTTATTACCCTGCGTATTCTGTGCACCCGCAGCAGCACAAGTAGACAAAGCTACAAGTGTAAAAAATGCTATACGGGACAAAAACGGGGTTAGAACCATGATGAACCTAGAATTATGCGCCAAGCACCTATATAGCATTTATCAAACTATGGAGGTAGGAAAAAAGCCTACAAAATACGAATAGGTACAGGAAAAACAACTAACGGATACATAGTGCCCTCAAAACATTGGTTACTATGCATTTTGTATCACCAACATCACGCCGGTTATTAAAATTAATGCCCCTGCACCTATATTCATTTTGCGCAGTACACTTGGCTTATTTAACTGGGTGCGCACTGCAGCTGCTGCAAGAGCATACAGTAGCATTACACCCCCTACGCTCACCGTTGCTAACAGCATAACAATAAGCGTGTCTTGGAAGGTGATGGTGCTCATATCGTGAAATGCGGGCAAAAAGCCTAGGTAAAACAGTATTGCTTTAGGATTAGCCAGTGTCGTTACAAACCCAACTGTCGCATTGTGGATCGCCCCCGAAGATTGTGCAGCTTGAATATGCATTGGCTTGGGTTTGCGCAATATTAAGCTCAAGCCAATAAAGAACAAATAGCCAATAGCAAAATAACGCGCCCAATCAAACAAATCCCCAAGCCAGTGCGCCGCTGCCGCCAGCCCATACACGGCGGCCACAATATATACATAATCCCCAAATACGATGCCCAGCACAGTCCAGCCACCCCGCTTAAACCCCGAAGCTAACACCTGCGCCACAACAATAAGCACACCGGTACCGGGAATAGCCGCTAACACAAACATAGCGCCAAGTAGCGCAATAATATTGGCTGTAGTCACTTAATACCTTATAACAACAAACAGAAATTCAAATGGCCGGCCAGCGAAGGTGGCACATAGCGCTAGTTTACAGGCATTGGCAGTGTTTCGCGCCCTTCAAAGTGGCAGATTTTGTATGCACAGTACCGCAAAGCTTTAGCCGCTTTTTTAAAGGCGCCACCGGGCGTACGTTTGTTTCTTTTGTGAATGAATTGCGTATAGAAGAAGCCTGCAAACAGCTCGCCTCTACCACTAACGACATAATTGATATTGCCTACGAGTGCGGCTACGGCAATCTATCTAATTTCAACCGGCGTTTTAGCCAAATTCAAAAATGTACACCCTGTGAGTACCGCAAAAAACACCTACAACGCCGCGCTTAGCTAATCCAATGGCTAAGCGCGCCAAACAATAAAACCTGCCAGCCCAATTGTTACATCAAGCCATTAATCCATCGCATTAGTAATAGGTGCCCCAGGGCAATCTAGAATCGCTCTACTTTTCCCAATCCTATTCTCTTTCTCTCGTCCCGGCTCACCAAGTGGTTTAACCATTTCACCGCTTATTGCTTTACCTTAACCTTTATTTGGTAGACAATAAAACATTAACAGGGCGCCGCACCATTACTGCATTGCACTGCCCCTACTAAATGGATTCCGTCATGTTTGATCAAAACAAAATTGTTACTATAAAAGACCAAATTGCCGACCAAATGCGGTCGGATATTATTGCGGGCGAGCTTGCCCCAAATACTAAATTAAACGAGCAGTCGCTTTCTAAACGCTTTGGGGTATCGCGCGGCCCTATCCGTGACGTTTTATTACAATTAACCAAAGAAGGCTTGCTTGTTTCTAAAAACAATTGCGGTGTATCGGTTAATAGCGTACTCGACCCCGCTATGCAAACCCTTATGATTCGTATACGAAGGGAAATAGAAACCCACGCCATTAGCAGTTTAAAAGGCAAGCTAGACGATGCCGACTTTGATGCACTCGACTCCATCCTCAATCGCCTTAAAGATGCTTTTAAGCAAGAAGATTTTATTGAGGTAACCAAGGCTGATATCGATTTCCATCGCTACTTGGTGTACAAAGCGGGCGGGCAAGAATTAGTAAACCTATGGCACCCAATCGTGCTGCGCATGCGAATGAACTATAAGCGTATAACTAACCCTAAAGCGTGTGTTGATGAGCACAAAGCTATTGCTAACGCGTTAAAAGAAGACAATATTAAAGCTGCAAAAGAAGCTCTATTAGCCAATATACGCTAATACGTTTTTGCGCGGCTTAAGGCCGCCCCCCTCCATCTATTTATTCCAAACAAAAAAATACCTGTAGAGCTGCCCCTACAGGTATTTAGCGTTTTACTAAAAAGCTTTTTATTTGCTGCCTAGCCTTTCGGTGTATATTTTCGCATTTACTTCTTTTGCTGCATCCACCATTTCTTGGTACGGCGTGTCGGTAACATCCACAAAACCCACATTGTAGTTTTCACCATCATAAGCTCTGCCCGTTAATGGCGAATCCATATACTGGAACCAGTGCGCGCCTACGAAGTAGGGGTTATCAATTACCGATTGCATATAATCTTTGTACATTTCACCTCTATCGGCCTGCGACGCAGCGTGAATTAAACCGGGGTGATACGAACCGTGATCCATAGCACCTATGTGAAACTCACCGATTATACTCGGCTTATCTAGCTCTGCTAAAAAAGCCCACTTCTGCTTAGGCAAGCCCTCTTTGTAGGAATTATAGCTAACCACATCGGCGTATTTTGCGGCAGCTTTCACTACCTCCATTGGCATTCCCCAATCAGGAAAGCGTGCGCCTAAATACAAGTGGTTCGGCATGTAATGTTCAACCGCGCCGTGTACCACCTTAAAATATTGGTCCGCATAGGCCGAAAGTAACATTGAGTAATCTGCGCGCAGAGTATCGGTTACCGGCAGCGCTTTTACATCTACGCCCAAATCAAACTCAGCCCAAGAACTAAGCTTTAACCCCCAGGCATTGTTTAACGCGGCTATAGTTTTGTATTTGGCTTTAAGCAGCTTACTAAACGCCTGCCTAGTAGGCACACCTTCGCTTGGGCGACCGAGGGTATGAATGGGAATACCGTATTGCGCCTTATCGGAATCGGGGCGACCGAAGCTTTTTTCGTTATCGATAAATACCCCTACGCACCAAGGGCTATTTTTAATTTCTTCTGAAACCACGCGTGCCGTTTCCATAGCGCGCACTTTAAATTCTGGGTCGAATACATCTGGCATTGCGCCCCAAAAATCCGCACCGCTAGATACGGTTTTAAAATCCCCTATTACCCAACCATTCGCGAAAAACGGTATGCGATTGTTGTCGTAATATGCTGGGTCAGTCCAGTTGCCTAGCGAGGTAAAGCCCCAGTTTAGCATTCTGTCTACCGTTACTTCGCGCCACTTATCCAAGTAAGAACCGGGGTAAGTTTCACCGTATTTACGCTCAAGGTTGGCACTGTAGAAGCTGTAGGCTTCACCGCGTTTCAGTGGGCCGGAATGCGCAGAGCGACGGTAGTTATAATGATTTGCGAGAGGGTGATCGTAATCTGGCAACCAGTTAAACATTGCCGCTCGTGTTGGCGATGCTAGGTGGCGCGTAGCAAATGATTTTTCGCTCACTGCCATTAAACCTTTTGAGTCTTCAGGTGTTACATCGTCGGCAGAGCGCTGAGCAACAGTAGCTTGATCGTAATCGTAACCAGTCATGGTAGATGAATTAGATAGGCGAATAATGTCTAAACCCGTAGCAAAGTAAGGGTACCCTTCTGGGTCTACTAGCATCCATTTACCGTTAATTTTTTCTGTGCGAAAGTACCCTGTAGCTTTTAGCTTGGGGCCGGCCAACCAACCGCCAAACTTAGAGCGACTAGGCATTGGCTTGCCATCAAGCTCGGCCAGTTCCACATCGCGCGCTGCATGCAATTCTTCTAAACTATGGATTTTACCCTTGTAATCAACTTTGGCGTTTTGGCCAAACTCGTCTACCAAACCGACAAGGAAGTTTTCATCTTGCGGCGGGTTGGGTTGAATACGAATATTATCGATAATAACTGTTTTATCGTGCATTGCGCTTTGCACACTTAGCGATATTTTAGCAATGCCCGACAAATCTAAATTTTTCACTCCCCACATCCAAACAAACTGCCTATCGTCAGATGTCCATGTAGGCGGGTTAGAACGCAAGCCAGAGGCGAGGTTTAAATCGTTAACGTCTCCACTATCGGGCACTTCTAAATCGTGACCGCTTAACTTGGCGTAGTACGATTGCATTTTACCCACTGGAATATCAATACTGCGGGTAAACACGGCGCCATTTTGGTCGGTAACATCTAAATAAAATTGTGTGGAATGATCGCCAACACTGACTATATCGAAATACAAGCTAGCAGAGGTAAACTCGCTCCAATCCCAAGGCTGCTCTGGCACAATGGCAAGGCCAGTATAACTGTGCTGCTTGGACTGCATCGCCAACTTTAACCCTTTACTCGGCTCGCCATTTATACCGGTATAGGTTTCTATACTTGCACGCGCATTTAAAAAATGAATATTTGAAGGGACTTGATCGTTTTCAAAATCGAATAACATAACGGGCGAAATATTATTTGAGTCTACACCCGATTCAAGCTTACTTGAATTACACGCGCCAATAAAAATTGAAGCGGAAATAACAAAAAGTGGGATAAAAGAGATATTTATTTTCACGAGACCTCCAATTGCACCCATTTATTTTTAAATAATAAGGGCAGCAAATAACTGAATTATTTTCGATATATTTACATGTGCTAAATTAAACCTGCCAATATTATTGACTGTGCATCCAAGCCCGCAAACGCCCCTGTAAAGCCAGCTAGCTCTCCCCTACGAGGGGCACCTTGCGCAACTCCCTTTGCGCTACAGCAAGGTTCGCAATGCACACTGCTGTTATTTCATTCAGCAAAATACACTGTCTTCTTCTCTAAGTACTGCTCTAAACCGTAACGACCATCTTCACCGCCTGCGCCGCTTAGCTTCCAACCGTTGTGGAAGCCTTGGTGCTGCTCACCAATACCGCGGTTAACATACACCTCACCGGCCTCAACCTCGGCAATATATTGATGAATATATTTAAGGTTTTGCGTAAACAAATACGTTGAAAGGCCATACTCACTGTCGTTGGTGTACTCTATAGCCTGCTCAATACTGTTAATTTTAACTACAGGTAAAATAGGCCCAAACGTTTCTTCGTGCACAAGAATATTACTTTGCTGCACATCACCTAGCAGTGTGGGTTCATACCAGTTGCCACCTTCAAAGCCAGGCACATGCGCGCGCTTACCGCCATGCAGCAAGGTTGCGCCTTGCTCAATACCCTTCTTAACCAGCGCATCAATATTTTCTATTTCGCTTTGATTAACCTTGGGACCCATATCGGTATCGGCAGCCATTGGGTCGCCCACTTTTATTGCTTTCACCTTCTCAAGTAGCTTATCCATAAAAGCGGGGTAAATAGATTCGTGTACATACAGGCGCTCGGCACAGGTACACACTTGCCCGCAATTGGCATAACGCGTAGTAAATGCCGCCTCTACTGCGCTTTCTAAGTTGGCATCTTCCATTACGATAAATGGTGCCTTACCGCCCAGTTCTAGCATTACTGGCGTTAAATGATCGGCACTGGTGCGGTAAATACGCTGCCCAGCAGGGGTGCTGCCGGTCATGGTTATTAAGCGGGTTATTGGGCTTTCGCACAGGTGCTGCCCAACAACACTGCCACGGCCGTTTACAATATTGAGTACGCCGGCGGGAATACCCGCAGCATTAGCTAGCTCGCCTAACGCCAATGTTGCAAGTGGCGTTTCTTGGGTTGGCTTAACCACGATAGCATTGCCTGTAACAAGTGCTGGGCCTATTTTTCTGCCCGCCAGTGCTAACGGAAAATTCCAAGCGGTAATTGCCACAACCACACCGCGTGGCACTTTGTGGATATATATTTTTTCGTTGGGGTTATCGGAAGGTAAAATATCGCCCTCTATAGTAAGCGCGTTATCACACGCGTATTCTATAAACGTTGCTGTGGCTTCTACTTCCATTTGCGCAACAGAAAGTAATTTACCCTGCTCGCTCACTAACAGCTTGGCTAAATCATCCGCCGCCGCACGAATATTCGCAGCGAATACACGCAATATTTTTGCGCGCTCTCTGTTCGTTTTTTTTGCCCACAGCTTTTGAGCTGCGTTGGCTGTATCCAGCGCCAACTGCGCATCCTCTACACATCCTGCGGGAATATCGCCTACCTTTTTACCGGTGCTTGGGCTTAGCACATCAATAGCGCCATCAGCTTGTGAAGCTATATATTCGCCGTTGATAAAATTTTTCATGTTATGAATTTTCATATTATCTCCCCATCCAGCCGCCATCGACGACCATCACGCTACCGTTAACATAGCTAGCGGCTTCAGAAGCTAAAAACACCACAGGACCTGCGAAATCTTCTGGCTTACCCCAGCGGTTTTGTGGAATACGACTCAAAATAGAAGTGGCACGCTCTGGGTCGTCGCGCAACGCTTGTGTGTTATCGGTTGCGATATAACCCGGCGCAATTGCGTTAACATTTACACCGCTGCCCGCCCACTCATTTGCCAATGCTTTAGTAAGTTGACCAATTGCCCCCTTACTTGCCGCATAGCCCGGCACTGTAATGCCACCCTGAAAGGTAAGTAACGAAGCAGTAAAAATCACCTTGCCAGAACCGCGCTTAACCATTTCGCGGCCCAGCTCGCGGCTTAGAATAAATTGCGAGTTAAGGTTTACGTTAATAACCTCATCCCACAGGCTGTCGCCATGCTCGGCTGCCGGTGCACGCAATATGGTACCCGCGTTGTTTACAAGAATATCAATAACTGGGTGCGCCGCTTTTACTTGCTCGATAAAAGTATAGATGGCTTCGCGGCTATTAAAGTCACATTTATATGCGCTAAATTTTCTGCCGGTTGCCTCTACCGCCTTTGCAACGTCTGAGCCTTCGCTTTCTAGGCTTGCCGACACACCAATTACATCTACGCCAGCTTGTGCCAATGCAACTGCCATTGCTTTACCTATGCCACGCTTACAACCTGTAACCAGCGCGACTTTACCTTCCAAATTAAAGCTGTTTAATACTGGGCTAGTCATATTAATTACACTCCACTAACGCTTTCATTCCGGCTGGGTTGTTATCCATGCTGGCAAATGCGGTACCTATATCGTTCAAACTGGTTACCGAGCTAATAAATGAATCCACATCAATTTTGCCGCTGGCCACAAGCTCAATAGCGTGCTCGAAGTCCGCCGATTCGTATACTCGCGCGCCCAGCAGTTCTAGCTCTTTCCAGAAGAACTGAAACAGGTCTACCTGTGGCTTTTGCGAATGGATTGCCACCATACAAATACGACCACGCACTGCGGCAACTTTGGTCATGGTTTCTACTGCTGCAGCCACGCCAGATACTTCAAATACTGCGTCCGCGCCTTTACCACCAGTCCACTCTTTTACTACCGCTTCAATATCGTCGGTTACGGGGTTAACGGTTTTAATACCGCGCTCTGCGGCAAACTTTAGGCGCGCTTCGCTCACCTCAGAAATCATTACCTCTGCGCCAACACTTTTTGCTACTAAGGCTACGAGTTGACCGATTGGGCCACCACCAATAACTAATGCTTTTTCACCCGCTTGCAAACGCGTGCGCGCTACATCGTGACAGGCAACAGACAGCGGCTCGATTAGTGCACCTTGCTTTAAGCTCACATTGTCTGGCAATGCGTGAAGCGTGCGCGCTTTAACTGTCCAGTAGCTTTGGAAGGCCCCTGGGCTATCTATGCCCATAAACTTTAGGTTATGGCACACATGAGAATGCCCTGCATTACACGCTGGGCAATCGCCACAGTAATCTAAAGGCCGAACAACTACGCGGTCGCCTACTGTATAGTCGGTCACCCCTGCGCCTACTTCCACTACCGTACCCGACATTTCATGGCCGATAATTTGTGGAATAGAAACACGCTGATCCATAACCCCGTGGTAAATATGCATATCGGTACCGCATATACCAGTGTAACCAACCTGTAGACACACCTCGCCTTCTGCGGGGGGCACTTTAGCGCCATCTACAACGTTAAAACTTTTATTTCCCGCATATTGTGCAGCTTTCATGGTGAACCTCGTTTAGGATTTTTTAGCCAAATGGCCACGTAATAATTCATCGACAAACACAACACCCGTGCCTTCTATATCTGGTGCTAGTGCGTAACCGTTTTCCATTGCTAGCGGTTGTGTTGTGTATTGGTCGATAGGAAAGGAGTGAACTTCTAAATAACCCGCATTGGGCTGAGACGACATAAGTGAAACGTGCAACTCTTGCATGCCGTGACTGCACACCGGTAAGTTGTGTGCGTTTGCTAAACTTGCAACGTTCAACCAACCAGTAATACCACCAATATTAGAAGCATCGGGCTGCAAAAAACCAAGCTTGGCTTGTTGCACGGCATAGGTAAATTCGTGAATAGTGTGTAGGTTTTCACCCATAGCTAGGGGTATTGATATTGCTTGAGCGATATCGGCATAGCCTTGGTAATCGTCTGGCAATGTTGGCTCTTCAAACCAAGTAATATTTTGGTCTTCTATGGCGTTAGCAAAACGAATGGCTTTTTCTTTGGTCATGGAGTAGTTGGCATCCACCATAAATGTGGTATCTTTGCCAATTAACTCTCGCACTGCGCGTACACGCGCAATATCTTCTTTAATATTATCTTTGCCAACTTTAATTTTTACAGCATTAAAGCCCGCGTCTAAATAACCTTGTATATTGCTTAATAGTTTTTCTTGCGAAAAATTTAAATCTATACCGCCGGCATAGCAGCGTGTTTTATTGCTTAAACCGCCCGCCACTTTCCACAGGGGTTGCCCCAACAACTTGCAGCGAATATCCCACAATGCAATATCAACCGCTGACTGAGCAAAGCTAACTAAACCACCGCGCCCAACATAATGTAAGCGCCAATAAATTTCTTCCCATATGGCTAGAATTTGGGTGGCGTCCCGCCCAACAAGCATAGGCTTAATTTCATCGACTAATAGCGAATAGATTGCCGAACCGCCGGACCCACCGGTATAGGTATAACCCACACCTTCTACACCATTTTGGCAAGTGATACGGCTAACTATTAGCTCAAAATAGGTATGATCCCCGTGCTTTGCATCAGACAACACTTCAGCTAGCGGAACCTTGTAATGCTCGACTGCTACGGATTTTATTTTAATTGGGTTACCTTGAGGCAACTCTAATTCCACTATACTTTCCATCAGGCATTTACTCATTTATTTTTACAATCTACAACCTATTGTAAATTGTATACAATCATAGTCAAGCGCTTTGTGCCGTTGAGCCCGCGGCCTTCAAACGATTGAGATACAAAAAACAGAAAGTTCGAAACAGATTGGTATAACAAAAGAGGCCCGTTTTGAGCAAAACGACACAAAAAGAAAAAAAGCGCTCCAGCTCACACCAGAGCGCCAAAGAGACTGGGCATTGGCTTATGCAAGACCAACACCCAAGGCTTGAACAACAATAAAACCTAGCTTGCAGAAGTCGACACGCGAGATGAAGCGGGCTGCTCTCCCGCTAAACCATCGGCAATTTGCTCGATTGTTTTGCCCTTAGTTTCTGGCAAAAACCACCACAACAACACCAAACCGGCCGCACCAGACAAACAGTAAAATAAAAATATTTCTGCCGCGCCCATAACATTTAACTGCCATGGAAACAGTTTTTGCACAAAGAAACTCACCAAACTGGTTACAAATGCAAACATGGGGATAGCCACACCACGCACATGAATGGGAACAATTTCGGAAAACACTACCCACATAATAGGCCCAATAGAAAGGTGAAAGGCAGCAATAAAACCAATAATACCTAGAATTACCAACCAGCCATTCATGGTTGCCGCCAATTGAATAAGCACCCCTTCGTAAGCGCGTGCAGATTCCGCCCCCAAATTAAGCGCCAATGCAGCTTTGTATTCTAGGTCGCTGCTATATTGCACCCCTATCATATTTTGCAGGGCACCCAATTGCGCCTGATCTAAAGTGCCCGCCAACTCAGCAAGGTGTGAAGCCTCCAACAAATAGGTAGCCTCGTTAAACGCCCAGAAACACATAAATAAACTGAGCACCGACCACAACAAACCAACAATAACCAGCGGCCTGCGGCCAAATTTATCTATGCACGATAATGCCACCACCGTAAACACCAAGCTCACAAGCCCAACGATAATTGTTTGCATAAATGCGGCATTAGTTCCTACACCAGTCTGCTCAAACACCATAGGCGCATAGAACAAAATTGCATTCACACCGGTAATGGGCTGCACTATGGCAAACGCCAAACCAACTATCATTGCGCGCTTTAAGCGAGAATCAAACAACATAGAAAATTGTTTAGCAAAAGACGGGGCCAACACTTCACCATGCACGGCATTGCAAATAGAAGCTAAATTTTCTTCCACCTTCTCGGCCGGCACCAACCTTTGCAAAGCGTGCTTCGCATCGTCAATTCTATTTTTAGCTATCAACCAACGCGGGCTTTCTGGAATGCGCAACAGCAGCAACAACCACACAAGTGCAGGTAAAATTTCTACGCCCAGCATCCAGCGCCAAAGGTTCTGCTGAAGGCCAACGGTTTGCACCCACTGGGCACCCGACCCCGCAAGCTCCAATAAAAAATAATTAAAGAAATAAGCCGCCGTTAACCCAACCACAATAGTAATTTGGTTCATAGAAACTAACTTGCCACGCATGTCCGCTGGTGCGATTTCTCCAATATACATAGAAGCCAAAGAGAGAGAGGCGAAGGCCAAACCACCAATAAAGCGCGCCGCTACAAGTGCCTCGTAACTGGGGGCGATTACAGAAAACACCGCGGATAAAACATAGAGCGCAGCAATAATAATAAGAGTGTACTTTCTACCAATTCGATCGCACAAAGGCCCCGCAGCAATTAGCGCAAACAACACACCGAAACCCGGTGCGCTAACCACTGAACCCAACTGCAAATCATTCAACCCAAACTCGGCAGTAACAAAGCGCACCGTGCCGGAGATAAGCGCGGCATCTAGCCCAAAGATAAACCCACCCATTGCAACAATGGCGGCAAACTGAAATGCGGTACGCGATGATACGCCCATAATTACACCTACTTCTCTTTAATAATTATCTTGCTAATTCGTTATTTTTATCTGCTTATGCGCCTGATAAAGAGTATCCCTACCCGTAAAAAAAGCAGCTTTAAACGCCACATTTATAACCTATAAAACTAAGACTTACTTTGATTGTTTACAATTAACCATTTACAATCAGCTCATCTTAACCATCTTTTGCTCGAATATCCACCTAAAATATACGGGAACTCACAATGATAACTAGACCATACACACTACTCACACTAACGCTTGCATTATTAGTAAGCCTTAGCGGCTGTGGCGGGGGCGGTAAATCCTCCACAACAGACCCAGACCCAACCACGCCAGAGCCACAACCCGATACAACCCCTGCAAGCTTTAGCTTCACAGCTACAACAGGTGCTTCTCTCAATAGCACTACCACTTCCAACACCATTACAGTAAGCGGAATTAACACCGCTACCACTGTTAGTGTAGTTAACGGCCAATACGCTATTGATAACGGCAGTTTTACCAGCGCCGAAGGCACGATTAATAACGGCCAAACCCTGCAAGTGCAGGTAACCAATAGCGCCAATTACCAAACCACGACTACGGCCACGGTTACAATTGGCGGAATATCAGCTAGCTACAGCGCCACAACCATGGCAGAACCCACTCAAGGTGTGGCAATTGATGTAAACCCCTATATACGCCATAGCGTGGGCGGCGTAGATTCTTTCGACCGCCGCAAATTTATTACCATTCACGCATCGAATACAGAAAATGACTGGTTTGGCGGCAACGACGCAAGCCTCGGGTTTGCAAATGAATCCGACGACCTTATTACTGAGTTTTTAGAGGGCTACGATGTGTACTTCGGCCGCGATACCGGCGGTATTAGCTGGCATCTTAGCCAAACACTAGAAGACCCAGCCAAACCAGGCTTTGCTGACGAAGCCAACATGACTTCACGCGGTAACGATACCAAAGGCTGGTACACCGTTAACCCATCTGAAATTGCCATTAAGCAGCGTCAGCACGAACATCGCAATACCGACATGATTATTGGCAGCCAGCAACATCCATTCTGGCCAGATGGTAAATTAACCGGCCAAGGTTGGGCGCTTTCGCAAACCGAGACCGAAGCTGAACCCTTTGGCACTGCAACCGGCCACTACATGGCAAACTTTTTAGCCAAATTTTATAAGCAAAGTGAGAGCGACCCTAACGGCCAGCCCAAACCTGTATATGTAGAAGTAATGAACGAACCACTCTACGACTTGGTTGATGCCGCCACTAACCCAACCACCCCCGAAAAAGTTTTCCTATTTCACAATACCGTTGCAGACGAAATTAGAAAACTAAACGACGATGTATTAATAGGAGGCTACACTGTCGCCTTCCCCGATTTTGATTCCAATAATTTCGAACGCTGGGAAAATAGAGATAAGGCCTTTATTGATATAGCGGGCGAAAAAATGGATTTCATATCCATACATTTATACGACTTCCCTAATTTTCAAAATACCCAACGCTACAGAAAAGGCAGCAATGTTGAGGCCACCTTCGACATGCTTGATCACTACACCACGCTTACATTAGGCGCACCACTGCCTTTAATTGTTTCCGAGTACGGCGCACCCGATCACGCATTATTTAAAGCTCCTTGGACGCCCTACCGCGACGGGTTAAAACTAAAAGCATTAAATTCACTGTTAATGAGTATGCTAGAGCGCCCTGACACTTTACTTAAAACTATTCCGTTTATTCCTGTTAAAGCCGAGTGGGGCCGAGATGGTGTACCGTACAACGATCGCTTAATGCGCCAAAAGTTTGAAGCAGAAGGTGAAACAGGTAACGAGTGGGTATACACAGACTTAGTTAAATTTTACCAACTGTGGGCCGATGTAAACGGCACCCGGGTAGACAGCTACGCAGCAGACATGGATATTTTGGTTGATAGCTACGTAGACGGTAGCACCCTATACCTAATACTTAACAACCTTGAATTTAACGACGAAACATTAACGCTTACCGACCTAGGCCTGAACAACAATAGCTTTGTTAGCGGCACTATGCGTCATTTACATACGGTAGATGGCAACCCAGTACTCAGCGAATCGGCGCTCGCTAACATACCTACAAACCTCACTATCGGGGGCGAAGCTACCATTGTACTTGCGTTAAACTTCGAAAATGATATTGCCATTAGCGAAACCAGTGAAGAAACCAAATACTACGCAACCACCTATAAGCAAGCCATAACGGCCAACACCGATATTAGCTTTGCCATTAACAATGTAGCCCTTGGCGATCAAGGTGAAGCAATATTGCGATTAGGCATAGGCAGAGACCACGGTCTTTCTTTGCAACCTAGCGTAAGCGTAAACGGCGTAGATGTTGAAGTACCCAGCGATTACCGCGGTTATGATCAATTCCATAACGGCACCGGCCGCCCCAACTTTTACGGTGTAATCGAAATACCCGTACCTTACAGCGCATTGCAAACAAGCAATACTGTGGTGGTTAATTTCCCAGACAGCACAGGCTTTGTAACCACTGCGGCGTTACAGGTATTTAATACCTCAACCTCAATTACTCGTCCTATGCAGTAATTATTTTACCTATTAGCAAATCACCTAGCGCCCGTTTTCGGGCGCTAGCTTTTTATGGACTATAAAAATGAAAAAAACGTTAGTCTCAACAGCCTGTTTTTGTTTCACACTAGGTTATTTAACACTAGTTAGTTGTACCGCAAAAAAGCAACCTTTAACGGTTACCCCCCCTGCTAACGCTTCCCCCGCAGTAAGCATAAGCACCAATAAAAATATGCACACAGCAAGGTTCACACTCAACCAAGCACGCAATATTCGTTTAGATATAACACTTATAAGCCAGGCTCACAGCGAGCGAATAAGCATTACCAATCACGCACAAATACTTGTAGATAACCTAGATATTCCCAATACTGGCGACAATACAATTAGCGCACATTTAGGTTTGTTGCCTGCAGGCGAGCACACTCTCAATATTTTCTCGCATCACGCCAATGTAAAAATAACTGCAATCACTGCAACCAACTATGCGCATACCCAACCAGTTTCATTCAAAGATATTACTCAAGCTGTTGAGCTCACCACTAACGCAACATGGAAATACGGTGGCCCCTCTATTGCAGACATAAATAACGATGGCTACTACGATTTTTTATTAAGCAACCACCACGAAGACCTGCCGCAATTATTCATAAACAAGGCGGGAGAAAAGGTAGAGCAACAAGCACTGCCACTGCAACAAGGTGACTTTCACGGCACTACGCTGGCCGATTACAATCGCGATGGGTTGCTAGATATTTTAGTAGCCCGCGGCGGTGGCAATGGCACACAGCCAACACCACCTATTTTATTGCGCAATGAAAACGGCAGTTTTAACAATGTTACCAATCAAGAAGGCCTCGCCAATATCGGCGCGCGCGGGCGCTCTGTGCGCTGGCTAGATATGGATTTAGACGGCGATTTAGATATGCTGCTTCTGAATGCGCGCAAATTAGAAAACGAAACTGCACCGCGCAATATAGTATTAGAAAACACACTTATTAGCGCCACCAACACAGCCGAGCACAACACATTTATTTATCGCGCTAGCAAGGTGTTTGAATCTGTAGAGGCAGAACGTGTATTGGTGACAGATTTTAACAACGATGATATTCCCGATTTAATCACCTACACACCGCTTACCTTTTTAAAAGGTAACGGTGACTTTACGTTTACCGATGTAAGCCAACAATTACTGCCCGCCCACCTAATTAACGCCCCCCATATAACCGGCGTAACAGAGTTAGATATAAACAACGACGGCAAACGGGACTACTATTTCGCGCGCGGAATGGTGTATTACGAAATGGCCAATCATTCGTTAGAGTTTAGCCCTGCGCGCAATCGCATAGACCTACGTGAAGCTGGCAGCAAAGGTAGCGGCCATATAGATTTCGAAGCCACAGGCGATGTTACACTGCAAGACTTCTTCCATTGGTTTCGCGGCTACAAGGGCGAGTTTCCACTGTATTTAGGCGAACAAAAGCATCCCACCACCCCGCCAGAAACGCATGCAGTGCACTTCACTCCCAACCTTTGCGCTGGCTGGCCCAGCAACTTAGACGCGAATGGTTGGTACCTCGGCTACCTAGGCAACAACCAATGGCGCTTTGGCTGGCAGCTAGATGGCAATTTATTTTGGGGCTTACGCGCCTCAATAATTGGGGCTACAAATATGACTCCCACCAAGCCCCCGCAAAATAACAATGTACAAGACCTACTTTTGCTTAGTACCGCAAACGGCTACCAAGAAATTGGGGCGCAGGCAGGCATACCCAGTGGCGGTAATCACCAAGGCGTAACAAGTGGAGACTTCAATAATGATGGCTACGAGGATCTATTCGTCTATCGCTTTGGCTTATTACATGGTCGCGTAGCTGACTGGCTGTTGCTAAACACAGGCGACAACCGTTTTATAAGCACTACCCGCCACGGCGCTACCAGCTCTGACGATAATGGCCACGGCGATATGGGCCAAGCATTTGATTTTGATTTAGATGGCCGCTTAGACCTGCTTAGCGGCAGTGACAACCCTGGGCGCTGGTACCTTTACCAAAATACGTCACCTACAGCCAACTACCTGCTTTTACGTTTAGGAAATAGCCCTTCGGGCACCGACCCCAGTGGTGCGCGGGTCAAAATAACCACCCCAACCCGCACCTACTACCGCACCGTAGGCTCTGCCGGGGAGATTCACTCGCAGAGCCTGTTAAACACCGTGCATGTAGGGTTAGGCGCCACACAGCAAGTAACAAGCATTCACGTACGCTGGCGCGACGGCACAGAACAAACTCTGGGCCCACACGCTGCCAACCAACGGCTTAGCGTTGGCTATACTCACCATTAGATTGAACGTTTCGGGGTCACATGGCGCTGCTCGCGAGGTAGCGCCATTTTATTCAATTAAATCAACCACTTTTAACTAAGTAGGCACGCCACATATGCCACGCCACTACGCCTAATAACCGCAACCCTTAGAAACGGCGAAAACTAATGGCAATATTGTCTACAATTTACAGTTGACTATAAATGGTTTATTTGTGACTATTAAGCCATCAGGTTATTAAGCATGCCAAATATGCATTAACCGGATTAATAAGAATCAAAAAATACTACTCGCTCACGAATGCACTTAGCACAATAACCACAGCATTGAGTAGACAAAAATAAATAGTCCTTTGGAGAGATCTACGATGTCAACCATCTACAACCGCTTCAAGCTAACCGCGTTATCCGCGGCAATGCTCACGGCATACGGCACCGCCTATGCCCAAGAAGATAACCCTGAAGCAGATGCCAACATAGAAGAAGTTATTGTTACCGGCATTCGCGCTAGTATCGAAAAATCGATAGATGATAAGCGTTTTTCTAAAAACATTGTCGATACAATTAACGCGGAAGACATAGGTAAAACTGCAGATCAAAACATTGCAGAGGCCTTATCTCGTGTAACCGGCGTATCGCTACAATCGCGCGATGGCGAAGGTACCACCATTACTGTTCGCGGTGCCAATGCCAACCAAAATAACATCACGCTAAACGGCGCAACGCTCACTAGTACAGACTTCAGCCAAGCCGTAGACCTAAGCGCATACTCAGCAGACATTCTCTCTAAAGTTGAAGTAGTTAAAACTCCCAGTGCCGATCACGACGAAGGCTCTCTCGGCGCTAACGTAAACTTAGTTACAGCCAAACCATTAGAGCTAAAAGACAATGTGCGTTCGCTGACTGTTCAAGGGCGCTATAACGATTTTGTTGACGACACAAACCACAAAATTTCGGGCTCTTTCTCGCATACATTTTTAGATGACACCTTAGGTGTCATTGTTACCGCCTATGACGAAACCAGCAGCATTCGCCGCGATCAGTTCCGCGTGGATGACTATGTAGCTTCCAATACAGCTCGTATTGCTCGCGATCAAAATGGCGAAGTTATTACTAATGTGCGCGCAATCGTTCCCTCTGCTATGGGTTACGAATTGCACCAGAATGAAAGCAACCGTCGCGGCCTAACCGCTGGCGTGCAATGGCAGCCAACCGATACTACCGATGTAATGCTAAACGTTACCCATTCGGAACAAAGTTTGGTTAACAGCTTTACAGGCTTAAAAACACGCCGCCCAAATACGCCTAACTTTTTTGAAGGCGAAGAAGTTATTCCTGGCTTTCCCGCTGCTGGTTTTACCGATCCACAGCAAGACTGGTGGACGATTGATACCGACACTCGCACTTTTACAAAGTACGTAAACCGCGCAGGCCCCGGCGACTTAACCACCTCTGAAGGTGGCAGCGATAACACCAACAGTGTTGTCTCGCTAGAATTAAATCAGGACATTACCGACACACTTCGTGTAAGCGTAAAAGGCGGTTACTCCAAAAGTGAACAAGTCACCATCCCCGATAACGCTTGGCTAAACATGCAGAACTACATGCATGTACCCGGGCAAGTGGTAATGGCAATTGGGCCATACGGTAGCGAAGGTGGCATTGAACCCGTTGGTTACGACTGTACTAGCGGCGAATGTACAATGGTTTTTGGCAGCGGCTTTGTAGACTTAGGTGAAAACATTACCGCTTATGAAGAAGTCGATGACGACGGCATATTACAACAGCGTCCAGGCTGGTGGGATAATACCGCCACCACCACTTTCAACCCACAAGATCTTCGTGCACAAGGTATTTCATTCCTAAGCCGCACCGATCGCAAAGTTGAAGATAAAAACCAATCGTTCCAAGTGGATTTCGATTGGGATGTAGATAAATTTGGTTTAACCACAGCGGAATTCGGCGCGAAGTACGCTTCGCGATCTAAATTTGTGGACGATCAATCTTATCAATTTTCTAGCTCCGAAGTAGCCGACATTATTCGCAATGATGAAGGCCACGCAATTGCAGTACCGGGTGGATCACTGCTTGATATTAGCGGTGAAATGATCACGACTGGTGAAAGCTTCCCCTACGACGACTTTATGTCTTCACTTGGTTATGGCCGCGACAACGCCACCATTGGCTGGACACCCGTATCTGGCGTTAAAGCGTTAGAATTAACGCAAGGTGCAGCAGACATTGTTGGTACTCGCGACGACACGGATACACGCAGCGCCGACTTAGACACCATTGCCGCGTATATAAAAACCAGCTTTGCATTTATGGACGATCGCTTAACCGGTGATATAGGTTTGCGTTATGTAGAAACCGAAGTTGTGGCCACAGGTTACTCTGGCTTTACTTTCGCCTCAGACCGAGGCAACAACCTAGAGCGCGTTTTCGATCACGTTAAACTAGCTGAGCTGCGCGACACCTCTTTGCCTGCTTGCCCTGAACCAGGCATGTACTTCGAAGATGAAAACGCACCGCTGGCAATTGAACGCCACCTAGAGCGCATAGATGGTTTAGGTTACGACGTAAATAGTGGCTCCCCCGATACTTGGACTCCAATCCCAGATGCGGGCGCTTGTCATGAACCACTGCTAGCGGCACGTGCAGAATTTATTACCTCTGGCGCAACCGGCGAAGCTCCGTTTGTAAACTGGGAAACCATGCAACGCCACGCCGATATTTCGCAATCACACATCTACGCGTGGGGCGCAAACTGGGGTAAAGAGTTTGACGAGAACGGTGCTTTGGTTAACACCAATCAAGAAGACCGCTCTATTGTGGCAATTCCCACTACAAACTCGCACAAGTACTCCACAATTTTGCCGAGCTTGAACCTAAACTACATTATTAAAGATGATTTGATCGGTCGCTTTGCCATATCCAAAACAATGGCTCGCCCACCTATCGATCAACTCCGCCCAGGTTTCAGCGGTACCGAAGATCCATGGCCAGGCCGTACCAATAACCAAGTGGATATGTACAACACCAAGCTAGACCCGCTTGAATCTAAAAATATCGACTTTTCTTTAGAGTGGTATTTTGACGAGTCTGCCATGGTTGCCGGTACAGTGTTCCACAAAGACATGACTAACTTTGCCACCGTTGAATCTCTGCGTACCTATTTAGACGATTTGCGTAACTTAGACACATCTGTGCCTTACGATTCAAGCCAACTAGCCGTTATTGCAACCGATAACGCCGCGGATGACTACGGTTTAGCAAGTTGTTTTCCTAAACGCAGTATCGCGGATTTCCCATTCGATACGCGCGATGAAAACTGGAGCGACGACCTACGCGACCTTTGCGCACAATTTAACGTGAACAAAACCGTGAATGGCTCGGGCGCAACGGTTACCGGTATTGAATTGCAATACACACAAAGCTACGACTTTTTACCAAGCTACTGGGCAGGTTTAGGTACGTCTGTTAACTACACCTACCAGCAAAGTGAATACGACAAAGAGCAATCGTCCATTGATAGCAACATTACCTTACCAAGCTACCCAGTAGCCGATACGCCAGAGCACACTTATAACGCGACCGTTTTTTGGGAGCATGAAGACGTGCAATTGCGTTTAGCATACCGCGGTAACTCTGACAGCTTAGTAGGAACAGATAGCAACAATGGCCGCAGCGGTCGTACCTGGAACCAAGGCTCACTTTGGAATGAAGGTCGCGCAACATTAGATTTCTCTGCATCTTGGCAAGTAACAGATGCTGTGGATCTAACCTTCCAAGCTATCAACCTAACCGATGCAGAAAATAGAACCTATTTCACTAGTCGCACCTTGGCAATCGACCCCATTCGCGATGAGAACGGCACTATTACCGGCTGGGAAGAATACGACGAAGGCACACCAATGGATAACGACGCAACAACATCTCGCACTGTTGCTCGCTACAAAAACGGTAGAACTTTCCGTTTAGGTGTACGCGTAAACTTCTAACAATAACTAATGCTTGGTGCCAACTCCCAATGAGTTGGCACCCACGTAAAAAGTGGTTTTAACTATGAAAAAATTAAACACGACTAAAATTTTACTTAGCGCAGCCGTTGCTGCATCACTAAGTGCATGTGGCGGCAGCGATAGCAACAGTAAAAGCAGCGCAAACAACGCGCCAACACACAACGGCAATCTATCGGTTACGGTTTCGGAAAACGACCGCGCAAGTACAATTAACTTATTGAACGGCGCAACAGATTTAGATGCCGGCGATGCATTGCGTGTTAGAGACCTAACAACAACCGAAGCTGATCTATCTGGTGTAACAGAAAACTTTTTCCAAATTACGGTTACACCTAGCGCCTACAAAGACTCACTAGACAGCGGCGAAACCAAAGAAATCGTATACACTTACTCGGTGAGCGATGGTAAACAAGATACTCCACGCACACTCACCATAGCAATTGAAGGCTATGATGAAGCACCAGTGTTTAGCAATCTTACTCGCACCTTTAGTGAAGAAGCAGGCTCGCGCACTTACAATTTACTTGAAGGCGCAACAGACGCAGATGGTGAAACACTTAGCGTTGCAAACTTTAGCCAAGCTGAAACCAATATTGACGGTGCAGCAACCTATGCAAACGGCAGCGTAACAATTGATTCCTCCGTTTTTGCCGATGACATAAAAGGCGGCGACACGGTTACATTTGTATTCAACTATGAAATAGCCGATCACAACCACAGCTTGCCACGCACTCTCACGGTAAATGTTACTGGTGTATCAACAGAGCCAGAACCACCAACAGTGAACGACACCATTACAGCAACAATGAGCACAGCCGACAGCCAAGTAATGGTAGACCTTGTCGCATCGCCAGAAATTATCGACTGGAACGGCGATGACGTTACTGCAGACCTCTCAACCCTTACACCGGTTGGCGATGCGCCTGCGTTTAACTTTGCTTTATCTAGCGGTAACACTTTAGTAGTAGAACCTGTTGCCTTCTACAGCCGCCTAGCCGAAGCAGAAACTAAAAGCTTTGCTTACACCTATACCGTTTCTGACCCTGGTGGGTTAACAGCCCAAGCGACTGTTTCACTTAGCGTAACCAAAGATACCGTTGCTGCACATAACGTAATGCCAAACGCAAGTTTTGAAGATGGCACTATGGCAGGTTGGACACAAGTACCGACACAGGCAGATGGCACAGAAGTAGAAAACTTTGCCGCAGTAGTAACGGACGCAGCTAACGCCAAGCAGGGCACCAATTACTTGCAAGTAACTGGTGATGTAAAGCTCTCTTACGATTTAACCGGCCTGCTCGAACAAGGTAGCAGCTACTACGTAGAGCTACCTGCACGCGATAAAAGTTGGGGGAACTGGTACGGTAGCATTAGCGAAGGCCTGACCCTACTTACAGAACGCTTCCGCTTTTCTGATCACGGCTGGAACCCCGGTATCTACCTAAGCCACACAGGAACATTTACAGTAGATGATCGCTATATAGAACCGGCTCTAAAAATTGAATCGGCTGGCAACCTTAAGCTAGATGATATTCGCTTAGTAAAATACGCATTCGAACAAGCGAATAATATTCTTAGTGAGCAAGACAGTACGTTTGAAGATGGCAGCGCTGGTAATTGGGTTTTAGGCGGTAATTCCACCATCTCAAACACTACGGTTATTGATGGAGACTACAGCATTTACGCAACTGGTGGCGGCGCAAACGATATTGTTATGCCCGCTGGCAGCATCCAAAACGGTAAACGTTACTTGCTAGAGTTCGACATTTACAGCCCTGATTTTGCACCCGACAACCACCCTACTCGCGCTTGGATTTTAGATTCAACCGCAGTTGATGGAAGCGGCAACCCCATAAATACCAACGCAGAAGTATTTGCTTCTACCGCTGAATGGCGAACCATCCGCTTCTTGGATGCCGCGACTGTGCGCTGGTCAATGATTTTCGATATTGATCACACCAGCCATTTAGATGATTGGGCAACCCGCGAAACCATGCTGCGTTTAGAAACAAATATTTGGGGCCAAGGTTATACCTACGCGATTGACAACGTACGGTTAATAGAAATTCCTTAATCGGGTTCTGAACAGAGGTAACCCACAGCAACCTCATGTATTTCTGTAGCACTCTGGGCGCAACCTCCGCGCCCAATTCCTCGATTTATCCATCCCTTCAGCAATGATCGGGTGGATTTTTTTTGCCTATTTTTAGTTAGGGCTATACGCACACATTTAAGTAGAACGTAAAATAGATAACCATTACGGCAGCCAAATATGAAAAGACGAGATTTTATTAAAGTAGCCTCCACAACTGTCTCTGGAATGCTAGGTACAGTTGTTACACCCAGCACAGCCGCTTTACAAGCTGCAAAGCGGCCCAACTTAGCAGCGCTTTCACCCGTAGACCCCATACCAAACAATGAGCAGCGCAATTGGCTGGGTAAAGCTTATTGGGGTAACAGATTACAAGACTGGCAAGTAAACAACGGCAGAATAGAATGCCTTCGCGCAGAGGCGAGCTTTGAAGTGCGCACTGTTGCCCTGTTAACTCGCGCCCTAAACAACGCCCACAAACCCGCCCGCTTACGCATGCATTTGGGTAATCTCACCCCGTCTAAAAATGGTTTTTGCGGCTTTTTATTGGGTATAGGTGCAGGTAAGTTAGATTACCGCGCATGTGCCTTAGCCCAGCGTTACGGCGGGGAAAACGGCGGCTTTATGGCGGTAATTGATAGCTCCGGCGAACTTAGCTTTCGCGACTTTAGCAACCAAAACAAGCCAATAGCTTACGAGCAGTTACAACGCACCACTCATAGCCAAACTAAAAAACCGCTAGCCGATAAAGACATTATTTTAGATTGCCATATAGACCCAACCGACCAAGCAACGTTTGATGTGCGCTTAATAGCAAGCGACGCCAAAACTGGCGAAGAGCTCGGTTTTATTGTAAGAACCCAGGTTCCAGCCTCCGAACTACTAGGCGGTATTGCAATGCTTTCCTCACCGCCAGCCAAACAAGCTGGCGCACGCTGGTGGTTTAATCGCATAGAAACTGGCGGAGAAAAAATAAGTATTAACGAGGAACATGCACTTGGGCCTGTTATGGGCTGTTTGTACAGCTTAAATAAATCGGTTTTAAAATTAACTGCGCAGTTTTTACCTATCGCAAATCCACACAAAAAACATGTTCGCTTAGAGTACAAGGCAGCGAAGGATAACACCTGGAAACAGGGTCAAACAAAACCCATAGAAGACGGTTATGTAGCCTGCTTCAGACTGAGTAAGTGGGATTTCTCGCAAGCCTATGAGTATCGAATAGTATTTACCGACGCGCCCAATACCGCGCTGTTTTGCGGCACAATTGTTAAAGATCATCAATCAAGCAAACAGCTAAATATTGCACTTTATTCATGCATTATTCCCACAGCGAAAAGTTTAGATAGAGAAGTTTACGAAAAACTCATTCCACAGGAAGCCATTCTAGGGCGCTATACGCCCGATAATATTTTATTCCCCCACAACAAACTGGTAACACATTGCGATAGTCACGCACCGGACCTGTATGTATTTGCTGGCGATCAATATTATGAAACCTACCCCACCCGCTATGGCCGCGATACACCTGACGCAAAATTAGATACCCTATACCGTTGGTATTTGTGGTTTTGGACTTTCCGCGATTCGGTAAGACACAGGCCCGCCATCGTAATCGCCGACGATCACGATGTGTTACAAGGCAACCTATGGGGCAACGGCGGTAAAGATTCTAGCGATAACACCGAAGAAGGCGGCGGCTTTAGCTGGGCAAAAGATTTAGTACGTATGGTCTATCGCATTCAACATTCCCACAACCCTGATGCGTTTGACCCCACACCCATTAAACACGACATTCCCGTTACCTACGGCGAATTCGAGTACGGCGGTGTAAGCTTCGCCATTATAGAAGATAGAAAATTTAAAACCCCGCCCAATACCGAAGTGGACCCATTACTCACCAAAGGCGAGCTGTTGGGTAAACGACAGGAAGATTTTCTGAAGCACTGGAGCGAAAACAACACTCACCTACCAAAAATATGTTTGACTGCATCCATGTGGGGGTCGCCTCAAACCAAAGGGAATGCCGAGCCTCTGCTAGATTACGATGCCAACGGCTACCCACCGGATGGCCGTACACGCGCCGTAAGCTTAGTTAAAAGAGCCAACGCACTAGTATTAGCAGGCGACCAACATTTGGCAATGGTTGCTAAACAAGGCGTGAATGATTACGAAGATGGAGCATTATTTTTTGCAGGCCCTGCCGCCGCCGCGTTTTGGCAACGCTGGTTTGAAGGTGAAGGCAAGCTAGAAAACAAACGTAACAATCACCCTAACACCGGTAATTTTATTGATACTTTTGGCAATAAAATGCGTGTACTCGCGGTTGCCAACCCCAAATTAACTTACGCAGAATTTAAAGCCAGTAACAAGCACTGGGGTAATTTTGTTGCCGATCACCGCTTAAAAAGTGAAGGTTACGGAATAGTTAAAGTGGACCACACTAAAAAGCAATATACGCTTGAGTGTTGGCCGTGGGATGTGGACCCGAATACCGGAGCACAGTTTGAAGGCTGGCCTTTTGTGAAAAAGTGGCAAGACAGATGACAGTTTGCGCCGACCTGTAGTTCTGTAAAGTATTTTTTTTATATTATCTCTAAAAGAAAACCGGGCTTAATAGCCCGGTTTTTTTATGCTATGTGTTGTGTGAGAATTTACACTAAACACACTTCACTTTTCAGCAGTCAACCTTATCTATTTGGCTCAGAAGTAAATTCCGACACAATTAAGTTTGCTACCGTTAACTCACCATTGTGGCGGAAGTCCACTGCGATGGTATTAGTAGATTGCAATAATTCTACAGGTACTGGAATATCAAGTACGCCGAAGAATCGTTCTGCACGGTTTGCTTTCGGGCCTTTCCAATCTATTGGCGCCTCTATGGCAGTGCCGTTAACAGTAATGCTATCTAGGCTTAAATGGCCGCCCACTTTATCGTCTTCGTCTGGGTAAAGCGATACAGTTAAGCGCAATATTGCTTCGCTGTAGCCACTTGGAACCGAAACGTTATTGATATAAAGCGTTTTAGCACCGCCTGCAACCGAAATGCGATGTGGTTCTATACCGCCACTTACACTCTCACCAAAGTACTTTTTCTCTACTACGGTGTTATTTACCGCAACACTGCTTGCAAGCGTATAACGTAATACCACAGTCGCATCGGCGGCTAGAGTAACCGTTTTAGGTGCAGCGCTCATATGATGGCGATCAAGATGCGTCTCTTGAATATCGAAATGCATGTTGCGCAATTCAACATTTTGCACGCTGGCTATACCGCTTACATCAAGGTTGACCGTTGTGTCGGCCGCTTCTAAGTTGTTAAGAATAACGAACAGCTCGTTACCTTTCACATAAGAGTCAACCTGTACATCCACATCAGACGATTTAGAATCGACACGAGTGCCGTCTATATCTGCCCACAACTCGTAGAACTTTATGTAAGAAGACCATTCCCAATTACCACTGTTGAGCTCATCCTCAATTAACATGGCGTAATGGTAACGAGTAGTACAGGCCACTGCATCATCGTAGCCACAACCACCAGGCAGGTAGCCCCACAAAGGTTTGGCAGGAGTAAATGGTAGAGATTTTATTACGTAGTCTGGGCGCTCTAGGAACTGCATTAACATGCCATTAAACGCTTTGATACTTGCAATATCGTAACGCTCTTCGTGGGCGCGATTATCCCAAGCCCCATTAACTGAGCCGTACTCCGAAAGTACGATTGGTTTACGGTTGTTAAAGCCGTTACGTTTTACATCGTACCACTCCATCATTTCTAGCATGGCAGAGGTGTGCCCACCACGACGAACAACAGTAGTATCACCAACATTCTCTCCTGGCCAGTCATAAATGTGCACAGAGTAAAAGTCCATGTTGTCGCCGGCCGCATCCATAAAGCCTTTCCACATTACATCCCACTGATACCAATCTTGGTCGCGAGTATCATCTACAGTGGTAGCCATAGCATTGCGATAAAAAGCGCGAGCTTCTGCCTGCAATACTTGGTCATCGTTTGTAATCCACTGATCGTAAGAGTCATCGGCAAAACGCGAAATGCCATCGCGACGATAGAAGTCGTGCTGTCCCCAAGTCATACCACCAATGGGAGGTGCTTCTGCGCCAAGGTGATCGCGAATTTCTTGCGCAACCAAGTTGTGGTACTCCCAGATGGCCTCTTGATTGGTTACCATAAACTGACCGGTTTTCATTTTCATATCCGGTTCGTTTACTACTTCCCAATACTCGGGCAGCTGCTCACCTACATAGCCGTTTGAAGCGTTCGCAAAATAATGCTCCATATACTGTCCCACCCATGCTGCAGATGTTTCAATATTTTTAGGCTGCCAACCGCTCCAGGTAAACGCGTTAGGGAACCAACTTAAGGTAGGGTACAACGCGTGCGGGTTAGTACCGGCAATTAATAATTGTTTTTCGGCACTAAAACGTTTGAACAATGGGTTTTGGTCATGCGCTTCTCGCAACCCTTTACCGCGCTCAACCATGTAGTCCATATTTGGCCAGTTGGGCTTATTAGGATCTTCGGTAGTGTCGTTAAACTTCCACGTTGCCGAACCGTTATCACGCCCCATGTAAACATCTAGGGTGTTGAATAGGTAATTTAACTTATCGGTATGCCCTACCCAATCTGGCTCGTGAATAGCCGTGTGAGCAGTCATGTGACGACGGCGGCCGAAATCAAATACACCATTTACAGAGCGCTTAAAGTTAGCATTAACACTTACGTTAACAACATGTGTATTTGCCACTTGCGACGAAGAACAACCCTGTTCGTTAGCGAATTCTAACGCAGGCGTATTTGCGCAGGTGTCTTCGCTGTTTGCAACACCGTCGTTATCGGCATCGCTTCCAGAAAACACACTACACCCTTGGGCATTAACGTTCATACCGTAAGGCGTATTACCACATTGATCGGCACCGTTTAAAACGCCATCAAAGTCATCGTCGTCACCACCAGTACTTGTACAACCTAAGGCGTCAACAAAATCTCCTGCTGGTGTTGCATCGCATTGATCAATTTTATCGTTAATACCATCTTCATCAGTGTCTAATTGCGACGGTACACAACCTTCAGCGTTTGCCGTTTCATTGGCGGGGCTACTTGGGCAGTTATCTGATGTATCTGGTACACCATCGTTATCCCCATCTAGCGCTGGGTTAATTGGCCCAACACGAGTCAAAGTGATGCTATCAATATTAAATTGAAAATCAGCAGACCCTGCACCTGTAATACGAATAGTGTTTATACCACTATAAATATTCAGCTGGCTTTGCGCGGTGAGATTATAAAATGCATCCCAACCACCTTGATCCGTTACGGGTGTAACACTCTTCAATGTTAAGTCACCTTTGTGATCTGTAACCATTAGGCCAACGGCTACATCAGAGGCCACACCAGTACCCACTCTGAAGCTGGCTTCATACAAACCGCCTGCATCTAAGTCGACATAGAACTCTAGGTAATCACCGCTGTTAAAATAATTAACCGCGTTGCCTGGCGATAGAGAATAAATTTGTACTTCGCCACCTACCTTTTGAAAGTGCTCGGCTTCTAACTTAAACGAGCCACTTACAGGAACGGGGTCGCCATCGGGCTCTGGCTGAGGTTCTGGTTCTGGCTCTGGTTCTGGCTCTGGCTCTGGCTCTGGCTCTGGCTCTGGCTCTGGCTCTGGTTCTGGCTCTGGTTCTGGTTCTGGTTCTGGTTCAACATTTCCCAGGGTGAGCTCGAAGAAATCTAAATTCCACTGCCAGTCATTAGTGCCAGCACCAACAAGTTTAACTTTATTTGAGCCAGCAGCTAACTCAACGGTTTGCGCACTGGCAACAGAGGTAAAGTTATCCCAACCAACAGCCGGCACAGGTGTTTTACCCTGTGAAACCCAAACATTATTTTTTAAAACAAAAAACTCTACTTCACTACCGGAAGCAACACTGGTACCAATAGAGTATTTTAATGCGTATGAACCGGCAGCCGGAGCAACTAAGTTGTATTCAACGGCATCGCCTTTGTTTACAAAGTTTATCGCCGTTTTTCCATTAACAGTATAAATACTCACCGGTGTAGGCTGACCATCGGCGAAAGTTCCGCTCTGCGCATTAAAGGCTTCGGCTTCAGTTTTTACTAATTGAGGGCTAGGATCGGGATCTGGATCAGGCTGAGGGTTAATAGCGCTCTCTAGGGTGAGAGAAATAGAATCTAAATTCCATTGCCAATCATTAGACCCCGCACCATATACACGTAAATTTACAGTGCCCGCAGGTAAGATTACCTCATGACTTGCATTTAAAGGCTGAAAACTATCCCAATGACCAACAGGCACATTTGTTTGCCCCTGCGATTCCCAGCTACTGCCATTTTGTACGAGTAACTCAATAGCCGCACCACTGGCTACAGATGTACCAATAGCATATTGCACATTGTAATAACCGTGGGTAGCTACATTAATTTGGTAATCGGTATAGTCTGCTCGGTTTACATAGTTAATAGCGGTTGCGCCATTAACACTATAAACGCTAACTTTATTGGGTTGTCCGTCCACGTAGGTGCCACCCTGCGCCACAAAGTTTTCCGCTTCGATTACATAATCGGCGGCACCAGCAGCAAGTGGCAGTACACTCATGCTTGCAGCAATTGCTGCTCGCAATATATGTACTTTATTTTTATTTAAATTTCGCATGATAAAAGCGACTCCGAATTTTTTTGGTAGTCCAATTTCATTATTGTTTTACTCCAACCTCGTGATTTTTCCGTTAATCACATAGAGTTCTGCGCAAGTATTGCCAAAGCAAAGCGCTATCCCTGCAACTAAATACTCACTTGCAAAAGTGCTGCCCACCAAAAGTAGAAAAAAGTACTGCTAAATGTGTAATAACAAATGGCAAACTATTAGTGCATGCACATTTAAATTTTTCTTTGAATGCGGCTGTAAAAAGCCTTTTGAAGTGCCAGTCAATTTATTTTTATAAATTACAACGATCTGTTACTTAAACGCTCAGAACACATTATTGAAGACAGCAGAAACTTTATATCATTTTTGTATACAATTTACTATAAACATTATTCAGATATACTACCCCCCTATCAGAATTGGTATTTGGCGCAGAAAAATATTGAGGAAATAGCGATCAAAAATGAAATTAAAATAAGTCTATTTTTCAAAGGGTTAGAATTCGCAGGCTGCAATTAGGAGAAACCCGAGATAAAAATAGGCGCCAGAAAGGCAAAAATTGCTTAGCGAAGAAGGTTAACTAAAAGGTAAAAATTAGAGCAAAGTCACACCAACGGGGGAAGTATTACACCTACTGGAAATGTAAAAAGAAGGGAGCCCCACGGCACTGTATGGGCAAGAGCAAAACAGGTAGGACACCCCGTTAAACCGCTCCCTTTAACCAATCACTAACTAATTCCAGTGGCAATAGCCTAACGCCATTTTTGTATACAATCAACAATATTGCAAAATATTCCTATAACTCGCTTTCTTAGACGGATTGGCACAGCCGCGCCAAACATCATTGTATATTGTTGACAATAAAGGCTCTCACAGCTAATCTCTTACTGAACCTTAATAGCACTACAAGAGAATACGGAAGCGAATGACTAGCACCCTCATAATTGGCGAAAGCATGGTAGAGCTAACTCATCACACCGATGATTTGCTGCGAAAGTCGTTTGCTGGCGATACTCACAGCGCAGCGGTGTACCTTAAGCGTTTGGCCGGCGATAGTGAAGACGTAAGCCTACTTAGCGCGGTGGGCCTAGACGGGTTAAGTAACGAGCTTATAGAAGCCCTCAATAAAGAAGGGGTTAGTACTCACACTGTATTACAGCACCCCACTCGCACAATAGGGCTATATATGGTGCACACCGATTCGCAGGGCGAACGCAGCTTTCAGTATTGGCGTTCGCAGTCGGCTGCACGCGCCACTATGGCATTACTAGAGCAACAACCAGCGCTGCTGGCCGATTTAGCACCAACCAGAGTGTTTTTTTCGGGTATCACGCTTGCCATCTTCGATAGCACCGCACGAGCGCAACTGCGCGAGCTGCTCGAACAGCTAAAAATGCGAGGCACACAGGTTATCTTCGACCCCAACTACCGGCCAGCGCTGTGGCAAAACAAAGAAGAAACAAAAGCCGAATACCAGTGGGCGTTTGCAGTTAGTGATGTCGTACTCCCTGGCTTAGACGATTTGAACAAGCTTTACGGCACAAGCTCAATGCAAAGTGCTGTAGCGTTAGTTAAGACCCTTTGCAGCGGAGAAGCTATTATCAAAAATGGGGAACACGGCGTAACCTACCTCAATGCTGACACACAATTTTCGGTAGAGGTTGCCCCAGTAGCCAAACCTGTCGACACCACGGCTGCGGGCGATTCGTTTAACGCGGCCCTAATGGCCGCTCGCAGTAAAGGGTTGCCTCCACAGCAGGCCATTGAATTTGCCGCCAGCGTGGCCGCCATCGTAATACAACATAAAGGGGCCATTATCCCCAGAACAGAATTGCAGCACGCCATTAATCAGTTAAATACCTAATGCCTTGCAACAAACCATTTAATAAACCTCTAACATCAAACAAGCTAAGAATATGAGCGATTCAAAAGTAAATAAAAAATTGAGTAAAGCTAGCCTGCGAGCCATAGAGCGCGGCTACGATGAAAAGGGGCCTGAATGGCTGTTTGAGTTTGATATTACCCCACTAAAAGGCGACTTAGCCTACGAAGAAGGCGTAATTCGTCGAGACCCCAGCGCAGTATTAAAGGTGGACGATGAATATCACGTTTGGTACACCAAGGGCGAAGGTGAAACAGTAGGCTTCGGCAGCGACAACCCCGAAGACAAAGTCTTCCCATGGGATAAAACAGAAGTTTGGCACGCCACCTCTAAAGATAAGATTACTTGGAAAGAAATTGGCCCTGCCATACAACGCGGCGCAGCTGGGGCATATGATGACCGTGCAGTGTTCACCCCCGAAGTCCTGCGCCATAACGGCACCTACTACCTTGTATATCAAACGGTAAAAGCGCCCTACTTAAACCGATCGCTAGAGCATATAGCCATCGCATACAGCGATTCCCCCTTTGGCCCATGGACCAAATCCGATGCGCCAATTTTAAGCCCAGAAAATGACGGCGTTTGGGATACGGACGAAGACAATCGATTTTTAGTAAAAGAGAAAGGCAGTTTCGATAGCCACAAAGTACACGACCCCTGCTTAATGTTTTTTAACAATCGTTTCTACCTGTATTACAAAGGCGAGACTATGGGCGAAAGCATGAACATGGGCGGCAGAGAAATAAAACACGGTGTAGCCATTGCCGACTCGCCACTTGGGCCCTACACCAAAAGCGAATACAACCCTATTACCAATAGTGGCCATGAAGTTGCCGTATGGCCCTACAAAGGTGGAATGGCCACCATGCTAACCACCGACGGGCCAGAAAAAAACACCTGCCAGTGGGCAGAAGACGGCATTAACTTTGACATTATGTCGCATATAAAAGGCGCACCAGAAGCAGTAGGTTTTTTTAGACCAGAAAGCGATAGCGACGACCCTATAAGCGGCATTGAATGGGGGCTAAGCCACAAGTACGACGCCAGCTGGAACTGGAACTATCTATGCTTTTTTAAAACGCGTCGACAAGTTTTAGATGCAGGTAGCTATCAGCAAACAGGCGATTCCGGAGCAGTATAACTAGGTGTTCCGGAAAAATATAAATGGATGTTGCTATGTAAATTTTAACGAGCCCATTTATGTTTAATTGTGATTGTAATCAAGCTAGCACCGCGAAAGAGCCTCTTTCGCGGCATCAACTAGGTGACACAGTAACGAAGTACGCATATGCGTTTACTGGTCAGTTTAATTTCCCTGTCCAACGCCCAGCATCATCTTTCGCAAACATACTTCTCCAACAGTTTAAGCTTCACGGCGACTTACCGTTTAGGCCCGGTAGGCTCCATACACATTTCCTAGGCCCTACTACGTTACCCGCCGGTATGGCTCAATTACTCTCACCGTCGACTTTGAGATAATAATTTATGAAACTCATTGCTACTTTCGTACTTTTAATTACTTTACTTGGCAGCTTACCGGTATTCAGCCAAAGCATTACTGGCCAACTAAATATACCCAATTTAGACACAGAAAAAGACATGCTCATTCACCAATTACTTGATTTAGCATTAAGTAAAACGGGAAGTAATGTGGAGTATATTGCGCAACCCAATCAGCTAAGCGCGGGCCGACTTGTAGAACGCGTTGAATCGAATAAAGTTGATGTTTTTTGGGCTGGCATGTCGCCCGAAGTTGAAGAAGCGCTGGCACCAATTCGCATACCTATTTTTAAAGGGTTGCTTGGTCACAGAATTTTTGTAATACGACGAGGAGATGAGCACCGTTTTAAATCGGTTAAAACATTAAGTGACTTGCAACATTTTTCTGCCGGTCAAGGCCGCTTCTGGGGAGATACAGACATACTGCAGAAAGCTGGTTTACCCGTAACAACCACAGTAAAAGGTGCCAATTTATGGCCCATGCTCGACGGCGGCCGATTCGACTACTTTCCGCTTGCAGTGCATGAACCTTGGAGCGAAATCGACGCTCGCCCAGATTTAGATTTAACAGTCGATTCGAACGTACTGTTAGCTTATCCATTTGCCATGTATTTTTACGTTAATAAAAATAATACCGAGCTATACAAAGCCATTGAAACCGGTATGAACATAGCCATAGAAGATGGCAGTTATGACAAAATGCTTTTCAATTCATCGATGCTAAAAGACGCACTGGTTCGAGCAAAAGTGGCCGACCGAGCAGTTATTCGCATAGCCAACCCCACTATGCACCCCGACACCCCTGTAGACGTTGCTAAATATTGGTTCGACCCCACTGCCAAGTTATTTTGAAGCTATTTAAAAGTGCTTAAAACCGTTTTTATGGGGCTTACGCCCCATGCAACGCATTAAGTGGTATTTCACACATCTATTTAACGTCTCAGAAAATCTACTGCTATTATTAAACAAGCACGCTCAACAGAGTATTAACAAAGCAAGTATATTGCTTTTTTCTTTGTTCACCCTATTTCTGAGATTAAAATGAAATATCGCTGGCTACTGCTATTCGTTTTTCTAACGCTTTGCCATAGCGCCCTAGCGCTAAATGGCAAAGTTATTACACCTGCCGTAGACACCCCAAAAGACGCTTTGATAAATGACCTGCTGCAGCTTGCTCTAAGTAAAACCACCGCATGCACACTGTTTACGGTCTACCCAGAGCGATTATCCACAGGCCGTATGACAGAGCAAATTATTAACGGAAAGCTAGACGTATTTTGGGCAGGCATGTCGCCATCTTTAGAAGAAACGTTGCTCCCCATTAGAATCCCTATATTTAAAGGTCTAATTGGGCACCGTATTTTTGTAATAAAAGCGGGGGACGAAAAAAAGTTCAGCGATATAACAACACTACAACAACTAAAACAACTTACCGCTGGCCAAGGCCAATTCTGGGGCGATACCGCTATTTTAGAAAATGCCGGCCTCCCCGTTACCAAAGCAGTAAAGGGTGACAACCTTTGGTCTATGCTGGATGAAAAACGCTTTGACTATTTAGCGCTAGCCATACATGAACCCTGGACAGAACTACAAAGGCGCAGCAATTTAAGCTTAGCCGTAGAACCAAATATTTTGCTTATTTACCCTTTCGCAATGTACTTTTACGTTAACCCAAAAAACACCTTACTGTACGAGCAAATCAAAACAGGCATGAACTTAGCAATAGAAGATGGCAGCTACGATGATTTGCTATTTAACTCGCCTATGATAAAAGAAGCGCTCGCTCTCGCAAACGTTAGCACTCGCAGTATAATCCGCATAGAAAATAAAACTATACACCCCAATACACCTATACATATAAAGCACTATTGGTTTGACCCGCTTGCCCCGCTACCTAGTCCTTAACTTTAAATGTAACTGCGGGGCATTCAATTTCATAATTAGTGCAAAGGGTATTGATGGTTTCAACTGTTATCTTTTTGTTATCAAACACCTCCGCTACAAACGCATCTAAATTAACGGACCCTTTACTTTTCTTTAGCAGCCTATTGTTTAACTCCTCGAAATAGAGTACCGCCTTTGCCGTTACTTCACCGGTTGAGTTTTTACCTAGTAGCGTGGTTACATTTTTTGACCACTTTTCTAGATCGGCTAATACAATGTTGCGCCTTGTGTCGGTTAAGCCTCCTGCACGGTACAACCACTCTATTGCGTAGAACTCGGCCAAGCCTTCAGCTACCCAATCGTTATTTTTATCCCCAGAAATACCGCTTACCACGTGAAATATTTCATGCAAGATAGTGCTCGTGCCATTCTCACTTACTAGAGGGCGGTCTTCGTGTAAATATAGCGAATTAGGAGACGAAAGCCCGCCACGCCACATGGGCTTACCTGCACCCACTATAAGAATTTTGGCGGGGGTAACCTCAAAAGTGTTGGTCACCTGCGGCCAAACAAAAGTCAGCATGGTTAGAATATCCATGCGCCTAAATTCACTCTCTTTAGGCGCGCTAACCGAAAGGTATGTCTCGCCTAGCTTTACGCGTCGCGTACCTAAATCCCCAGCAATAAACCAGCCTATAGGCCTATCAAAACGTCGACTAGGGTTATCGATAATATACGCATCGCTTTCACTGTGATCCAACGCTTTGGGCCAACCAGAATTAACACTGCTCCAATTTTCAGGTAAATCAAACACTAACACAGATTTTGATTTAGCCCCTTTTTTTGCTCTCACTCTTGCAGATGGAATTAAGTCATCCCCGCGAAATATTGCCCATTGCGGTGAAATATAAGCGTCGTACTGCTTACCACCAGATTCTTTTTTACGTGCTCGATTAATGGCTACATCGTAAGTAAGCATCGCATCTTTTGCTGGCGGCACCCACTTAACATTACCTTCCGCAACGGTTAGTTCACCGTTACCGGTAAAATTGGTGTGATATTTTTTGTCGATATTAAAATCTAGCCAGACTAAATCTCGCGCATTGGCGATTTCAATACGCACCTTTGCCGATGAGGTTTCAGGGTGTAATACCACATGGTAAGTAAGATCATAATATCGCTCATCACTATTATTGCTTGCTTTGCTTGTGTTGCTTGCACCATCTGCACACGCAGGCAAAGCCAGCACCAACAATATAAATATATACACGCGGGTTACACGAATTGAAAAGAGAGCCATTCTAGTTAAACGCCTTTCTAGTTAGGTTAGCGAAATTAAAACAAGGTAAGCGTGCCTTAAGATACACGGTTTGAACAGGAGCTAAGTCGAATTTTTGAATGTGTAATCAACTTTTAAACGCTTAAATAATTACTTGGGTCCAATACAAAAAAACCCGGCTATTGCCGGGTTCTAATTCAAACATGTTATTCACACATCAAAGGGGTTAATTAACCTTCAAATGGGTGACGCAACACAATAGTCTCTACACGATCTGGCCCAGTAGAAATAATATCTGCAGGAATACCTACCAACTCTTCTAAACGGCGAATATAATTTACCGCTTCAACGGGGAGTTCTTCCATAGTTTTAGCGCCAACTGTAGATGCGGTCCAACCAGGCATAGATTCGTATACAGGTTGTACATCGGCCCAACCTTCTGCATCACACGGAATACCAATCACAGCGCCGTTGCTATCTTTATAGCCAACGCAAATTTTAACTTCGCTTAGGCCATCTAATACGTCTAACTTAGTAAGGCACATACCAGTCATGCTATTAATGCGAACCGCGTGGCGAACTGCAACAGCATCAAACCAACCAGTACGACGTTGACGACCAGTGGTTGCACCAAACTCGTGACCTTTTTCACCTAAATGTTTACCAACGTCACATTCAAGCTCTGTAGGGAAAGGACCAGAACCCACACGCGTGGTGTAAGCCTTAGTAATACCCAGCACGTAATCTAAATACAATGGGCCAAAACCAGAGCCAGTTGCTGTACCGCCAGCGGTAGTATTTGAAGACGTTACAAACGGGTAAGTACCGTGATCGATATCTAACAGGCTACCCTGTGCACCTTCAAACAAGATGTGCTCGCCGTTTTCGCGCGAGGTGTGCAGCATATCAACCACATCGGCAATCATTGGGCGAAGTTGAGCACCCAACTCTAAGGCTTTGTTTAATACTTCTTGGTAATCTACTGGCTCTGCACCGTAGTACTGAGTAAGTGCGAAGTTGTGGTATTCCAATACTTCGGCCAACTTAGCAGCAAAGCGCTGCTCGTTTAACAAATCACCCAAGCGCAAACCACGACGAGACACTTTATCTTCGTAAGCCGGCCCAATACCGCGGCCTGTGGTACCAATTTTCGCATCACCACGTTTAGATTCGCGCGCTAAATCTAGCGCTACGTGATAAGGCAAAATAAGTGGGCAAGCTGGCGAAAGCTTAAGCTTGCTGCGTACTTCTACGCCATTGGCTTCTAGCTCTTCTATCTCTTTGATAAGCGCTTCTGGGGATAACACCACGCCGTTACCAATCATGCACGTTACACCATCGTGCAATATGCCCGAGGGGATAAGATGAAGTACGGTTTTCTTACCTTCGATAACCAAAGTGTGGCCAGCGTTATGGCCCCCTTGGAAACGTGCCACCTGGCTTACTTTTTCTGTAAGAAGGTCAACAATTTTACCCTTACCTTCATCACCCCATTGGGTGCCTAGTACGACTACGTTTTTACCCATTGTCAATAAACGCTCTTTTAAAAGTTACTCTTGTCACTTAATTGTTTTTAAGTGATTGAAAAAATTAACGCCGATTAATTACTTAATCGGCGCTACTACGAATTCTTCGCCCTGCTTAATCAATTTACGATTACAGTGCTGGTGTTTGTATGGTGCTGTTTGCCCTGCTAGGGCACACACTACGCGCTCACCACTTGCGCGCAGCTGCTTAATCTTCGCCCAGATACCGTCTGCGTCGCTATCCTCTACATAAATACCAGAAGGGGCTAACTCACAGCGGCCGGTTACACGGCTAATAGACATAAGATCGGCTGCAAAGCCTGTTGCCGCGCGCGCGCGCCCAAAGGCTTCACCAACATGATCGTACCTGCCGCCATTGGCGATTGCGTTGCCAAGGCCTGGGGCAAATGCGCCAAAAATTACACCGGTGTAATAGTGATACCCGCGCAATTCGCTCAAGTCGAAATAACGCTTGGAATGCGGGTAGCGCTCGGTTAACACAGAGTCGATCATTTCGAGCTCGTCGATAGCCGCAGACACTTCTGCCGGCGCATCTTCAAATAGGGCTTTAGCTTCAGCGAGAATATGATTGCCACCCGCTAGGCGAGGTAACGCCAATAACCATTCAGCCATTTTTGCATCGGTTATGTTATTGGCAACCCAAGACTCAATGCTATTTATAGATTTGGCTTGCAGCAGCTCGAAGTACACTTCTTCTTGCTCTTTGCTAATACCGGCTTCTTCGATTAGCGCACGGTATACGCCAACGTGACCAATATCTATGTATAAGTCTGGCAGGCCTGCGGCCTCTAGCGTTTCTAACAATAAAGAGATGACCTCTATATCGGCGTCTAGGCCACTTTCACCAAACAGCTCTACACCAACTTGAATAGGCGTGCGCGACGCCAAAGGCCCCTTGGGCTTGGTGTACATCACATGGCCCGCGTAGCAAAGGCGATTTAAGCCTTCGCGCTGCAAGCTGTGGGCATCCATTCGGGCTGCTTGAGGGGTTATATCCGCACGTATACCCATGGTTTTGCCAGAGAGCTGATCGGTTATTTTAAAGGTATCTAGGTAGGCATCTTCACCTGAACCGGTGAGAAGGGAATCGATAAATTCAACCATAGGTGGGATAACATAGTCGTACCCCCAGGACTGAAAAAGGTCTACTAAGCGTCGACGCAAACCTTCTACTCGGCTTGCTTCCTCGGGGAGAACTTCTTCTATACCGTCTGGCAATAGCCAACGATCTACTTTTTTCATTCTATATCCGTAATTACTTTATAAGGTAGAGCAAGCTCGCGCCGGTTAACATACACACCAAGCCTGTAATTCGCAGGGTGCGATTATCCACTGTGGCGAGCTGAGCCGCCAGCTTTCGCCAGCGATTTGGGTACAAAAATGGCAGAATGCCCTCGATTACCAAGATTAGGCACGCTGCTTTTGCGATTTCTTCCCACATATTCTGTAGCTTTTAGCTGCTAAAGCCTTTGGCACAAAGCTATTTGCGCACCTTTGTCCGCCAACATGAATCGGCGGCATAAAAAAACCGGCTTGTGTTAGCCGGTTTCCTTATTTTACCACGAAGTGAACGCGGGTAAACAGCTTAAAAAATAGCCTTAGCCAACTTTTTACGCTTTACTTTTTCTTATTTGTACTGTTGAAGTACTCAAAGAACTCACTTTCAGGTGATAACACCAATACATCTTGCTTGCCGCTAAAGGTGCTGCGGTAAGCTGTAAGGCTGCGAACAAACGCATAGAACTCTGGGTCTTTGTCGTAAGCAGATGCATAAATAGCAGCCGCTTTCGCATCGCCCTCACCGCGCAGTAATTCAGACTCTTTATACGCCTGCGCTTCGAGGATAGTTTTTTGACGCTCGGCATCCGCCCGAATGATGGCAGCTTGCTCACCACCTTTCGCTCTGTGCTCTTGCGCTTCACGCTGACGCTCAGCAGCCATACGACTAAAGATAGGCCCACTCACCGTATTCGGCAGGTCGATTTTCTTCACGCGAACATCGACAACTTCTACACCTAAAGATTCTTTGGTGAAGCCGTTAAGCTGTTCGGTTAAGTTGGTCATCAACACTGCACGCTCGCCACTCACCACTTCTTGCAGTGAACGCTGCGCGAACTCGTTCCGTAAACCTTCGTTAATACGCTGCTCGAGTAAGCGCTGTGCACGTATCTCGTCACCGTTGGTAGAGGTATAGAATCGGCTTACATCTACAATTCTCCACTTGGCAAATGAATCCACCTCTACTGCTTTCTTCTCTACGGTAAGAAACTTAGCCGCACGAGAATCCAACGTAAGTACTCGCGCATCAAAAATCTTAACTTGGTGCATCAAGGGCACTTTAGCGTGTAAGCCCGGCTGTAAATCTGACTCAACCACCTCACCAAACTTTAACAGTACCGCGCGCTGAGTTTCGTTCACCACATACAGCGATTTAGACGCAACAATTGCGACAATTGCTAAGGTGGCCAATATAAACAATGTTTTAGCATTCATAATTAACGTAACTCCCTGCGACGAGATTGCTGTGCCGCTGCTTCGCTGCGCAATTGATTCATTACTTGGTCCACTATCGCGTCCACGTCTTGCGGTGTAGCCGCCTTAGCGGTTGAAGTACGCGTAGCCTTAACTATCTGATCGAGAGGCATGTAGAACATATTGTTACCGCCCTCAACATCCACCATTACCTTGGAGCTGTTTTCCATCACTTCTTGCACAGTATCTATGTACAAACGACGACGGGTAACTTCTGGAGCCTTTTTATACTCAGCTAACAAGTATTCAAAACGCTTCGCCTCACCCTCTGCCTGTGCGATAACTTGCTCTTTATAAGCTGTAGCTTGCTCGATAACACGCTGAGCTTCACCACGCGCCTTAGGAATAATACCGTTGGCATAGGTTTGAGCTTCGTTTTGAAGACGCTCTTCGTCTTCGCGCGCCTTACTCACATCATCAAACGCAGATTGAACCTCTTTGGGGGGATCGGCTTCTTCGATGTTCACCTTGTCAACGTTGATGCCGGTTTTGTAGTTATCTAAATACAATTGCAACAGCTCACGTACTTCAACTGCAATTTGCTCACGGCCTTCGGTAAGCACGTTGTGCATAGGTGATGAACCAACCACATGGCGCAAGGCACTGTTGGCCGCTTGCTGCAAGCTCATCTCTGGGTCACGCACTTCTAAAAGGTAAGCTTTAGGATCGATACGTGAATACTGAACAGACATACGAATATCCACAATATTCAAATCTTTGGTAAGCATTTGTTGACCCGTGCTCCACTCCTGCAAACTCAGTGAATCCACTTTGCTTACAGAGTCGATTAACGGTGGGTTCCAGTGCAAGCCTGGGCCTTTAGTCTCGCTATATTTACCGAGGTGCAATACTACAGCGCGCTCTTTTTGGTCTACCTGATAAATACCGGCAAACACATAAATAATAGCCACAACAACTAACGCGAAAATAAGAATAGTGCCATTAAAGCCACCTTCGTTGCGTCCATTATTGGTGCCGTTTCCGCCACCTTTACCGCCGAATAAGCCGCTTATTTTGTTTTGAAAGTTACGTATAACTTCGTCTAGGTCCGGTGGGCCGTCGTTACCACGATTTCCACCCCAAGGGTCTTTATCGTTGTTACCACCCGGTTCATTCCAGGCCATAGGTTTCTCCGTTATTTATGTAATTGATTTTAAGTTTTGATGGAATACGTTAGCCGGCGACAACACTTGAAGCTTGGTCGTCGTCCTGCGCCCAACACAAATCGTTGATGGTGAGACTTTCGGCCGAAAGCATACGATGCAAATCCGCCTCGGGCAATCGTATTTCGATAACACATGTACCATCGCTTTGGTGACTTTCGCCAACCACTGCGTTTTGGCGGTACAAGCGCGCCCGCAAGCTCCCCATTGATGCTGGCAACAATACTTTTTGGTGAACAATGTTATCGGATAGAAGCTCTGTTATTGCCTCCATCAATTGCTCTATACCCGCACCAGACTGCGCCGACAGCCACACGGCAACGGGCTTGCCTAAATCATCACGATCTATTCGCGCATCAACATTGGATAGCAAGTCTATTTTGTTGTGCACCATTAACACCGGTAAATCGCCAGCGCCAATTTCGTTCAACACTAATTTAACCTGTTCAATATTGCGCGCGCGCTCGTCATCGGCGGCATCCACTACGTGCAGAAGAATATCAGCACTTGCAGCCTCTTCTAAGGTAGCGCGAAACGCCTCCACTAAACGGTGGGGCAAATTGCTAATAAAACCTACGGTATCGGCCAATATTGCTGGGCCAACATCACGCAAGCCGATGCGACGCATGGTGGGGTCTAAGGTAGCGAATAGCTTGTCTTCGGCGTATACACCGGCATCTGTAATGGCGTTAAACAGCGTAGATTTGCCGGCGTTGGTGTAACCCACCAAAGAAAGCGTAGGAATTTCTGCTCGATTGCGCGCGCGTCTGCCTTGCTCGCGCTGCTTGCGTACGCGATCTAAACGTTTGTGAATAGATTTTATACGGGCGCGAAGAAGCCGGCGGTCGGTTTCGAGCTGGGTTTCACCCGGCCCCCGCATGCCTATGCCGCCTTTCTGGCGCTCCAAGTGAGTCCACCCGCGAATTAATCGAGTAGACATATGCTGCAGCTGCGCCAGCTCCACCTGAAGTTTACCTTCATGAGTGCGGGCGCGCTGGGCAAAAATATCTAGAATTAATCCGGTTCGGTCAAGCACACGACAGCCGAGCGCATGCTCTATATTGCGCTCTTGGCTGGGAGTAAGTTGATGGTTGAATATCACTAACTCAGCATTGTGCTGCTTAACCATGGCCTGCAGCTCTTCCAACTTACCCGTTCCAACAAAGTACTTGGAGCTGGGGGTTGATCGACTACCGGTTAGGAAGTCTACGGGGTCGCCACCGGCCGAGAGGACGAGTTCTTCAAACTCTCGAGGATCTTCAGACTGTTCTGCTTGGGAAATTTCCAGGTGAACTAGAACAGCTAGCTCACCGGATTCAGGTCTATCAAAAAACAAAGAAAACTCCGATTAACCCCCGTTTTCGTCCTCTGCGGACGTGCCATCTGCATTCAATAAAGGAACGCGAACTGGACGAGAGGGAACAACAGTGGATATAGCGTGCTTGTAAACCATTTGGCTTACGGTGTTTTTCAATAAAACTACAAACTGGTCAAATGACTCTACTTGTCCTTGCAACTTGATTCCATTTACAAGGTAGATGGATACAGGAATGCGCTCTTTGCGCAGGACGTTGAGGTAAGGGTCTTGTAAGCTGTGCCCTTTTGACATGTTTATTCTCCTTTAAGAATATAAGTAAGTAATACCCACCAAACTATCGAATCGGTTGGTCGCGCCCCAAAAAGGGGAATAAAACGCGCCAAAACGGCTAGCGGAGGTAAAAAAAGCGTAATTAGAACTGACGGTTCATTATATTGTTCTTTTGGCCAAATAATTCAAGGCTTTATTCACAATTTCTTCAGAAGAAAGCAAATTAGCGTCTTCATCTTGAGTATAGATCCATTCGAGCCCCTGCCAACTGCGTAACCAAGTAAATTGCCGTTTTGCCAATTGGCGGGTGGCGGCTATGCCTTTTTCTCGCATTTCGTCATAACTGGATACGCCCGCAAGGTAATCCCACGCTTGGCGGTACCCCACCGCACGAATAGACGGCATATCTACATTCAGGTCGTTGCGGCTATACAAAGCTCTGACCTCGTCAATAAAGCCTTGTTCCAACATCATATCAAAACGCTGGGCAATTCTTTGGTGAAGAAGTGTTCGCTCTCGCGGCGCTACACATATTTGCACCCAATCGTATGTATCAATTAACCCGTTATTGGCTTGGCCCCGCCACGCCGACATGCGCTTGCCCGAAATTACATACACTTCCAGCGCGCGCGATATGCGATGGGAATGATTGGGATGAATATTGGCAGCGGTTTCTGGGTCAACACTTGCCAGCTCGCTGTGCAGTGCAGGCCAGCCCTCTTCGCTCGCGCGCTTATCTATTTGTGCACGCACGGCTGGGTCTGAAGCAGGCATGTCGGATAGGCCTTCCAGCAGCGCTTTAAAGTACATCATTGTACCGCCCGCAAGTACCGGTATTTTACCTTGCGAATGTATCGATTCTATTTCAGCTTTAGCATCGCGACAAAAATCTGCTACCGAGTATGCTTCCGCAGGATCGCGTATATCAATAAGACGGTGAGGAGCTAATGCCAGTTCACTAGCAGTTGGCTTGGCAGTACCGATATTCATATCGCGGTACACCATAGCGGAATCTACGCTAATAATTTCGGCGCCCAACTGTTGGTGTAGCGCAATAGCTAAATCTGTTTTACCTGCAGCCGTTGGCCCAACCAACGCAATAGCTAAAGGCTTTCGATCGCCTCTTGGCGCGCTTAAGCGGTCGACTAGCTCTTTATTTGATTCAGCCAATGGCTTACTGCCCCCGCATAAAGAGTTTATCTAGCTGCGCTAATGTCATTTGCGACCAAGTTGGCCTACCGTGGTTACATTGCCCACTGCGCTCTGTGGCTTCCATATCGCGCAATAGAGAGTTCATCTCGGGGATAGTTAATTTGCGATTGGCGCGCACTGAGCCGTGACAGGCCATTGTCGATAAAATTTCGTTAATATTGTGCTCAATCCGACTGCTGGTACCGTACTCGATTACATCGGCAAGCACATCGCGCACTAAATCTTCGACTGTTGCGCGGTTTAGAATTACCGGCACCTGTCGAATTAAAATGGTTTCTGGCCCCGCCGTTTCTACCGTAAACCCTAAACGAGCAAATAAGCTCGCGCTCTCTTCAGCCAGGGCAGCTTCTTTTTCGCTAACGGCCATAGACAGTGGTACTAACAGCGGCTGAGAGGCCAGTTGTTCGTGGTCGAATTGCTGCTTTAATCGCTCGTAGGTAATGCGTTCGTGCGCCGCGTGCATATCCACCACTATCAAGCCGTTGGCATTTTCGGCCAAAATATAAATACCCTTTAACTGGGCTATTGCGTAGCCTAGCGGTGGTATTTCGGCGTTATCTTCCTGCAAATTGTTCACCGGAGTTTGCGACGAATTGGTGTACTGCAGGTTTGAAGGTGACCCCGTTGGCGAGGTTAAGTTTGCGTATTGAGTAATTTGCTCGCTTACATTACCCACATTAGCAGGCGAGTACGCCGTTGAGTAATTAGCTGTCGAACTTGAATGGTAACTACCCGCGCCATTCGATGCAGCGTTACTGGTGCCCGCCAAGCCCAATGCGGACTGCACTGGCTGCTGTTGCGATAAAGAGGCAATAGAAGGCTGCTGATAAGTAACAGGCTGCTCTGCCGAGGGGCGAACATCCGCAAGCGCTTTGTGCAGGCTGCTAAACAAAAAGTCGTGCACTAAGCGGCCGTCGCGAAACCTTACTTCGTGCTTAGTGGGGTGAACATTCACATCCACATTGGCTGGGTCTAGCTCTAAATACAGCACATAAGCGGGGTGACGGCCGTGATACAACACATCTTGATAGGCCTGTTTAACCGCGTGCGCCACTAGTCTGTCTTTAATCGCCCGACCATTAACATAAAAGTGCTGTAAATCTGCCTGACTGCGTGAAAAAGTAGGTAACGCCACCCACCCCCACAAACGCAAACCGGTGCGATTAATATCTACATGCACGGCGTTTTCCATAAACGCAGGGCCACAAATTTGCGCAACGCGACGCTCTTGCTCGGCCAAGCTATTTGCTGGGCGCCAGTTGTGCACAACCTTGCCGTTATTTTTTAAGCTAAAGCCCAACTCAAAACGCGATAGCGCAATGCGTTTTAAAATATCTTCTATACGTGAATATTCTGTTTTTTCTGTGCGTAGAAATTTACGGCGCGCAGGGGTATTAAAAAATAAATCGCGCACTTCTACGGTGGTGCCCTGCGGATGAGCTGCAGGCGAGAGTTCCGCCTCCATATCGCGCCCCTCGGCCTGCGCACACCAAGCAGTATCTTGCTGGCCGTCGTTGCTGGTTAATTTCAACCGTGCAACAGAACTGATACTGGCCAACGCCTCACCGCGAAACCCCAAAGTGCCAACGGCTTCTAAATCATCTAAGTGATAAATTTTGCTGGTAGCGTGACGGCTAAGAGCTAAGGGCAAGTCGTTCTTACCTATGCCGCACCCATTATCGCGCACGCGCATTAACTTTACGCCACCGTTTTCGATTTCTACATCCAGCTGTTTTGCACCGGCATCCACACTGTTTTCTACCAGTTCTTTAATAACAGATGCAGGGCGCTCTACCACTTCACCAGCGGCAATTTGGTTAGCCAATCGCGGGCTAAGCTTTTTAATTTCAGGCATATTAACTTGTAGGAATGGTTAGCTTTTGGCCAACTTTGATGTTTGTATTGTTTAAGCCATTAGCTTCTAAAAGCTGCGCCACGGTTGTGCGGTAGCGCTTGGCAATAGATGAGAGGGTATCACCTCTAGCGATTATGTGCTCAACCGTGGCAGCACTGCCACCAGAACCTTTGCCGCCGTGCTTTTTCCAAGCCACGTAAGAATCGGCCGGTGGCACATCGTAAAAATAACTTTTAACACCGTTAAAAATTGCTGTGGCCAATTTTTTGCGGTGGCTATCGGTGCTTAACGCTCGCGCTTCGTCGGGGTTTGATATAAACCCTGTTTCTACCAGAATAGATGGTACATCTGGCGATTTCAAAACAGCAAAACCCGCCTGCTCGACTTGGTGCTTGTGAAGCTTGGTAATTGCGCCCATTTGTTTAAGCACGCGATCACCCACGTTCAAACTGTTAGCAAGAGTTGCATTCATGGATAAATCCACCAACACACCCACTAACATTTCATCTTTATCATCGAGGCTCACATCGCCCACACCGCCAATTAAATCCGCTTCATTTTCTTTTGACGCAAGAAAACGAGCTGTCTCACTGGTAGCCCCGCGACGAGATAGAGCAAATACTGACGCGCCTTTCGCTTTGGGGTTTTTAAATGCATCGGCATGAATAGAAATAAATAAATCTGCGCGTATTTCTCGGGCTTTATTGCGGCGCGCACGCAGTGGAATGTAGTAATCACCTGTTCGCACCATTTGCGCCTTGTACCCGGGTTCGCTATCTATGAGCCGCGCTAACTCTTGTGCAATTTTAAGTACTACATCTTTTTCGCGAACACGCTTTGGCCCCAGTGCGCCAGGGTCTTCACCGCCGTGGCCAGCATCAATGGCAATGACGATATCGCGCTTGCTTTCCGGTGCTTTGGCAACGGTTTGGACTGTTTTTACGGTAGCAGTACCTTCATCGTATAAATCTATTACCAATCTATCTGGCTTGTCGGCAAGCGCTAACAGTGCAAAACTTCGTGGTTTTACCTCTGTTTGTAAATCGAGTACAACGCGTAAATCGGTTTGGTTGCGTTTGCCATAGCGCATTTTGCCAATAGGCGAGCCGCTAAAGTCTAGGCCGTCGGTATTGGCTGCGAACTTGGCGTTTTCTATATCAATAACTAGTCTTGCGGGGGAATCCAAGGTAAATATTTTATGCTCAACAGGCCCAGTTAAATCGAACACCAAACGTGTGTTATCTGGTGCGCGCCAAACACGTACACCCTTAACGTCTGCCGCCATTAACCATTGGCTAACAAGCATTAGTACTAGGCAAAATGCGATTTTAAACCTGTAACCCACGATAAGTGCGTCCTTCGTTGTGACGTTATTTGTATAATTAATCGTTAGCGAATATTGGTAAAGCTTCCACAGCTTTTATTCATTTATGTTATCCACCCAATTCATGCCATTTGTTGTTAGCCCACAAAGTGTAGCGCTACGGCCCTCCCCACTGGGCACTACCTTAACCAGAATATCCGCTTGAGGCAAAACACCTTCGCCCTTTTCAAACCATTCGATTAAACAAATTGCTTCTGCACTAAAGTAATCGCGAATCCCCATATATTCTAGCTCTTCAGGGTCGCCAAGCCGGTACAAATCGAAATGGTAAATGGTGCGCTGGGCTAATTCATATGGCTCGACCAATGTATAGGTAGGGCTTTTAACCGGACCTGAATAATCAAAACTATGCAGCACTCCGCGGCAAAAAGTGGTTTTGCCCGCGCCAAGGGTGCCATCTAAAAATATGACTGCTCCTGCGGGAATCATCTTCCCCAGCGCAGCACCTAGCGCTACGGTTGCCTCTTCGTTTACCAGGTAAATTTCTTTTTCGACTAACGCCTGCACCACTAGTTTAACAACTCCCTAATAAATGGAATTAAATCGGTCGCCATTACACCACGCACACCCGCTTCTTGCACGGCCAAATCGGCGGCATCACCGTGGGCGCACACGCCCAACTGAGCAGCTTCAAATAAGGTTAAACCCTGCGCAATCAAGGCGCCAATCACGCCACTAAGTACGTCGCCCATGCCACCGGTTGCCATTCCTGGGTTGCCAACATTCGCCACCACTAATTGATCCGCACCGGCAATAATGGTTCCAGCGCCTTTCAAAACGACTACACCGCCATATTTAGTTTGAATAGCGCGGGCTGCGGCAAACCTATCGGCTTGAATTTCTGCCACAGAGCAGTCTAGTAGGCGCGCCGCCTCTCCTGGGTGCGGCGTTAGCACCCAGTTATCGCGTTGCGTTTTTCGCACTACGCGCCCTTCTGCCAACAAATTCAATGCGTCGGCATCCATTACCAAGGGTAAGTCTGTAAGTGTTGCTTGCTGCAGCATTTGCTCCGACCACGAGTCACGCCCAAGGCCTGGGCCCAATACAACAACCGTTGGTTTAGCCAATACAGGCTCGATAGCCTGGCCTGACGCCACACCTATTACCATAAGCTCTGGGCAACGGGCGAGAATAGGCGCAACATGAATGGGCTGGGTAGCAATACCCGTTAACCCTGCCCCCGTGCGCGCAGCAGCTTCGCCTGCCATAGCGGCAGCGCCACCCATACCCACATCACCACCTACTACTAACACATAGCCAAACTGCCCTTTATGAGCGTCGGCTTCGCGCTCTGGCAAGCTTGGCATAAGCGCCAAGCGCGATGTGCGTGTAACCTCGGGTTTAATGGCGTCATATATGGAAGCGGGTACACCTAGGTCATCAAAATACACATCACCGGTAAAGGCTGGGCCTCGGCCGGTTAACAAACCGCGTTTTACACCAATAAATGTAATAGTCGCCGCACACTTTATTGCGTCGCCCCACACTTTTCCGGTATTGCCACACAAGCCAGAAGGCAAATCTACCCCTAATACTGGGGCTGCGGAATTATTTGCCCAAGCTATTGCACGACTATAATCGCCCTCTACTTCGCGCGATAAGCCAGTGCCAAACAGCGAGTCAACTATTACCGTACTAGCATCAATTTGAACCGTATTTAACTCAGAACCGGCTATAACCGTTACGCCTTCCTGCTGGGCGTAGTTGTACGCCTTAAGTGCGTCACCGCTTAGGCCAGCAGGGTCTGCTATCGCCACAGCGTGTACATTCAGTTTTTTCTGCGCAGCCAAAGCCGCAATAACATAGCCATCGCCACCATTATTACCGGCACCACATAGCACTACTACAGACTCTACTTGGGGCCATTGTTCTAGCAGTAATTCAAATGCTGCGCGACCGGCGCGCTTCATAAGTACAATACCGGCAATATTTGCTTGCTCAATGGCGAGGGCATCTAACTGTTTGACTTGTTCACTGGTGTACAAACTGGTGGGAAGTTCTGGTGCGGTCATAGGAGATCACTATTCATTAAATGACTATTTGGCCAGCCGTTAGCTAACCAAATGCGTTATTACATTTTGAGCCTAGGTTTTTACGCGTATACTTGGCGGCCTAGACATATTGTTGGCGATTATACGGCACTACTCGTAAGGGTTATAGCGCTGTGCAAATCATAATCGTTACCACAACCCTCAACACTGGCAATAAAGCACGCTATGAACCAGCCACTCCATACACTCGCGCAGCTGATAAAAGAGTGGAGTCGTGAACTTGGCTTCCAGCAGGCAGGCATTACCGATACGGACCTATCTAATCAAGAAGATCGTTTTCGTGCGTGGCTCGCAGCGGGGTATCAGGGTTCGATGGAATGGATGGCGGAGCACGCCGATTTGCGTTTAGACCCAGAAAAACTGCACCCGGGTGCCTGTCGAATTATATCGGTGCGCTTAGATTACCTGCCCCCCGATACCAACCAAATTAAAATTCTTAAATCTGCAGATACTGCGTACGTATCGCGCTATGCACTGGGCCGCGACTACCACAAGCTTATTCGCAAGCGCCTCGCAACTCTGGCAAAAAAAATTGAAGCGTGGGCGGTCGAAAACCAAATAGATGTACCTCTAAGCCAGCGCCCATTTGTAGATAGCGCCCCAGTAATGGAGCGACCACTCGCAGAAAAAGCCGGCCTAGGTTGGACAGGCAAGCACACTCTTATCATTAACCGTCACGCGGGCAGCTACTTCTTCTTGGGGGAGCTATTTACCAACCTGCCTCTACCCGTGGAAACACAAACCGCAGAAAATCTGTGTGGCGACTGCACAGCATGCTTAAAGGTATGCCCAACAGATGCCTTTCCAACCCCTTACACGCTCGACGCTAAACGCTGTATTTCTTACCTTACCATTGAGAACAAAGGCCCCATTCCAGAAGAGTTTCGCGAGCCCATAGGCAACCGAGTATTTGGCTGTGACGACTGCCAAGCCATTTGCCCGTGGAATAAATACGCCACCCCCACGGACGAGAAAGACTTTCACCCGCGCCACGGGCTAGAAGCGGCGAAACTTAACACGCTGTTTAGCTGGGACGAGGCAACCTTTCTAAAAAATACTGAAGGCTCGGCCATTCGTAGAATTGGCTTTGAAAAATGGCAACGCAATTTAGCGGTAGGCATAGGCAACGGCCCTAGCTCTCCCGAAACCATTGATATACTTAAACAAAAGCTTCACACCAGCACCCCGCTTGTAGCCGAGCATATCCACTGGGCGATAAAGCAACTGCAAAACCCAGATCGCAAACGCAAGCGCAAAATCAAAGCACAAGCTTAGGCCTCACGCTCATAACCTTTTATTAACCCCCTCCCCTCTATACTTCGTCATCAACTACGGGCAACAGGCCCATACATCATCCAAGCTGCACTTAAAATATGCTGCTAAGCTTAAAAAACACTCAACTCAAAAGAAGTATGAACATGAACCTTAAACACCTCTTTCTGGTTGCTTTGGCGCTAAATATTGCTGCGTGCAATGTAAAAGAGCCCGCGGCGACAAATGATAACCACATTAGCTACCAAGCCGCTCGCGAAGCGCGCTTGGCAAAAGTTGAAGCCGAAGTTGAACGCCTGCTGCCACTATTAACACTAGAAGAAAAAGCCTCTTTGGTTCATGCGAACAGCAAATTCTCTATCGCCTCTATCGAGCGGCTAGGCATTCACGAAATGTGGATGTCTGATGGCCCCCACGGCGTGCGCTATCAAATCGAACGCCACGGCTGGGCACCAGCAGGCTGGACAGATGACAACTCCACTTACTTACCACCGCTTACTACCGTAGCCGCCAGCTGGAACCCCGAAATAGCTGCCCTTCACGGCGATGTACTCGGCGCAGAAGCTCGCCACCGCCGTAAAGATGTAATATTAGGCCCAGGCGTAAACTTAGCTCGCCTGCCACTTTATGGTCGTAACTTTGAATATATGGGTGAAGACCCCTTCTTGGCATCACGTCTTGCTGTGGCAGAAATTAAAGCCATTCAAGAAAATGACGTGGCCGCCTGTATCAAACATTTCGCGCTTAACAATCAAGAGCTGAATCGCACCGGCGTAAACGCCAAACCCGATGAACGCACATTACGCGAAGTGTATTTACCCGCCTTCGAAGCCGCCGTTAAAGAAGCGGGCGTGCACACCATAATGGGGGCCTACAATGAATTTCGCGGTACCAACGCCAACCAAAGCAAACATTTAGTAATGGATATTCTAAAAGGCGAATGGGGCTACAAAGGCGTGTTACTCACAGACTGGAACGTAGATATCAACACTTACGATGCCGCTGTTAACGGCCTCGATATCGAAATGGGTACAAATGTAGATAGCTACGACGACTACATGCTTGCCCAACCAATGATCGACATGATTAAAGCGGGCAGCATTCCAGAGTCAGTACTTGATGATAAAGTTCGTCGCATACTGCGCGTGCAACTCAGCATAGGCATGATGGACAAATACCGCTTATCTGGTGAGCGCAATACTGCCAAGCATCACGAAGCTGCACGCAAAATTGCATCTGAAGGTATTGTGCTACTAAAAAATGAAAACATTCTGCCGCTAAATAAAAACAAAATTAAAAACGTATTGGTGCTTGGCCCCAACGCAGACAAAGTGCACGGTTTAGGCGGTGGCTCGTCAGAAGTGCCAGCACTTTATGAAATAACCCCGTTACAAGGGTTAAAACAGAAGCTGGGAGATAATGTAAACATTACCGTTATGCGCGCACGCTATGACGGTGTGTTAATGCCTATCGCCAGTGATTATGTTACTTCTCGTCACTGGACCGGCACACCTGCATGGAACATGGTGCGTTACTCGGATGCTGCGCGCACCCAAGCTATTGGCGACTCCGCCATTGTTGATTCGGCTTATTCTTCGCCTGCAGGCACGACTAAAGAATACGTCACCATGACCGCCACAATTAAACCGTTAAAATCGGGCGAGCACACACTCAAAACATCGGTGATGGGCGATTTCGAATTAAAAATTAACGGTAAAACCACAGTAAAACATAGCAGCACTAGCGGCGATGTAGTAACCCAAAAAATCGCCCTCAACGGCGGTGAAACATACAGCTTCGAAATTTTATACAGCGGCAATAAAAACTTTACCTTGGGCTGGGATGCACCGGGAGATTTATTTACCGCAGAAAAAGAATACATAGCCGCCGCGAAAAAAGCGGATGTAGTGTTTTACTTTGGCGGCCTAACCCACGGCGACGACCGCGAAGCAATTGACCGCCCTCACATGAAGCTGCCTAACCATCAAGACCCAGTTATTAGCAAAGTATTAGCTGCAAACCCGAACACGGTTGTATTTTTAATTGCAGGCTCTGCTGTAGAAATGCCGTGGGCCGATAAAGCTAAAGCTATTGTGTGGGGCTGGTATGGCGGTATGGAGGCCGGTAACGCCTACGCCGATATGCTATTTGGCGATACCAACCCCAGCGGCAAAATGCCAATAACTTTACCAAAGGCACTGGAAGATACTGCTCCAATCGCACTGAATGATTACAACCCTGTTGAATCACTCTACACCGAGGGCGTGTTTATTGGTTACCGCTGGTTCGAAAAACAAAACATCGAGCCGCTATTCCCGTTCGGTCATGGTTTGTCTTATACCCAGTTTAAGTACAACAATATAAAGCTCTCTAGCGCGAACATTAAAGGCGACCAAACCGTCACCGTAAGCGCAACCATTACCAATACTGGCAAAGTGGCCGGCGCTGAAGTTGTACAACTGTATTTGCATGACGAGCAAGCAAGCGTAGAACGCCCAGCAAAAGAACTTAAAGGTTTCCAAAAAGTGTTTTTAAAGCCGGGTGAAAGCAAAGCGGTAAATATTACGCTTAATAAACGCGCCCTTTCATTTTGGGATGAAAACAGCAACGACTGGCTTGCAGAAACAGGTAAATTTAATGTGCTATTGGGCGCATCAGTAAGCGATATACGCTTACAAACTAGCTTCCAATACCAGCAGTAATTAGCACAGCACTTAAATATTTAAAAAACTGAAAGAATTAAAAGGCCCGCATTAACATCCGTGAATGCGGGCTTTTTGTTATTTAAATAACCTTACTTTTTTACGCGATAGGCCATATACCCCATAAGCGTTGCGGCAGACACATAAACCGCCACACCAGACATAAGCGCCTGAATACTCATACCGTTATCAATTAACACGCCAAATAAAATAGGACTAACCGCTGTAGACCAAACTGCGAACGAACTCGTCATAGAACGAATTGCGCCTAGCTTCTCGGTGCCGTAAACCTCGGCCCACAAAGCGGCACCTATTGGGCCACCGCAACCAATTGAAACGCCAAGTAAACCAAGCATTGCCCAAGCCACCCAAGGCCCATTAGCGAAAGCAAGTAACAGCAAGGCGAATACAATTGGCAGCGCTTTGAATGGCAGTAATCGAGTTGCGCTAAAGCGATCAATTAAAAAGCCCACCCCCATTGAACCTAAACCGTGCACAACACCATAAAAAATAAAGCACGCGGCAAACCATTCGGGGCTCCACTGTTTTTGTGCAAGAATAAAACCTTGATGAATAAACACCCCAGTTACCACAAATGGACCAGAGAGCATTACCGGCAAAGCCAACCAAAAACGATAATCCCTTAGTACCTGCTTGCGCCCCACAGCTTGGGTAGCTGGTTGGTCTTTTACGCTCGCTTCTAAACTTTGCGCTTTTATCTCTGAGTCTACCTGCAAACCAAGCTGGTGTGCCCGGCGCACAACAAACAGCATACAAGGAATAAACACAACGGGAATAAGTAACGCGAATGCCGCCCAGCTCATTTGCCAACCGAATTTAGCTATAAACAACACTGCTAAAATAGGCAGTATTACCTCGCCCACAGGCACACCCATTGTTGCAATACTTAGCGCCTTACCTCGGTTTTTATCGAAGCTGCGCGCCATTGTGGTTATACCCGTATGGGGGAACAAACCCTGTCCGAATAAACGCACAAGAAAAAAACCAATCACCAACAAAACAATATTGTGCGTAAACGCGAGCGTTAAACAGCCAACAAAAAGCCCCAAAGCCACGGTACTGGCAAATCGCCGCAGCGACCATTTATCAATCCAGCCGCCTACAAACATTAATGCCGAACCCGACACCAAGGTTGCAAAGGAATAAGCTGCACCGTAGGTTGATGCACTTAAGTTAAGATCCGCCTGAATTGCAGCGCCGTACCAACTAATAAAAAAAGATTGGCCAAAATTGCCAAAGAAAACGGCGAGAAAACCAAAAACGAGCAAGGGCCAGCCCTGCTGTAAGAACTGCCAATAATTACGCACAACACACCAACTAGAATAAATTACATCGACACCATGCTAAGCGCTGCCCAGCACAGAAATATTACGACAAAACAATTAACAACGTTGCGATCAAGCCGCTAGATCGCAACGTACGAGGAAAGGAAATACATTACAACTTAATAAAATGCTCACGATAGTGCTTAAGTTCAGCAATAGAGTCTTTAATATCGTCTAGCGCCAAGTGTGCGCCTTTTTTTGTAAAGCCGTTCAACACTTCGGGCTTCCAGCGTACAGCTAACTCTTTAAGTGTACTTACATCTAAATTGCGGTAGTGAAAATACGCCTCTAAACGCGGCATATAACGCGCTAAAAAGCGTCTATCTTGACCTATCGAGTTACCGCAAATGGGCGATTTACCTGCTGGCACCCACTGCTGCAAAAACTCGATAGTTTGTTGCTCGGCCATCGCGGTGCTAACAGCGCTATTTAAAACGCGCTCTGTTAAACCCGATTTACCGTGCTGATTGGTATTCCATTCATCCATACCATCCATCACCGCTTTGGGCTGCGCTATGGCTAGCATTGGGCCTTCTGCGAGCACATTTAACTGCGCGTCGGTCACTATGGTGGCAATTTCTATGATTACATCGCGGTCGGGTACCAGACCGGTCATTTCTAAATCAATCCAAATTAGGTTGTTATCGCTGATTGTCATCGTATTTTCCACTACAATAGCCAAAATCTCAGTTTAGCAGCTCGCTCGGCCCCTCGGCTATGCAGCGGTTACTTATACTGGGGTGAATAGGCAATTTAATTTAGCTTTTAATTTCGCATGCACCACAACCGTGAAGAACCCTATGCCCCACTGCCAAGAGCAACACTAACCCATGGCCAAACGAAGATTAAGCAAGCGTCAAGTCGACCGCATTCGCGAACGCCAGTCCCAACGGTTAGACACCTCAGTAGCCGCACCAGATGGAAAACAACTAGGCTCAGAGCAAGCGGGGCTAGTAATAGCCCACCACGGCAAACAAGTGCAAGTAGAAACACTTGATAACAGCGATGACTCACCGCGTCGTTTGCGCTGCCATTTACGCGCCACACTCGGTAGCGTTGTCACAGGCGACCGCATTGTTTTCCAAGAAGATGATAGCAGTGGCATTATTGTGGCCATTCAACCTCGTTCTAGTACACTAGTGCGACCAGACAGCTACGGTAAACTTAAGCCTGTGGCTGCCAACGTCGACCAACTACTTATTACCATAGCCTGTGCACCAGAGCCTTTCTCTGGGCTAATTGACCGCTACCTTGCCGTTGCCGAAAACCTACATATACGGCCTGTATTGCTATTCAATAAACTAGACTTGTTGCAAAGCGATGAAATAGATAGCGCAATTGCCAATAAAGTGGCCAAATTGCGCACGCTATACACCTCCCTTGGTTACCGCTGTATTGACACCTGCGCAAAAAATGGCGACGGCTTAGACGAACTACGAAACACCCTGCAAGACAACACTAGCGTGTTTGTTGGGCAGTCTGGGGTGGGTAAATCGTCCATAATCAAAAAATTATTACCCGACCAAGAAATTGCCATTGGCGCCCTTTCCGATGCTATTGATAAAGGCCGCCACACCACCACCCACTCGGAATTGTTTCACTTTCCCTTTGGCGGTGACTGTATAGATTCACCCGGTATTCGCGAGTTTGGCCTTTGGCACCTTAGCCCAAAAGAAGTGACCTACGGGTTTATCGAAATTAGAGACATTGCTGGCCTGTGCAAATTTAGAGACTGCTCACACACTCACGAGCCCAGCTGTGCAGTGTTAAACGCCGTTGAAGACGGAAGCTTGCACCCAGAGCGTTACGAAAACTTCCAACGCATTGTCCAATCGCTAGACGACGTAAACATGCAAGGTTAATTCACACATGCCAGATAGACTGCCCTTAATCGCCGAGCCTGCTGCGGTACACGCCTTTTTAAAAACGCACCGAGAAGCCGTTTCCACTTACCCTGTGTGCATTGTCGACCTGTGCAGCGAACAAACCTATCGCCACGGTCATATTGAAGGGGCTATCTCTATACCTGTGGGTATTTTAATGAGCGGCCAACCGCCAGCGGCAGGTAAAATTGCGTCGCAAGACCAACTGTCACGCTTATTTTCTTACCTAGGCACCACCAGCGATACCCACTTTATAGTGTATGACGACGAAGGCGGCGGCTGGGCCGGGCGCTTCGTGTGGACGCTCGACGTAATAGGTCATAAACATGTTACCGTTATCGACGGAGGCCTCATTGCGTGGCAAGGTGACGGCCTGCCGCTTGTGACAGAACCGTTTAGCCCAGAACCCGAAAACTACCCCGTAACCATTGATTCCACGCAAATTGTTACTGCACAAAATATCGTCGCGTCGCTAGGCGCCCCTGATTTCGCTATTTGGGATGCACGCAGCCGTGCGGAATACACAGGCATGAATAAATTCGCCGCCCGCGGGGGGCACATTCCTGGCGCAACCCATTGCGAGTGGACAACGCTAATGGATCCTGCGCGCAATTACCGTATTCGCACAGATGCCAAAGCGCACCTCGATAAGCTCGGCCTAAACGCAGAGAAAAATATTGTCACGCACTGCCAATCTCACCACCGCTCTGGCTACACCTATTTAGTTGGTAAATATTTAGGCCTTAACATTAAAGCTTACGACGGTAGCTGGTCGGATTGGGGCAACACCGATGGGTTGCCCATCGAGGGAATTTAAACGTTTAAGCTAAATTCGAAGCAATCGCAGCTGGAATTTTTGACGAGATACGACGAGAATGCACGACTAATAATTTAAGTACAAAACAGCCGTTAAATAAACCAGCGCGGGCCATTTGGTTGCAACCATAATTTACGCCACCGAAGTTAGCCGCAATTCAAATATAAAAAACGCCCCAAATTGGACCAAAGAATGAAAGACGACTTATTCATAGCATTGCAACGCATTATTCCGCACCACGCCTTTTCGCGTCTTGTGGGCTGGTTTGCAGCTACTAAAATACGCTGGATTAAGCATTTATTTATTACAAAATTTATTAATGCTTACAACGTAAATATGGCAGAAGCATTAGAGCCCAACCCAGAAAATTACGCCAACTTTAACGACTTTTTTGTGCGCGCACTAAAACCAGATGCACGCCCAATTGCCAGCGAAGCAAACGCAATAGTCAGCCCCGCCGACGGCGCAGTAAGTCAGCTAGGGGAAATATCTGGCGATAAAATTTTTCAGGCTAAAAACCACTGGTTTTCTATTAAAGAATTGCTGGCCTGCGATGACGAATTAGCCGAGCAATTTATGGGTGGTAGTTTCGCAACAATCTACCTCTCTCCTTCTGATTACCACCGCGTTCACATGCCAGCAGCTGGCCTGTTAACTCAGATGAACTACATCCCAGGGGATTTATTCTCGGTTAATCCTGTTACCACAGAAAACGTTGCAGGTTTGTTCGCGCGCAATGAGCGCATTGCCGCAATATTCGATACGGAGTTTGGGCCTATGGCCGTGGTTATGGTGGGCGCAATGATCGTAGCTTCCATAGAAACCGTGTGGGATGGGCAAATCACACCTGCAAGCCGAGAAGTTAAACGCAACGTCTACAGTAAACCTCGCGAAATAAAGCTAGGTAAGGGCGATGAAATGGGACGTTTCAAATTAGGCTCAACCGCTGTACTGCTGTTTCCAAAGGGCGCGATTAAATGGAAGGAAGATATTAAAGCGGAAACCACCCTAAGAATGGGGGAAATGATTGCAGAGCTGCAAACACAGGCCTAGTTTGCAACAACGCCCAGCCAAAGGTTGGGCGCTGCGCATTAAATTAATTAAAGCCGGGCAGAAATTTTACCTTGCGCTTAAACAATGAGAGTAAGCCTTTGCTCTCTTTCATTGCGATATAGTTATCACGTATACCCGCCACATCGATATCGTAAGAGCCTGGCTCCAAATCTTGTACAATTTCCACCCGCTCTAACTCACTTGGATGCACCTTACCTGCATCGACTTTTTGCTGCTTTTCTTTTTCATCTGCAGCCAAATCAACCAATACCATTTCGTACAAGGGCTGCTTGTACGCATCGGTAACAACCATTACTTTTGGCTTTAAACGGCGCTCGAAGTTTTGCTCTACAACTACGCCCACTTCACCGGTAGATAATTCCACTAAAGTGCCAGTTGGGTACAAGCCAATAGCGCGAATAAACTCTACTACCAACTCCTCTTGGAACTCAATTTCGCGCAAGTCATATAGCTTGGCTACAGCTTTTGAGGGTGGCAGAGGTTTTTCCTGACCGCGCGGGTTGGTTGTTTCATCGTAGAAGGTAACTATGCCTGCAATTTTACCCAGTAATGGGATTTTATCCCCACGCAAGTGCTGCGGAAACCCAGAGCCGTTTACTCGTTCGCAGTGGGTTTTTACTACGGAGGTAATACGCGGTTGAACGTCGGATAATTTACGTAAGATCTCAACACCGTAATCTACAAACTTTTCGTAGGCTTCTTGTTCATCCGATGTACGATCAGGCTTTTCTAGCAGATAGGTAGGTAACTTAGTTTTGCCTATATCCTTTAGAAGCACCCCCATGGCTAGCACGTCCAAATCCTGCTTTGGCAGGCCAATATGGCGCCCAAACAAGATAGCCCAAACAGCCGAACGCACTGCGTGGCTATAGGTGTAAGCATCTTTTTCACGTACGCGACTCAACCACGTAAACGCATCTGGGCTGCGAATAACACTATCCACCATATGCCCTGCTACCCGTTTAGCTTCGCGCACTGGGAAGTTGGAATGATCTTGATTCACCTGCTCCATCACCGCACCCACAGCATGGTAAACCTGCTGATGCAGCTCTTTTGCCTTGCCCATTTCTTTTTCTAGCGGGGCAATAGTGGTGTAGGTGTTGCGGCGTATTTTAAGCGGAGCCACATCCGGCATTGGCGCGCGTCGCGCGTTGCGGTCGGGCTTGCGCGAACTAACAGACGCGCGACTTGATGATAATTTACGCAGGGTGTTTTTAAGCGGGGCTGTGCCCTTTTGGACATCGATATAGACGAAGCTACAGTGAACCTTAAGCTCTTTTATCTCGTCGAGATCGCGAATATAAAAGCCCTGCAAAGGGAACGGTGTTTGCGACCACGGTCTATCTAGCCCGGATACAAACATCCCAACTGTGAGTTCATTAACTTGAAGCTTTACTTGCTTAATTGCCACACAAATTCCCTTACAACGGTAGTTTTGTCCATCCCTGTCAATCATTTCACAATGATTGAACATCAGCTGGAGCAGCATACCTCATTCTAAAGGCGGTGTATTTACCCGCCACTTTCTATCGGCTGATTATAAACCAGTCAATTACAATGAAGAAATAGCTGCCGGCTAATGTATTCACAATTTTGCTAATCTATACCGCAATTTGTGTGATTTAATAGAGTTACTTATGATATTGAGCAGAAAGTTCGCCAACTGCACGAATAAATGCTCCAGCATGCTCTGGGTCAACGCCAGGCGTAATGCCGTGCCCCAAGTTAAATACATGGCCTGTTCCCGCTCCATAGCTCGCTAAAATACGCGCTACTTCTTCGCGAATGCGATCTGGTGATGCGTACAGTATGCTTGGGTCCATATTCCCTTGCAGAGCCACCTTATCGCCAACACGCGCTCTCGCTTGACCGATATCAGTAGTCCAATCCAAGCCCAAACAGTCTGCCCCAGCGTCAGCCATAGCTTCTAGCCATTGTCCGCCGCCTTTAGTGAAAAGTATAACCGGTACTTTTCTGCCTTCGTTCTCGCGCTTTAAGCCTTTCACAATTTTGGCCATAGGCGCAAGCGAGAAGGTTTTGTAAGCGTCGTGAGATAAAGCCCCACCCCACGAGTCAAATATTTGAACAGCCTGTGCTCCGGCATCAATTTGCGCGTTTAAGTAGGCGATAACAGAGTCGGCAAGCTTATCCATCAACTGCGCAGCAGCTTCTGGATGGTTATAGATAAGCGCTTTGGTTTTTTGAAAATCTTTACTCGAACCGCCTTCCACCATGTAGGTTGCAAGGGTCCAGGGGCTGCCAGAAAAACCTATTAATGGAACTCGCCCATTTAGCTCACGGCGAATAGTGCTCACTGCATCCATTACATAGGGTAAATCTTGAAGGGGTTTAATCACTTCGAGCTTTTCGATATCTGCAGCAGTAGAGATAGTCTTCTTAAACTTGGGGCCTTCACCGGTTTCGAAGTAAAGCCCTAAACCCATCGCATCGGGAATGGTGAGAATATCGGAAAACAAAATTGCTGCGTCTAGGGGATAGCGCTCAAGCGGCTGAAGCGTCACTTCACAAGCGCGCTCGGGGTTAGTACACAACCCCATAAAATCACCTGCTTGCGCACGTGTAGCGCGATATTCAGGTAAATAGCGCCCAGCTTGGCGCATCATCCATACGGGGGTTTGGTCTACAGGTTGGCGCATTAGCGCCCTTAAGAAACGATCGTTTTTTAGAACAGTCATGCGATTAGGGCGCCAATTTGCTTGAGCCCTCTACCCAATAGGCGAGGGCTTATTATTAAATGTCTAAATAATCTAGAATACCTTCCGCGGCTTCGCGGCCTTCCCAGATTGCAGTAACAACCAAGTCGGAACCACGCACCATATCACCACCAGCAAAAACTTTATCGTTAGTGGTTTGGTATTTAAACTTTTGCTCTGCAGGCGCTACAACACCGCCCCAGTTGTTTAAGTTAATACCATGTGTTTCGAACCAAGGCTCTGGGCTTGGACGGAAACCAAAAGCAATAAGCACTACGTCGGCAGGAATAATTTCTTCACTACCAGGTATTGGCTCTGGGCGACGGCGACCATTCTCATCAGGCTCACCCATTTGAGTAGTCACAACTTTAACGCCTTCAACGCGGCCTTCGCCAACAATAGCGATTGGTTGACGGTTGAATAAGAACTCAACACCCTCTTCGCGCGCATTTTGCACTTCGCGTACAGAACCTGGCATGTTGGCTTCATCGCGTCGGTATGCACAAGTAACTTTTTCAGCACCCTGACGAATAGAGGTACGGTTGCAGTCCATAGCGGTATCACCACCACCAAGTACCACAACTTTTTTATCTTTAACGCTAATGAAGTCTGCAGGGTCTTTTTCAAAACCTAAGTTGCGATTCACGTTAGATACTAAAAACGGCAGTGCGTCGTATACACCAGATAAATCTTCGCCAGGGAAACCACCTTTCATGTAGGTGTAGGTTCCCATACCCATAAATACAGCGTCGTATTCTTCAAGAATTTCTTCCATCTGAATATCTTTACCTACTTCGGTATTCAAGCGGAACTCTACACCCATGTCGGTGAAAATTTCGCGACGACGAGACATTACTGTTTTTTCGAGTTTGAACTCTGGGATACCAAAGGTTAACAAACCACCAATTTCTGGGTTGCGATCGAATACAACAGGTTTAACACCGTTGCGAACTAAGATATCTGCACAACCTAACCCAGCTGGGCCTGCGCCAATAATTGCCACGCGTTTTTTGGTCCAGGTTACTTTGGACATATCCGGGCGCCAGCCCATCGCAAAGGCAGTGTCTGTAATATACTTTTCTGCGTTGCCAATCGTTACCGCACCAAAACCATCGTTAAGTGTACAAGCACCTTCGCACAAACGATCTTGCGGGCACACGCGACCACACACTTCAGGCAAAGAGTTGGTTTGATGGCATAGCTCAGCGGCTTCAACGATATTCCCTTCAGAAACCAGTTTTAACCAGTTAGGAATATAGTTGTGCACGGGGCACTTCCATTCGCAATAGGGGTTACCACACTCTAAACAGCGGTGTGATTGATCTGCCACCTGCTCTTGCGAAAAGGGCTGATAAATTTCTACGAATTCATGTTTACGAGTGGATATATCCTTTTTAGTAGGATCTTGCCTACCCACTTCTATAAATTGAAAATCGTTTTTTAAACGGTCAGCCATAGTTTCAGCCTCAACTACCTTTAGGGGCGACATCGTCGCCCAAAATCAATTATTCACCGCGCTTTTTAACGCTTACCAACAAAGAGTCTAGGCCTGCGGCCTTGGGCTTAACCAACCAGAACTTACCAACGTAATCGTTGAAGTTGGCCAGTAAAGTTTTACCCCACTCACTCTCTGTTTCCTCTACGAACTCTTCTATAACACTGCGTAAATGGTTGCGATGCGCTTCGAGTGCCTCGGTATTTACACGGGTAATATCAACAAGCTCGTGATTGTAGCGGTCAACGAAGTTATTGTTTTCATCTAATACGTAAGCAAAACCACCGGTCATACCCGCGCCAAAGTTAACGCCGGTTTCACCCAAAACAGTTACTACACCGCCAGTCATGTATTCACAACAGTGATCGCCGGCGCTCTCTACCACTACGTGGGCGCCAGAGTTACGTACACCACAGCGCTCACCTGCGCCGCCTGCAGCAAATACTTTACCGCCTGTCGCACCGTACAAGCAGGTGTTACCCATAATGCTTGTATTTTGGCTCGCAAACGTTGAACCCTTAGGAGGACGAATAACAAGCTTACCGCCAGCCATGCCTTTACCAACGTAGTCGTTAGCATCGCCTTCTAGGTACATATTCAAGCCGCCAGCGTTCCAAACACCAAAGCTTTGACCCGCAATACCGGTCAACTTAAGGGTAATTGGCTTATCTGCCATGCCTTGGTTGCCGTAGCGCTTGGCAATCTCACCCGAAATACGTGCGCCAACAGAGCGATCACAGTTGGTGATATGGAAGTTAAACTCACCACCTTGCTTAGCTTCAATAGCTGGCAACACCTCCTCGACCATACGCTCAGCTAACAAACCTTCATCGAAAGGTCGGTTGCGATCCACACCACAGAACTGCGGTTTAGTTTGCAGATATTCGTCGGTATAAATTATCGGGCTTAGGTCCAGCTTTTGTTGCTTACTGGTTTTACCGTCTAACAGCTCTAACAGCTCTACGCGGCCGATAAGCTCTTCTAGGGTGCGCACACCCAGTTTCGCCATCCACTCGCGGGTTTCTTCAGCAACAAATGAGAAGAAATTAATCGCCATTTCTTTGGTGCCGATGTAATGATTACGACGCAGTTTATCTTGCTGGGTAGCAACACCGGTTGCACAGTTGTTTAAGTGACAAATACGCAAGTACTTACAACCTAATGCCACCATTGGTGCAGTACCAAAACCAAAGCTCTCGGCACCCAAAATAGCTGCTTTAATTACATCTAAGCCAGTTTTTAAGCCGCCGTCGGTTTGTACGCGCACTTTACCGCGCAAGCCATTTGCACGCAGCGTTTGGTGGGTTTCAGAAAGCCCAAGCTCCCAAGGCGAACCCGCATAACGAATAGACGTGAGCGGACTTGCCGCAGTACCGCCGTCATAACCAGAAATAGTAATCAAATCGGCATAGGCTTTAGCTACACCCGCTGCGATTGTTCCTACACCTGGGCGAGAAACAAGCTTTACCGATACCAATGCATGCGGGTTTACTTGCTTCAAATCGAAAATGAGCTGAGCTAAATCTTCAATTGAATAAATATCATGGTGTGGTGGCGGAGAAATAAGCGTTACACCGGGCACGGAATATCTTAAGCGCGCAATCAGGGCGTTAACTTTTCCGCCTGGCAGCTGTCCACCTTCACCAGGTTTTGCGCCTTGTGCCACTTTAATTTGAAGCACATCCGCGTTAACCAAGTAGTGGGGTGTTACCCCAAAGCGACCACTCGCAATCTGCTTAATTTTGGACATTTTTAATGTGCCAAAACGAATGGGGTCTTCACCGCCCTCACCGCTATTCGAACGACCACCTAGGGTGTTCATCGCTTCCGCTAGAGCTTCATGAGCCTCTGGGCTTAAAGCGCCTAAAGACATAGCCGCAGAATCGAACCGGCGAACAATCTCAGAAACTGGCTCCACCTCATCAAGAGGGATAGGCGTTGTACCACCGCGCAAGCCAATTAAGTCACGCAACGTTGCCACCGGGCGATTGTTTACAAGCTCTGCGTAGTCACGCCACTCGCTGTAGTTACCTGACTTCACCGCTTTTTGCAGTGTTTGAACTACGTCTGGGTTAAACGCGTGATATTCCTGACCGTGTACATATTTCAGTAAACCACCCGGTGCGATGGGCTTGCGTTTTTTCCACGCGTCCACGGCAATAGCTTTTTGATCCGCCTCTAAATCGACAAAGCCTGCGCCTTTAATGCGGCTGGGTGTACCTACAAAGCAGGTATCAATTACATCTTCATCTAGACCAATAGCTTCGAACAGCTGAGCACCACGGTATGACGCCACTGTTGAGATACCCATCTTAGATAGGATTTTCAATAGGCCTTTGTCCAAGCCTTTTTGATAGTTACGGTAAGCATCGCCGGTATCCATTAACAGCTCACCAGACTCGATGAGGTTATTGAGCACGTAATAGCTCAAGTATGGATAAACCGCTGTAGCACCATAACCAATTAAAGTGGCTGCGTGGTGCGAATCGCGAATGGTACCGCTCTCTACAATTATATTGGCATCGCAACGCAAGCCTTCACGCGTTAGGCGGTGATGCACAGCACCAGTAGCCAGCAAAGCATGAATGGGTAAGGTACCTTCTTTAAGCTCAATATCACTAAGGATAACTAATGCCGTACCTTGCTTTACAGCAACAACGATTTTTTCTAGCAGCAGTTCAATAGCTTGCTTTAAATTCAACGTGGACGCGTCGTAATTTAAGTCAAAACGCTTGGCGTCATAACCTTTACGATTCAAATCCAATAAAGCGCGGAATTTAGCTGGCGACAATACAGGGCTAGATAAAATAACGCGGTTGGCGTGATCTTCTGTTTCATCAAATACAGATAGCTCGCGGCCAATACACGTCTCTAAAGACATAACAATGGCTTCGCGTAGCGGATCAATCGGCGGGTTAGTAACCTGCGCAAATTGCTGACGGAAGTAATCGTAAAGCGAGCGCTCTTTCGCAGACAGTACTGCCATAGGAGTATCGTCGCCCATAGAGCCTACTGCTTCTTGCCCTGCTTCAGCCAGCGGGCGCAATACTTGATCGCGCTCCTCAAAGCTTACTTGGAACATTTTCATTGCGGTTTTAACTTCATCCGCAGTCAGGCCATTCTCGGCTACATCGCCAGCAAGCTTAGATTCGATGCGCAAGGCGTTATCTTGCAGCCATTTTTGATATGGCTGGCCCTTTTTAAGCATCTCATCGATATCTTTGGTGTGGTGTAACTCACCAGTAAACGTATCTACAGATAAAATCTGACCTGGCCCTAAACGGCCTTTAGCCACCACATCTTCTGGTTTGTAATCGTAAACGCCGATTTCAGACGCCACCGTGATGCAATCATCTTTGGTGATAACCCAACGAGAAGGACGCAACCCGTTGCGGTCAAGCGTACATACAGCGTGACGGCCATCAGTCAACACTAAGCCCGCAGGACCATCCCACGGCTCAATGTGCATAGAGTTATATTCGTAGAACGCTTTAAGCTCATCATCCATATGCTCAACATTTTGCCAAGCAGGTGGCACAAGCATACGCACTGCACGATGCAATTCCATACCGCCCGTTAACAGCAATTCAAACATGTTATCTAAGCTGGATGAGTCGGAACCGGTACGGTTAACCAATGGAACAATTTCGTCCACATTGGGAAGTAAATCTGTTTGGAATTTTTTAGTTCGCGCCACAGACCAGTTGCGGTTACCCATAATGGTGTTAATTTCACCGTTATGAGCCAGCATGCGGAATGGCTGCGCCAACGGCCAGCGGGGCATAGTGTTTGTGGAGAAACGCTGGTGGAATACACATATTCCCGTTTCTAAGCGAGCATCAGCCAAGTCTAAGTAATAACGCGGCAAGTCTACAGGCATCATAAGCCCTTTAAAGGACAATACGCTGCTACTTAAACTCGCAATATAAAACGCTTCGTCTTTCGCCAGTCTTATCTCTGACTTTCGACGGGCTACAAATAGCTTGGAATTAAATGCTTGTAGATCGGCATCTGCACCATTTACCAGTAAGTGGTAGATAGATGGCTCGGATTCGAGCGCTATAGGGCCTAAACATTCAGAGTTAGTTGGCACTTCTCGCCATAGGATTTCTGTTAACCCTTGTCTTGCTAACTCTTCTTCTACAACAGTTTTAGCAGCTTCAGCAGCTTTACTGTCTTTGCTGAGCATAACAGCACCCACACCATAGGTGTCGGCGAGCGTGAAATTCAATTCGGCCGCTACAGTACGAAGGAAAGAATCAGGCTTCTGAATTAGCAAACCACAACCATCACCTGTCTTTCCATCCGCAGCGATACCGCCGCGATGCGTCATGCAGGTTAACGCTTCTATGCCGGTTTGCAGTAACTTATGGCTCGCCTGTCCCTTTAAATGGGCAATAAGGCCAAAACCACAGTTGTCTTTAAACTCATCCAGCCGATATAGACCAGTACTCATAGGCTTATTCACTTCGTTCGAACATTAACTTCTAGGCGAAATCTTCAGGATACCGCTAGTGGCTCCACCCCTGCGCCATATTTAAACAGCTAACTTTAAGGGGCGCGTAGTTTTCTACGCAAGATTCACACCCAACTCATGTTTTGCACACACCTTCGTTGAAATACCGAAGGGTTCAATTCGCTTTTACGCGGCGCAGCAGTACGATAACTCGTAAAAACCTACTGCCTTAGACAAAAAAGCCCCTAATTTAAGGGGCTGCATACAAATGGGCGCAGAATGTTAACTGCGAAACGTAAGAATGGCAAGTACAAATAGAAAGATGCGCGGTTAGTCTTCTTTTAAAATTAGGGAAAAAGAAGTTATTTTCGTCTATTTTCGCGGATATCAGCCTGAATAGTCTTGAGCTGCCTAGGCCAAGGCCCGCTCTGTCGCTGCGTTAGTGGTAAGTCGGCAATGGCGGATAACGCCTCCTCCTTGGAAGAATACACGCCAATAATCACCACGTACAACTGCCGCCCTTCGCGAATTCCCTGATAGATACGCAAATTAGCACTATTGGGCTGCCTACGCACAAACTGCAGTAACGCCTCCTTTTTGCTCGCAGCAAGCACTTGCAGCGTGTAGGCGTCTCCGTTTTGTGCAAGCAAATAGCGCTCGTGCTCTTCTATAACGCGCTCATCACCACTAACTTGCGGTACTGGTGCTTTTTGCGGTGCAGTAGGCTTAGGCTCATTTACAACTTTTGCAGCCGGTTGATCGCCCCCACTAATTACCTCCTTTTGAACGATCTCAGAAGGAGCGCTACTTACACTCACTTCATCGACCGGTGCCACATCGTTTTCGACACTCTCCACCACCCCCTCAGGGAGAGTATCAAGCACCACTCTCTCACCTTCAGAGCGCTCAGGCTCGACCTTTGGCTCTTTCGCAACAGCTTCTTTTACCTCTACAGGAGGCAGAGGAATCGATTTCTCAACCCTTTGCGAAGTGCTTGATTCAGCTTTTTGGTCTCCGTCATCGCCTGCGAAGAACACCCAAATTAAGACCCCCAGTAGCACTGAAAACGCGACCAAATGGGCTACGGGCAGCCCACCAGCAAAACCACCCGCACGACCAGCTTCAACCTCTTCATCCAGCCCGTGCTGTGACTGCGCATTAAGTAAACTTAGCGCCACACCGGGCACTCCTTTGGATGCATTCCAAAGCGACTGGACCCCCTCAGAAGAAATCTCGCGACCACTCACCCCTCTCAAAAAGCCTGACAATTCTGTGGGTGAAAACGAAGGCACATCGAAATCGTAAACAGGAACATCCAACAAACCGAGAGCGTCAACTCTAGAAACAAAGTCTTCGCTTGCGAAAAGAACCAAATGAAAACCGCTCCCCCCTATTTGCTGCCCCTGCAATAAACTTATCAGCCCTCCGAGAGACTGATCATCAAGCTCTTGCGCATCATCAACAACTAGCACCCCTAGCCGCTTATCATCAGCTAGCGCACGGGTAAAATGACGCAAAGCGACCAGCAGCTCCCCCGAAGAAGCTCCACCCTCAACTGGCAAACCAAAATCACCCGCTACCTCTGCCAGCAACGACGTGAAATCTTCAGAGAAAGCAGCCGCGCTTATTTGAACGACATTAGCTTCTGGCTGTAACAAGGAGACCAACTGAAGCGACAGGGTGGATTTACCCGCCCCCGATCGCCCCTGCACAATAGGCAAACCTTCCCCAAAACGAATGAAGTGTATAACCTGCTGCAGCAGCCCATTGCGTGCTGGGGTTGAGTAATAATAAGGCAAACCATCGCCACTGCGCTCGGTACTCGCAAATATATCCTCCTGATCCATATCTCCCAGCCTCTTAAAGATTGCGTTTTACCCGCTAACCCAGCTGCCCAGTACGACCCAAAGTCGCAGCTAGCGCGTCAGCATCAAATGAATCGGTCACAATGGAAGAACCCGGTTTATTTGGTAACACCAAGCGCAAACCACCATCCAAGACCTTTTTATCCACAGCCATGTACTTCATAAAATCTTCTGGCGACATCGATTCCGGCGGCGCAATAGGCAAACCTGCAGCAGCAATCAGCGCTACTGCACGCTCACAAAACGGCTTATCTATCCATCCCATCCGACAAGACAATTCACAGGCCATCACCATACCGGCGCCCACCGCTTCACCATGCAGCCAATTACCATAACCTTGATCACTCTCAATCGCATGGCCAAACGTATGCCCAAGATTCAATATCGCGCGAATACCTGACTCGGTCTCATCTTGAGCAACAACATCGGCTTTAATTTGGCAAGACCGCTCAATTGCGTACTCGAGTGCATCAACATCCCTTGCCATCAATGCCTTTACATTAGACTCTAACCAGCAGAAAAATTCATAATCTGCAATAAGACCATATTTGATAACCTCTGCCATTCCGGCAGACAGCTCTCTATCAGGCAATGTTTTTAATACATCGGTATCAATAACCACCACATTCGGCTGATGGAAAGCACCAATCATATTCTTGCCAAGCGGATGGTTCACGCCGGTCTTCCCCCCCACAGAAGAGTCAACCTGAGACAGCAGTGTGGTTGGCACTTGAATAAAACCAACACCACGCTGATAAGCTGCAGCAGCAAAGCCGGTCATATCACCTACAACACCACCCCCTAAAGCCACCAATGTGGTCTTACGATTGTGCTTCCCTTCTAGCAAAGCATCAAATATTTGGTTTAGCGCTTCTAAATTTTTATAAGACTCCCCATCAGGCAATACAACCTTATGCGCTTTATCCATCCCCTCGAACAACGAGAAAAAACTGTCGCCATACAGCGCATCGATCGTTGTATTTGTAACAACCAGCACCTGTTTCGCCGCCAAATAAGGTAAAAACTTTTCAGGGTTAGCTAACAGGCCAGCGCCAATAAAAATCGGATAGCTCCTATCCCCCAAGTCTACATGTAAGGTCTTCATGATCTAAATAGCTCAAAATTTGAATAGTTTTATGGTGACTTAGCACATCGCCAGCGCAAAACAACGCTAAAGCAAATTGACTACAAAGTGGCATGTTAGCGGTTATTCACACTCCCGCCAACACGATAAGATTTAATTAGAGGAAATTTGACAAAAGTGCGTTAGGCATTCAGCAGTTCAGCAATATGCTGAACAACGAAACGAGGGGAGCGCCCATCAGTTTCAACCACACACGTTGCCACCTCCCTATAAAGGGGGTCGCGCAATTTTATAAGCTCAATAATTTTTGCGCGCGGGTCAGCCACTTGGAGAAGAGGCCTTTTTTTATCTTTACATGTGCGCTCTACGAGCTGATCAATACTTGCAGTCAAGTAAACCACAGCACCTGCTTGAGACAGCATTTCACGATTAACTTCACGCATTATTATACCACCGCCGGTTGCGATGACAGCACCTGAGGAATGCACAAGCTCACCCAAAACTGCAGATTCACGTGCACGAAACCCTTCCTCACCCTCTACGTCGAAGATCCAAGGAATGTCCGCACCAGTGCGCTCCTCGATTACCGAATCTGTGTCATAGAAATGAAATGCAAGACGGGCAGCTAATAACCTACCGATGGTAGATTTGCCGGCCCCCATGGGGCCGACCAATACAACGTTATCAATCACATTTATTCAGTAAAGTTAGAAGCCATAATACGAGGAGTGATAAAGATCAATATTTCGCGCTTATCTTCGGATTTGAAGTCGTTGCGGAATAATTTGCCTACAAAGGGTATATCACCTAACAATGGCACTTTAGTCTCACCGGTAAAGGTATTGGTTGTGTAGATACCGCCAAGCACAATAGTTTCGCCATCAGCCACTAACACCTGAGTCTCTAACTGAGTAATATCAATTACAGGTATGCCACTGTTTGCATCGATAGAACTAATTGAATCTTGGTTGATAACCAAATCCATTATTACTCGATTATCTGGCGTAATTTGAGGCGTAACTTCAAGCTTAAGTACAGCCTCTTTAAATGACGTAGTCGTACCACCACTTGCCGACTCCTCTTGATAAGGTATTTCAGTACCCGACTCGATAGAAGCCTTTTGTTTATCACCAGTAATAACTTTTGGCTGAGACACAATTTCTGCGTAACCAGAGTTTTCTAACGCTGAAAGCTCCATGCCTAGCAAGAAGTTCGAACTAATAACGTTCCAAGTGAAGGCCCCCGCGGGATTAAACACTCCTAAATCAACCAAAGACGAATCCAATAAGCTTCGCTCATCATCAGTCACGCCATCACCATCAGTATCGACGAACAAGGCTTCTGGTCCAGAACCGTCCGCAGCAGTCAAGCCAGTAAGACGCCCTGTCATTTCGAACTTTGTGTCACCAGAAACAGAAGTTTCCACCGCATCACCAGCCATTCGCACTCCAAGCTCTTTCCTGAAGTCGCTATTCGCTATCACGATGCGAGCCTCTATCATCACCTGACGAACAGGGATATCAATGCGGTCTACCAACCTACGAAAGTCGTCTATTTTCTCTTCCGTGTCAGTCAAAATTATCGAGTTAGTGCGCTCATCAACTATCGCCTGACCTCGTTCAGAGAGAATGCTACCCGTTGAGTTTCTTTCGCTGCCAGAACCGGAACCGCCGGGTGCTCCGCCGCTTTCACCACTTGAGGTATCAATAAACAAGTTAAACAACTCACGCGCATTGGCATAGCGAACGCGAATATACTCTGTACGCAACGGTGCCAACTCTTGCAACTGCTTTTGAGTCTCAATCTCTTGCCGCTCTCTAGCTGCAATTTCTGCGGCCGGCGCTACCATTAACACAGAACCCACTTGGCGCTTATCTAAGCCCTTGGTTTTTAACACCAAATCCAAAGCTTGGTCCCAAGGCACATTTTCCAACCGAAGCGTAATACTGCCTGAGACGGTATCGCTGGCAACCAAGTTAAGGTCAGTAAAGTCAGCGATCAACTGCAAAACGGACCGAACCTGAATATCCTGAAAATTTAGGGATAACTTATCACCAACATAAGCAAAGCGAGACTTCTTCTCTTCTATCTCGGCCTTACTTAATGGCTTAACACTCACCACGTACTTATTATCTGCCTGATAAGCTAGGTAATCGTACTCACCATTAGCTGTCACATGGATAACCGCAGCACCACCTTCTTTTAAAGTGGAAACCATGGATACAGGGGTTGCAAAATCTAAAACATCTAACTTCCTGCGCAAACTTTCAGGCAATTCAGTATCCAAGAAACGCACCTCAATACCGGTGGCCACTTCCTGAATATCCACATCCACTCCAGGATTAGTGAGGGAGATTATAACCTTACCCTCTCCAACCTCGCCGCGACGAAAATCCACAAGTGAAATCGCGGAACCGGCACCTACACGCACCTCTTCTGGACTGTTATTTAATACAACACCAGCAGGAGAATGTGCAGCAACAGCACTCGACTTTGATACATCAGCACCGATTTCTACAATTAGCTCATTCCCTTCCAAGCGAGTCGTATAAGGCGCCAAATTACTTAGGTTAACAATCAATCTTGTCTTACCGCCCGCATCAAGCACTACGGCACTGTCGACATCACCAACAGAAACAGAGTATTTCTTTTGTGCAAGACTATTTGTGGTGCTGGAAAAATCCAAAACAATTCGTGCTGGCTGCTCGATGGTATACCCCTGAGGCGCATTAGGCACAGAATCAAACAACATTCTAATTTCCGCTTTAGCCCCTGGCAGCTCAGCAAACCTCAAATCTTGAAGGGAGGCACCATTCACCAGGCCAGAAAACGCCAACAAGCCAGCGATTAATATTAATTTTGTATTTTGCGTGAACATGCTTTAATCCTTCTCAGATAATGCGAGAATGCGAGGCCTTTCTATCCAGCCCTCAAGACCATCAGAAACAATTTCGAGCAACTCAATCTGCGTCTGCGCAGTAGATGTTATCCGACCGTGATTTTTCCCTATGAAATTACCTTCGGCCACCCGAGTCACAAACCCCGTTGGATCCGCGATTAACGCCCAAAGTTTTCCACTTTTAGTTATCGTGCCAACCATAGTAAGCTGACCCAACTCATATGACTCCAGATATTCCTTCTCCCTGTTCATATCTGGTTTAACGTCACTTCCTGTCCGACCATACACGCGCTGAGTAACATCTACAGGGCGATCAAACGGGCTTCGCTCAGCAGCGGCTGAATATACAAATGATTCGTATGGCCGAAATGGTGGCAATGGCTCAATAGCCCTAGCAGGCTTTGCCTTTACAGATTTAACATAATTTTTAAGCTCGGAGTGGTCGCTTGCACCACCACACCCATAAATGAGCACCACGAAGCACCACAGCAATAAACTCTTTGAAAACCGCAAGTAATTCATATTCAACCTACTCCTGAGCTTTATATTTGTAGGTTTTAGCTAGGATATCCAAACGCAACTGGCCTGTTTCCTTATTCTTGATCGAGATCTCAAAATCCCCGAGGGTCACGATCCTTGGCATGCCTGCCACCCCGCTCACAAACGCCCCAAATTCATGATACCCCCCTAAAACCTCAATCTTTATCGGTAGCTCAACGTAAAACTCTGTATTTCTAGACTCTAGGGGGTCTATTTTAATCATTTCCAAACGACTATCTGCTACTTTAGAATCCAAATCTTCTAGCAAGTCTGGAACCTCAATTTCTTCCGGTAGCTGCTTAATTACCTCACCAAAAGACTCTTCCATCTTGACCATCTGAGTTCGATAAGCATCTAGGTTTGCCGCCTCATGCGCTTTCCCCTCGAAAGATACTTTCAACGTTTTCTCTTGGCTTTTTGCTGCCTCCAAAGTTAAGTTTTTATCCTTAACCACAAAGAAGAAGCCCCCTGCAACGATTAAACTGAAAGCAATTAAAAAAAGAAAAATCCGCCCTGGTAAAGGCCATACTCCAACCCGATCCCAATCGACATCGTTTATATCGAAATTCTGAAGCTGCTCAATATATTTATTTAAATCAGCCATGTTAGCCCTGAGCCTCCCCATCGCCTGGCAGCACCATTTTCAAATGGATTGTGAATTTTGCCGCTTGCTCTCCCAGCTCAGGAACTGCATCAACAGTTTTCAAATCTGGCTCATCAAAATATTTAGAAGCGTTTAACTTCCTCATAAATGCTGACACACGACTATTTGACTCGCTTACACCATCGATAGTGAGAGCATTCCCAACTCGCTTGAGCGATGTAACATAAATCCCATCTGGCACAGCTTTAGCAAACTCATCAAAATAGCGAACAATAAGCGGCCTAGTGCCTTGCAGGTCTTGAATAACCTTCATCCGATCAGATAATTCTCTGCGCTTCTTTTTAAGCTCTTGAATTTCCTTTACCTGCTCAGAAAGCATTTTAATTTCGTTATTCAGTATATTGTTTCGCTCATTCTGATAAGCAATAGCATTATCAACACTTGCTATCCAAACATACGCAACCAAGCCAGCGAGAATACATACCCCCACCAGCTGCGTGAAAAACTCTTTCTTTTTCTCTTGGCGATACTCTTCACGCCAAGGAAGTAAATTTATGCGAGCCATATTATTCGAAGCTCCTTAGCGCCAAACCAACTGCGATCATTAGCGACGGCGCATCATTCGATAGCGCGGTTGCGTTAACGCGAGAGGAAACAGACATATTGGCAAATGGATTTGCGATGGTAACCGAAGTGCCTAACTTTTCTTCTACTAGGTTAGACAATCCCTCCAAGCTAGCAACACCGCCCGCAATAACGATATGGTCTACATCGTTATACTGGCTCGAGGAAAAGAAGAACTGCAAAGAACGTGTAACCTGTTGAACCACAGCATCCTTGAAAGGCTCCAACACTTCTGGCTCATAATCATCAGGTAAGCCACCTTGTTTCTTAGCCAACCCAGCCTCTTCAGCAGAAAGGCCGTATCGACGCTGAATTTCTTCCGTAAGCTGCTTACCGCCGAACAACTGCTCACGCGTGTATATTGTTTTTCCGTCGACCAACACACTTAGCGTCGTCATGGTCGCCCCAATATCGAGTACCGCCACAACCTGTTCGTCTTGATCTTCTAGTTGCTCTTGCACAAGCGCAAATGCACGCTCCATGGTATAGGCTTCTACATCAATCACTTTAGGGTTGAGGTCGGCAAGCTCTAGCATGGTTGCGCGAATATCGACGTTTTCCCTTCGGCACGCAGCCAAAAGCACATCAACACGGTCTTCACTTTTGGCTGAGGGCCCCTGAATATCGAAGTCAATGGCGACCTCTTCTAAGGGGTAGGGAATATATTGGTCTGCCTCGATAGATATCTGCAACTCCATATCGTCTTCGCTCAGATCCGCTGGCATGTCGATCACCTTGGTGATAACCGACGAGCCTGCGACCGCGACGGCAGCATCTTTGATTTTGGTACGAGAGGTTTGCACAACAGCTTTGACCGCCTGCGCGACAGCCTCCACATCATTGATGTTTTTCTCGACCACGGAGTTGGCAGGAAGAGCGCGCACGGCGTAATTCTCAACCCGATAGCTATCTCCATGCCGGCTAAGCTCCAAGAGCTTTACGGACGTTGAACTCACGTCCAATCCCAGCATGGGGTTCTTTTTCTTAGTGAACAAGTTGAGAATACTCATTTTTCTATCTAATTCCGCTACTTAGCTTACGTTTATGTTATAGCACTTTAAGTATAGGCTGCAACAAGCGCTTGCATAGGTAAAGTGTGAAAAAGGTCTTATAATGGCAATTCATCGTCATTTTCACGCCAAAATTGAAGGCTCATGTAATCCACAATGAAAATAAAATCCAAATTTTTAGCCGTTACCCTATGGTTCATCGCCGCTGGCATAGGTTGTAGTTTAGTCGGATTATCCGGAACATACCTTTACCTTAGCCCACAATTACCATCGGTGGATACATTACGTGACGTACGCCTCCAAACCCCGCTTAGAATCTACTCTGCTGATGGAAAATTAATCGGCGAATTTGGCGACCAACGCCGCACCCCCGTTAAGTTTGACGACATTCCGCCACTTTACATTCAAGCCCTGCTCGCGGCTGAAGACGCTCAATTTTTCACCCATCACGGCGTATCAATTAAAGGGATTAGTCGCGCAGTGGTAGAGCTTGTTACCACGGGTAAAAAAGGCTCTGGGGGCAGCACCTTAACCATGCAGGTTGCCCGAAATTACTTCCTCACCAAACGAAAAGCTTTTATACGTAAGTTCAACGAGATTCTTCTAGCCCTAAGAATTGAGAAAGAGCTCACAAAAGAAGAAATTTTTGAACTTTATGTCAATGTTACCTTTTTAGGGAAGCGTGCCTACGGCATTGAAGCTGCCGCACAAGTCTATTACGGCAGAACACTTAACGACTTAACCTTACCCGAATTAGCAATGATAGCAGGCCTTCCTCAGGGCCCCTCCTTCCAAAACCCTATTATTAACCCAGAGCGCGCCAAGGAGAGACGCAATTGGATTCTAGGACGCATGTTTGAACTTGGCTCTATCAACGAGGAAACCTACGCTCAAGCCGTTGCCACCCCCGTCACAGCCAAATACCACGGTGTAAATTTAGACGTATACTCGCCTTATGTTTCAGAAATGGCACGAAAGAAAGCAATCGAGCTATTTGGCTATGCCGCATATACGGATGGCTACCGAATATACACAACCGTCGACAGTCGATTACAAGACACTGCTCAGCAAGCCGTTGTAGAAGGGCTGATCACTTACGACCAACGTCACGGCTACCGAGGCCCCGAGCAAAACCTTCCGCTCGACCAACTCGACATTAAAACAGATGAGAGCGGGCTATCAACGACCGACTACGGCCCCTGGCTTGAAACACTCAAAGCCACCCCCTCTTACGGCAACCTCAAGCCGGCACTAGTGACCGGCGTAGAAGATCAACGTATTCACGTACTTACCGAGGAAAACGAAATACTCACCCTCGAGTGGGATCAAGGCTTATCCAGCGCGCGCCCTTATATAACCGAAGACTCGCGCGGCCCTTCCCCAAAACTAGCCGAAGAAATTGTCGCACCGGGCGACCTGATTCGCATCAAGCAGCAAGATGGCATGTGGAGACTGAGCCAAATTCCAGAGGCTCAAGCTGCACTTATCTCTCTATCGCCGCAAAATGGCGCTATTAGAGCGCTCGTCGGCGGCTTTGACTTTCACCAGAGCAACTTCAACCGTGTAACACAAGCCCGCAGACAGCCAGGCTCTAACTTCAAACCATTTGTATATACCGCCGCGCTAGAGCACGGCATGACCGCCGCCTCCATCATTAACGACGCCCCAATCGTATTCGAAGATGGGCAACTCGAAAGCACATGGCGACCAGAAAACGACGGCGGACGCTTTTACGGGCCTACTCGCCTAAGGGAGGCGCTGTACCGATCCAGAAACTTGGTTTCGATCCGAATCTTACGCAACACAGGTATCTCCAATGTGATTGACGGCATGTCGCGTTTTGGTTTTGACGAATCTGAACTTCCCCGCGACCTATCTCTAGCGTTAGGCAGCCACGATTTAACCCCTTTGCAAGTGGCAACCGGTTACGCGGTATTCGCCAACGGGGGCTATAAGGTTGAGCCTTATTTAGTGGAAAAAATTCTAAACTTCGATGGTCGCGCCGTGTTCGAAGCCTTACCGCCAACAGTATGTAACGGCTGTGACGATGGCGAATATCTCGCGCAACTTAGCAGCCAAAACGATTCGGGCGCCGAAGAGGATAGCTCTAACAACCCCTACCAAATTCAGGGCGACCCCTTCCAGTTCGACTTTGAGGTTAAGAGCCTGCTAGGTATTTTAGAGCCTAGCGATTACCCCAAAGCACCAAAGGTGCTCGACGACCAAGTCGCTTACATCATGGACTCAATCCTAAAAGATGTTGTTCAAAAAGGTACTGGCTACCGCGCAAAAGCCCTAGGTAGAACTGATTTGGCAGGGAAAACCGGCACCACCAACGGCCCCAAAGACGCTTGGTTTTCCGGCTACAACGGTAATCTTGTGGCCACTACTTGGGTTGGGTTTGATCAGCATTCGCCACTTGGTAAAAATGAATACGGCGGCTCTGCAGCATTGCCAATTTGGATAGACTTTATGAAGGAGGCGTTAAAAGGCAAGCCGAATACACATCGCGCCCAACCTCCAGGCATGGTTACCGTACGCATAAACCCAGAAACGGGCGAACGCGCTAGGATTGACGACCCAGACGCGATATTCGAAACATTTAGAGCGGAGCATGTGCCACAGTTTAAATCACAGAACGACGCCACCAATCAGGCCATGCCGTACGAAGAGAGTATTACAGAAGACCTTTTCTAGCGTCTTATTAGGAAGGGCAAATATCCAGCCCTTCCTATAAGCTGCAACTTCAATTAGCCGCAGACACAAAAAAGCCGGCGAATAGCCGGCTTTTTAATAACTAACGCGAATCGCCAATTATTTAGATTTGATAGCACCAAAACGCTTGTTGAAGCGATCGATACGGCCGCCAGTATCGGCAGTCTTCTGCTTACCGGTGTAGAATGGGTGGCATTCTGAACACACGTCAATATGAATATCTTTAGCTAAAGTTGAACGAGTTTTAACAACATTACCGCAACTGCACGTTGCATTCATATCGCCGTAGTTTGGTTGAATATCTGCTTGCATGATAAATGCCTCTAATGATTTTAGTGCACCGCCATTCGATCACTTGTGTCGAACACGGTACATCGTTTATGTTACCGGCCTAAATTTAAGACCGCGCATGGTACCAGAAAGCGCACGCAAAGCAACACAAAATCGTCTACATATCGATCACTCTGCAATAGGCCAACGCCAACTTAATGAATAAGCTCTACCTAGAAATCGCCCTACCCGTTCCTTTGCGCCGCACATTTGACTACCTCACCAATTTTCAGGGTGACCCAAATGGGCTAATAGGCTGTCGCGTACAGGCGCCGTTTGGCAATCAAACCTTAATTGGCATAATCATTGGGGTGAAGGCGCAGTCGGAAACTCCTGCCGACAAAATGAAAGACATTCACACCATTATTGATGACACACCACTTATATCTCACCTAGATTTGCAGCTATTTAGCTGGGCTGCCAATTACTACCACCACTCTCTAGGCGAGGTATTACACGCGTCCATCCCCCAAAAGTTGCGCCAAGGCGAACGCCAAGAGCACGAACAACTCATAAGCGCGTGGAAACACACCCCCGAAGGGATGGGATTGCCAGAAACAGCATTAAACCGCTCTAAAAAGCAGCAAGAAATACACAGGTACCTGCTACAAAACACACAATTTACCCGCTCCACGGCACAAAGGCTTGGTTTTTCCACCTCTGCAATAAAAGCACTTAAAGACAAAAATCTTATCGAAGAAATTTTAGTTAAAGACTCGATTGAACAAGTGCAAACAAATAATAGCTTGCTCAACAATACGCCACTCACCCTAAACCAAGAGCAAACAGCCGCACAAGAAAGCGTTATTTTTCACCGCTTTGGGGCCTACCTGCTTGATGGTGTAACAGGCAGCGGCAAAACCGAAGTGTACCTACAACTGGTGGCCAGAGCCTTACAAGCAGGCACACAAGCACTTGTACTTATTCCTGAAATAGGCCTGTCTCCCCAAACAGTAGGCCGATTTAAAGACAGGTTTAGCGTAGAAATAGCCGAACTCCATTCCTCCATTAACGAAGCCAAACGCGCCGAACATTGGCAAGCAGCAAAAAGCGGCCGTGCAAAAATAGTGATAGGCACGCGCCTAGCTGCCTTAGCCGCACTTAACAAACCCGGCATTATCATTGTGGATGAAGAGCACGACCTCTCATATAAACAACACGACGGCTTTCGTTATTCGGCGCGAGACATATGCGTTTACCGAGCCAAACAGCACAACATTCCCGTGGTATTAGGCTCTGCAACCCCTTCACTAGAAACCCTAAACAACGCCATTACTGGTCGCTACCAACATTTAAAACTCACCCAGCGAGCAAGCACAGCCACACCGCCTCATATCGAAAGTATCGACATTCGCAACCAGCAATTGACAGCAGGACTGTGTGAATCGGCAATAGAAGAAATTAGGCACACCCTACAACGCCAACAGCAGGCGCTGGTATTTCTTAATCGCAGAGGGTTTGCCCCGTCGCTCTTTTGTCATCACTGCGGCTGGCAAGCCAAATGTACGGGCTGCGAACTACCTATGACCTTTCACTCGCACCCAAGACACCTACACTGCCACCGCTGCGACAGGCAAAACGGCGTACCTCGCGCCTGCCCAAGCTGCAAAAACCAAGCATTCAGCCATCGCGGTAGTGGTACCGAGCAAATCGAGCTCTTTTTGGCGAAGCAGTTTCCAAATACTCCAGTAATACGTATAGATAGAGACACCACCAGCTCTAAGAAGGCGATGCAAAAGCTATTAGAGCCCGCTTACGCAGGCACGCCTTGCATACTGGTTGGCACACAAATGCTAGCCAAGGGGCACCATATTCCCGGTATTAACCTCGCTGTTATTGCCGATGCAGATCAAGGCCTTATGAGTGCCGATTATCGCGGTGTAGAACAAGTTGGCCAACTTGTTACTCAAGTGGCCGGCAGGGCTGGGCGCGCATCGTCAACGGGTAAAGTACTTATCCAAACCCACCAACCAGACCACCCGTTAATGCGTGTGCTTATTGCGGAAGGCTACAATAGCTTTGCGGTGCAACTGCTAGCAGAACGCAAACATTCCGGCCTACCACCTTACGGATACTCTGCTTTAATTCGCAGCGAGTCCAAGCGGCCCGAAAACGCGCTTGCCATATTACAACTGATACATGGCGCGATTAAAAATACTGGCAACAAACACACCATCACCACCATCGGCCCAATGGCAGCCCCTATAGAAAAAATAGGCAACAGGTTTAGGTTTCAATACCAACTTTTCTGTAATTCAAGAAAGGAGCTTCACGCAACTTTAAAAGCCGTGCTAAGCGAGGTAGAAGTTAAAGCGGAGGCGAGAAGAACGCGCTGGTCGGTGGATATTGATCCGGTGACCAGCGCTTAAAGATCAATCTATTTCACAGCTTCTTACTGGATCTCCATCAGTATCTGGGTCCCCATTTTCAGGGTCCGGATCAAAATCATTTTCGGAAGCCACACCACTACACAAGTAAAGAGGCGCGCTTCTCGCTATAGTAACCGTAGTAGAAGAGCACCCTTCAGTAATGCAAGGCCCATCATATACACCGTTACCTAAATCGCGTACGCCGTTCTGATTCGTATCAACGAACGCCTCTCCAAGCGTGTACATACCATCTTCATTCTCATCTACGAACGGCTCAGGTAAATCGACAAACGTCTCTCCTTCGTCATACAGGAAATTACCATTAAGATCTGTAAATGACTCAGCCCCCTGAGTAAAAGCCATCACACTCGCATTAAAGTCTGGTGCATTTTTACTGCTGCCTGCGCTTTCCCAATTAACGGAACATGAACCATTTGAAAGAGTACACGATGAACCAACTAGTCCCGATTCAGGGCTCCAAAAACTTACCTGAATACCATCGAATGCGGGGTTTCCAAACTGATCGCTCGCCCGAATATTAAGTGTTACGGACACACCATCTGTATTTCTGGAGTTATCTACCCCCCAATCAGGGCCTGCTGAAAGTGAGAACCGATTTGCCACAGGAATCCCACTTGAAATAATAATATCGCTGGATGTGGCAGTAACATTGGAGCCATCCAATGAGGCAATCACTCGGACAGGCGTAGCAACAGTACCACTTGCGAGCGATACAAATGCATTTCCTTCACTATTGGTTCTAATACCTTGAGTAGAGCCCTTAAGCTGAACCCCGCCCACATCGGTGCTCAATGAAAAGCTTAAAGCCACGTTTGATTCTGGGTTTCCTGAACTATCCGTCGCCCGAAACGTGAGGATTGTATTTTCATTCCCACCTTGCCCCCGCAAATAAATTTGCTTGGCGGAAGCTGAAACAAAAGAAATATTGATCACTCCGTCATCTACTTCCACTTCAGTTTCGCCTCCAGGAGAAGGGGTAGAAATATTCGGATTATCCCCAGGTGCGCCACCACAGGCCACCAGCAGTACAATAAATCCAATTAATGCAGTCAACCTGCTCAAAGAAACTGTTACGTAGTCCATAATTTCCACTCGCTGGGTAAATGAATGAAGGTACTTGAGAGCAACTTACCAGCACCATCATAACTTGCCATTTGCAACGTCTAACATTTTAGCTTAAATATTAACGCCTACAGGCTCATTAAAGCTCGATAATAGCTTAGAACATTGAGCTAAGCCAATAAAACCCAAGCAAATTTTGGTTTTGAGGCGCTATAGTTGTGATAAGCTAGACGTTCTCAAGCTGTGCACCAGCGCGCATTTTTTTCTAATTTGTAAATCGAGCAACGCCCACCATTAACAGGTTCTCGTATACACTAACGCCCCCGTTCACTCCCATTAGGACAGCAATAGCACCATGGCCCGAGATTACGCCAAGAAAAAGCCCCCTCAAGCAAGTAAACGCAAAGCAGAACCGCGGGTACCAGCGTGGGTTTGGTTGTTTACGGGAGCCGTGCTAGGTGCATTTATTATGTTTTTGATGCGACTTGCGGACATGTCTCCGCAAGAAACGGCCAAAGAAGTAAAAGAAAAAACAGCCGCTAACTCGGCCAAGAACGAGGAGCAAAAGCCTCGTTTCGACTTTTATGAGCTGTTAAAAGACGCAAAAGTGCCCACCCCAAAACCCGATACTAGCGGCCCCTCTGGTGCAGCCACCGAACCGGAAGCACCGGCGACTGAATATATTTTGCAAGTGGCATCATTCAAAAATAAAACAGATGCCGAAGCGCTGCGAGCGCAATTAATTTTGCTAAATTTGGAAGCCACAGTGCAGGACGCCAAAGTTAGAAACGGTGAAACTTGGTACAGAGTGTTAGCGGGCCCTTACCAATCACGCTCAAGAATGTCTAAAGCGCGCAGCACGCTTATATCTAACCGCTTCGAAGCCCTTGTGCTAAAACGCAATATCGAGAATTAATTCGTACATCAATCTACGCTAAGTTGAGCCAATCCCCTTGGCTCGACTTGAAATAGCCCAAGCCACCCCCACTTTCTCTATCAAGCAGCCTTCGCGGCACTCCCCCATTTAGAAGTAGGATATATCTGTGGAACAATATCGCGGCACCACCATACTGTCTGTGCGCCGAGGCAATAAAGTTGTCATTGGTGGAGACGGCCAAGTTTCTCTTGGCAACACTATTATGAAAGGCAACGCTTGCAAGGTGCGTCGCCTGTATAAAAACCAAGTTATTGCAGGTTTTGCTGGCGGCACCGCTGACGCATTCACCCTGTTTGAACGCTTTGAAGCTAAGCTAGAAGCACACGACGGCCAACTTGTACGCGCAGCTGTTGAACTAGCCAAAGATTGGCGAACAGACCGCGCCCTGCGCCGCTTAGAAGCTTTGCTTGCCGTAGCAAACAAAGATGCCTCACTGATAGTAACCGGTAATGGCGATGTTATTCAGCCAGAAAACGACCTTATTGCCATCGGCTCTGGCGGCGCCTTTGCCCAATCGGCAGCGCGCGCACTACTAGAAAATACCGAGTTAGAAGCCAGAGATATTGTCGAGAAAAGCCTCGGCATAGCCGGCGATGTGTGTGTTTACACCAACCACCACTTCACCATTGAAGAGCTGAGTTTCTAATTTCAATCATTCGCAAACATTGCGAACACGACTTGATACTGCACAAAAGTGCAAAAATAGATTTTACCGGCGCCAAATCGCGTATTTGGGCTGACGACTTCGGGAATTAATTATGTCCACTATGACACCACGTGAAATAGTTCATGAATTGGACCAGCATATTGTTGGTCAGCAGGATGCCAAAAAAGCAGTAGCCATTGCGTTGCGCAATCGCTGGAGAAGAATGCAGCTAGATGCCAAGCTACGCACAGAAATCACCCCTAAAAATATTTTAATGATAGGCCCAACCGGGGTGGGTAAAACTGAAATAGCCCGCCGGTTGGCCAAACTTACCAACGCACCATTTATAAAAGTAGAAGCCACTAAATTTACAGAGGTGGGCTATGTTGGCCGCGATGTAGAGTCAATTATTCGCGATTTGGTGGATAGCTCTATAAAAATGATGCGCGAACAAGAAATGACCAAAGTGCGGCACCGCGCTGAAGAAGCCGCCGAAGAAAGAATTCTTAACGCATTGCTGCCACCGGCCAGAGGCGAGGATGGCGCAGTAGAAGATTCCTCTACTCGCCAAATATTCCGCAAGAAATTGCGCGAAGGTCAGTTAGACGATAAAGAAATTGAGATAGATGTTTCTGCCACCCCAGTGGGCGTAGAGATAATGGCTCCTCCTGGCATGGAAGATATGACCAGCCAGTTGCAAAATATGTTCTCGAGCATGAACACGGGCAAAACAAAAAAAACAAAACTTACTGTTAAAAAAGCATTCAAAAAATTAACAGATGAAGAAGCGGCTAAGCTTGTTAATGAAGAAGAATTAAAAGCACAAGCCATAGATGCCGCCGAGCAAAATGGCATTGTGTTTATCGACGAGATAGACAAAGTAGCCAAGCGTGAAGGCAATAGCGGCGCAGATGTATCGCGCGAAGGTGTACAGCGCGATTTGCTGCCACTTATTGAAGGCTGCACGGTTAGCACTAAGCACGGCATGATCAAAACAGACCACATTCTGTTTATAACCTCTGGTGCATTCCATGTTTCCAAGCCCTCAGACCTTATCCCAGAGCTGCAAGGGCGCCTACCTATACGTGTTGAATTGCAAGCGCTTACGCCAGACGATTTTGAGCGTATTCTTACAGAACCAACAGCATCGCTTACTGAACAACACCAATCGTTACTGGCAACAGAAGGCACACAAATCGAATTTACCGCCGACGGAATCCGTAAAATCGCCGAAATTGCTTATCAAGTAAACAAAAGCACCGAAAATATTGGCGCCCGACGCTTGCACACAGTGCTAGAAAAATTATTGGAAGAGATTTCGTTTGCCGCCGGTGAAAGCGATAACAACGTAACTATCGATGCTGCATTTGTTGATGGCCAGCTTGGCGAGCTCACCAAAAACGAAGATTTGAGCCGATTCATCCTTTAACGGAGCACGAGAGTGACTACAGTAACCCCAAGTAAAATAAAGCTTCACCGCAAATCCTGCGTGTTAGAGGTTGAGTTCGGCGAACAAAGCTATCACTTAAAAGCCGAATATCTGCGTGTATATTCGCCTTCAGCCGAAGTAAAAGGCCACGGCCCAGGTGAAGAAGTGCTGCAATTAAACAAGGAGAATGTCGCCATTACCGGCATAGAGCCCCTAGGTAACTACGCTATTAAGCTTATTTACAGTGATGGCCACGATTCCGGCATATATTCTTGGGGCTATTTAAAAGAGCTTGGTGAAAATTACGAAGCAAACTGGGCCGACTACCTAGAACGGGTAGAAAAGCACAAGACTGAGCAAGCAGAAGCAGAAGCCACAAAAGATGTGAGCGCAGTAAAGTGGGTTAACCCCAACTAGTAAACCTTCAGGGCCGAGCAATCGGCCCTTTTCCTCAATACTCCCCCAAAACCTACCCGCTCACCACTAATGGCCACCACTGGCTGGACGCGGTAGAATAGCTGCCTTTCGCGAATACGCCATTAGAGGTCAACCATGTCTGACGAGCAAACCACACACTTCGGTTACGAAAAAGTAGATGTTAAAGACAAAGCTAGACGCGTTGCCGGCGTATTCCACTCTGTGGCAGCTAAGTACGACATTATGAACGATGTCATGTCCGGCGGAATTCACCGCATTTGGAAACAGTTCACCATTGAGCTGTCTGGCGTACGCTCTGGGCACAAAGTATTAGATATTGCCGGCGGCACTGGCGACCTTACTAAAAAATTCTCCCGCATTGTAGGCCCAACCGGCCAAGTAGTGTTGGCAGATATTAATGAATCCATGCTCAATGTCGGCCGAGATAAGCTTATAGACAGCGGCGTTGCCGGCAACGTGGTGTACACCCAGGCCGATGCACAATACCTTCCCTTCCCAGACAATACTTTTGATTGCATAACGATTGCATTCGGCTTGCGTAATGTTACCGATAAAGACTTGGCAATTGCGTCCATGTTGCGCGTGCTAAAACCCGGTGGGCGCTTATTGATACTAGAGTTCACCAAACCACAAAATGCATTGGTAGAAAAAGCGTACGACTTTTACTCATTTAAAATTTTGCCCACCATGGGACAAATAATTGCCCAAGATGCAGACAGCTACCGCTATTTAGCAGAAAGTATTCGCATGCACCCAGACCAAGAAACGCTAAAAGGAATGATGGATGCAGCTGGTTTCGCACAGACCAAATACCACAACATGACAGGCGGCATAGTAGCGTTACACACCGGAATTAAACCTTAAAGCAGCAACGAAAACACATACAACGAGCGCACTATGAACCAACAGCCAGATGGAAACACCGTAACGCCCACTCCACTCGCTAGCGCTCTGGCTATGACGATAGAGCTAGCTATCAACAAAGCGTTAACAGCCGACCCTGCCACCCGAATAAAGCTCAATGCGCTAAACGGTAGAACTCTTCAAATAAACTGCAACCAACCTACACTTAAATTACAATTTTTGTTTTGTGAAAACCAAGTACTGGTAAACGGCAACCCCCTGGACGACGCAGATGCACAAGTCAGAGGCAGCGCAGAGGCATTTTTACGCGCCGCCACACAGCAAAATAATCACACGCTGGCCGATACAGGGTTAACTGTACAGGGTAATGCCAACCTACTTACCCATGTTCAAGAAATTGCAAAAAACATAGATATAGACTGGGAAGACCTGCTCGCCCCTATTGCGCCCCCCGCACTAACTCATATAGCCGCTACGGGCATTCGTGCGCTAACAAGCTGGGCAAAAGAAACCAAAAACTTTATAGAAGAAAACGCAGCCAATGTGCTTACTGATGAGCTACGCGCAATACCTGCGCAGCAGGAGCTAAATATCTTTTATGACGATGTGGACAATGTCGCAGCCAGAGCACAGCGCCTAGAAGCTAAGCTAAACGCGTATTTTGCGCAAAAAAACAACATTAAAAACAACTAACCAAACGGAAACAGTTAAGTGCGCAGACTTGCTCGACTTACCCGCATTATTCATACATTTTGCCGCTACCGCTTAGACGCCTTACTGAAAGACGTAGAGGTAAAGTCGCGCTACAAATTATTACTCTTTCCCTTCTGGTTTTACCCCAAGCCCGATATAAGCCGCGGTCGTGCGCTGCGCAACAGTCTCGAAGAACTTGGGCCAATTTTTATAAAGTTTGGTCAGTTACTGTCTACCCGCCCCGACCTTATTCCCGATGACATCATCGAAGAACTTAACTACCTGCAAGATAGAGTCGCTCCATTTAGCAATGAAGAATTTAAACGTATTGTTGAACAGGCGCTTGGCAATAACACTAACGCTCTGTTTAAAGAGTTTTCTGAAAAACCATTAGCATCAGCCTCTGTTGCACAGGTACACACTGCTACGCTGCACACAGGTGAAGATGTTGTCGTAAAAGTGGTGCGCCCCAATATAGAAAAGATAATCCAAAAAGATGTTGCTCTACTGGAGCTGTTAGCGCGCACCATCGAAAAGCTAAGCCCAGAAGGCCGCAGATTTAAATTAAGCGAAGTAGTGGCAGATTATAAAGACACTATTTTTGACGAGCTGGATTTAAAACGCGAGGCAGCCAACGCAAGCCAGTTGCGCCGCAACTTTGAAGGCTCGCCCCTGTTGTATGTTCCCGCCGTGCACTGGCAATACTGCACAAACAAAGTAATGGTAATGGAAAGGATTTACGGCATTCCTGTTACCGATATGGAAAAAATTAACGCACAGAGTACAAATTTAAAACTGCTTGCAGAACGCGGAGTAGAAGTATTTTTTAAGCAGGTTTTTGAACACAACTTTTTTCATGCAGACATGCACCCCGGCAACGTTTTTGTGTCGCCAGCCAACCCGCAAAACCCAAGTTATATGGCTGTGGATATGGCCATTATTGGCTCACTCACAAAAGAAGATCAGTACTACCTTGCGCGCAACTTACTCGCCATGTTCCGCAGAGATTACCGCCAAGTAGCAGAGCTGCATGTAATGAGTGGCTGGGTACCGGCGAATACGTCTATAAGTGGTTTTGAATCGGCAATACGTACCGTGTGTGAGCCTATTTTTGAACGCCCACTTAAAGATATATCCTTTGGTGAATCGCTGGTAAATTTATTTAGAACCGCTCGACGCTACAATATGCCAGTACAACCACAACTGGTACTGCTGCAAAAAACCCTGTTAAACATAGAAGGGCTAGGTCGACAGCTCTACCCAGACTTAAACCTGTGGGATACGGCACACCCATACTTAGAAAAATGGCTAAAAGAGCGCTACCAAGTTAAAACGCTTTTCAACAACTTAAAATACCATGCACCAGAATGGCTAGAAAAATTCCCAGAAGTGCCCCACTTGGTATTCAACGCTTTAGAAAAGCTGAACAACCAGCCAGCTAACGAGCATAAGCAGCAAATAAGCTCCGCAACACAACGCACAAACAAAGCCCTAACCTGGCTTGGCTATGGCACCCTAATGGCGGGCCTAGCAATTACTCTGGCGACGTATACCGCAATCCCACAATCGGCCATTGTGCTTATTGCTGCTGGCGCCACCTTGTTAGCTGTAACCAAACGATAATGTGTGCGATTGGACGGAGTACGCCGTCCAACCCACTTAATTTCGCTTATAAAAAACCCACGCCACACCAGCAGATATTACCCAGTGATTTGTTGTTTCCATTAATGGGCTACCTTCAAATACAACGCCCTCTAAATTGTCGTAACGAATACTTGTACCGTAAATAATGTTGCCGTACCTCGCTTTGGCTCCAACCTTTACAAACGCGCCACTGTAACCGGCAGTTGCGGCATAGGCTGGCCTTTCTACCGTAGCAAATGCATCTTCAACACTGTAATAATAACGGTGGTATTTTTCTGAGGCGTAAATTACGCCTACATCCGCCTTTGCGTCCCACTCACCGTAAAACTTTGGCCACTGATAGGTAAGTTTGGGGGCAAAGTTATAACCTATATACTCAACTTTAGACGTATCTATTGCCACCACACCGCGCAACGGCAGTCGAGCCGCCCAACCTGTGTGGAAATTTTTACCGGTTATGTTGATATTAAACGAAGGCCCAATTTGCGCTGCGCTCGCAAGCTCCGGCATACCGGCTCGTAAACGGTTATCGTGGCTATCGCCATTAAGCGCTAAATCTGCACTTAAATTAAATTCAAAACGATCGGAAGCGTATATTTCGCCCTCCACACCTTTGCGATCTATTTTAAGAAAATCACCGTGATACTTAACAAATGGAAAAGGTAAAAATTGTATTTGTGTTTCTTTCGAACCGCGGTAGTCGTGAATATATTGCCCACCGAGACCAATACCTAATTCCATTTCTCCATCAAACACTGCACTCGCATTGACTGCATAGCACAATGCCAACGCACCTATCCAATAACGCTTCACCTAGCTTGCCCTCAAATTCCAAACATAAAAAAACCCGCTTGCTTATTCATAACGAATCGCGCAGCGGGTTTTGTTAACAGGTTAAGGCGATTACTCTTCGCCTTCTCCTGCTGGAGCTTCTGCAGTTTCTGCTTCTGGAGCAGGCAGTAACTCTTTGATGGATAGCTTAATACGACCGCGCTGGTCAATATCCATACACTTCACTTCAATGTCTTGACCTTCTTTCAAGTAGTCAGAAACATTTTGTACTCGCTCGTGAGCGATTTGTGAAATGTGCACCAAACCATCTTTACCAGGCAAGAAGTTAACAAACGCACCGAAATCAACGATACGTACAACTTTACCTTGGTATACAGCACCAATCTCTGCTTCTGCAGTAATCTCTTCAATACGCGCGATAGCAGCTTGCATACCGTCACCATCGTCGGCGTAGATTTTGATTGTGCCGTTATCGTCGATATCGATAGATGCGCCAGTCTCTTCAGTAATAGAACGGATAGTTGCACCGCCTTTACCAATGATGTCACGAATCTTGTCTGGATCGATTTTCATGGTGTGGAATTGCGGCGCGTTCTCAGACAACTCTTTACGTGGAGAAGCGATAACACGGTTCATTTCCGCAAGAATGTGTAAACGCGCGTCCATGGCCTGCCCTAAAGCAATTTCCATGATCTCTTCAGTGATACCTTCAATTTTGATATCCATCTGTAGAGCGGTAACACCATCGGCAGTACCGGCAACTTTAAAGTCCATATCGCCTAGGTGATCTTCATCACCCAAAATGTCGGTAAGAACAGCAAAGCCGTTGTCTTCTTTAACCAAGCCCATTGCAATACCAGCAACAGGTGCTTTCAGAGGTACACCAGCATCCATCAACGCCAAGCTCGCACCACATACAGAGGCCATAGAGCTAGAACCGTTAGATTCAGTGATTTCACTTACTACACGCATGGTGTAAGGGAAATCTTCTTCTTTTGGTAAAACTGCGCCAATACCGCGACGTGCCAAACGGCCGTGACCAATTTCGCGACGACCTGTAGCCCCCATACGACCACACTCACCTACAGAGTAAGGAGGGAAGTTGTAGTGCAACATAAACGGATCTTTACGCTCGCCTTCTAATGCATCAATAATTTGTGCATCGCGGGCCGAACCTAAAGTAGAAACAACCAAAGCCTGAGTTTCACCACGGGTAAACAGTGCAGAACCATGAACCTTAGGTAAAACACCCACTTCTACGTGTAGTGGACGTACAGTCTTACTGTCGCGGCCATCGATACGCGGCTCGCCTGCAACAACACGTGAACGAACAATTTGCTTTTCGATTTTAGCAAACAGGCCTTTAACTTCATCTGCAGATACGCCAGATTCTTCGGTAGCCAATTCAGCAACCGCTTGATTGCGCAACTCAGACAAACGATCGTAACGCTTTTGCTTGTCGGTAATGCGGTAAGCAACACCTACAGAATCCGCAAAACCGTGCTCAACTTTAGCCTTTAGCTCTGCATTAACTTCTTCTGGCTTCCAATCCCAAACAGGTTTGGCGGCGTCTTTGGCAAGTTCAGCTACAGCTTGCACAACAGCTTGCATTTCTTGGTGAGCGTATAGCACTGCACCTAGCATAATATCTTCTGGCAGCTCTTTAGCTTCAGATTCAACCATAAGCACTGCATCGGCAGTACCCGCTACAACCATGTCTAGCTCAGACGTTTTTAAAGTTGAGTAAGTTGGGTTTAATAAGTAGCCCGACTCTTGCGTATAACCTACACGCGCGGCACCAATTGGGCCGTTAAATGGAATACCAGAAATAGCGAGAGCAGCAGAGGTACCTATCATGGCAACAATATCTGGATCAACGTCTTTCTCTGCAGAAATAACAGTACAAACTACCTGCACTTCATTTAGAAAACCGTTTGGAAACAATGGTCTAATCGGACGGTCGATTAAACGAGACGTTAAAGTCTCTTTCTCTGAAGGGCGCGCTTCGCGCTTGAAAAAACCACCGGGGATTTTACCCGCAGCATATGCTTTTTCTTGATAATGAACAGACAGCGGGAAGAAATCTTGCCCTGGCTTGGCTTCTTTAGAACCTGTAACAGCAACTAATACTGAAGTTTGGCCCATTGAAGCTAATACTGCACCAGAAGCCTGACGCGCAATGCGACCTGTTTCTAAAGTTACAGTGTCATTACCATATTGAAATTTTTTAATTACCGGATTCACTTTTTTATCCTTTTGACTTGGAGTGCCCCATTGCACTCTTTTTACCTTTTATTACCAATACATACTAATACGGGTAGCCGCTACAAAGCCTGTGGCAACGCAAATAGCTACCCTCTCCATTCCAGCAACAATTCTTCATACTGAAACCGAGCTATCACACCCACGTTTTTGGGGAATTCCAAAAACCTAGGAGCAAAAGACGAAAATGCCCGCAACTAGGCGGGCACTTTGTAGCTTAGCGGCGTAGACCCAAGCGTTGGATCAAGCTCGCATAGCGTTCAACATTTTTGCCTTTCAAGTAATCCAGCAACTTACGACGCTGGTTTACCATACGAATCAAACCACGGCGAGAATGGTGATCTTGCTTGTGATCTGAAAAGTGACCTTGCAACTTGTTGATATTAGCAGTGAGAAGAGCAACCTGAACTTCAGGAGAACCAGTATCGGTCTCAGCAGTTTGATATTCCTTCACAATGGCAGATTTTTCAGCAGCACTTAGTGCCATAACAATAACCTCTATTTACAGTTAATATGCGAAACCGCAGCTAGCTGCAGCATAATGTGGCCTGTCCGCGCATATTTACAGACAGGTTAGCGGAGAGCTGAACTCTCCTACCTTTTGCCTTAGCTCTACGAGCTAAAGCAAAAAATTCTTTAAAATCAATAGCGTACTACGATTGACTCACTAAGCGCTTGGGCGCCACGGTGCCTTCATCGGTGATTTCCGCCACTCCATAGAACTTTCCGCTGGAGTCAAAGACGCGCACTTTATCACCTTCATCCCCTAAGCGATAGACCCGAGAGTCCATAACCGCCTGCCCTCTAGAGAAGTAGAACGCACTATTGTCGTCTAATTCCAAACTTGGGAAATCCGCAACCGCTATATCAGTTGGCAATAAGTGATGATCGAGCACTTCAGCAAGCCTTTCGCCGCGCTCTTGCTCTAGTTCTTCAATAGTTATCGACTGGTCGATAGTAAAAGGGCCGGCTTGGGTACGGCGTAATTTAGCTACGTGACCGCCAAGCTCTAAATCTGCGCCTATATCCGATGCCAAGCTTCGAATGTATGTACCTTTACTGCAAAAGACCCGTACATCGGCCTCAGCTACTGCCCCCGGTCTAAATGCCAGTAATTCGAATTCGTAAACAGTTACTGGACGTGGCTCTCGCTCCACCTCTATACCCTGACGCGCCAACTTGTATAAAGGCTGGCCGTTGCGCTTAAGCGCAGAATACATAGGGGGAACCTGATCGATATCGCCAATATAAGCCTTAATAGCTTTGAGCACGTCAGCCTTAGTAAGCTTAGAGGCATCAATGCTTTCCAACACTTCGCCGTCTGAATCGGCGGTATCGGTAACCTCGCCAAAGCGAAATGTGCTTACATATTCTTTATCGGAATCGAGCAAAAACTGCGAGAATTTGGTGGCATCGCCAAAACAAACCGGTAAAACCCCTGTTGCGAGCGGGTCTAAACTGCCTGTGTGGCCTGCTTTATTTGCGAAAAAAAGGCGTTTAACCCTTTGCAATACGCCGTTGGAGGAATCTCCAGCCGGTTTATCTATAACTATTACGCCCGATATTGGGCGACCAGGTCTTTTACGATTACCCACTAACTACTCGCCTTCGTCTTCCGAGCGCTGCTTATCTGCCGCTACAGCTCGATCGATTAAGTTAGATAGATTTTGCCCCTGAACAGCTGTGCGATCGTAAAAGAACGACAACCGAGGTGCTGACCGCATGGTCAATTCTTTGGCAATAACGTTGCGCAAAAAACCAGCTGCTTTATTTAAAACCTTAACAGCAACTTCGCTTTCACTCTCTTCCTTCGCACCAACCACAGTAACGTAAACCTTGGCAATGGAAAGGTCGCGAGTAACATCGACGGAATTGATATTCACCAAACCGAGGCGCGGGTCGCGCACTTCGGTTTGAATGACGCGCGCCAAGCTACGCTGAATAGCATCGGCAATACGGTCTGAACGGAAAAACTCTCGTGGCATTTAGGCCAACCTCTTACAGAGATGCTCGCGATTAAAGCTCGCGAGCAACCTCTTTAACATCGAAGACTTCGATTTGATCGCCAACTTTAACGTCGTAGTTCTTAACGCCAATACCACACTCGGTACCGTTACGAACTTCACTTACGTCGTCTTTAAATCGACGCAATGACTCTAGCTCACCTTCGAAAATAACCACGTTTTCACGCAATACACGGATCGGCTTGTTGCGATGAACACTACCTTCAACAACCATACAGCCAGCAACCTGACCGAACTTAGGTGAACGGAAGGTTTCACGCACTTCAGCAATACCCACAATCTCTTCAACACGCTCAGGATCAAGCATACCGGAAAGCGCAGATTTAACTTCGTCGATCAATTGGTAAATAATGCTGTAGTAACGAATTTCGATAGACTCAGTTTCGGCCAATTTACGCGCAGAAGCATCGGCACGCACGTTAAAACCAAGCACAATCGCGCCAGTAGTTAACGCCAAGTTTACATCGTTACCGGTAATGCCGCCTACGCCGCCACCTACAATATTTACTTGTACTTCGTCGTTACCTATATCCAATAAAGCTGCCTGAATAGCTTCTAAAGAACCGCGAACGTCGGTTTTTAATACCACAGACAATACTTTAGTTTCGTTCTCGCCAATACCTGCGAACATATTCTCAAGCTTAGCTGCTTGCTGGCGCTGCAACTTCTCTTGGCGCTCACGCTCGGCGCGGAATTCTGCAACTTCACGAGCCTTACGCTCATCCGGCACAACAAGGAATTCATCGCCAGCTTGCGGAGGCGTATCTAAACCTAAGATTTCTACAGGAGAAGATGGGCCCGCAGTTTTTACCTGCTCACCAAATTCGTTAGTCATTGCGCGAACGCGACCAAAGCTTTGACCAGCCAATAGAATGTCACCAGACTTCAAGTCACCGCCCTGTACCAACACAGTAGCAACAACACCGCGACCTTTATCCATGCGCGATTCAACAACAACACCGCGAGCAGGAACATCTTTAGGTGCAGACAACTCTAGCAATTCAGCCTGAAGCGCAACGGCTTCTAGCAACTCTTCAATACCTTGACCGGTATGTGCCGACACTTCAATAAACTGTGTATCGCCGCCCCAGTCTTCAGGGATAACCTCTTTAGCAGACAATTCGTTTTTAACACGATCTGGGTCTGCAGATTCTTTATCCATTTTGTTAATGGCTACAACCAGAGGCACACCCGCTGCACGAGCGTGCTGAACGGCTTCTTCTGTTTGCGGCATCACACCGTCATCTGCTGCAACCACCAGAATCACAACGTCGGTACATTGCGCACCGCGAGCGCGCATGGCGGTAAACGCGGCATGCCCAGGTGTATCCAAGAAGGTTAACTCGCCGTGACTTGTTTGAACTCGGTATGCACCAATGTGCTGGGTAATACCACCGGCTTCGCCAGAGGCAACCTTCGCTTTACGAATGTAATCGAGTAGCGATGTTTTACCGTGGTCAACGTGGCCCATTACGGTCACAATTGGCGCGCGAGGGATGGTCTCGCCATCCACATTAGCAGCCACTTCTTCTTGTAGCTTAATTTCAATAGCATCTGCACTTATAAGCACAGCTTTATGACCAAGCTCTTCAACAACTAACTGCGCAGTTTCTTGGTCTATTGGTTGGTTAACTGTCGCCATTGTGCCCATTTTCATTAAGCACTTAACAACTTCACCAGCCTTTACGTTCATACGCTGAGCCAATTCACCTACAGTGATTGTCTCTGGAATTTCCACATCGTAAGTAATTTTTCCTGTTGGCTTTTTAAAGCCATGCTTATTCGAAACTTTAATTACAGGGCGCGGACCACGATTTGCCGACAAACGCTTTGGTTTAGGCGCGTGAATAACTTCTTCAATCTCTTCTTTATCTTCAACGTAGTCCAAAGCAGAAGCCACTTTTTTCGGGCCAGCAACTTTCTTAACCGCTTTACCGGCTTTCTTGTTGTGCTTTTTACCGTCTTCGTCGAATTCTTCGTCTTTCTTGTCGTGTGGCTTTTTCAGCTTAGCCAAGTCTTCCACATGCTTAGTCGGACGAGCATCTTCTTTTGCAGCCGCTGCAGGGCCAGGAGCTGGCGCAGGCTTAGCCGCTTTTTCTTTGCGAGCTTTTTCAATTGCTGCAAGACGCTCTTCTTCCGCTTTTATTCGAGCAGATGCTGCACGTATACGCATTTCTTCGGCATCGTCTACTAGCGAAGACGCGGTAGTAGTTTGCGAAATAACAGGGGCAGCTGGCGCAGCAGGCTCTTCAACTGGCGCCTCTTCTATAGCCTCCACAACGGGCTCAGGTTCTGGCGCCTCTACCACTTCTGGCTCCGCTGCCACTTCCGGCTCTTGCACTGGCTCAACAACAGGCTCTTCAACCTTGGCCACTTCTGCTTCAGCCACAGCTGCTGACTCTTCAATTTCGTCCGCCACTTCGTCGCGTTTCACATAGGTACGCTTTTTACGTACTTCTACGTTTACAGTTTTGCGGCCACTGCCCGACCCTGTTTTTAGCGTTGTAGTAGTTTTACGCTTTAGGGTGATTTTCTTTGGCTCTGCCACGGTTTCACCGTGACTAGACTTAAGAAAAGTCAGTAGCTTTTGTTTTTCTTCGTCAGACACGACGTCGTCAGGAGACTGGTGCGTCAACCCGGCTTGCTGCATTTGCGATAAAATACGCTCAACAGGCGCACCCACTGACTTGGCGAGTTCACTTACAGTTACTTCAGCCATAAATATGTCTCAGTTCCCATTCTTTACTAAATTAATATTCCAACTACCGGCATTACGACAAGACCAAGCACTAGGCTTCGTCTGCAAACCAGGGCTCGCGGGCTTTCATAATTAACGCAGCCGCGCGCTCTTCGTCCATGCCGTCAATTTCCATCAGCTCATCAACCGCCTGCTCCGCGAGATCTTCCATACAGATCACACCGCGCGCTGCAAGAGTTTGAGCCAAAGCGTCATCCATGCCTTCCATGTTAACCAAATCATCAGCAGGCTGATTTTTCTCTTCGCCAGCCAATGCTTGAGTCAACAAGGCATCTTTCGCTCTATTGCGTAGCTCTTCTGCAATTTCTTCATCAAAGCCTTCAATGGCCAAAAATTCTTCCAAAGGCACGTACGCGACTTCTTCTAAGGTGGTAAAGCCTTCATCCACCAACACGTCGGCCACATCTTCATCTATATCAAGTGCATTGATAAACACATCGCGTGCACTGCCCGCCTCGGCGGCTTGTTTTTCATTCCACTGGTCAACGCTCATCACGTTGATTTCCCAACCGGTAAGCTCTGACGCCAAGCGCACATTCTGACCGCCGCGACCAATAGCTTGCGCTAAATTATCTTCGGCTACAGCTACATCCATAGAGCCGGCTTCTTCATCTACAACAATAGATTCAATTTCTGCCGGCGCCATTGCATTAATAACAAATTGAGCCGGGTTATCATCCCATAGAATAATATCAATACGCTCGTTACCCAATTCGTTAGATACTGCCTGTACACGCGAACCGCGCATACCAACACAAGCACCAACCGGGTCTATACGGCCGTCGTTTGTAGCTACTGCAATTTTTGCTCTAGAGCCTGGGTCGCGCGCCGCAGCATTTAAAGAAATAACTTCTTCTGCTATTTCAGGCACTTCGATTTTAAACAGCTCGATTAACATCTCTGGGCATGCACGGCTCAAAAAGAGCTGTGGGCCACGCGCTTCTGGACGCACATCAGCCAGTACGGCACGCACGCGATCGTTCATACGAAATACTTCACGGCCAACTAACTCTTCGCGAGGAAGCAAACCTTCAGCATTGCCGCCAAGATCCACAATAATATTATCGCGAGTCACTTTCTTTACGGTACCGGCAATTAATTCACCAACACGGCCGCGGTACTCATCAACAATTTGTGCGCGCTCTGCTTCACGTACTTTTTGAACAATAACTTGCTTAGCGGTTTGCGCTGCAATTCGACCAAAATCTACGTTTTCAATAACTTCTTCGTACACATCGCCAGGCTTGAGCGATGGATCTTTCTCAATAGCTTCTTCGGTAGTGAACTGAGTTCCAAGCTCGGCCAAGGTATCGTCGTCTACAACTAACCAGCGACGAACAGTTACATAATCGCCATCTTTGCGGTCAATCGTTACTTTAATATCAGCATCTTCGTCGTAACGTTTTTTGGTGGCTGATGCCAAGGCCAATTCGATTGCTTCGAATATAATACCTTTATCAACGCCTTTTTCGTTTGATACAGCGTCCGCGACGAGCAATATTTCTTTTTTCATTGAGTTGCCTCTATATGTTCCTTATATACGGAAAAACATAAAAGAATTAGAGTCACAATAGCTTTGCCGAGGCAAAACTGATTCAAGTAACAATTAAAATTTAGGTACCACCTGAGCTTTATCGATAAGCTCAAACGGCAAGATGTACTCTTCGGCATCAATCAGCAGGATGACTTCATCATCTTCAACCGCTGTTAACTTGCCACTAAAGTTTCTGCGTCCATCAAACGCGGTTCGCAATCGCAAAGACACATGCTCGCCAACAAAGCGCGTAAAATGATCGAGAGTGAATAACGGGCGGTCCATCCCAGGAGAGGAGACTTCTAATGTGTATTCCCCAGAGATTGGATCTTCCACATCGAGCACAGCACTCACTTGACGACTCACATTTTCGCAGTCTTCAACGCCAACGCCAGCTTCTTTTTCTATAAAAATACGTAACAGTGATTGCTTGCCCTGCATGCGCAGCTCAAGCCCCCAGAACTCACAGCCCAAGGATTCAACCACAGGAGCAAGCATTTTCTCTAACCGGGTTTCTTTTCCCGCCATATTCGTATTTTCTCTACAAACAAAAAATGGGCATAAAGCCCATTTAAACAATAATTCTTGCGCTAAACGCCGGACTGGGTTTTAAAATACCCAGATACGAAAAAACCCCATAAAGGGGCCCCGCGCGACGCTAGATACGCCAATTGCAAACCAGATAACTGGCCCGGGCTCACTCGCAAGCTTGCAAAAACGCGGCAATCTTATCATGAAACCCTACGGCTGGTAACCGTATAAAGAACGACAGATTAATCTGCCAGCTAACCGGCAATAGCGATTAGCTTTAGAATAAGTGGTAGCGGGGGCTGGATTTGAACCAACGACCTTCGGGTTATGAGCCCGACGAGCTACCAGGCTGCTCCACCCCGCACCAAATCCGGTTGATAAGTTCTCTCAACCGAGGCGCAGCATTGTATGCATGAAGCCCACCTAGGTCAAGAACAATTATAAAAAAGTTACTAATTAATTACGTTTTAATTAAAAACAGCTATTAAGAACAAATTTCGAACAAGCAAAGCCGAATAAAAATAATTTTTAACTTTCACATTTTTTACAACAATCACCTTTGCTTTTAGTTCACCCTAAGCCCATTACCCTTTTTCAAAAAATAAGGCAAAAAAATGAGCAACCATCTAACCCATATTTTACAAGAATGGCTAAAACGCAAAACCAGCCATAAATGGGCACTTGGGGTAGTCGCTAACACAGAAGGCCCCGTTTACCGAAAAACAGGGGCAATAATGCTGCTTAGCGACAGAGGGGATCAATTAGGGATGTTAAGTGGCGGCTGCCTTGAAGGTGACATACTTTTGCATGCGCAGCGCGCCATTTTAAAAAACGAAAGCACGCGAGTTATTTATGACGCTAACGAAAAAGGCGGCTTAGCCTGGCGACTAGGCATAGGCTGCGGCGGCAAAGCAGAGATAGTTATTCACCCATGCAACAGCGCAAACCATTTCCTTGAACTAGAACAACTTCACCAAACACTCTCTGCGCAGCGGCCCGCAACCTACAACCTCAACCTAGAACACGCAGAAGCAACCATTAGCGCAAGCTCACATGCAAGCAGTGGCAACTCGCTAAATACAACAGAAGTCTTCAACCACAACAACAGCCAATGGCTACGCATACACGCCCAACCAAGACCACACCTTGTTATTAGTGGCGCAGGCGTAGATATGCAGCCTATAGCAGCGCTTGCTGCTCAACTAGGCTGGAAGGTAACCCTAGTAGATAGCCGTCAAGCTAACGCCAGACAAAGGCACTTCCCAAGCGCTGACAATGTATTTTGTTGCTCCATTGACGAATTGCCACAGGGTACGCTTGCACAATGCGACGCACTTATTATTGCAAACCACAACCTCAACATGGATGCCCAAGCCCTAAAAGCTGCTCAATTATCAAGCGCTCGCTACATTGGCCTACTCGGCCCTGCAGCCAGAAGAGAAAAAATTTTTGCGCTTGCGGAAATAAAAGAGAGTGACAGCAAAGCTATTGCTGGGCCAATGGGGCTTGCCCTAGGTAACGACCTACCAGAAAGCATAGCCTTAAGCGTATTGGCAGAATGCCATGCCGTTCTTTTCGGCAGCTCAGGCCAACCGCTAAGCAACCACTATTGGAATTAGATCCGGTGATAAACACTCAACTAAAGCTCAATATTGCCATTTTGGCAGCGGGTGCGGCCTCTCGATTCGGCGCGTGCAAATTACTTGCGCCCCTCAACGGCAAACCCGTTTTAAATTACAGCCTAGACGCGGCATCCCAGACCGACGCCCACGAAGTATTTATTATCACCGGCGGCTGGCATCAAGATATAGAAAAGCACCTTGAGCTACGCAACGCAGAAAAAGAACATTTTTTATATTGCCAAAACTGGCAGGAAGGAATGGGGGCATCCATAAAACTTGCCGCCAATATCAACAAAGATAAAAGCACAGCACTGCTAATAATGCTTGCAGACCAGCCTCTCATTGGCGCCGAACAGTTGAATCTACTTATAAAGCACTGGCGCGACCAACCAGAGCAAATATGCTGCGCACAATTCAACAACACACTGGGAGCACCCGCGATATTCCCTATAAGCGCTCAACAAGAGCTACTTACACTTCCAAACAACCTGGGCGCGAAGCGGCTACTTACAAACCAAACCGTAAACACAGTCAGCATCCCAGAAGCCACATGGGACATAGACACACCAGCCAACCTCTCTCAAGCCCACACGCTACTCGCAGCAAAAGCAAAAACAGGCGCCAATTAGATTTGGTTGCGCAACCCCAAATCATTAGCATAAGGTTCTAAGTAAGCCTGCGCTTTAATGTAGTCACTGCCGTGCATTTTTAGGTAATGCTTCAAAAGAGCGACCGGCACAGCAAGGTTAACAATTCCCTTACGGTACTCTTCTATCGACGCCGCCAACGCTTGGCGCGCCTCACCGGGCACCTCTTCGCGCAAATACCCAAGCATATGATAGAGCGTATTTGAATGCCCCTTACGCGACGCAGGCTTAGTAATAGCCTCCATAAACGCTGCAATATAAGTAGCCGCGAATGAATCGATTTGCGCAGTGCCCGCGCGGGCAACCATTTGCCCCAACTCACGATATGGCTTTTGCCCATGAGCCATAAGCATGTACTTGTAGCGGCTGTGAAACTTAACGATTTTATTTGCCGTAGGCTGCTCACCCACAGAACTGCGCCAATCGCTATAGGCAAATACTCGCGCAATAAAGTTTTCTCGCAACAAGGCATCGTTTAAACGCCCTTCCTCTTCCAAAGGCAACAAGGGGTTTACCGCCTTTAACGCTCGGGCAAAAATGCCTGCATGCTTACCGGGCAACACACCCCCTTTAGGCGTATACACTTTTGCACTATACAGCCCACAGCTAGGGCTGTTTTTCATTAAAATATACCCGCAAAGGGAGTGACTTAGCCTACCAATCTCATCCCCATAAGCGGCGAGCGCGTCCGTTACATCTACACTGGCATCAACAGTACCAACGGCTCGCGGCGCATCAATACTCCCCACAAGTCGAATGGGCTCGCGCGGCACACCCATCCCTATCGCTACCTCTGGACAAAAACCCTGAAACTCAAACACACGAGACAAATGATCTAAACAGAAACGAGACTGCTTGTGGCCGCCGTTAAAGCGAACCTCCTCCCCCAACAAACAAGAGCTTATACCTACAGGTATTTTATTTTCTTCCACGCGACAACCTCCTATGCACATTACTTGAGTATATACGCGCTACACAGCAATGCAGATGAGAGCAACAACAAAATAAGCGACTAAGAAAATAAGGAGAGAAACAAGAAGAATGAGAAGAGATAAACCAGAACAAAATGAAAGGGCAATATTATCGACTACGCCCCTCTGCGCTGCCGCCAAATAAACCTTTTACAACAAAACCAACCAAACCAATTACACTTACACTGCTGCCACCAATTAAGGTAACCAGCACATTTGAGTTATATTCAAAATTATGGGTTATTCCAATCCACCAGATTAGCGCCCAAAGGGCAATACTCCACACACACATAAAAGAAAACACACAAATAGCGGCAACCTTGCGCATACCTCTATTGGCAATTTTCTCGTTTAAATCTTCGCGAGTGTGCAACTGAGCCAGGAGCTTTTCGCCCTCTGCGGCACTAAACGCATGCTCTTCACCCTTTGCCTGCTCGCTAGGAATAGGCGCCGGCGCAGCAATAACCTTGCTCTTTAGGGCCTCGTTTAACCCTTGCGCGCGCGATTGCGTTTTTTTGCCGGTATCAGACACTAATACTAAGCTCCAGCCAGCATGTGCTTGTAGTGCTCGGCAATAGTACGATTATCAATAACCGCACCAGCATAAGAGCTATCACCATGGCGCCAAGTTTGGTACCAAGGTGTACCCGGCTGATGAGTTAAGTCCGACAATTGCGGGCCAGAATAATGCTTATAGTTATTCCACACCGCATCAATAATTTCATCTTCGGCATCGCTAAAACCAGCAGCTTCAACCATGGCCTCTATTTGCTTATCTGTTACTTGCACCTCATCTGCGCGAAAACGCTTAAAACAGTGATACAAATCTTCAATGACTGGGCCAAACTTCCACGCGTAAACGTCATCTTTAATAAGCGGAGCATCGCACCAACCCAAGGAGCAGCCGTGCGCAATATACACCAGCTTTTGCAACTGCATTGGCGTCAACGACCCACCTTCTGAAGCCGCTTTTTGCAAAAACTTATAAGCCACATCTATAGCGCTATGACTAGACATTTCTGCCCTCCTTACACCCACCCAAATAGAATAAAAAACAAACTAAGCTCTTTATTCATTAATGTCAATAAAACTGTATAAACAAACAGCCAACACTTGCTATATGGTGCCAAAGCACTTTATTTAAAGCCCAAAGACCCATTACTTATTAACACTAGAGATAACTTTTAGACATAAAAAAAGCACCCCTATTACTAGGGATGCTTTTTTAAAGATGGTGCCCAAGGCCGGACTTGAACCGGCACGGCTTACGCCACTACCCCCTCAAGATAGCGTGTCTACCAATTCCACCACTTGGGCAATTTTACTATTCGGCTGGAAGCTCAGGAACGTCTTCGCTCGAGTCAGCTTCTGCTTCAATATCTACTGAAGGGACATCAGAAGCATCAATTGGTGCGGTCTCTTCAAGGGACGGCAATTCTACTTCTTCTGAGATAGAAAATGAAACATCTTCTGTAATATCAGCCTGTTTTTTTGCAATTATTGCCAGCGCAAAACTAGTAATAAAAAACACAGCAACTAACAGTGCCGTCATGCGCGAGAAAAAGTTACCGGAACCGCCAGAACCAAACAAAGTTTGCGATGCACCTGCACCAAAGGAAGCACCCATTTCTGCGCCCTTGCCCTGCTGCATTAAAATCAAACCAATAATTGCCAAAGCAACCAACAGGTGAACTATAAATATAATATTTTCCATCTTTCACTCTCTAGTTAATCTACTCTGCCGCTCGACATATTGCGACAAAGTCACGCGCATCAAGGGAAGCCCCCCCCACCAATGCACCATCGATATCTTTTTTAGCAAATAATCCTTCAGCGGTATCAGGCTTAACGCTACCGCCGTATAAAATACGGATTTGTTCGCCTTCTGGCCCCAATATTTCCCTAATGTAGGAGTGCACATCTTGAGCTTGCTCTGGTGTAGCCGCACGCCCCGTCCCTATAGCCCAGATAGGCTCGTAGGCAACAACACCTTTCGCCAACCCTTCTAAGCCACACGCATTAACCACCTTTAACAACTGGCGACCAATAACGTCAAACGTTCTATCTGCTTCGCGATCAGCTGTGGTCTCGCCTAAGCACAAAATGGGAATCATTTTAGCCTCGCAAACGGCTTGAAACTTTTCCGCAATTAAATCGTAACCTTCGTTGTGATAATGACGGCGCTCACTGTGCCCCACCATCACATACCTGCACCCCATATCGGCTAACATTGCCGCGCTAACTTCGCCGGTGAAAGCCCCGTTTTCTCGGGTGCTTACATCCTGCGCACACAGGGATATATTTGTGTTCTCCAGCATGCCTGCGGCTTGCGCCAAATACGGGTATGCGGGGCTAACACTCACTTCCGTTTGATGAACTCCAAACCAAAGTGAAGATAAATCCTCAAGGCGCTTCTGGTTAGTACGAAAATCTCCGCACATCTTCCAGTTGCCTACAATTAGTCGCCTTCGCATTTCTAACCTCAGCTCTGCTTTTTGGTACGCCTAAACTGACTTTCGGCGTATACATGTAGTAGAGGTAACGCTTTAGGCCACAGTGCCCAGTAAAACGGGCGCCAATGGTAGCGAAGAACGCGCACAGATACAATCCGAATATGAACTTTTGGCGTACAGGTAGGGGCCCAATGTGCGGCCCCGCAAAGAAAGGGCAATTAAGCTACTGCTTCGCCCACTATATCGGCTAATTCTTGAGCTAAAGAAGCTACCAGCTGGTGCTCTTGCCCTTCCACCATCACCCGTATAACTGGCTCGGTACCCGATGCACGCAATAAAACACGCCCTTTTCCATCCAAACGTTTTTCTGCGCTGGCTATAGCCGCCTGCACCTGCTCGTGGCTATCAAGGTCTACCTTATTGGTGACCCGCACGTTAATCATAACTTGCGGCATTTTTTGCATGCGCAACTTAAGCTGGTGCAACGACTGCTTTTCTGCCTTCAAGGCCAACAGCACTTGCAGCGCAGCAATAATACCGTCACCGGTGGTAGTAACATCTGAGCACACAATATGACCAGATGACTCGCCGCCAACCTGCCAGCCGTTATTTTTCATCGCCTCAATAACATAGCGGTCGCCAACTTTAGCGCGCTCAAACGGAATACCTTGGTTTTTAAGGCCTAACTCAAAGCCGAAATTACTCATTAAGGTACCAACAACACCGGAACAACCGCCGTTTTTATGCTTGTGCGACGCGATAATAAACAAGAGCTGATCGCCGTCGAGCACCTCGCCTTTTTCATCTACAAACATAACGCGGTCGCCATCGCCATCGAAGGCAATGCCCATATCTGCACCGGTTTCTAATACGTGCTTTTGCAGCTGGTTGAGCTTAGTAGAGCCACAATCTAAATTAATATTGAGGCCATCTGGCTTATTCGCAATAGGAATTACATTGGCACCAAGCTCGCCAAATACTTTGGGGGCAACCTCGTAAGTGGCACCGTTGGCGCAATCCACTACTATATTCAGGCCGCGCAAGTTAAAGCCCCAGGGCAAAGAACCCTTACAGAACTCGATATAGCGACCTTCGGCATCGGCAATTCGGCGCGCCTTACCCAATTTAGACGCGGTGGTCATAGCGCGATCTAACTGGTCTTCAATAGCCAACTCCACGTCATCTGGCAATTTGGTGCCGTCGGTATTAAATAGCTTAATGCCGTTATCGGTGTACGGGTTATGAGAAGCGCTAATTACGATGCCGGCACTGGCCTGAAAGGTACGCGTCAAATAAGCAATTGCCGGCGTAGGCATGGGGCCCAACAAGCCTACATCTACACCCGCACTTATTAAGCCGGCCTCTAATGCTGATTCAAACATGTAGCCAGAAATACGGGTATCTTTACCAATCAATACCAAACCGCCACTTTTATCGCCATTTTGCTGAGCGAGCACCTTGCCCACAGCCCACCCCAATTGCAGGAAGAACTGAGGAGTAATAACACCCTCTCCCACCAACCCACGAATACCGTCGGTACCAAAATATTTCCGTGCCATCGATTCACTCCAAATCAATTACTGTTTTTGTATTCCGTCACCATAATGCATGTGCATTAAAGCTTTTGTATTGTTGTTAATAGCGATAACACGTCATGGGTCTCGGCCACATCGTGCACTCTAATAATTTTTGCGCCATTTTGTGCGGCTATAAGGGCCAAAGCCAAACTACCTGCCAACCTGTCCTGCGGCTCTCGGCCTAGCAGGCGCCCAATCATAGACTTGCGGGACAACCCCGCCAGCACAGGGTAACCAGTAGTACAAAGGCTGGGCAGGGATTGTAACAGCTTCACATTATGTTCGTCTGTTTTGCCAAAACCAAAGCCGGGGTCGAGAATAATGTTTTCTTTTTTAACGCCTGCGGCAATTGCTGCTTGGGCGCGCTCAAGTAAATACGCTCTCACTTCGGCAACCACATCATCATAATGGGGCTGCGCCTGCATAGTACTAGGCTGCCCCTGCATATGCATAAGGCACACAGGCACACTTGCAGCTGCAGCCACCTCCAGCGCACCCGGCTTCGAGAGCGCCCGAACGTCATTCAATAGCCCTGCCCCTACGTCCACCGCCGCACGCATTAACGCCGGCGTGCTGGTATCCACTGAAATTACCGCATCTATGCGCGAGGCCAGCGCCTCAACGACTGGCAGCACCCTCGCCATTTCTTCTTCTTGAGTAACCTTGGCGGCACCGGGACGGGTTGATTCGCCCCCCACATCAATAATCGACGCGCCCGCGGCGACCATAGCTTCTGCCTCTTTGAGGGCATCGTCTAGAAGCAACTTACCCGACGAAACAAACCGCCCGCCATCAGAGAAAGAATCTGGCGTAACGTTAAGCACACCCATTATTTGCGGCGATGTTAAATCAGAAAGAAAGGAGGGAGAACGCATTGGTGGAACCTAAAAGAATAAAGACCAGCAGAGCTGGTCTTTGGAAGGACAATATATAAAACGTTTAGCTACAGATTAATGCTCGCTAGCAGGGCCGCCTAAGGACGAATCCGATGCTTTGGTTTTTTCCGCTGTGCTACCAGAGTCGGTTTCGCCAGCTGAAGCACCACCATCAGTCAAATCGTCACTCCAACTTTTGGGAGGACGTATCTTTCTGCGCGCCATTAAATCTGATACTTGGTCGGAATCTAAAGTCTCATACTCCATAAGCGCATCTTTCATGGCTTCTAGAATATCGCGATTCTCTTCAAGTATTTGTTCTGCTCGCTTGTAGCAAGCATCGGTAATATTTTTAACTTCTTCGTCGATCAAACGCGCGGTGTGCCCAGAAATCTTTTTAGAGCCAATACCGTCACTATCTCGAGCATCGTAATCTAGAGGGCCAAGCGTGTCTGACAAACCGTAGTTTACAACCATAGCGCGGGCAATTGCCGTGGCACCACGAATATCGCCGTATGCACCGGTAGATACCCCATCGGCGCCATAGATCATCTCTTCTGCAATTCTGCCGCCATATGCACAGGCGATATCGCCCATCATTTTGCGCTTGCTCTCACTAATACGATCGCCTTCCGGCAAGAAGTGCGTTACACCTAAAGCGCGACCGCGAGGAATAATAGTAACTTTGTGAATAGGGTCGTGCTCTGGCGACAAGTAGCCAACAATAGCGTGACCGGCTTCGTGATAAGCCGTGCTCTCTTTCTCTTGCTCGGTCATCACTAAAGTGCGACGCTCGGTACCCATAAGGATTTTATCGCGCGCATTTTCAAACTCTTCTTCGGTAACTAAGCGCTTATTGCCACGGGCAGCTAGCAAAGCGGCCTCGTTAACAAGGTTGGCCAAGTCGGCACCAGAGAACCCTGGCGTACCGCGCGCAATAATAGAAGCTTTAACTGCATCGCTAATGGGCACTTTACGCATATGCACTTTAAGAATTTGCTCCCGGCCTCGCACATCTGGCAAGCCAACGTTTACTTGGCGGTCGAAACGGCCTGGGCGAAGCAATGCTTTATCCAGTACATCTGAGCGGTTCGTTGCAGCAATAACAATTACACCTTCGTTACCTTCAAAACCGTCCATCTCTACTAGTAACTGGTTGAGCGTTTGCTCGCGCTCGTCGTGACCCCCACCATGACCACCGCCGCCACGATGGCGACCCACGGCATCGATCTCATCGATAAAGATAATACAAGGAGCCTGCTTTTTAGCCTGCTCAAACATGTCTCGCACGCGGGATGCACCCACACCAACGAACATTTCTACGAAATCTGAGCCCGAAATAGAGAAGAAAGGTACTTTCGCCTCACCCGCAATTGCTTTTGCGAGCAGCGTTTTACCTGTACCGGGAGGCCCAGACATTAAAACACCACGGGGGATTCGGCCACCTAAGCGCTGAAACTTGCTTGGATCGCGCAAATATTCCACCAACTCAGACACTTCTTCTTTGGCTTCATCTACGCCGGCTACATCTGCAAAGGTTGTTTTAACCTGATCTTCGCCAAGCAAACGCGCTTTACTTTTAGCAAAGCTCATAGGCCCGCCGCGACCACCGCTACCACCCTGCATTTGACGCATAAAGAATATGAACACAGCGATAAACAACAATACAGGTACGGTTGCCAGTAGCAAGTTCTCAAAGAACCCAGCCTCTTCTTTTTTCTCGGCCTTAAACGCTACGCCGTTTTCAACTAGCTCGCTGCGTAAATCCAAATCGATTGTTGGTAGCATTACCACTCTAAACGGCTGGTTGTTATACCCAACACCGCGAATAATGTTGCCCTCAAAAACCACTTCGCGCACATTACCTGCGCGCACTTCGGTAACGAAGTCTGAATAGGCCATTTCTTGCTGTACAGCCGGCTCATTAAAGTTTTTAAAGACCATAAACAGTACAGTGGCAATAACCAACCAAAGTACCAAATTCTTAGCCATATCGTTCAAGGATGTTTCTCCTTCGTTTATTCACGGTGCTGGCAAGCACCAATTCCCTAGCATTATTAATTAGCAATACTAAGAGTCTTACTTACTTTTTACATTACGGGCTAGCTATTCTATTAAGCCTAGCTTAACTCTCACTAACCTTTGTAACCTTTTGCGACAATATACACTTCGCGCGAGCGAGGCCTAGAGGCAGAAGGTTTTCTTACTAATACTTTCTGAAAACACTCGCGACAAGCTAGTACTAACTCATCAAAACCTTCACCTTGGAATACTTTACAGGCAAAACTGCCGCCAATTTTAAGGGTGGTTTTGGCCATATCCAGCGCTAACTCAACTAAATACATCGATTTTGGCTGATCAACATCGGCTATACCACTCATATTGGGGGCCATATCCGATATTACAAGATCTGCTTTCGCCTCCCCCAGTAATTCAAGCAACTGCTCAAGCACGGCTTCTTCGGTGAAGTCGCCCTGCACGAAATCAACGCCTGCAAGGGAATCCATTGGCAGAATATCAGAAGCGACTACTCTACCTCCATCGCCAACAATCTGCGCGGCCACCTGAGACCAGCCACCAGGGGCTGCACCTAAGTCAACCACGGTTTGACCAGACTTAATAAGCTTATCTTTGTCGTTTAGCTCAATAAGCTTATAGCTTGCGCGAGACCGGTAACCATCTTTCTGGGAATCTTTAACGTATTGATCGTTGAAGTGCTCTTGCAGCCAGCGGCCACTACTTTTAGAACGGGACATATATAAATGACTACAAAATAGACTATATTAAAGCCGTAAAACATGTTTACGGGTGTGCGCTAACGCAACAACGGGTACAATAGCGCGCTTTTACGGCTATGTTAACGCCTAAAGCGCCTTTTATGGGTGACTCAACGCGTTTTTCTCACATTTCAGGTTCACTTTATATGCCTCTTAGTACAGATCGCAAGAAACAATTTCGCTCAATTGCTCACGCACTTAACCCTATAGTAACAATCGCAGGTAACGGCCTTAACGATGGTGTTCGCGCCGAGCTTGAGCGCGCGCTAGACGACCATGAGCTTATCAAGATCAAAATTGCGATAGCAGACAGAGAAATAAGAAAAGAAGTGATCACAGAAATGTGCACCTCCTGCCGCGCAGAGATGGTTCAACAAATAGGCAAAGTCGCTGTTATTTACCGCGAATCAAAGCAACAGCCTGCACCGCGTAACTCTAACGTTCGCTAACGCCCCCCTGCGGCCTCGCCCTTAGCCATTTGCGGCTTAGGGCCTCCCCCCAAAACTATGCAAACAAATAGCAAGTCGCGAGCCCCATATTGAAATAGTGTGGCCAGCTAGCAATACTCACACTATGAAAAGCATTAAATTTAAAATCTGGCTCGCCTTTTTTATTACCCTTACCGTATGTATGGCTACCATGCTTGTGGTAACGCATACCACAATGAAAAAAGGGTTTTTGCGATACGTAAATATCGAAACCATCAACAAGCTAGATCTGCTCAAAAATGAAATAGCTGAAATTTACACCCGCACTGGGTCGCTAGAGCTATTTACCACCAAGCCGCACCTTTGGGACAAACTAAAATACAAAGCCTATAGCCCCTACTTAAAAATTCGCGCAGACCAACGACGTAACGACGGCCCACCAGCGCCCCCCAAAAGTAAAGAGTTGCCCCCCAAAGACAAACACGGTGTGGGCCGCCATCAACGCGAGTTTATGGAAAGGTTAATTTTGACCGATGAGAACAAAAATGTAATTTCTGGTCGCTACCGCAAAAACTCTGATTACAGCTGGTCGGCAATAAAAGCAGAAGACAAAATCATCGCCTACGTGGGTTATGTGGCCCCCTCAGAATTTTTGCGCGATGTAGATAAACACTTCTTGTATAACCAACTTCGCGCGCTCTCTAAAATTAGTATTTTCTTGGTGATCATCTCATTCATAACGGTGCTAATCATCTCCCACAAGCTGGTTAAGCCATTAGTTGCCCTATCGCGCAGTGCAAAGCAGCTAGCTGCCGGCGAGTACAACGTGCGCATACAACCTCAAACCTCCGACGAGGTTGGCGAGCTGTGCCACAACTTCAACGAGCTTGCCCACACCCTAGAGGCTAACGAACAATCTCGGCGCCAATGGGTAGCCGATATTAGCCACGAAATGCGCACACCATTAGCTGTAATCAAAGCGCAGATTGAATCAATGCAAGATGGTATCCGCCAGCCCTCCCAGGCCAACTTAGCCCTTTTAAAAGACAAAACAGATTCGCTAAATGCGCTGGTTAACGACCTCTACGAGCTTTCGCTTTCAGATTTGGGCGCGCTTACCTATAGCAAAGAGGTATTTAGTTTTAACCAACTGTTTGAGCACACGCAAGACGAAGTGGAAGTGCGCACCAATGGCAAAGAACTAACGCTTACCATCGAAAACAACTTAAACGAGCAGCATAAAATTTACGGCGACAGCAGCCGCTTAGCGCAGCTAATTAACAACTTGATTGAGAACAGCCTGCGCTACACAGATACCCCTGGCCAAATAAAAATATGGTCTGCTGAAACGCAGGGCAATCTTGAGTTCCACATTGAAGACAGCGCGCCAGGCGTTAACCCAGATCAGCTAGATAAAATTTTTGACAGGCTTTACCGCTTAGATTCTTCGCGCAACCGCGCTACAGGCGGCGCCGGCCTAGGCTTATCTATATGTAAAAACATCGTAGAGGCCCACAACGGCACTATTCGAGCACTGCAATCGAAGCTCGGAGGCATTCATATAATCATTTCACTGCCACGTTGGACGAGGTAACCCCATGACAGATTCAATTGCGCCTAGAGTGCTTATAGTAGAGGACGAGCCAGACCTCGCGCAGTTATTGAATGAATACATGCAAGCCGCGCAATATAGCACTACAGTTATAAATAACGGCACCGACGCAAACGACTGGCTACAAGCTAATGAAGTAGACATAGTACTGCTAGACCTAATGCTGCCCGGCATGAGCGGGCTAGACATTTGCCGCGACATACGCAAAGCGTCGGATGTACCGGTAATAATGATTACCGCTAAAGTAGAAGAAATAGATCGCCTAATAGGGTTAGAGCTTGGCGCCGACGACTACATCTGTAAGCCCTACAGCCCGAGAGAGGTGGTGGCCAGAACAAAGGCGGTGTTGCGACGCACACTTTCTGATACATCCAGCAGTGAAGATCAAAACCAAAGTGTGGTGCTGTGTGAAGAGCGCAGTAGTGTTATTGTACACAAACAAGAAATTGAGCTTACTCAAATCGAATACCGAATGTTTAAGCTATTATTTGAACAACCCGGACGAATATTTTCACGGCAGTTCATTATGGACAACATCTACACAGACTATCGTGTGGTAAGCGACCGAACTGTCGACAGCCACATAAAAAAATTAAGGAAGAAATTGCAAGCCGCCGCCCCAGAGCAAGACATCATTCGCTCGGTATATGGCGCGGGTTACAAATTCGAAAACCTGTAACGATGATAAAAAGCGCAATAAAAAAAGTAACAAGTAACATAATAATCAAAAGCACCCTAGCACTAGCCGTTGCAGTCACCCTGCTGCAAGGCTGCACAAGCTACGATGTTCCAGCAGGTAGCAGCCTGCAATTTAGAACAAAAATCACTAGCACTGCTTTAAAACACTTTGAAATTAAACTTCTGCGCAAAGACGGCAAAATCGGCTCTGGCGCCGAAAGTATTATTCCTCCCAGAAATCAACCCGCGACAGCGGCTAGATCTGGCCGCCAACTTAGCCAAACCGATAAGATTGAGCGTATTCTTGCAGTACAACTAGAAGAAAAGCTGAAAGAAACCGAATATTGCCGCACAGGCTTTTGGGTGATTGATAAATATTCCTATGGCGAAGAGCCCTACTTGCGCGGCGAATGCAATGAAACGGCCACTGCCGAAGATCGCAAGCAGTTTCCCGACACGCTCGCCAACTGGTAGCACATTCACCTTCCTTTTTTCGTCCATTTTCTTTGCACAGTGTATTGGGATACTAAACCTGTAGTAACCCTGTAGTACCCCTATAGCAACCCCATACCCACTGGAGAATAGATATGAAAAAATGGTTAATTGCCTTCACCCTAATCAGCGGCTTTTCTGGCATTGCACTAGCAGGCTCTGGCAACCACGAAGAAAAAGCCGACAAAATCATTTCAAAACTTGAGCTAGATGACGGCCGCGCTACAGAAGTTCGCGCAATTTTAGAAGCCACTCACACGGCTCGTAAAGCTCTACACGAAGAAATGCGCGAAAAGCAGCAAGCTTTACACGCCCAAGCTAAACAAGACTTAGCAACCGTACTTACTGAAGAAGAGCTCGCTAAGTTCGACGCCATAATGGAAAAGAAAAAAGATCGAATGAAAGACAAGAAGAAAGACAGAAAAGAGTGCAAAGACGATAAGTAAGTTCTTGAGGTTGGCAACAACTTAACACTTGCATTAAAAATGCAGACATAAAAAAAGCAGGCCTAGGCCTGCTTTTTTTCGCTTAAACAAAAATTAAATATGTTTTACTGAATCAATTTCATATTCAATTTCGCCACCGGGCGCACGCACAACGGCAACATCACCTTCCTCTTTACCAATTAGCGCACGCGCAATGGGAGAAGTCACTGATATTTTATTTAGCTTAATACTCGCTTCATCTTCACCCACAATAGTGTAAGTGATGGCTTCATCGGTTTCTACGTTAATTAAGTCAACGGTTGTACCGAAAATCACCTTACCTGAGTGTGGGATAGTCTTAACATCAATAACTTGCGCGTTAGAAAGCTTGGCTTCAATTTCTTGAATTCGCCCTTCGCAAAAACCCTGTTGCTCACGCGCCGCATGGTACTCGGCATTTTCTTTTAAGTCGCCGTGCTCACGCGCCTCTGCAATAGCTTGCACAATGCGTGGACGATCGACTTTTTTCAGCCTTTCCAACTCTTCGCGCAAAGCAAGTTCGCCTGCGACAGTCATTGGGTATTTAGTTAAGCTCATTTAATTATCCTTATATTACGCTTTTGCAAGTTTTGCAGTACGTACATGCAGTTCTTGCAGAGTGCGCACTTCGTGATTTTTACCAAATCGCAATGCCATACAAAGCGCATTAGCCGCTGCCAACGTTGTGGTGTAGTAAACATGATTATTTTCGGCGCTGCGACGAATAGACGCAGAATCTTTAATCGCTTTTTTGCCTTCGGTGGTATTAATTACCATAGCAACTTCGCGGTTTTTAATCATATCAACAATGTGTGGGCGACCTTCGCCTACCTTGTTAACCACTTTAACGCTTAAGCCGGCCGCCTCTAACGTTTTTGCGGTGCCGCGAGTAGCAACAACACTAAAGCCCATATCGGTAAGCTCTTTAGCAACTACCACTATGCCGTCTTTATCAAAGTCTCGCACACTAATAAATGCCGTACCAGATGTTGGTAAATCACCACCACTGCCAACCTGCGCCTTAGAGTAAGCTTCGGCGAAGGTATCACCTACACCCATAACTTCACCGGTAGATTTCATTTCTGGCCCAAGTATTGGGTCAACAGCAGGGAATTTATTGAACGGGAATACCGCTTCTTTCACGCTGTAGTAATCGGGCACGATTTCTTCGGTAAAGCCTAGCTCTTCTAACGTTTTGCCTGTTTGACAAAGCGCAGCAATTTTAGCAAGCGATACACCAATACACTTAGATACAAACGGTACAGTACGCGAACCACGAGGGTTAACTTCAATCACGTAAATACGACCGTCTTGATATGCAAGCTGCACGTTCATCAAACCAATAACGCCTAGCTCGCGCGCCATTTTGCGCACTTGCTCGCGCATTTCATCTTGCACATCTTCAGGTAGAGAGTACGGCGGCAATGAACATGCAGAGTCACCAGAGTGAACACCACATTGCTCAATGTGCTGCATAATTCCGCCAATAACAACGCGCTCGCCGTCAGACACTGCATCAATATCAACTTCAATTGCGTTATTTAAGAAGTGATCTAGCAATACAGGCGAATCTTCAGAAGCCTGCACCGCTTCGCGCATGTAAGTTCTTAATTCGTTTTCGGTGTATACAATTTCCATAGCGCGGCCACCCAATACATAAGATGGGCGTACAACTAATGGGTAACCAACGGTAGGTGCTATATGAATAGCCTCTTCTGTTGAGCGCACAATAGCATTAGGTGGTTGCAACAACTCTAATCGCTGAATCATTTGCTGGAAGCGCTCGCGATCTTCCGCGCGGTCGATAGCTTCTGGGCTGGTACCAATAATAGGTACACCTTCAGCTTCTAAGGCGTTAGCTAGCTTAAGTGGCGTTTGGCCACCAAACTGCACAATTACACCTTTTGGCTTTTCTCTATGAACAATTTCTAACACGTCTTCTAAGGTAACCGGCTCGAAATACAAGCGGTCGGAAGTGTCGTAATCGGTTGATACTGTCTCTGGGTTACAGTTAACCATAATGGCTTCGTAGCCCGCTTCACGCGACGCCAAAGCAGCGTGTACACAGCAGTAATCGAACTCAATACCCTGTCCAATACGGTTAGGCCCGCCACCAATAACCATGATTTTTTCACGGCTCGTAGGGTTAGATTCACACTCTTCATCGTACGTGGAATACATATACGCAGTAGAGGTTGAGAACTCTGCTGCACAGGTATCTACGCGCTTATACACAGGGTGCACGTCTAACTTATGACGATGCCCACGCAAGGTTTTTTCGGAAACACCTAACAGCTTACCTAAGCGCTTATCGGAAAAACCTTTGCGCTTAAGGTTGAACATAATGCGCTTATCAACATCTACCAACGGCATAGAAGAAAGCGCCGTTTCGGTGTCGATAATGTCTTTAATTTGCACCAAGAACCAAGGGTCAATAGCAGATTGCTCGTGCACTTCTTCTACGGTCATACCTGCGCGGAATGCGTCGGCCACATACCAAATACGCTCAGCACCCGGGGTAGAAAGGTCGCGACGAATAAGCTCTAACGCATTGTCGCCAGTCAAATCTACACGCGGTTCGAAACCAGCAGAACCAACTTCTAAGCCGCGCAATGCTTTTTGCAAAGACTCTTGGAAGTTGCGACCAATTGCCATTACCTCACCTACAGATTTCATCTGCGTGGTTAAGCGCGCATCGGCATCGCCGAATTTTTCGAAAGTAAAACGAGGGATTTTTGTTACAACGTAATCGATACTAGGTTCGAACGAAGCAGGAGTTGCGCCGCCGGTAATATCGTTTTGCAATTCATCTAGGGTGTAACCTACAGCGAGCTTGGCTGCAATTTTTGCAATTGGGAAGCCAGTAGCTTTAGAAGCAAGCGCGGAAGAGCGCGATACACGCGGGTTCATTTCAATTACAACTAAACGGCCATCTTCGGGGTTAACCGCGAACTGCACGTTGGAGCCACCCGTTTCAACACCAATTTCACGCAGCACCGCAATCGATGCGTTACGCATAATTTGATATTCTTTATCGGTAAGGGTTTGCGCTGGCGCAACCGTAATAGAGTCACCGGTATGCACGCCCATTGGGTCAAAGTTTTCGATGGAGCAAATAATAATGCAGTTGTCGTTTTTATCGCGAACAACTTCCATTTCGTATTCTTTCCAACCCAACAACGATTCATCAATAAGCAATTCGTTGGTTGGCGATAAATCTAAACCGCGCGTACAAATTTCTTCGAATTCTTCCCAGTTGTAGGCAATACCACCACCGGAACCACCCATAGTAAACGACGGGCGAATAATACATGGGAAACCAAATTCTTTAGGTACTTGGTTTGCTTCTTCCATGGTGTGTACAATTTTAGCTCGCGCACACTCCAAACCAATTTTCTTCATGGCTTGGTCAAAACGGTTACGGTCTTCTGCTTTATCAATTGCGTCTTCGGTTGCGCCAATTAGCTCAACACCAAACTCTTCAAGCACACCGTGTTTGTGCAATGCCAAAGCACAATTCAGCGCAGTTTGGCCACCCATAGTAGGTAGTACCGCGTCGGGGCGCTCTTTCTCAATAATTTTTGCTACCGTTTCCCAAGTAATTGGCTCGATATAAGTTGCATCGGCCATGGAGGGGTCGGTCATAATGGTGGCGGGGTTAGAGTTAACCAAAATAACTCGGTAGCCCTCTTCGCGTAGTGCTTTACAAGCTTGCGCACCGGAATAGTCAAACTCACAGGCCTGTCCAATTACGATTGGGCCAGCACCAATAATCAAAATACTTTTAATGTCTGTACGTTTTGGCATGTTTACTCCGCAGAATGCGAGACGTTAATGTTAAACACCCGAAGGCGTGCGACGAATGCGTAATAAAATTACATCTCGCTTTTTGCTTCATTCATCAAATCAATAAAATGGTCAAACAGTTCGGCAGCATCATGCGGGCCAGGGCTTGCTTCTGGGTGCCCTTGGAAGCTGAATGCGCGCTTGTCTGTGCGTTCAATACCCTGCAGCGAGCCATCAAACAATGACTTATGGGTAGCAACTATATTGCTAGGCAACGATGCTTCATCCGCAGCAAAACCGTGGTTCTGACTGGTGATCATTACCTTGCCCGTTTTTAAATCTTGCACAGGGTGGTTCGCGCCGTGGTGGCCAAATTTCATTTTTACTGTTTTTGCGCCACTCGCCAACGCCAACAACTGGTGGCCAAGGCAAATACCAAATAGAGGAATATTTTTATCTAGCAGCGTTTTAATTGCTTCAATAGCGTAGTCGCATGGCTCGGGGTCGCCTGGGCCATTAGAAAGGAACACACCATCAGGGTTCATGGCTAGTACATCGGCAGCCGGTGTTTGCGCAGGCACAACGGTAAGCTCACAACCGCGATCTACCAACATACGCAGAATATTGGCTTTAGCACCAAAATCGTATGCCACTACTTTAAAGCGATCGCCTTCTGGCAAACCGCCAAAGCCTTTGCCTAGCTGCCAAGAGCCGGCAGTCCAAGGGTAAGCCTTTTCGGTAGACACAACTTTTGCTAAATCCATGCCCTGCAAACCGGCAAACGCTTTAGCTTTAGCAAGTGCAATGTCTTCGTCCACTTCGCCAGCCATAATACAACCGCTTTGAGCACCTTTATCGCGAAGAATTCGCGTTAAACGGCGTGTGTCTATGTCGGCTATACCTACGATATTTTTAGACTTCAAAAAGTCTTCTAGGGTTTGCTCGCTGCGGAAATTACTCGATACCATTGTCATATCACGAATAACTAAACCAGACGCCCAGACATTACTGCACTCGTCGTCTTCGGAAGTTGTGCCCGTGTTACCGATATGAGGGTATGTAAGAGTCACGATTTGCTTCGCATAGGAAGGATCGGTGAGAATTTCCTGGTAACCCGTCATTGCAGTGTTAAACACCACTTCACCAACAGAATCGCCATCAGCGCCTATCGCTGTACCACGAAAAACACTACCGTCCGCCAAAACCAGAATGGCAGGCCGTAATGCCACGTTTAACAAATGCCCACTCGTCAAATGAAAATCCTCCGCGATAGAGTGTTGCGCTAAAGCAACGTTGCTGTAATTTTAGGTCGTACGAAACAGCCGCGCTTAACGCACGGTGCCATTTTGGGTGGCGAGGTATTCGAACGGCTACTTGCAAAAAAGCGAGGAGAAGACAGCTTCACCTCGCTTTTGCTAATTCTTGAGCCCGCTAGCCCTAAGGTTTTACTGGTAGCGCGCATAAGGCATGAGCCAAATTTGCGAGGCAGTTACAACCGATTTAAGGAGTCTAGTAGGGTATGGCGGCATGCACCAAATCTGAGGCGGAATTGTACGGGAAAAGCGTTGGCAGGTCTATGGATAAAAGAGAGGTTTAAGGCGACAGTTTACAGAGGGCAGCTTTGGTGGAGAGTTTACTGAGAGATTAGCTACCGGAAAGTAAAGAATGCGGCTGCTTAATGCAGCCGCCACGGTAATTACTTTAGGCCTAGCACATCTTGCATGTCGTAGATTTTGGGTTCTTTCTCAACCAACCAGGTAGCGGCACGCACAGCGCCTCTGGCGAAAGACAGGCGACTCGACGCCTTATGGGTAATCTCCACTCGCTCTCCTTCACACATAAACGACACAGTGTGGTCTCCAACCACGTCACCACCGCGCACAGTGGCAAAGCCGATGGTATTGCGATCGCGGGCGCCGGTTTGCCCTTCCCTACCGTAAACCGCCACTTCGTTTAAATCGCGGTTTACCGCATTGGCCAATACTTCACCCATGCGCAATGCAGTACCAGACGGGGCGTCTACCTTGTGGCGATGATGCGCCTCGTATACTTCGATGTCTGCATCATTACCCATTACACGAGCGGCAATATCCAACAATTTAAAGCACAAATTTACACCCGTACTAAAGTTGGACGCCACACAGGTAGGTACTGTACTTGCGTCGGCTTCGAAAGCAGCTTTTTCTGCTGGGCTAAACCCTGTGGTACCAACAACCATAGGTTTGTTATGTGCTTTACATACACTGGCATTGGCTACGGTAGCCGAGGGCGACGTAAAATCGATTAGCACATCGAAATCGGCTACAACAGTAGAAAGATCGTTAACAATTGCGACGCCCTGCTTGCCAACTCCGGCCAGCTCGCCCGCATCCGCGCCAACCAAACTGCTGTCTGGCGCCACAATGGCGGCACCCAGCACGGCGTCTTCACTTTGGCATACTGCTTCTATTAAGGCTTTGCCCATGCGCCCCGCGGCGCCTGTAACGGCTATTCGTGTTGTCATGCTTTTACGTACCCTTCATTCAAATCTATTCGTTTTAACTTGCACGCCGCTTGGCGCTCTATTTAGTGTTTTTTGCCGTCATATCAGCGGTTAGCACCTGCTGCATAGCCTTATCTACTGGGATATCCAACCATTCACACTTGTCTTTATCCACGTATGCTAAATAGCCGCCCATTTGCAAGCTCATTGGAAAGTATACCGCGAGCAAGCCGGTTTCAGTATTAAGCGTTGCGTTTTCGTTGGTAACAAAGCCAATTAGGCGCACACCGGGCTGAAAAGTGACACACACCACCTTTTGCATGTCTTTTTCTTTGTTGCCTATAGCAAAATGCATCAGGTCGCGCGCGCTGCCGTAAAGCGTTTTTACAACAGGTATATTGCCAAGCACCCATTCCAACAGTGCAAACAAGTGCTTAGTAAAGTAGTTTTGAACAAGAATGCCGCAAACAAAAATCAAACCAAATGCCGATATCACCCCCATGCCCGGTACATACCACCCGCTGGGCAGTACAGCTTGCAGCGGTATGCGCAGCATTTGCTCGGCGCCGTTAAACAGCCAAAACAGTAAACCAAAGGTAATAACAAGAGGCAAAACAACGAGCAGGCCCTTAAGAAAAATATTGGCCAAGAATTTCATGGTGTGCAGCCTACAGAAAGGAACCCAATACCGGGCAAAGAATGCGCGAGGGTACACCCTCGCGCGCTGACTTACATTTTCAAATCACCAAAAAAGTTTTTCATACCTTCAAACCAACTCTCTTGCTTGGGCGAATTTTTTTCACCTTTCATGCTGGCTTTAAGCTCTTCCAGTAACTCTTTTTGCTTTTTAGTGAGGTTAACCGGTGTTTCTATAATTACTCGGCACATCAAATCCCCTGCTGCGCCGCCGCGTACAGGTGTTACCCCTTTACCGCGTAAACGGAATAACTTGCCGGTTTGAGTTTCTGCCGGAATTTTAAGTTTAACGCGACCGTCTAGCGTGGGCACTTCTAGCTCACCACCTAAACAGGCATCGAAAAGGCTAATGGGCACTTCACAATACAAGTTGCGCCCTTCGCGCTGGAAGAATGCGTGATCTTGCACGTCTACCTGTACATATAAATCACCTGCTGGGCCGCCATCGGCACCCGCTTCGCCTTCACCTGCCAAACGTATTCTATCGCCGGTATCCACACCGGGTGGCACCTTAACAGAAAGGGTCTTAGTTTCTTCAACGCGACCGTGACCGTGACACTCTTTACACGGGTCGGTAATCATTTTGCCCTGACCGCGACAGTTAGGGCATGTTTGTTGTACCGAGAAGAAGCCTTGTTGCATACGCACCTGCCCATGACCACCACAGGTAGTACATGTTTGCGGGCTAGTACCGGGTTTGGCACCCGAGCCACCACAGGGCTTACAACTAACCAAAGTGGGCACGCGGATTTTAACCGTTGTACCCTTTACGGCATCTTCTAAGCTTAAATCTAAGGTGTAACGCAAATCGGAGCCGCGCGATGGCCCACCGCGACGACGGCCACCGCCGCCACCGAATATATCGCCGAATACATCGCCAAATATATCTGAGAAATTCCCTGCACCAGCGCCGCCGCCCATGCCTGCATTACCGTCTACGCCTGCATGACCATATTGATCATAAGCTGCACGTTTTTGCGCATCAGAAAGCACTTCGTAGGCTTCACTTGCCTCTTTGAATTTATCTTCAGAGTTGGGATCATCCGAGTTGCGATCCGGGTGATACTTCATAGCCACCTTGCGGTAAGCTTTCTTTAACTCTTGCGGACTCACATCTTTAGAGACGCCCAGCACTTCGTAGTAATCGCGTTTAGACATGTTTGTATTGGCTTCGTCGTAAGGCTAAGTGGTACAGCCTGGTGGAATTAATAAATATTAGCTACAAAACATAAACGCGGGCAGGCCCGCGTTTAGTCGTTCGGCCCTATAAGTAAGCGCCTTTTGGCACTTAACAAGGGTTAACAAACAGCAACTTACTTGCCGTCGTCTTCTTTTACTTCTTCAAACTCAGCGTCAACTGCGCCATCGTCTGCTGGCTGATCTGCGGCGGCATCAGCAGCGCCTGCTGCACCTGCACCCGCAGCGCCTTGCTCTGCATACAGTTTTTGAGCAAGAGAGCTAGATGCTTCAGTTAGCTTTTTAGTAGCCGCTTCCATCGCATCTTTATCTTCGCCTTTAGCTGCTTCTTCGGCTTCTGCAATTGCGCTTTCGATTGCAGATTTTTCGTCTGCCGTCGCCTTATCACCCGCCTCTTCAAGCGTTTTCTTGGTTGCATGAATAAGCCCTTCCAGCGTGTTTCTCGCAGTCACAACTTCTTCGAACTTGCGGTCCGCATCGGCGTTAGCTTCTGCGTCCTGCACCATTTTTTCGATTTCATCATCGCTTAAGCCAGAAGAAGCCTTAATAACGATAGATTGCTCTTTACCTGTAGCCTTATCTTTAGCAGACACATTCAAGATACCGTTGGCATCAATATCGAAAGTAACTTCGATTTGTGGCATGCCGCGTGGTGCAGGAGGAATGTCCGCCAAGTCGAAACGACCTAACGATTTATTCTGCGACGCTTGCTTACGCTCACCCTGTACTACGTGAATAGTTACAGCTGTTTGGTTGTCGTCTGCAGTAGAGAATACTTGCGACTTTTTAGTCGGGATAGTCGTATTCTTCTCGATTAATGGCGTTGCTACACCGCCCATGGTTTCGATACCCAAGCTTAATGGGGTTACGTCTAGCAACAATACGTCTTTAACGTCACCAGAAAGTACCGCACCTTGAATAGCTGCACCCATTGCTACTGCTTCATCTGGGTTTACATCTTTACGTGGCTCTTTACCAAAGAACTTGGCAACAGCAGCCTGCACCATTGGCATACGGGTTTGACCACCCACCAAAATTACGTCGTCGATGTCGCTTACAGAAACGCCAGCGTCTTTAATAGCCATTTTTAACGGCTCTAAAGAACGGTTTACAAGCTCTTCAACCAAAGACTCTAACTTAGCGCGCGAAAGCTTCACTACTAAGTGTTTAGGGCCAGTGGCATCGGCAGTAATGTATGGCAAGTTAACTTCTGTTTGCTGGCTAGAAGAAAGCTCGATTTTGGCTTTCTCTGCCGCTTCTTTTAAGCGTTGCAATGCAAGCGGATCGTTGTGTAAATCGATACCGTTTGTTTTCTTAAACTCTTCTGCCAAGTATTCAATTAAGCGCAAATCGAAATCTTCACCACCAAGGAAAGTATCACCGTTAGTAGAAAGTACTTCGAACTGGTGCTCGCCATCTACATCGGCAATTTCGATGATAGAAATATCGAAAGTACCACCACCTAGGTCGTATACAGCAATAGTGCTGTCGCCTTTGGATTTATCCATACCGTAAGCCAGTGCCGCTGCTGTAGGCTCGTTAATAATACGCTTAACGTCTAAACCAGCAATTTTACCGGCGTCTTTAGTTGCTTGACGCTGAGAGTCGTTGAAGTACGCAGGTACCGTAATAACCGCTTCGGTAACGGTTTCGCCCAAGTAATCTTCAGCGGTTTTCTTCATTTTTTTCAATACTTCAGCAGAAATTTGAGGCGGTGCTTTTTTGTCGCCTTTCACTTCTACCCATGCATCGCCATTATCTGCCGCGATAATTTTGTACGGCACCATGGAAATATCTTTTTGTACAACGTCGTCGGTAAACTTACGACCGATCAAACGCTTAACGGCAAACAAGGTGTTTTGCGGGTTAGTAACAGCCTGACGCTTAGCGCTCTGACCTACTAGAATTTCGCCGTCTTCAGTAAATGCAACAATAGAAGGTGTAGTGCGGTCACCTTCAGAGTTCTCAATTACTTTTGCTTTGTTACCTTCTAAGATGGATACACACGAGTTAGTTGTACCCAAATCTATACCAATAATTTTACCCATTTTGTGTCTCCACCTTTTGTATCTGTATCCAGCGCCTGGCGCTGGGCATTTCAATCGTTAACAAGGGTAAGCTCTTTTTGAAACCTACCCGATTAGTAATATTCGCTACTTGCAATATTGGTTCTAGCGAGAATTATTCAAGGGCTAAAACCATTTAAAGTAAGAAATTCTTACGCTTTAGATACCACCACCATAGCTGGGCGCACCAAACGACCGTGCAGGGTGTAGCCACGCTGGAATACATTGATTACGGTGTTGGGTTCTACATCTGGCTGCTCGATCATTGTCATAGCCTGATGCAATTGCGGGTCAAAGGGCTCGCCTTGAGGGTCTATTTGCTCAACCTTATGGCGCTTCAAACCATCTACTAAAGTTTTAAGCGTTAGCTCAACACCTTCTACCACCACACCTAAATCGGCACCTTCAGCTTTAGCTGCGTCGATTGCGCGCTCTAGGTTGTCTGCAACAGGTAAAATGTCGCCAACAAACTTTTCTAAACCAAATTTATGGGCCTTTTCTACATCTTGCTCGGCTCTGCGACGCGCGTTTTGCGCTTCGGCGGCAGCGCGCAAGGCGTTTTCTTTAGTGGTTTGCAACTCTTCATTCAAACGCGCTATTTCGGCTTGTAGTGCCGCAACGTCGTCTGAAGCAGGAGCTTCTGCGCCGGAGTCTGCAGCCTGCTGCGACTCTAGGGTTACCTGATCATCATCAAGCAGTTCCGAATTATCTTGTTGATCTTGTTCGTGATTAGTCACTGTGTTCTCCAAACCTTTAACCAAATAAGCGTTGAAACTGTTGAGCGCAAAAGCCAAAAAAAGGCCACACCCTAACGAACTGCATGGAATATGGGGGCACCCACTCAACATTCAAGAGCAAAAAAGCACTTTACAAGCAATTCAAAACCACTGTATAAATAACCATACCCCTTAACTGTGAGCCAAAAACCATGCTTACCCACCTGCATATCAGTGACTTCACCCTTGTTGATACGCTCGATCTTGAACTGCAACCAGGCCTTACCACCGTTACCGGCGAGACCGGCGCGGGTAAATCTATCACCCTAGACGCCCTTGCCTTGGCCCTTGGCGACCGAGCCGACGCAGATAAAGTGCGCCCCGGCGCTAAAAAAGCCGATATACACGCAAGCTTTTGCTTAAAGGCCCTACCCTTTGCTCGCAAGCAACTCGAAGAGCAAGACCTAGACCAAGGCGACGAATGTATATTGCGACGTGTCGTTACCTCCGAAGGCAGGTCACGCGCCTACATAAATGGCCACACGGTTACTCTGCAGCAGCTGCGCAGCTTTGGCGAAAGCCTTATTGATATTCACAGCCAGCACGAACACCAATCGCTGCTAAAAACCAGCACCCACCGCCGCTTATTGGACGATTTTGGTGGCAATGAAAATTTGGTTAAGCAAATAAAAGCCGCTTTTAACCAATGGCACACAGCCAATCAAACCCTTGAACAGGTGCGCAACAACAGCGAAGAAATTAACGCGCGCTTTCAATTACTGCGCTACCAAGTAGAAGAGCTAGACCAATTAGATTTACAAGAGGGCGAGCTTGAGGCACTCGAAGAAGAACAGAAAACGCTCGCTAACTCAGAAGAAATTCAACAGGGCTGCCAACAAGTTAGCGCACTGTGCAGTGACGATGAACAAGGCTTAAACGCGGCCTTACACCAAGCTATACACATACTAAGTAAACTGCCGGGCAAGTCTAAGCATTTAGAAGAAGCCGAAAGCTTGTTTCGCAGTGCAAGCATCCACGTAGAGGAAGCCCAACGCGAAATAGACCACCACACCGACAGCATAGAAGACGATGCATCGCGCCTGCCTGAAGTAGAAGCGCGCTTGACGGTAATATACGACATAGCCCGCAAACACCGCATACAGCCAGAAGAACTTATTGCACTACACCAGTCACTAGCTGACGAACTTGCCAGCCTGCGCAGCGGTGACGACCAATTAGAAGCGCTTGAGCAAGAAGCCGCCCAAACCAAGGCAGAATTCGATACCTACGCAGCTAAGCTCAGCGAAAAGCGCGCGCAAGCAGCAAAGAAACTAAGCACCCAAGTAAACAAAAAACTTAAGCAGCTAGCAATGGAAAACGCCCTCTTCGATATCTCGCTGCCTGCGGCCACCACCAAACCTAATCGCCACGGCAACGAAGAGGTAGAGTTTCTTATTTCTACACACCCAGGCCAAGCACCCAAAGCACTCAGCAAAATTGCATCCGGCGGTGAGCTTTCACGCATAAGCTTAGCCATACAAGTTGTTACCGCACAAACCTCCACCACCCCCACTATGGTATTCGATGAGGTGGATGTGGGTATTGGCGGCCCCACGGGCGACATAGTTGGCCAGTTGTTGCGAGAATTAGGCGAAAAAGGCCAAGTTATTTGCGTTACTCACCTTGCCCAAGTGGCGAGTAAGGCCCACCAACACTTATATGTGAGCAAATCGGTAAGCAAAAAAGACGTGAAATCTGACGTTAGCTACTTAAGCCAAGAGCAAAAAATTGCCGAGCTTGCACGCATGATGGGTGGCGACACTGCGTCTGCACAATCGCTTGCACACGCTAAAGAGATGTTAGAACAAGCCGTGCCAGCTAGCTAACAAGCAAGTGCTAACCAAACAGAACCATACAAAATAAAAAAGCTTGCAGAGTTACCCCTACAAGCTTTCAGGCTGGTCATAAACCTGATTCTGGTATCTCAGCGAGTAAATTCTTAGGGAGGAAGATCAAAAATGCTCAATTCATGGACGAATTGAGCAAGTTATAGGGACATATTCATACGTTTTTTGAGCTTTCACCCTAAGAATTTGCGGATTTAGAAAGACTAATCTCTTCGCAAAATAATTGAGGGGTTTATCCGTAATCTGAAAGCTTACAGAGTTACCCCTGCAAGCTGTTGCAATAACACGATAATCCGCGTTACTTTTTAGGTTTTACGTAAAGCACCAAGCTGTGGCCGCTAATTTCGTAGCCATGCTCTGCAGCAATTTCTTCTTGCAGCTGTTCAATACGCTCGTTGTGGAACTCAATGACTTTGCCAGATTCAACACACACCATATGATCGTGGTGATCACCTCTATCCAGCTCAAACACCGAATGGCCGCCATCAAAATTATGACGTTCTACCAATCCCGCACTCTCAAATTGGGTTAACACGCGATATACGGTGGCCAAACCAACATCTTCACCAGCTTCCAACAGGGCTTTATACACATCTTCTGCACTTAAATGTCTATCTTGGGAATTTTCCATGATTTGCAGAATCTTAACCCTCGGAAGGGTGACTTTGAGGCCGGCTTTTCTCAACTCTTGATTTTCTATCGCCATTAACGCTCTCCTACAGGGCTTCTCAGGTCACTTAACAAACGGTATTATCCTTGGCTGACTCGGATTCGGAAACCCCTATAATGCAAAAAGTAGTAAAAACGATAGTAATTCTATTCGCAATTGGCTCATTGGTCGCTTGCTCTTCCTTCAGATTCCCCGGTGTATATAAGGTTCGCGTACAGCAGGGCAACTATATTGAGAAGAAAATGGTGGACCAATTAGAAGTAGGCATGACTCGCCGCCAAGTGCAGTACGTAATGGGGTCTCCGCTATTAGAAGATACCTTTAACACCGACCGCTGGGACTACCTATTTATGGTTAAGCGCGGCGGAGAAGTATTGGTAGATAGACGATTTACCGTATATTTCGACGGTGATAGCCTCGCCAAGTGGGAAACAGACATTGAATTCAAAGACGACGAAACACCGCAATCGTCCGCAGAAAAAGAAGAAGTGCCCGACCCCAAAATGAAATAACCCGCTTTTAAGAAGCGTTATTTTCTCATCACACATAAAAAAACCGAGCCATTTTGCTCGGTTTTTTTTATGATTTATACCTGCCCACTTACAACGCTATGCGTCTTTTTCGGCCTTCGCTTTTTCGGCACGCTTGCGGCGAACTTCTTTAGGGTCGGATATTAACGGCCTATATATTTCTACTCGATCACCCGCCTGCATCTCGTACTCTTTCGCTGGTTTTAGCCCTTTTGTACCCAAAGCTTGACCAAATATTCCCATTTTCGCCGTTTCCACATCAATTTCTGGAAATATTTTTGTTATTCCAGATTTGCACACAGCCACATAAGCTGTTGTGCCTGGCTCCACCAAAAGCTCAATGATTTTTTGCTTATCTGGTAGTGCGTAAGCCACTTCCACACTAATGGGTTCTATATCTGTCATTGCTTGTTCTCTTAAATACGCATTTTTGTGCGGCCGAATTATGCCAGCTAAACAAATACTTGTCGTGCCCGCTCACACAAAGTACTTACCTGCTCGCTCGCCACTTGCTCAAATATCTTGCCAGCAGCAAGTGCCAGCAGCTTGTTGGCAAACTCATATTCTAAACTAAAGGTAATTTTACAGGCGCTTTCGCTTAGTGCATCAAACTGCCAGCGCCCCTTAAAAGCAGAAAAAGGCCCCGCTACCAGCTGCAAATCCATACTATGCGGTGGTTTAAGCGTATTGCGCGTTGTAAAAGATTGCTTAAACCCGGCGCGCGATAAATCTAAACGCGCCTCCAGCCAACCATCCCCACGCGCCAGCACCTCAGCTCCAGTACAACCGGCCATAAACTGTGGGTATGACTCTATGTCGTTAACCAAACTAAACATTTGCTCGGCGGAATATGCCACCAAAGCGGTACGCTCTATTTTCGCCACACATTAACCCGCAAATGTATTCATCAATGTCATTACAAACACTATTACCACCAATACGGGCGATATATAACGCAATACAAACAACCAAATATCCAGCATTGGGTGCCCTTCTGCATCCATTTCATCTTCCATAACCGCTTTAGCCATTCGCCAACCTACAAAAATCGCTATAAATAAACCACCTAAAGGAAGCATTACTTGGGCCGTAAGAAAATCTAAAAAGTCGAACGGTGTGCGATTTGCTAAGAATAAAGGTTTGAAGTCGGCAAGTAAGTTATAAGAAAGCGCGCAGCTTATACCAACTAGCCAGCTGGCCCCGCCCAACACCAAGTTAGCGGTAACCCTGTTGAATTTACCGGTTTCAATTAACCATGCCACCCCAGGCTCAATAAGTGAAACAGCCGAGCTCCAAGCTGCAATAGAAACCAGAATAAAAAACAAGGTACCAAAAAACAGCCCGCCCGGCATATTGCCAAAGGCGACCGGTAAACTTTGAAACAGCAAGCCCGGCCCACTTGATGGCTCTATACCACTTGCAAAAACAATAGGGAAAATACACATACCTGCAACCAAAGCCACCAGCGTATCCAACACGCCCACGGTGACTACCGTTTGGCCAATGTTTGAATGGCTAGGCATATAAGCACCGTACGCCATAATAGAGCCCATGCCCAAGCTAAGCGTAAAAAACGCATGGCCCATAGCAATAAGCACTCCATCCCACGATAGCGCAGACACCTTAAAGCTAAACATAAACTTTGCAGCGCCAACATAGTCGCCCGCGGCCATGCCATAGCCCAACAACATAATTAACATCACAAACAACAAGGGCATTAATACCCGCGCAACCATAGCCAGTCCGCGCGTTACCCCGGCCATTACCACGCCGACGGTCATCAAAATAAACACCGTATGCCAGCTAATTAATGCGGTGTTATTAGAAAGTAATTCACCGAACACGCCCTGAGACACTTCACGCGTTGCCCCCTCAAACGCCCCCGTGCCGGTTTGAAACACATAATGCAGCGCCCAGCCAGCAACCACACTATAAAAAGAAAGAATAAATAAGCCTGCCAGCACTCCCATCCAACCCACTGCAGACCAGTTGGAACTTAAACCCGCTTCTTTGGCCACATAACGCATGGAGTTAATAGGACTTTGGCGACCGCGGCGACCCAGCAACACTTCGGCCACCATAATAGGAATACCAATTAGCGCTATACACAGTAGGTATACAAGTACAAATGCCCCGCCACCGTTTTCGCCGGTAATGTAAGGGAACTTCCATATATTCCCCAAACCAACCGCAGACCCAGTGGCCGCCAACACAAACGTCCATCGGTTAGCCCACACCCCATGTATACCTTGCTGAGCCATATAAGCCCCCATTTAATTTTTCTTTTTATTTGCTACTGCATGCCAGCCGGCTCGCAGTGCTATTTGTAATTCGTATATATTTGCGATTGTAGCGGGTTTACCACTTTATATTAAGGCGCAAGATCCCAACCTTTACAGCAGGAACTACAAGACACACCCGAAACAGCCACGTATAATGCGCCCCATGAGCAAAGCAAACAAAAAGAAAAAACCACAAAGTAGCACCATTGCCCAAAACAAACGGGCAAGGCATGACTATTTTCTAGAAACCAAATTCGAGGCAGGCGTAGCCCTGCTTGGCTGGGAAGTAAAAGCCTTGCGCGCGCAACGCGGCCAAATGACAGAAAGCTACGTACTGGTACAAAATGGTGAAGCGTGGCTACAAGGGGCACAAATTCAACCGCTGCCCCAAGCATGCACCCATTACGTTACCGAGCCTGCGCGCCCGCGCAAACTACTGCTTAATCGCAGAGAGCTAAACAAAATAGCTGAAGCCAAAGATCAAAAAGGCTACACCATTGTGGCAACCAGCCTTTATTGGAAGGCCCATATGGTGAAGTGTGAAATTGCTATCGCCAAAGGTAAGCAACTTCACGACAAACGCCAAACAGAAAAAGAACGCGAGTGGAACATCCAAAAGCAGCGCGTGCTATACGACAAATAACACCTGTCGCTGTAGGCTTGTTAGATTCAAATAAAAAAGGTCGCAGCGTGCGACCTTTTTTATTTTTTAACTACAAAGGGGCAACCGGTTTACGGCCACCCAATTAAAGCACTTAAATTAAAGCGCGGCACGACCAGCCTGAAAAGCAGCAAAGGCGGGCAAAATATCGGCTCGCAAACTCTCAGCCTCAGAAACCTGTACATTTTTCGCACTAACATCTACAAACAAACCCAACTCTTGCTGAATAATTTGCTCAATTTTTTCTTCTGTAATTTCACCGTCAACAGCAATTGCGCGCATATTTGCAGCTAAAGCATCGGCTGAATCGCCAGAAATAGCCGCCTGCGTGTTAGGCAAATAAATAGTGCCCGTATGAAAATCTACAGCAAATGCCACCAAACCAGGCACCAAAAAGAACAGCAACCCAATGCCATCTAAAATAGCCACGGCAGGGTCTATACGCCCCCCTGTTTGACCTTGTCGCTCTGGGTGCAACAACATACCGCAACCAGTGGAACTTACCAAATAAGTACCCAACGCCAAACCTGCAATAGTCTTCTTAAATTTCATAATGCCCCCTTAATGTAAATTAAATACCGCACAACCAAAGCAACATAACTGTAAGCTTGGTATATGTATAGCTCATTGCTAGCAAAAAGCGTATACTACGCAACTGCTCGCGGAACCATACCACATAGAAAACCTCTAAGTGAATGTAAACGCCAATAAGCGTTAACAAACCGTGAAACAAGTACACCCGTCATAATGTACTTGTTACTTAACATAAAGCTATTTATGTAGCCTGTTAAGCGCAACCCTTCAAACTAGCTTTTACACGCTGGGGCGAAGCCAGTTCAATGCTATATGGCGCAAGCCATGTAACAAAGAAAGGGGGCGATTAGGATTCGACGCCGGTAACAAAACCCGAAGTGCATGTCGTGAGGGTAGCCAATCACGTAAATCCAAAGCTGCAAATTATCAGTTGCCAATGATGACAACTACGGTGCTCAACTAGCTGCGTAAGTAGCTTTTTGTTACACCATCTAGCGGTACGCCGCTAGCGGTTTTTAACAAGGTGCCAGTACCGCGTTAACGACTGTCACTTAGAACTGGATCGCAGTGAAGCCTGCCTGGGGTGGATCAGCTAAACTTTTACAGGATCGCGCTTTTCGTCCCGCCCGCTGGGCTGTAAAGCGTTAAATCAATAAGCGGTTCTAAGCATGTAGAGCTGACGGCGGAGTACTGACGGACGGGGGTTCAAATCCCCCCGCCTCCACCACACCAAGGTTCGTCTAACAACTTAGACGTCCAGAAAGCCACTCCCCACAAGGGTTGTGGCTTTTTTTATGTCCGCCAAAGGTCGCTGAGGCCTTGTAAGAACCGCTCAATTTAGTAATATCCATAGCAATACTCCCTTTTAGAGACTATTTCAGGTATTACTACCATGCCAAGAAAGACAACTCCGCTTACAGCTACACAAGTATCTAACGCCAAACCAAAGGAAAAGGTATACAGCCTATCCGATGGCGGAGGCTTGCAGCTCGTAGTAAAACCGATAGGCTCCAAGCTTTGGCAATTTGATTATTATCACCCTGCAACTAAAAAGCGCGCTCGCTTAAGCTTTGGCCCATACCCTGAAGTTTCATTAGCTATAGCCCGAAAGCAACGGGAAGAATGCCGCAAACTTGTGCTCCAAGGCACAGACCCAAAAGCACATCGAGACAACGAGAGATTACAAGAACGACTCGCTCACACGGATACTCTTAAAGCGTCAGCCAAAGCTTGGTTTGAAATTAAAAAAACGACTATCACCCCCAATTATGCTGACGATATTTGGCGATCACTTGAAAGGCATATATTCCCAAAACTTGGCAGTGCACCTGTAAGCAAATTAACCGCCCCCCAAATTATTGAAGTGTTAACCCCCATTGCCGCGAAAGGCAGCCTAGAAACAGTAAAACGGCTTTGCCAACGTTTAAACGAAATCTTAATTTGGGCTGTAAATACCGGTAAATTACCTAGCAACCCCATATCAGGTATTCGCTACAACTTCCAAGCGCCACAAAAAAAGAATATGCCAGCATTAAGGCCAGAAGAACTTCCAGAGCTAATGCGCGCACTAAACACAGCTAGCATCAAACTAACCACACGCTGTTTAATCGAATGGCAACTTCATACCCTAACTCGCCCCTCAGAAGCAGCTGGCGCGGAGTGGAGCGAGATAGATGAAGTCCATAAAATTTGGAGAATTCCCGCTATCCGTATGAAAAAACGCAGAGACCACGCTGTACCACTCACACCCTCGATGCTAAACCTACTCAACATAATGCGCCCCATAAGCGGTGATAGCGAATATATATTCCCTGCGGACAGAAGCCCTCGCAAACACACTAACGAACAAACAGCGAACATGGCATTAAAACGCATGGGCTTCAAAGACCGCCTTGTAGCACACGGTCTACGCTCGATCGGCAGCACGGCTTTGAACGAGCAAGGATTTGAATCAGATTTAATTGAAGCTGCGTTAGCCCATGTAGACAAAGACGATGTACGCGCTGCCTATAACCGCGCAGAATACATTGAGCGGCGCAGGCCAATGATGGAATGGTGGAGCACGTTAATCATTAGCGCCTCGTCAGGAGGCACCAGTCTCGCAAACGTCACGAATATGACACTGGGATGCAAGCATGTTAAATGATACCGATAGCCGATGGATCAAAACGCCCGTATTGAAAACTAAAACAAAAGAACAACTCGCCAATCTACTTAAAATAAACGTGGATTCATCAGATTACCAATCAATTACCGAAGCTTTAGAAATAGCTACAATAATCCAAAAACCCATGTCTAAACTCGGCTTAGGATTGACCCAAACGGAGTTTAAGAAAGCACTAATTTCCATTAAAGGGCACCTCGAAGCAAGCTTAAAATCTTTACGAGAAATTCCGGATTCCTATCTACAACTATTAGAACAATCATGCTGGTATGCTAACAATTTTGACAAGAACTATATTACCCCTCCCAAAGATCGCAGCAGCCTAATTGACATTCTATCAGCCATGTTAGCCGGAATTGATTTTCACCTTCAAAATATGAATCCAGCCACCAAAGAGAAGCACGTACACACCGCCGGCATTGCTTATATCCGCGACAAATACTCAAATATATTTAAAGACAAACCTATCTCTGCCCACAGAAACTCTATTTTCACTAAGCTAGTCACATTTTGGATCGAAAATTACCTTAATGAACCAGTTTTTCAACCACAAAGACAGGTAGAAAAAGTTTTAGGGTAGCAAAATCACCAAAATTATTTTTATTTTGCTACCTAGATGATATCCACCACTTAACCAACAATAGCCATACGTTAACTAAAAAGCCCTTTAGGAGGCAAACGTATGTCGATTTCTACCTTGAAAATCATTCGCCGTGAAGCGGTCCTTAATCGCTTTGGCAGAAGTAAAACATGGCTAGCGGACCAAGTCACCAGTGGGCTAGTCCCTCCACCCATTTCTCTAGGTGGACGAGCTGTCGGATGGCTTGATCACGAAATTAATGCCGTGATCGCCGCCAGATCCGTTAACAAACCTGACGAAGAGGTAAAAGACCTAGTCTTAGCACTAATAGAACAGCGCAGCTTCACCGCCAACCAAAGTTTAGAAGCTTTTGACTCTTGATAGCTACAGTCCCCCAATGAGCTTAATTAAAACCTACAGCGAGGGATACGCTATAGAAATACGCAATGGTGAGATTTGGGCCGTACCAGCGGATGGTGCTCCCTACCTCCTTTCAAAACGCCACCCAAAATGGCAAGCAATTGCGAAGGAAGTCGCCAAATTGGTTAGTGCAGAGTGCTTTATATACAGTCACCACACAACCAAACCAAGGCCAGACCGTAAAGATGATCAGTTAACACTTGTTTTCGATTACCTATTGAGGTTTCAGACTGCAGTAGTTTTTTTCAACGTAGACACCCACTACCAACGCAATTCGAAAAAGCACAAAAAAGGAGCACGACGGGCTCGAGGCCATTTTACGGCAGCAAAACGCAGCAGCTTAGTTAAGCTTTACAATCACCTAGGTCTAAAATTACCCACTAGATTTTCACAATTCCACCAAGCGCTCGCTCAACTGCAAGGCAAAATATTCACAGCCCAAGAAAGTGCCACGGCGGGAATTTCCACTATTAACAAAACGAGCCTGCAGCTCCTCAATATATCCTCTGGTGAATTAAAGGCGTTATTCGACAAAAAAAACCAACAACCAATCTACGGTGGCACTACCAATCAACGACAACAATACGACAGAACAAAAAAACAAGAGCCCCAACCTACCTCAGGTGCCGTAACGTATCCTGAGCAATCCATGTACAAGCACGGCGCACTACAAACAACATGTAACCAGCAACGTGTAACCTCAACACCAGAACAACAGTCTGTAAAAGAATGGCTAGAAGATTATACGCGCGCTGACCAAATAACATACTGAATTGCTTATGCCCCCAAGCAAAATCACATCTTCACCACACTCCCTATAAGTTATATTATAAGTCGTCACTAAAGCCTTTTACCCTCAACACATACAGCTAACGAAATAAAACGACCAAACAAATATGCATGCAGGCTCTAACTAGGCTCATAAATGGCAAGACCGCGGTTCGAACCAGCAATTAGGATGAACCCCGAAGTCTCGACCACAAAAATATTGTTTTACATGCCACTCAGCAGCCTGTGACTGATAAGTTAAAACATAATATCAAGCATAGTAGGCTTGCAGCACTCAGACCGAAAACACGATTGGCATGATTCTTGACACCGTTAAAGCAGCTAATTAGCAACAGAGAAAAGATTATGGAAAGCTATACCCTTCCCAAAAACTTGAACTTTTCTGGCATCGAAGAGGCATTTAAGAAACTTGAGGACAATGAAAATCTAAAGCTGCGGCTACCCAACGGACTCAAAGAATCGGGGGTTTTTGGTTTGGAAGGGCTTGTTTGCCAACTTATCGCAACTTGGTTACGTAATAATAAAGGTGAGAGAATATTCCACTGCTTTGCCGATAAAGCCGAACCAAACAGTTTCGATAAAATTAGCTCCAGCTTTTATGGTATATGCATCCTAAGACTGGCCGATAAAATCCTACTTAGCAACAAAGAAGAAGTTGCGACAAGCATTGCATTAGCAACGGCGTTTGAGCGGGTAAAAAAAATAATCGGCGGCGATTTTGAATCCGCATACAAGGGTTTATATGTAGCGATACCATCTATAAAATCCACGGGAGTTAACCGAGAGTTTAACAACCCGCTCTATGCTCGTGACGAAGTCATAGGCAAAGAAGCTTTTTACAAACTCACCGAGAAAGCCTTGGCCACAGTAGTTCCGCAACACTCGAAAAGCGCTCATATCAATGACGTAAAAGAACATGTATCTAATATAATTCGCGAGCTATTTGACAACACACATAAACATGCAAGAGAAAGCGAAAAAGGCGACATCTTACCTATAAATTTTAGGGGTATTATTTTCAACTCTGTCAGCGTCTCTTCCGTCCGCTTAAGCGAGCTCATCTCAAGTGTCGGAGGGAAAGACATGCTTCTTTTCTCCGCAGAGTGGAGAAAATGGATGGATGAAAATAAAAAAAACTTACCGGTATTGGATATTACTGTTGTTGATGCTGGACCAGGATATGCAAAGCGCTGGACAGGTAAAGCCAAGGATGAATTAACACAAGAAGATGAAATTGAAGCAGTCCTTCAGTGCTTCGTTAAAAACAACTCTACAAGCCCAAATATTGGGGACGGGTCAGGTTTAACACATGTACTTTCCGGCTTAAGGCGTTTGAGAGGGTGGTTTCGCTTACGCACAGGCTCGGTTGCAGTATCGCGATCCTTCTTTGAAGGAACAGGGTCGCTAAAAATAAATGCAAACGATGTAAATAAAATGAGCACTCATATTGAGGGTGTTTCATTTAATATAGTTATCCCGCTTGTTAGCTTCGAGCAAGAGGGGAAAAACCATGTATAGTTTCAAATTAAAATTAAAAGATCAAAAGACACTAGTGCTTTTTACTGCTCAACTTGAGGGTGATGACGGTCACTATGGATATCTAATTGACAAAATAATAAAACGAAATGGAGAGCCATATTCTCAAATTCTATTTTTGTGCCCCGATTACCTTTGGCCAAAAATAGGAAGCATGTTGAATTCATCTAGTTCTGAGCTAGTAAGCAATATAACTCGAATATCTCAGGTCAAGCAAATTAACTTCTATGTATTTGATGGCTATGCAGATCTAAAACATTGCAGAGAAATTTTAAATAATTCCTCCTCACCTACAGAAACAAACAAATTAAAACACGACATTATTACACAAGGGCTATTAGCACTTATAGAACACCGCAAAGATAAAGTGATTCAGAAAGCGCCTTCCGGTACGGTATTCCAAAAACCTTCAGGGGATAAATTTTCGGAATTTATTAAAGCTTCGGAATTAGCCGTAGGTTTTTCGGAGAATCAATTTGTTGCCTTTGCACTATTAGCCCACCGACCTCGACGCGAGTGCAAGCATGCCATTCAACATATATGGATTGACACGTCAAGCATCGCCAGCTACGTTGAAGCACTGATCTACTTTATAACTAAGTTTAATGAAGACACTTTCAAACCTTTACAATACCACAGCTTTCAATCCTATGGTGAAGGCGATAGTGAAGGTTATAAAACCTGCACACCTCAAGTGAAAGACAATGTTTGGGTAATAATCTCAGCATCTCGAACCAACAACCTAGGAGTTAGTATTTATGAGGAATGGCAAGGCTTAAAGCACGATCAAATAATTACCTTACTTTCATATACCGATTCAAAAGGTATAATGCAACCGCTATGCGGTAGTGATAGAGAACCGTCCCACGAAGCCTTTCGGTCTGGCGACAATATTGTGGTGAACATTTCCAAATTCTCTGATGCCCACACCCAAGCAGCCAAGCATGGCTATGAAATGCCGGTTAAGATAGTTGGAGAGAATTTTACTGCCCAAGTTAAAGACCCAACCACCGTATTACTGAAAAAAGTACATGGCCCCGCAGAAATTAGAAATTTCATTGAACCGAATAAGCATTCCAAAAACTTACGCGTTCATTGCTTCCGCCAGAAGAAATTGCGCCCCATTTTCTTTGACTTTGAAGCCTTCACCAAAAACGAAGACGCTTTCAAGAAAGAATATCTTGACTGGTTACGAAAAATCGTAAAATGGTATGTTCCGAGACCAATTAGCGCTGTAATTTTTGACAAGAATGATTCTGCTAGTTGTTTACTACATAAGCAGCTATGCGACGAATTTAATTTTTTAAAAAACATTAAAAAAATTGACATAAATACACTAGAGAGTCTAGATCACGACGGCGCTATTATCGCATTGCTACCAGTGATGACCCGAGGTAACTCTTTAATAAAGCTGAATAGCGACCTCCGTTTAATAGGCCACAAAGGCCAGCGCATTTTTATAACTCCATTTGCTATTACTCCGTCAAAACGTGACTATATCGCATTTGAAAGCAGCCTTACATTTGGTCCTAAAGGCCTTAAATATCAATTTTTAAACTTTAGACGCGTGTTTATTGGCCATCAGGAAGAAAAAACGTCTTGGGCACAAGAGTATGAAGTAATAAGTGGGTTCTCTAATCAGAAATGGCAATTACGCAAGAAAACCCTAGAGTCGCGATCATCCGGCTTGATAAGTGATATAGGAATATCATGCGACCCAGAGAGTACTAAGCTGGCATTCAACCAAGACTTCGCGTTTTGGGCTCCAGAATACGATGCACATAAAGTAAATCCCTCGGCAGTATACCTAACCGTAAGCGCAATACTGCAAAACCTCCGAGAAACTCCTCCTGTTACTACCGGTAGCGACTCGCTTTATGCGCAGGTTTACCAACACTCGGTGCTAGCTCCTAGTAATTTTAGCAGGTTTAACGACCCTCTATTACAATCCTGCTTATGGCGCTGTGCTTATAGTAGAGAGCTTGACTACCGATATCAAGATGATCTAAGCAGAGCATTCAGTGATATCGTAACGCGGTTGGCGCAATGCCGTGCCAATGGAGACCACAACGCAACACTCGATATTCTAATTGGGATTGCGACTCAAAAGATTCAATTATCTAAAAGCAGCCTACAAAATTTAATTAATTCGTTAAGACATATTTTGACTTCCCACGAGGAGTATATTGAGGTGCTTGACTTCATAGAAAATGATTTTAAACACCATTCTAGCGGAACAAAGGTAATATAACCCTCCCTATAACTAGGCCGCTGATATCGTCCGATGACATATCTATTGTAAAATAGCGGAACCAAAATGTAAGGGGTGAAAACTAACAGTAAGATAAATCAACATTCGAAGCTTTAGATATCTTTGTGATTACCAATCATTTTGTCAACACAAAGATATAAGTAAAATTAATTAAATATTAGGAACTACAAACTATTGAAAATTACGGCATCACAGCAGGTATCATTTTGGGAAGGCACTCTCTTTTACAAGAAAAAGGCGCCATAAATTAATACACATCAGCCTAACACACGTTAATTTTTGTTAGTTTGAGACATTATTAATGTCACTACAGCTACCTTACTGAAGAGGGGGATAACAGCAAACACGTTTTGTCACATACGCCGAGCTGGAAATTTATCTAAGGCTATCCCCTAACTATTAGCACCACAATACCCCGTATTGTAACGGTAACTATACAATCCTGAATCACGCCCCCAGTGACAACTGTTACTGGAGACTGAAAGCATAGAAAGCATACGCTTAATTTGTAGAACCCGCTCTATGCAATTCATACTCAGACATAATAGTGGATTATAATAACGACCGTAGATTAGTAGCCCTCCCCCCCCCAAAAAAAGAAATCTTGCTGGCGAATTATGAACAATACTCCATTTTCAATTCCCACAGTCGAAAAAAATATAAAGCTATACTACCCCCACAAAAAATATTAACCTCTTATGTATACTCGCTCGACACTAATTTAATAGAGAGACTCGACAGGCAACCGAATGATTCCAAATAGGTACCAGTGTTTCACTTTTCTATATTCACTTTATATGCGAGCGACTTGGATTTAACTTTATTAAATTACTTCAAAATAAAGGGGGGGGCATTGTTAGATTCCCAAACTATAGATTTATCGAGCTTTAACACTATAGAACTATTGCGCCTACAGACTAAAGTTATTGGCGAGCTCAAAGGTCGCAGCATTGTGCGTACAAACAACAACCCCCTTGCAGACTACGCTGAATACTTAGCTGCTAAAGCGCTGGGGCTTGAATTGTGCGTGAATTCACAAACAGGGCATGACGGTAAAGATGTGCACGGCCTGCGCTACGAAGTTAAAGCTCGCCGAGTTACTACAACAAACCCATCACGCCAACTTAGCTCGATAAGAAAGCTCAATGAAAAGCATTTTGACTGGCTTTTAGCCATTATCTTTGATGAGGCTTTCATAGTAGATCAAGCGATACTTCTACCCCACGAAGCAATTGCAGACTACGCCACACATCGCGATCATACCAACTCGCACATTTTGGTAATGAAGGGAGCTGTGCTCAAAGATCAACGCCTAAAAGACATCACAGAACGCATACGTGCAGCCCAACTTGAGAGCTGACTTATTTTGCTCTAAGTCCGATCAAGCGTAAGTACGACACAGCCAAGGTATAACGACCACACACCGTTTAAAGGCGTTTAAACACTGTATTAAAATCGCATACCAATTATCTACATCTAAACGTGGGGGCAACGCTACCGTGGCCGAAGCCGCTGTCGTCGCTATACAAATCGTATACATTAATGTTTCGGCTCGCCTCCCCGTTAATCAGCTTCCGACGGTTACGAACTACCACTCCCTGCAATTTAAGCCGAATGAATTCAGAGACAGATATTTGCTCTAAATCTGCACAATCCTGCAATTGCCTGAGGAGGCTTTCACTTAAGCGAATATTACATTGTCGATCTAACATAGCGGTCCCACCCTAAAATATAACGTACCGGTACGCACCGTTCGTCGGAAAGTAATCAAAACTTTCAAAGACAACAAACTAGTATGATGAGCTTTACTTTTAGTAATACCTTTAGTAATACCCACAGGATAAAAGTAAAGAATATTATATATTTATCAACGACTTACCAAGTAATTTCAGATCCCCCCGCCCCACCAAACCAATAAAAAAGCCTCACCCGCAAGGGTGGAGCTTTTTTATTGGCTGTGAGCCTGAGCTTTGGACTTGCACAGTCGGGGTTCACAAAATTGTCAGGAACAATTTTGGACGACCGTCAGGTCGCCCCCCAGGGGTGAGGGCCAAGGATGGCCCGAATCCAATCCCCCCGCCGATTGCCGAGGTAGGTTATTGGCCACTAAGAGCCATACGTACCGAAAGATAAAGAACGGCTTAATCCCCACCAATAAAAAAGCCTCACCCGAAAGGGGCGGGGTTTTGTATTGGCTGAAATTCGGATACCGAACTTGCACAGTCGGAGTCGAAAGGATCAAGATTATCTTTTTCTACTGATGACCGGGAATATATAGCGCAACGTTTAATCTGGAGCTGAGATGAGCCGTCTACGCCACGAAGATCAGACATGAAAATGAGTTATGCTTGAAGCAAGCGACGCTGGAGAAGAGATTGCATATCGCGGCGACCATCAGCGATCACCATCACGTAAACATGCTTCCCAATTATTCGGAAGATAATACGGTAAGGCTTGAAATAGAGCTCTCGATACTCTCGCATGCCTACAGCGAGTAACTCATTTGGGTAAGTTCCGCGCTCTGGATTGTCCGCTAAACTTGAGAATGTCTCCTCGATTTTATCGAGAACGTAATCAGCTTTTTCGGGCGCATCATGAGATTCGATGTAGCCGTATAAATCTTCAAGATCGTAAGCTGCATCGTCAGTGAGAAATACCTGATAACTCATTAACGATTCTTGCTCCGGCTACGAAGCTTGGCAACAACATCACCCGCAGGCTGAACTTTTCCTTCGTCGATCTGGCGCTGACCCAGTGCCAACATCTTAAGCAACGCCATAGTCTCTTGTGTTTGCTCATAGCTTTTAATGCCCTGCATTACAGCCTTGGCCTCACCATTTTGAGTGATCACTAAGGGCTCCACTTGAGTCGACAGGTTGCGCACGACTTCTGCAGCATGAGCTTTCAAATAGCTAATAGGTTTGATTTGATCTGATAATTTCATAAACACCTCTCATTAAGACCAAATATAGTCCGAAAACAGGTCTTTAGTCAATTTAAAAGGTCCTTTGATACTTGCTCTCGAACGGCTTTTCATATTGATAATTGCCACCAAATTAAAAAGGTGAACTGATCTCAGTTCACCTTTTTTTATGCCTGCGCCCCGCGCTACAGGCCTTATGTGGCAAGGGTTTAAGGACTTCGCCACCTGTGTAATCGCGGACTTCTACCGGCAATTGTTACTCGGGCTTTCCGTGCCCTCGCCCTTTCAGGGTCAGCTAAAGATGTTCAAATTCATTCGTGCTGAATTTGCCTCTGAATGGCCGACCAAATGCCTGGAGCATTTTGTGCCGCGTTGCGCCCGAAGGGGCTAAGCCAGGGATGGCTTAGAGTACATACTCTAAGTGCCTCTCCCTATCCCGCCAAGCCCAAGTCCATGAGCTGAGAACAGATAACCCTTTAAAATCAGCGGCTTATTGTCGGGCTCAGGAAAGGAGTTTGATTGACGAATTGGGTGGGCGAAGGGAAATGCGTTATTCCACAATCGCCTTCAACAGCGCATCCCTTGCATCTTGGTAGAACTGTATATCGATCTTGGTGGCCATATCATCCGAGAGGTCATATAGCTGCCTGCGACAGGTCACTGGCATCAACAATGACGACGCGCCTTTTTCAACCGCCAGTTCAGCAATATTCACAGCACTGTGTATCGGTTCAATCGAGCCCCCCAGGTTTATTTCTCCTACGACGATCAGGCCGCCTTTCACCGGTTTCTTGAGCAAGCTGCTGCACATAGCGACGAGAGAGGCTATGCCGAGCTTCGATCCCTTTTTAGAAGCGTCAAATGCCCGGAGCTGTATCGTGAACTCATGCGCTCTGGGGTCGCGATCACCTACCAGCTGCATAGATCGAGAATAGAGGTTTTGTTCAGCGTAACGGACAGACTCCCTGAATGCTGGCGGAACCGGGTTGTTGAGGATTTTGACACCAGAGCCAGGGCCTTCATTAACCTCGATGCGGTACAAGCCAGGGTTGTCGTCAATGTCCTGACCACCCTCGCTGACCGTCCAAATCTGGCCTGGTTCTAATGGATCATCGCCAATTTCGTTATCGGATCGCAGCTCAGGCGTGGCGACAAACTTCTCAACACCGTCATCACCCAGGAAGTAGCTAAAGTGGGTGTTACGGAACTCTGCGGCACCCACGCGCTTCTGCTGCTCTTTGACGCGACGACGAACTTCCAGACCGAGCCTTACCGCCCACTCAAGATCTTCGTCGCTGATCTCCATATCCTGAGACGGGTACATCAGCTTTAGCAGGCCAGAAACGGTTTTGTTCACGGCATTAACATCACGACCACTTAGCGCACCGCCAAAATGAACACGATTTTGCAGTACGCTAACTCGGCTCTGGAATCTCAAGCGGCTTAAACACTCAGAGAAAAAATCACTAACCAAACCAAAATGATCGGTCGTGAGTTCTTTGTGCATTTTGGGCACATCCCAGCCGGGCAGATAACAATGGATGCGATCCATCCAAGCGGTATCGTCCCGCATTTCTTGTGGCAGCGGTCCAAACAAATGGCCAACGCGCTGCTGATGCTCTACATCCACATCGAAGTTGCCAACAAACACCATTGAGCCATCTGCGCGAATACTCTCTTTACCACGAGAGAACTCACCAGACTCCATGTAGCCCTTCATGATGTTGATCCCTTCTTTGGAATCGAAGGAAATACCGCTTACTTCATCAAAACAAACCACATCGTATTGGCACACCAAGCCGCGGGCGCCCGAAGCGTTATTCACGAACATCTTGGCGATGGTCGCTTTACCGCCGGAAATTAAATGTGCATAGGGGGAAACCTGCTGGAAGAGATGGCTCTTGCCAGTACCACGTGGCCCAAGCTCTACCAGGTTATAGTTGCGCTCTACAAACGGAACCATACGCAATAAGTTGGCATCCTTCGCGCGGTCGCTCAAAACGTTTGCTTCAAGACCAGTGCTACGCAAAAGGAAATCCTTCCATTGCTGGCTGGTAAACTGCTTTCTTGCTTCAGCTAAATCATCCAGTACATCCCGCTTAGAAAGCTGAATGGGCCGTAAGTCTTTAATACCGAAGGCATCGCCTTTTTCTTCGGCGATCAGTGAGTCATATTCCAAGGTGATTTCGGCATAAAATCCACCCGTTAACAGTCGCTCATTATCGTCTACGACGTTATCATTAATACGCACTCGATTAAGCTGTACGCTGGGCAAAGTAGCCACATAACCATTGTCTTTTTGACTGAATCGAGCGCTAACCAAATCGATCAGCTTTACCGTACCGTTCTTATAGGCTCTGGCTTTAAACAGCTCTTCTTCACCAGCCCTGACCGTGCGCGACTCCAATTGACGTTGAACAATCTCCAACCCTTCCTCAATTTCATCCGGGTCGGTACTGGCACAATATCGGCCCAGCAAAAACTCAACCACATAGGTAGGCACAGGAAATTGCCGAGCAAAGGTTCTCACCAAATCTTTACGAACTAAGTAACCTTCCAAATGCGCAGCGGCAATTTGATCGAGTTGGTCTAATTCCATTGTTTATTCTCCGCCGATACGCGTTTGCTGCTGAGCGATAAGCTCACCACTTTCGGTAAGCAAAACGATGACTGCAGTAACGCCGTCTAAATCTTCATCATCTACAACTACTGAGCCTACACCGGAATCTTTAATCGTTTTGGTGCTCATTACTTTGCTGGTCGATGCATCACCCGCGTCTAAGCGCACGTCCAACAATAAACCTTCAAACGCACCCTCTACGGCCACATTGCAGCGCAGGCCACGCCAGGAAACATCGGTGATTTCTGCTTTAACATCAACATAAGCATTGCCCGCCTTACGGATGATCAGCTCCGGTGTTAAGCATTCCTGCAGACTGAGGCCACCATGGGTATATTCTTCACCCAATTTGTAGCAGCTAATACCGTTGGCTAAAGCAAAGTGCTGCTCAGCATTCCAATGCCATGGGTACAGTAGTTCATCGGTGTGAGAACCCGGCTTAATCGAGGCGCAGCGACCCCACTTGCTATCCACCAGCGCAGCGGGTAGCTCCGTCTTAGGGAGTCCACCTGGCAGCAATAGCCAACCGTGGTCGGTGACTAATCGAACTTGCTTCCAGCCCGCGCTAAACAGCCCATCAATACGATCCTCGACCTCAGCTAAAATGGCATCAATATGCTTGGCGAGTTTCCAGCCACGGTCATGGCCTTCTGAGTCTATGTCCCCATACTCGCACCAAGCTTGTCCAGTGCTTTCACCGGTTTCGGCTTTCGCCAACTTCTGCCAGCCGCTGGTTTCCAGCAGTTTTTGAAAATGATGGCCGCTTAGCTTTTGCTCGGTTTCCTTAACGCAGGGTTCGAAGGCGTCACTGCCAACAACCCCACTAATGAGTTGGGCCACAGGTGATACAGCGGGTTTAGCCGTCGCCGTTACACTTGGCAAGGCTGACCACCGCGTCGATAACTCCACACTGTAGCCTTTGGCTTCGAGTGTTTCAGCGAAGCGCTTGCCCACATCAAAGCGCAAGCCATCCACAAAAAATACGGTCTCGCTTTTGGCGTACTTAACCGGTTTACGCTCGGCGGCACCTAGCCCTGGGTAGCCGTGTTTCTGTACGGAATCCTGCAAATAGCGGGCAGCATCTTGTGCCCAATCGGTATACATGGCTCTAATGGCCGTAGAAACCGCATCAAAATCTTCTTGTTGATCAATGGGCTTTAATGCCTGCACCGCCGCATCATCCGCCTGCCAGGCGACGGTTTGATAGGTATTGGCCATATCTGCGATCGTGCCGCCAGCAATCGAGCTTTTGGTTACTTCGGCGAGCTTTTTGAGCCACTTCAATGACTGAGCCAGTGGCGACAAGCCGAGCTCTGCCCACACCAGGGTTCTGCGCTCGCCATGAGTGTTATCCAAATCCGCAATTGCTTTGCGGGCTTGCGCTGGTGATGACTGCTCAAGGCGCGTGAGTGCCAGGCGCAACTCATGTTCTTGCTGCCGATTCCACTGCGGCCAGCCGCTCTTATCGGCAAACATATCCATAGGCAGCGCTGTTTTTTCCAGCAGCGCTGGAATGTTTGGGTAACGCTTTGGCGCCTCGCAGTATCTATCCCATACCGGTTGCCAGGGGCCTTCGTGGGCCGCCAACAAAGCCGCCGCGCTCAATGTGCCTTGTTTGTCGGGGTCAAAACCCAGCTGCGACTTAATAATTTCAACAAACGCAGGCCAGGCCGTGTCACCCTTGGCGGCTTTAAAGGCATCACCCTGATCCAGCCACTGCAACAGATCGCGAATCGGGTCGCCATCAATTAACAGGGTATTGAAATAGTCTTTGTCTAAGCGTTTGCCCTTTAGCAGGCTGATGTCTACATCCAGTAGGCGATACAAAGCCAATTGCATGGCATGCAAAGCAGCGCGATCTTGCGCCACATCCAGCCCCAAGCCACCCTGGTCAGAGCGTAAAAAGGCCAGAATGGTCCAGTCTTTGGCATTCACTTGCGACCAGATCACACCTCGGTATTGCAGCTCCGCCAGGGGCTTTAGCGCTTCTGGGCAACTCTCAATGGCGCGGATTTCCTGGCGGCTAACACCGGGTAAATACAGAATGGGGATGGCACCGGCCGCATCAACACCCTCCACACGGTTAGCCATGGCACAGCGCAACCAAATGGCCGGTCCGGTTTTTTGCTCCGGCGCATAGTCGCCTAAGGTCCACAATTGTGGGAGTCTCGCTTGCAACTGGCCAATAACGGGCTGCCACAAACGGTCTTTATCCGGCCAAAGCACGGCCGCGGGAGCCACTTCAATATCGGGGTTGAACGAACCTGAATTCAGTAAGGCGTGCTCTAAGGCTGCTAAAACGGTGGTCATGCAGCAATCTCCAATGCCAAAAGTTGCCCGACCCAGTCATTAAATAAATGGCATTCCTCGCGCATGGTGGTGATCCCAATATCTAACGCGACTAAAGACCCATGGATGACTTTGTCATATTGATCAAACAACGCCTTAATGCGCTTACTTGGTGCGGTCGCGCTACTGTTGTTGACGTGTTCTGGAGAGTCGAACGCATTGCGAATGCGCTCAAACTGAGCGGCTAAACCAGCTTCTCCTATTTCCGAGGCAATCGAATCAGGTTTGCTGAATAGCAGCCCCTCAAACTCATACATTTGCACATAGGGGATAAACCGGCGCATCGCGTCTTCGCCGATATGGGCCGTCAATTGCTCAACGAGCCTTTCTTCCACCCGGCGACGCTTATCTTCAATGTTCGGCAAGGCCAATGCTTCTGTTTTGCCTGGGAAGTCTTCGGGTAAGCCATAAAAATCAAAGAAGGTGGTGCAATAGGCTTGGGTATCACCGAGCAGGCGGCTTTTAACATCGTGCAACACGCGCTGAAACTTAAAATTGCCACCTTTGTGGCCTGGCTTACCCACTAAAGAGGGGTAGAGGTATATGCCTTGTGGTTTGAAAATATCCGCCATCACTTCATTGACGAACATTTCTTCCGTTTGCCCTTCGCAAATTACATGCACTCGAATCATCGGGATGGTCTCCCACCCAAAATGTTCTTCTGCCAAAGCTCACTCACAGTGTAGTCATCCAGCCAGTTGGTGAAGTCTTCCTCGTTGAGCCGTTTAAACACCGTCGCGCCTTGCTCGCGTTCCACCACGATCAAATCGTCGATAGAAAACTCATCCACCAGCGGTGCGGATTGGGTAGATACAATCACTTGCATGCGCTTAGAAGCTGATCGTAATAAACCTGCCAGCAATGCAATGGCAAATGGATGCAGGCCCAGCTCTGGCTCATCAATAATGATGGTCGAAGGCGGCTTTGGTTGAAGTAATGCGGTTACCAAACAGATAAATCGAATCGAGCCATCGGACAACTGGCTTGGCCAAAGTGAATAGTCGCTGTCTTTTTGCTTCCACAGCAGGCGGATTTGCTCTTCTTCCGTCGGCAGCTTTTGAGGCTTTAATACAAAGTCATCAAAAAACGGAATAGCTAAGCGTACTGTTTTAACAATCTGCTCATAGGCTTTGCTCTCGCTTTCTTTCAGCGAATACAAAAACGCCGCAAGGTTAGAGGCATCGGGTCTAAGGTAGGCATTGTCGTGAAGTGCGCCCAGTCGTTTCACACCCGCGGTGTCGCTGGTATCGTGAAAATGGTAAACCCGCCAGCTAGAAATGGAGCTATAGCAGTAATCGGCTTCGCTGCCTTTATGCCCTTTTTCAAAAGCATCTTTAAGCTTTGCTTCAGCATGACCTGCTCCAAGCTCTATCCATTTATCACCATAATAAGGCCCTTTAAAGAAAAGAGCTTCACGAGCAAACGTGAAGCCACCATCTGCTGTGGTCTCAAGGTCAAATTGATAGCCGTTCAATCCAAATTTAATAAACGACGAAAACTTAGTCGTCTCTTTAACGCCATAAGAAACAACCCTGTCTGCACCACCTTGCTTACTGGTCCAAACTTGTAGGCGTTTATCCAGCATTTCACCGAGTAATCGAAAGTAAGAAACAAAGTTACTTTTACCGACACCATTGGCGCCGATAAGCACATTCAAGCTATCAAGGCGTAACTGCTTTAAATCTTTGATTGATTTAAAACCCTGAATCGTCAAGTTGTTTATTGGATTGATTGTTCCCATGTTAAGAACTCTCGCTTAGTTGTTCGCGCGCCGCTTTTTTCTCAGCCAGGCTCAAATGGTGTTCGTTAATGCGGTCGCCTTCTTTGCCGCCGTAGTGCGGGCCGAGGTGGTACCAGGGGGCGCTTTCGACATCGGCGCCGCGATCTTTGGTCCATTTGATGCTGGGGATTTTATGGCGCAGTACGCCGGCACCTTTGACTTTCACGTCATCCACCAAAATGAAGGGGCGGATGTTCAGGCGTATGCCGTCGTTTAAATCCGGGTTCCAGCCGATGGCTTGTTGTTCCAGAGGCTTCCAGCGTACAAAAATATCCAGCGGGGCTTCGCCTTCAAGGATTTTAATCAGGCGTTTACGCAGTGCTTCGGCGGCGGCCAGGCGCTCCTGTGCGCCATCAACGCCTGCATTGATTTCGTCTTTCTGGCGTTTGATCCAATCACCTAAGTAGGTGTAAATGAGGGTTTCGAGCAGTTTTTGGTCGAACTTGTGGTAGTTAATCAGCACCGCAAAGCCGTCATTAAGGCCATCCCAAATGTGCCAAATAAAGGGGCGATTTTGGAACAGTTTGACATGCTGCTCAAAGAACTTATCACGCAGCCAGGCATCCAGGGTTTTACCGGCATAACCCACAGACGAGAGCAGCTGGTTGATCGTCGACGGCGTCCAAGCATCGCCATAGGCAGCAGCAAGCAGATTGATTAAGCGGTCATAGGCCAAAGCCTCGCCACGCACGGCGGGAATACAGACAATGCCATCGTCATCGGCCAGTGGCAGCAACGCTTCGCAACGCTTTACCCATTCGCGCTGTTCGTCGGCCAGCTCCATGGATGCGTCTAGTTCGGCTGGCCAGCGGTAGCCGAGTAAACGGGCTACTGCTATATGCAATACGGATTCATCGGTACGCAGCGCGCCGTGAGCTGTCCATTTTTGCGTTTCATCCCAAACCACCGAGCCGCAAGGGTGGCCATGGAAAATCCACTGGGTCGGGTCATCGGTGTAGGGCTTGGGCAGGCCATTGGGGTATTTTTCTTCGGCGACTTTGGTCCAGTGGTCGAGGTCGAAGGGGACTTTGGCCAGAGTAGCGCTTGTAACGCTCATCTTTTGATCGAGTTGACGCACTGCCTCGTTATATTCTGTCGATGAGCAATAACACCAAATCGCTGGAATCTCATTTTCGTTGTTTGGTACAAATACGGCCGTGTTGTTGTCAAATGCAGACTTAGTGTAGAAAGTAACTGGGAGCACGCCCATTTGACTTATCAGAATTCCATGTTTTCCCCAAGCGCCTGTGCCATCTTTCCTGGCGCCTTGAAGTTCCAGAATTGGTCCTTCGCCGTTATCCCAACGCAAAATAGATTCATTACCACCGTAATGCTCCGAATCCCGAACTGTACTTTGAAATGGAATCCAAATAGCTGATGTGTCACAAATCTCCCAATGCGCAAACTTCATCCGTGGTGTATCCCCGGATGTTAATCCATGATGTGAATACCCATATTTTTCAATAAGCTCTCCCTCTAGCGAACTTTCTAGTGCCACCCTCGCATCCGGATTCTCCAACTGCTTAGCTTGCTCAACGCTTTTCACTACCACCGTAATCAACTGCTCGGCTTTTTCCGCCGCTGTGCGCGGTTCCGACACATCCACCCCTCGAATCAGTTGACTGTGTTCAGCAGCGCCAAACAACCCGCCCGATTCGCCAGCGGAATTGCCACGACTGAGGTTAATCAATATAGCTTTAACGACCTCGCCGCTAATGGTTTCAAACGCACCGGGCCCCAAACGCGCAATCAAATGCCAGGTATCTTGCGTGAGTAATTTTTCCCGAAACTTTTTATAGCTGGTTAAGAACAACCAGTTTTGCGGCAGCACTATGCTGCTGGTGCCACCTTTTACACAAAACTCCAGACACCGGTCTAAAAAGGCGGTGGCTAAATCATTTTTACCGGCGGGGTAATGCTGTTCGATAAAGTCTTTGAGTGTGTCTTCCTGCTTGCCCCGCGCCAAATAGGGCACATTGGTAATTACCCACTGGTATTGGCTGGCTAACAACTTGGCGGCTTTGGCCATGCCTTGGGCGACCACGGCGTTTTCATGCTGCTCGTTAGTCTGCGCTACTTCAGCCTCGTCGTTTGCGAGGGCTTTATCGAGCGCTTCGGAGAGTTCCTGCCAGCTCACCAAGCCTGCGGCTTTGCTTTTGGCCGGGTTCATTAAACTGCCGAGTACCGGCGCATTTTTAAGGTTGTCGTGCAACCAATCCAAAGCGATGCTGAGGTTTTGCTTGCCGCCCATGTGCGCGGCCAGTTGTTTCCATTCTTCTTTGGCGGCGTTAATCGCCAAACCGGAACAGGCCACCTGGACTTCCGGCAAAGTGCGGTAGCCACCGGCATTGGGGTATTTCCAGGCGCTGATGGCAATAGCAAAGGCTGCCAATTCGACACAACGCTGATCTAGCTCTAAGCCATGGATGTTTTCGCGCAGTACGGCATCCACCGCTTGCTCAGCATTCAGCTGCTCAAATTCCATACGCAGTGGCACCAGCATATTAAAGGCGGCCACCAAAAAATGGCCGGAACCACAGCTTGGATCGAGGGTAGAAAGCTCACTTAATTCATTAGGCCAGGCTTCAAACTTGCCAGAGGCTGGCTCCCACACACCTGCTTCGTTTTTAACAAAACGCAAATATTCCAGAGGCACGCCATCAATGGCTGCCTTTTGGCGCAGCTCTTCCTCGCTGCTTGCGTTTTTCAAGTGGTCTTCACTTAAACGACGTGCTGCCCACCACGCGCCCAGGGAGTTATCGAGCAGAAAGCTCACCATATAGGGTTCGGTAAACAACTGGGTAACGGCTGGCAGCTCGCGCGCACCAATTTTGACTTCAGATTTATTAATGCGCTCTTTGTTGTTGGCTTGCCAGAACTGGTACACCCAGCCTAAAGAATCCGACGCGGTGAAGACTTCGGTCGGCAGGCTAATCAGCAGTTTTTCCAAATCCAGTTGATGGTTGGGGGCGAGCTTGAGTTCAAATACGGGCGAGTCGACACGGAAGATTTGCGGTAGCATCTGTGAGGCGTAACGCCCGGCCAGTTCCCAGCCGTTGGCCGCGCCTTCGTCGGCGGCCAGGTCTTCACATTCTTCCAGGGTGATGGCCACCGGCTCGTCCGGGTCGGGGTACATCAGCAGGTTGTTTTCTGCCAAAAAGCGGGCAAATAGCATGCGGTGCCAATGCTCGTAGGCCACTTCCTCTTGCAAGCGCTCGATGCTTTGCTCGCCGTCTGGCTTGCGCGCATCACCCAGGCTACGGGCATGGGCACGCAGGCGAACCCGCAGGTTTTGTTGGGCAGCATCTAAGTAATTGGGCTTAGTTTTTTCACCAACGCCCAGTTGTTCCAACACAGCCAGCGCCGCTTCTTCGGCAATATCGCGGGCCTTTTTAACCGTGTTTTCCAGCTGACTGCGCAGCTTTTTATCCAGTGGTTGTAAATGGTTCATCCTATAGCCCCCTTTATTGCAACACGATTGGCCCTTCGGCCAAGGCGGTTTTGAGTTGCTGTTCTACCTCGTCTAACCAGGCGGTGATTTCGGCCTCGGTTTTCAGGGTGCGGCGTGGAGTGCGAATAAACTGCGCTTTCGGCTCCATCTCTTCGGCGGCTTTGATAGAGATGGCATCAAAGCGGCTTGGCATGGCGGCAATGCGTTCAGCCAGCATGCCAATGCTGATGCGTTGCAGCGTCTTTTGAATATCGTCGCTAGAGCCGACGGCGATTTCGGGCTTGTCGGTTGCGGTGAGCTTTTGCTCGGCCAAGAACTGGTGCTTTTGCTCTTGTTCCAGCTGCTGCCAGTTGCTGTCTTCGTTCAGGCGCTGCATGCCTTTGGCATGGGCGTCGTCATAGGCCTGTTGCAGGGTGTTTAGCTCATCGCGCAGTAACTGGGTGTAGCTGGCCATGAGTGGCGCCATGAGGTCGGGCTCGGCCAGCAATAAACGTTGTTCTTTAATTTGATCAACCTGGGTTTGCAGCACCTCGGCGCCATCGAGTGATTTGGCGTGGTTAGCGAAGACTTGCAGGCTTTGCCAGGCCGGTAGGCGTTGTTGAATGCTGGCACTCAATGCCTGCCAATCATCAATTTGCTGCTTGAGTTCATCGCGCAGGTTGTAAATGGCGAGTAGCTGCTCATTACCGGCTGCACGACGAATATCGTCCAGGTGGCTAGTGTTGGGCTTGGCAGGGCGTGGCGCATCGCCACCAGCGTTTTCCGCCAGCTGACTCAGTTTTTGTAGAAACTCTGGCAATACCGCCAGCTCTTCATTTTGTTTGGCTTGGCAGCCCACTTGCTGCAGCAATTTGCGGATTTGGATGCGCTGCGGCGTGGTGACTACGGCAGTTTCTAATTTAAAAAAACTCAGGCCAATTTTTTTACGCTCCAGCTCGCGCGGCTCAATGTTCTGGCCGCGATCGGTTTGGGCACGCACCACACCTGCCACCACCAATACTTGCAAAGCACCATCCACGGCGTCACCTGGCCAACCGTAGGGCGCACCTTCAAATTGTGTACGAATATCGGCGCCTTTTTTGCCACCGGCCAAGAAGTTAATCACGGCTTTACACACGGGGTTCTTGGCGGGTTCACCGTCGTCACCTACGGCTTTCAGCGCGTCTGAAGCACCGGCTTTGGCTTTGTCGTAAACCTTGCTCCAACCGGTGTGGTCAGCGACATGGAATTGCGGATACAGGCGGGTGAGCGAATTCTCAGCCGCTTCTAAAATCATCTCTTGCAGGTCGTTGCCCAGCACTTCATTACCGCCGGCCTGGAAGACACGGACACCATCGAGGATGTCAGCTAGCAGGTCATTCACCTTGGATTCGGCCATTGCCTGAGCCGTTTGCATGGCGGCTCGGGCTTCCTTGCCTTCTGGGGTATCGGGCGAGCCTTTTTCTTCTAAGGTGGCGATGGCGGCCTTGAGGTCGATCAGGTGATGACGCAGGTCGTCTGCCGAGCGCTTGGGGATATGCACATAAATAGTGGAAGCTGTATTGCCGGCCTGGCGGGCATCCACACGCACCGAGTTTTCGTCGATACTCCAACCGTCACGCACCCACACATAGATTTTGCTATCGGCATCGGCGGGCAGTGAGGCATCAAACAGTGCTGACAAGGCTCGCGGCACGTTGGACTGCCCATGGTTAACAGAAAACTTCTTCACCCGCTCGGCGAACTTTTTACGGATGCGGTCGGTACGTTCGGTCTCCAAACGGTGCGCTTCGTTGGCAAGGGTATTGCGGTGACGCAAGTAAGCATCGTTCCAGGCTTGGCTTTCCTCTGTTTGAATGCGGTATTCATCGCCGACTTTCATCAGCAATTCGCAGTTATCCAACAGGCCCGCCAGTTTAGTGCGCAGTGCCGAACTGCTTTGGTTTAAATCCTCAACCATCAAGTCAGCCAGGGTTTCCAGGTTGGCTTTGATGCCGATCTCTTTGTTCTCGGATTGCAGTTTACCAACCAAAAAGGCGAGGCCACAGGCTCGGGCTAAGAGTTTCTGCTCGTCGTTGCCTTTCATCCAGCTGAAGGTTTTTTCGTGTACTTTGCGCGGCAGCACACGTGATTGCAGGAGCTTATCGGCCCCGTCGAAGTAGAGGTAATCAGCAGGGATCACACTGCCCAGCGGTTTATCCAGGTTAGATTGGATGCACTTGTGGATCATGCTCAGCTGGTTACGTAGTTGGCTGTCGGTACCGGTTTGGTCGAGTACACGCAGGGTGTTTTCCCAGAAGCGGCGGCGTACCGGCAGGATGGGATAGTCTTGGGCGAAGAACTGAATGTCATCCTGTCGATGACCAATTTTGGACTCTGCTAAGTGGCGGGAAATCTCGCCCAGGTTTTGCTGCAAGGTCTGTTCAATTTTGGGTAGCGATTCCGCCTTTTTCGCCAAGATCACCTGGCGGATAACCGCGTCCACATCGGCATCCGAAAGCTCAATACGGACGGTAAAACGGCCTTCCAGTTTTTTGAGGTTAGATGTACCCGTTACAGCGGTTTGACCGGTACCGATAAACAGCAGTTTGCCGCCAATGTTTTTACAGCAAGCTTCTACCGCTTCTTGCACATCGATGGAGCGCTGGCTGTCTTCACCGATGTACTGCTGAACCTCGTCGAGCACGATGAGTGTCAGCGGAAACTTGCCATTGTTCGACAAGGCCGCCTTGATGGTTTTGATCATGTCATCGGAGCTGACATCCTGCACATAGGGGTACAGGTTGTTCAGAGTTTCCACACAGGAAACCGGTGACGAGAACAGGTTGGGCTTTACCACACACAGAGCCTCATGTAAGCCTTCTGCAACGTAGAAGTTATCAAGCTCTTCATTCCAATCGTGGCCATTGTTCTCGACGTGCTGTTGGACTTGCTCGTAGATGCCTTCCGACTTGAGCCACATAACGAAACGGGCAACGGGATATTGCTCTGGCAGCCCCACCGACTTAAACACAATGCGCAGCAGCGCCAACCGAACACTGCCGCTGGCACCAGCGCCCAAGGTACCCGAGGCGGCGTGCAAACCACCGTGGCGTTTGCCCTGGGTAGTAAGCTCGGACAATAGGTCTTTGACGTTTTGCGGCAGCTTGGCAATGCCGCGCGAACTGGCGCCATCGGGGAAGGTCATATCCGTCCATAAGGCGCGTAGCATTTTAACCAGGTGCGATTTACCCGAACCATAGAAGCCGCTGATCCAAACCGCTGGCTGCTGGGCTTGATCAACATTCTTAAGGTAGGTATCTAAAATATCTTCGATGCCTTTTTCGTACTGGCCATCGCAGACGAAGGTTTCCAGTTCGTACCTGAGCACATTCAGTGCTTCTTGGGTTTTATCATCATTAACGCTGGCAACACCTTCGTTAACCAATTTACGGCTAGATGGGCTGGTTAAATAAATATCCTGGTTAATCATGCTTAGGCGTCCTATTTAATAAATCTTTTCGGCGGTGATTGGCACGGCGAGGTAGTTCCAGCCGTCGTAACCATCGAGCAATCGGTAATTGTTGTTTTCGTAGCTGCCAGGAAAAAACACCAGCAGGCGGCCAGGCACCATTGGCGCTAGCTTATCGACGATGTCTTTCACCTTTTGAAAACCGAATAAGCTGCCCACCCCTGACACGGCAACGACGGTGCTGTTGTCGGCTCCGGCGCTGGCAATGTGCTCTTTAAACTGAGCGGCGATGTATTCGGCGTATTTTGGCAGTAGCGTGTTGATCAGCTGAGGTTTTTGAAAATAGCTCTTGGCATATTTTTGACTTGCCAACCAATCAGCAAAGGTATTGGTAAGATCAAAGTGACACCATTGATGGCCCTTTGCTTTGGTTGCCAGTTCAAACTCATCAATGGAGACCCGAAGCCGAAGCTCATCATTCTCGTTATACACACAGAAAATGACACGCTGAGCTGCTGCCGCTTCACTCCAGGGTGTTGCGATGTAGTTGCCATAGTTTTCGACAAGGCGTTTAAGCTTGCTCACGCACCCACTCCATTTCTTTTTGATTGATCAATGAAGGAAACGCCACTTCGACAACCGAGCCAACACGCTTAAATACTGCCCAACCTTTGCGAGCGGAAGCTTCGATAAGGTCTATTGCCTTGTCTGGGCGACAATCGAGTAATTGAACGTATTCGCTAGTGAAGAGCTCTTCGCCGCGTGTACCGCGAAGATAGGCCATTAAAAGTGCGAAGCATACAGCTGCTTCGCTCGCTTCTGATGTGCAGCGCATTTTCTTGGCCTTGCCCGTTAAATAACCTGCTTGTGTCCAAGTTGCGTTGATATTTTGGGCGGTCGATTTGAGGGTTGCCTCGCTAAACCGGTCGGGAAATTGGTTACTGATGATGTCTTCAATTCCCTGCCGTTGAATTTGCACGCCGGGGCTTGCGGATAAAATATGTTTAGCGCTCATACGCAAGATGGGGTCACGTGCGTAGGCAAGCAGAAGCGCTAGTTGTGGGCGAGCTGCTTCTGCGCGATACCAGAAGAATTTCAGGGCACGAAAAAGTAGGAAGGCATTATCGAGACCATAAAGGTCTGCCAGATGGCGGGCGGTTAATAGACGGGTGCGCGCTGAGCGCTTTGACAGGCAGTTGTCGTCAACGATCGCCTCGAAATAGGCAGCTTTAGTAGCTGTTGCTTCAGGCAAAAATTCAAAAAGCTGCGTTAATTCTGGCAACATCATGGTACGCGCCAGGTGTGCGCCGCCGGCAGAAAAGCTGAAGCCTAAATTTTCGAGATTATTGTTTTGGGTCACGTTCACCATCCGAGTCTGCAGCGCCACCAGATCTTACCCACTGATCGACTTCATCCATTTTGAATTTCCAAAAGCGGCCAATTCGGTGCGCTGGCATGTTCTTTTTGTTGATCCAGGCATACACGGTGTCTTTACTGACACCCAAGTATTCGGCCATTTCTTCTACTGAAAGCCAGCGCTCAGACATTAGATATTTTTCCGTCAAACAGTTAGAGGGGCGGTAGCGTGATGGAGGATTACATAGTTCAAGCACTATGTAAATATGATTTGATAGGATTAGATCGGATTGGGGCTGATAAGAATGGAGTTAGGATAGGTATATATTGGACTCGGCTGAGCGCCGGATTGTTAGGCCAGGTAGCTTATTACCTCCCGCCCACACCCAACGCATAAACTGCTCAGGCACTTGGCTATGGGCCTGCCGGTTGACCATGCGTCGCAGAGTCGATCGCTGCAAAGCGCCAGCACCCAGGTTGAAGGTAAAGGACACCAGCGCATCAAACTGGCCATCGGTCAGGGGTACTTCGATCAAGCGCAGGACTGCGTTTTCCGCTGCCCGGACGTCACGACGGAGCAGTTCTTCGGCCTCAGCCTCGGTAACACCCCGCTCGTATTGCGCCGCTTCCCTAACGCATCTACAAAAGCCTGTCCGTCATTGCCTGGAAAATCACCGGCACACAATGGTCTAGCCCGCTGTTCTTTGGCTTACGCAAGGAAGTCTACAAGAGCAAAACCAAGGGGCGAAAAGGCTGATGAGTTCCGAAATCAAAAAGCGCCTGCGGTGTGCTGTCTACACACGTAAATCAACCGATGAAGGGCTCGACCAGGAATACAACTCGATTGACGCCCAGCGAGATGCGGGCCACGCCTATATCGCCAGTCAACGCGCTGAAGGCTGGATCCCAGTCGAAAACGACTATGACGCCCCGGCATACTCCGGCAGCAATATGGACCGCCCTGCGATGCAACGTATGCTGGCCGACATTAAGGAAGGCAGAGTCGATGTTGTGGTGGTCTACAAGATAGACCGACTGACACGCAGTCTGATGGACTTCTCGAAAATGATCGAAGTCTTTGAGCGACATGGCGTGTCCTTTGTATCAGTGACCCAGCAATTTAACACCACCAATTCGATGGGGCGGCTGATGCTGAATATCTTGCTGTCCTTTGCGCAGTTCGAACGAGAAGTCACCGGTGAACGCATCCGCGATAAAATCACCGCCAGCAAGAAAAAAGGGCTCTGGATGGGTGGCATTCCGCCGCTTGGTTACGATGTCGTCGATCGCTGCCTGGTGATCAATCCGCAGGAAGCCAAACTCATCAAGCATATTTTTAAGCGGTTCACGGAGATCGCCTCCACCACCCTTCTCTACAAAAAGCTCAGATTGGAGAATGTCATGAGCAAGTCGTGGACAACACAAGACGGTCGTCATCGCCCAGGCAAGCCGATTGATCGGGGGCTGATATACAAGCTGTTAAACAACCGGACCTACCTTGGTGAGCTGCGACACAAGGACCAATGGTACGAAGGAAAACACGAACCGATTATCGACAAAAAGCTCTGGGGCGATGTGCATTCGATTTTGGCTGTTAACTTCCGGACGCGAGGCAACTACACCAAAGGCAAAATCCCATTTCTGTTAAAGGGTATGATTTTCGGCGAGGATGGCCGCGCTTTGACATGCTGGACCTCGGCCAAGAAGAAAAGCGGGCGCCGATACCGGTATTACATCAGCACCCGGGACACTAAGGAGTTTTCAGGGGCTTCCGGCCTGCCGAGAATACCGGCGGCCGAACTTGAATCGGTGGTGGTCGATCAGATTCGTGGCCTGCTACAAACGCCACCGGTCAGAGAGCGAATCGCGGCCGTTACCGGCCAGCGGGAAGATGCCCTGGATGAGGCTCAAGTAGCGGTGGCCCTCAACCAAATAGACAAAGTGTGGGATCAGCTTTTCCCAGAAGAGCAGGCTCGGATCATCCGGCTGATGGTCGAGAAGGTGGTGGTCAGCCCCGATCGCGTGGATGTGCGGCTGAGGGACAACGGGGTTGAGCGGCTGGCCCTGGAAATCACCGACTCCTACAAGCAGGAGGATGTGGCATGACAAATTTTCAGGATAGAAAATTTGCACAGCCGCAGGCTGCCCGTCAGGGTGCAGCACATGGAGGTGCTGCATGACTAATTTTTCAGGAAAAAATTTGGACCGCTCTGCGGGCCGCAAAGCGGCGAACCCCAAGGACGGGGTGAGCAACAAAGGTAGCGGCTACCACTTTGAGCTCGAGCGACCCGGCGCAGCCAGTGTGGTCGAATCCAGTGACGGCAAGTTGAGTATCAACGTGACCATAAACCTGAAGCGCCGCAGCGGGCGGCGCTTGATCACCTTGCCGGACGGAACCGTCCAAGAGCCGAGGCCCTGGGATACCCAGCCAACCCCACTGCAGCTGGCGCTGGCTCGAGGACACCGCTGGTTGCAGATGCTGGAAACGGGCGAGGTCAGCTCTTTGCGCGAGATTGCCCAACTGGAGGGGCTCGACAATAGCTACATCAGCCGGATGGTTTACCTAACCACGCTGGCGCCGGATATCGTCGAGGCCATTTTGGACGACCAACTGCCGCCTACTATCACCCTGTTTGATTTGGCGGTGGATCCGCCAAGACTGTGGTCGGAACAGCGGGAAAGGCATATGGTTTGAAATATTGCCGATTGTTAAACACTAGCTGCCCCTTGCCGGTGTCACAACGGCATTTACGAAAAATTGGCGTGGTTTAATGCTATCAAAATCAATAGATCGGCGTTTGCTTCATTCAACAACAAACACATAGGTTACAAAGTCATGATCCATCATTCGGGTGGGTAATTTTTTTATAGCCATTTTTTCAAGAAACTTGTACGACTTTCGTGTCGCCAGAAGATGAATAAGTACTCGATCATGCTTCAGATCTTTTGCCCATAGCATAAGCTGTTTGAAAATTGTTAATCCTATCCCCCAAAAGGACTCATCGATCACAATGGCAAGCTCATATTTGTCTTCATCTGGCTGAATACCACACCAGCCCGCCACTTGATCGTCAACTATTACTGCGCGCACGCGGCATTTTGGTTGTAGGTCGATACGCTTTTTTTCAGCTATCCACTCGTTAAACGAAAACAAATCAAACTGATCGTGAGCCACAAGGTGTGTGCGTACTTTTTGTTTATTTAAAATACTTAGAAGCGCCACTGAATCAACAGCTTCTAAACGTTGATATTGAATATCTCTCACTATTTTTTACTCATTAAAAGCCAGGGGAAAACGCATTGCGCCTTCCCCCTTGTACTACTTTGATGATTTAAAAACCATACCCGACACCAATATCGCTAACGCGAGACCAAGATGCAACCAACGGTCGGCTTCATTAATATGCACAATGCCCAATAGCATGTCACCTTTGGTGAAGAAACCCAGTATTGCAACGGCAAAATATAGCCCGCCTAGCACGAGTATGACCTTGTGTTCCCTTCCTCTAAACAGATAAACCCCAGCAACAAAGGCAACACCTGTAAGTAGATGAACCAAATTATGAGCCAGATTCACCGCAAATACGCCATGCGGAGAAACCAAGGGATTAGGAACAAAACCTAAAAGCGCAACTGCAATAAATGTAAAACCAAAAGCTAGCGCTATGTTTTTGCTGTGAAGTATTAACGCAGTCATGTTAAGCCTCCAATTTTTTACCGTTCATGCGTTGTATCAACGACACTCTAGAGCGACTCTGGTGATTTGCTCGCAATGCGTTTCCAGTTTTTATCCGCCTCTTTGATTTTACCAGGAACATCTTTCAACCACTCCGATTGAATATTGGCATCTAAATTAAGGTAAAGCTTGCCTTCTACAATTCGCCATACTTCAGGATCACCAATAAATTTCTTACCTACCGATACACCAAACGCACAGTATCCGTTGTAGGCTGGCGCGTATTTTTCTGGTGACTTTTTAAACTCGCTTAGGTTCTCTTCGCTCGAGAATAAATAGGTAGCACCATTATGTGTCGCTACATAATGCCCATTACCTTTAGCTGGGCGTTTTTCGATGTGGTACGACACAACATCATAGCCTTGTACGGCAGGAGCACTATGATCTGCACTGCCGGCATTGGCTGCTGCTGAAAAAAACACACTTGCGATTAATCCAAATACAATTTTTTTGATACTCATAACATTACCTTTTAATGAAAAATTGTTGATGTGTATGGCCACGATCCCGCTTTCACTGTTGGCGGCGCTACATACGTTGATTGCTGAATTTATGGCGCCAGGTCAATGTTGATTTCAAACACCTTTCCTGTACCGGTTTCGACCACAAAGGTTTTACCACCCGTACCACCTTCGTTTACTTTGCCACCTGTGCCGTTGCCGGCGCCTTTAGTGCCCGTACCATTACCAGCGCTTTTGCCACCCGTACCGGTACTACCTTCAGCGAACGCTAAACTTGTACAAAGTGTCGTTAACATCAAAATACTTAAGGCCGTGTTTTTCATACTTATTCCTCTTGGATTAAATTATGCAACTTTCGATTTTTGAGTTTCCACTAAGGGAAAATCGATATCGGTTTGCGCGATGTGGTTGAAGTAGTTGGTAAACATGTTCAAACCAACATGTGCGATGATTTCGACAATTTCTTCTTCGCTGTAATTCGCCGCACGGATGGCTAGAAGGTCGCTGTCGGCGATGTGTCCACGCTTGGTAACAATGGCTTTAACAAAGGTAAGTACCGCCTGTGTGTGCGGGTGATCTGAACGCAAAGCGAGATTCGCCGCGAGTTCAGCCTCGCTTACACCTGCTTTTTTGCCCAACAGTGTGTGGGCCGAAGCGCAGTAATCGCAGGCATTTAGCGCTGCTGTCGCCACGGCAATCTGTTCTCGCAAGTCGGACGATAGGGCGCCGCCTGCAAGCGCAGAAACCTGGCCTAAATAGGCTTCCAATACGGCAGGCGCTTGGCCAAAGGTAAGAAAAATATTGGGAACAATGCCAAGCTGGCGCTGCACAGTCTCATAAAGACTTTTGGTTTTACCCTCGGCCTCGCCTACGGGAAGGGTGGGAATACGAGCCATAGTGTTTCTCCTGATTGATTAAAGGATATGGAACATTACGTCCATGCGCTTATAATCACCCAGAAAACCTGCACTTTTAATATTTTAAAGTCCGTCTTTTACACTAAATCGTATTTAGTATTGTTTTATATGACTTATAAAGGGAAAATAGTGCCAACACTCCAATAGAGAGACTTATCGTGGACGCCTTAACCGATATCCTGAACACCCTGCGCATGCAGAGCAGCCTTTACTTTCGCACCGAGATGAGCGCACCCTGGGGAGTAGCTGTACCAGCAAAGGGCAAGGTGGCGCGATTCCACATTGCCATACGTGGGCAGTGCTGGTTGCGTGTTGAGGGAGAAAACAAACCTTTGTTTCTCGCCAATGGCGACCTAGTGATCATCCCCCATGGGGCGGCGCATGTGATGGGCGATACTCAAGAGACTGCGGCTAAACCATTGGGTGACGTACTATCGGAAACGCAATATACCGGTGAAGGTCCCTTGGTCTATGGCGGCGGCGGCGCAGGTTGCACCTTAGTCTGTGGTGAGTTTGCTTTTGACGAACGTGAGACCCATCCCTTGCTTGATAATCTACCTTCCGTGTTATCCATTACAGCCGATCAAGGACACCACGCAAAGTGGTTAGATGCCGTAATGGGTTTTGTTGCGCATGAGGCCGCGCAAATGCGCCCAGGTGCGCACGCCATTATCCACCGCCTTTCCGATATTATTTTTATTCAGGCTATTCGTTTACTACTCGACAGTAGTCCGCACAATATTCCTTTTCTTTCAGCCTTTGCCGACAATCGAATCAGCATGGTGTTATCACGTATACACGCTGAGCCACAGCACAAGTGGAGCGTCGAAAGTTTAGGGCAAATTGCCAACATGTCGCGCTCGGCCTTTTCCAATCGGTTCTCTGAACTTACTCAAATGTCGCCTTTACAATATGTGATGTTTATTCGGCTCAATCGCGCCAGCCGCTTGTTAATTGAAAGCGATTATTCCTTAGGCCAAATTGCCGAATTAATTGGCTACCAAAGCGAAGCGGCTTTTAGTTTGGCTTTTTCTAAACAGTTTGACTGTCGACCTGGTGAATATCGCAAGCGGGCTAGCACGCAATAATTCGGCGCTGTAATTCAGGTATCGCAATTTCTTCAAACCAGGGGTTTTGTTTAAGCCAAATTTGATTGCGAGGTGATGGGTGCGGCAGAGGAAAGTAGTGTGGTAAATAGTCTTCCCAATGTTTGACCGTGTCGGTAAGGTTAGTGAAGCCTTCTTTTAGATAATATTTCTGCGCGTACTGACCAATCAACAAAGTAAGCTGAATATTCGGCAGTGATGCAAGCATACGCGCGTGCCATTTTGGCGCACACTCTGGACGAGGCGGCAGGTCACCCGAACGACCCTTGCCGGGATAACAAAAACCCATTGGCATGATGGCGATCCGCGATTCATCATAGAACGCTTGATCATCAATACCCATCCATTGGCGCAAACGTCTGCCACTGGCATCATCCCAGGGAATGCCACTGGCATGCACTTTGGTGCCGGGGGCTTGGCCGATAATTAAAATCTTTGCATTCGGAGCACCACGTACGATGGGTCTAGCTCCCAATGGTAACTCGGGTTCACAATCGCGACACTGCCGAATTTGGTTTATCAATGGAATCAAGCGGTTCATGTTCAATCTCATTCTGTAGGATTAGCGCCCTAAATTGTGGCCATTGCCTTCAGAGCGCCAACGCTCAAGACAAGCCTCACTAACTTCCCAACAGAAGGGCCAGGATATTCTCCATACCCTCTTTCTTTCGCTGAAAAGCGGTTTGTCTTAGTACTTCCCAATCTTCAATGCGGAAGCCACGGAAAGATGATGTTATGCATTCACCTCTCAATTGTAGTAACAAGGAATCCTTCTTCTGGAGACGGTTCTGCAAAATATTGGGTTACCCTCAGAAACATGTCCTCGGTATCCGTTGCGGCGCGCTCAGGCTGTTCAATACGCCTTTTGGCAATTTGCTGCAAACAGACATCGTCCGTCACGTTCAGAAATATCAACTCGTGGTTGGCATTTATTTCAGAAAAAATGCTCTTCAACCATTGCCTTTGCGCCACTGTATTAGCCGGAAAATCCATAACTACGTTTGCGCCAGACTTTAGAATGCCCTGCACCAATGACTTAACTAATGGCTTTATCAAATTAGAAAGGCGCACATAATCTTCAATGCGGAAAATTTGGTCCGGAAATAAAGCACTGAGCCAGTGATCTTCCGATATCAAAACCGCATTTCGCTCCTTGGCCAACTCGATCGCTTTCGTCGATTTACCTGCCCCCATTTTTCCACATAACAGCACTAACATTTTCTCATCCCTTGTCCATCTTGGAATAACGCTTTAACGAGCCGGAAGCCATTACTTCCCGCCTTTCATGAGTAGCCAAATCGCAAAGGACATCTCGCCCAATAGGCCTGGAATCGCGACAAGCGCCAGGAAGAGGGTTGCATATTCTGAATAGTCGGGTAATACAAAATGTGCGACGGTATCGATCATATACATGGCACCGGCCACTATGAGAAGCCATTCTACGATTCTTATTCTTGAGAAGATAATTCCCAACAACACGATATGGATACCAAAGAAGAAAAGCCCCAACAACCAGATCGTATTAAAAATGGATACTTGCTGCAGAATTTCTTCACTGCTGGCCAAAGTCAACACTTCGGGAAGTGCAAAAATAGCCACTCCCATGATGGCCGCATGCATCATTCTGAACAGCGTGCTTAACGCAGACAGCGGATGCTCTTTGAACAGCTCGTTAAGCGACCAAGCGACAATCACGTCGAAAACCACCGTTATCAGAAAAGCGAGAATGCCTGCTCGCAGCAGACCATGGTGTTGTTGGACGGTTGCAATAGGGTCAGCGATCAACGTTTCAAGAACAAAGAAATTGGCGAAAATAGCGGCGAAGAAAATCACCCAGTAACTTCCGCCGGCTACTAACGACAGTGTCCTCGCATTCAATGTTTTGGTCATGCTGGATCTCCTTGGTTGGGAAAGCAATGTCAGCTCACATGATTAATGAAACGACCCAGGTCGCTCAGTGTCGCAGCCTCAGCTGCGCTGGGGCCATGAATTCTCGACACGACGTGCGCCCAGTTTCAGCCCGAGCACAACGAACAATGCACCGATCCAGATACCGAAGGAATAGGACTCTTTAAACCACAGGGCACCGATCATCAACCCAAACAGCGCGGCGACAACTCCCAATTGACTGTAGAAAACCGGATTGGATCGCTTTTGCAATTCAAATGCACATAAATAGGTTAAAGCCGTTAGCCCCCCTTGCAAAGCCAGGATCGCGAACAGGTTTGAATCAAGCAGGTCTGGCAATAGGTCGGTTCCAGTCGACCGCGCAAACACAGCAAGCGTCAAGGCGCTGGTGAGCAAGGTACCGGCTGCCAGGGTGGTAGGCTTTGCGTCCTTGGGCCAGGCGATTGAGCGATAGATGTTTCCAATGGAGAGCATGAAGGGAATAAGCAGGCCCAAGCCGAACCATAGTGGATTCACCAACCCCATTTCCTCATGCCGTTGTGACACGATCCAGGAACAGGCCAACACGGCCATGCCAAGCCCGGCGAACCGGGTCCATGCGAGCTTTTCGAGCCTCAAGGTCAAGGCCAACAGAAACGTAAACAGGGGTGGCAGCGCGTACATGATGCCGGTAAATCCGGCCCCCAGACGCGTCACCAGATAAAAGGCTATCACATTGGGAATCGCGATTCCCGTCAGACCACTGACCAAGAAATATGGCATCAGTTGTCTGCTGAAATGTTTCTTCTGGCCGCCTGAAAATACCAGTAGGAGCGTTCCTGCGATCAGCGTCTGCCAGAAGGCATAGCTTGCTGCAGGTAAGCCCTGTGAGGTAGCCGTTTTAGCTAGCGCCAGCATCAGCGCAATCAAAAGTCCGTTCAGCAGGAGCAGCCCCCAGGTCAGGACCTTTTCTGAAATAGGCAGCGGTTGCCGCAGTAAAATATTCATGGTCAACACTCTCCGGTTAATCAATGTTTCGTTCTGACCGATAGTGTGCCGCTTTTTTTTACCCCGACAATTAGCTAAACTCGAACATGTTTTTTTCCAAAAAAGAAAGAATCAGGGGGCGCCATGGCTACCGACAAATTCGTTGCCATGAAGATCTTCCGACGGGTGGCGGAGCTGAAAAGTTTCACGCTGGCGGCGGATGATCTGGACACCACGCCGGCCACGGTCAGCAAACATATTGCTTTTCTCGAGCGCGATCTGGGTACCCGCTTGATTCACCGGACCACGCGTCGGCTGAATCTGAGTGATGCCGGACTGACGTTCCTGAAACGCACGCAAGAACTATTGGATGCACTTGAAGAAGCCGAGCTTGAAGCACAGGGCTATCAGACAAGCCCTAAAGGGTCGATTCGACTAAATGTACCGATGTCTTTCGGGTTGACTCACCTCACCGAGGCTGTCGACAGTTTTTTGCGCCGCTATCCGGATATCGACATTGATCTGCAGTTCAGTGATCGTCTGGTCGATCTGGTAGAACAAGGCGTGGATCTTGCCATACGGGTGCGTCACTCGCTCGCTGATTCCAGCTTGCAGGCCCGTGCGCTGAAACAGTCCCGCAACGTCGTGTGCGCTGCCCCGTCCTACCTTGCCCAGAATCCTGAGATCAGGTGCCCGGATGATCTGGTCCATCACAATTGTTTGCTGTACACCCTGCACGACCGCCCCAAAGTCTGGGAACTGGGCAATCAGGAAGTGATCGTGGGAGGCAATTTCAGAACCGACAGCAGTCTGGCGATCCGGGAGTGCCTGATTGCTGGCGCAGGAATCGGTTTCATCCCGCGCTTTCTGGTCGAAAACGATCTTGAAAACCAGAAACTGGTACCCCTGCTGACCGATTTTCCCGCCAAACCGTACACGGTGTTTGCCTTGTTTCCCCCCGGACGCAAACAGCCAGCGAAGGTTCGCCTGCTGGTGGCACACCTCGAAGAGCACCTGAATCAGAAGTCGTTCTGGGAATAAGGTCGACCCGCTGATAAATTGAGATCGTGATATTTTCCAAATTGGAAAAAATATTGTTCTTAATTCTCTATTTTTTGAACCAAAGCGATTTCTTACAGTGGCATCTCCAACAACCAGGAGATATCGCTATGAACCGCAAACTGAACATTTTCCGAACTTCCATTTTTGGCCTGATGCTCTTGCCGGGTTTGACGTTTGGCGCAGACGTCGCCTCCAGTCCCTGGGGATCAGACGATGAAATTGGTCGCCTGAACCTCATCACACCGGAGTCCAGACGAGCGGCATTGCAGAATCTGAACCCTGCTGTGACTTACGACCTGAGTGTGGAATATTTCATTGGCATGCCCAGCTGGCAGGCGGCAGGTGATCCGCATTTCCAGATATGGATGACGCACACACCGAAAGGAACCAAAGTCGATGACCCGTTATCCGTGGGAGACCGGCAAAATGACCGGGTCAGCTATTCCGGTTCGGCCTTCTCGATGTATGCGCATACCGGCACCCATATCGACGCGCTCAACCATTTTGGGCTCAATGGAAAGATCTGGAACCACTTCTCGGCAGCGCAGTATCTCGGTGACCGCGGCTGGCAGAAGACCGGGGCAGAAAACATTCCGCCGATCATTGCCAGAGGCGTCTTGCTTGATGTACCCGCAGCCAAGCAAGTTGATGAACTGTCACCGGGATATCGGATCACCCGGGAGGACCTTGAAAAGACGCTCGTCGCCCAGGACACCGTAATCTTTCCTGGGGATGTGGTACTGATCCGTACAGGGCGCATGCGCCACTATAACGACGCACAACGATTTATGGAAAATGCTCCGGGGCTGGGCATGGCTGCAGCACGCTTTCTGGCTGAAGACAAACAGGTTTTGTCATTAGGCGCAGATAACCTCAGCTTCGAAGCGTTCCCATCCGAAGACGCGAATAACTACGTGCCCGTTCACACCTATTTGCTCGCGCAGCAGGGAGTCACGATTATGGAATTGGTCGATCTGGAGCAACTGGCCAGAGACCGAGTCTATCACTTTGCCTTTATCGGCACTCCGTTAAAGCTGCGCGGCGCTGATGCGGCCCCTCTTCGCCCCATCGCCATTCCATACGCTGATGCTGAATAACAGCAAGTCTTAACCACTTACCCTACATTTGGAGATATTCAAAATGAACATTCTTGAAGCCCTTGACTGGCGCTACGCGGTGCGAGAATTTTCACCCAGCATTCTGGACCATCAGACGGTTACCACCCTGCTGGACGCAACGCGCAAGAGTGCCTCCTCTTATGGACTACAACCCTACAAAATTTTGCTGATCCAATCAGAAAGTATTCGTCGAGAGTTGCTGGCCCATTCCTTCGGGCAGCAGAAAGTCGTCTTTTGTTCGCATCTGGTGGTCTTTGCCGCCCAGACGGATATCGGGGACCCGGCTGTGGATCGTTATATCGCCCAGTGCATGAAAACGAGAGGGCAATCAATGAGCGAACTCGCAGGTTATGCTAGCAACATGAAAGCCGCCCTTGCCGCTAAATCCGATTGGGAAAAGAAAGCATGGGCCCATCAGCAAGTCTATATCGCACTGGGAACGCTGCTCGCTGCGGCAGCCTCAATGCGTGTTGATAGTTGTCCAATGACTGGATTTGATCCGAACGGATACGACCAGGTTCTGGGGCTGGCTGAGCGAGGGCTGGAAAGTTCCGTCGTCGTTGCTTTAGGCTGTCGAAGTGCTAACGATTACAGCGCAAATCTGCAAAAAGTACGCTTTGATTACGATGAGGTGGTCGAATCAATAACGGCATGAATGGCCCGGATCATTGAAACCAGAATGTAGACAAAGGACTACTTCGGGAGGGGCCGGTTATTTCGAAGTGTTTCAGGCTAGGGTTTGGCGCAGGCGAAAGGCACCGTTTAATAGACCAATTCAGTTCCCGTTTTGGGAGTTGAACCCGCGTCCTACAGCACCACCAAACCAATAAAAAAGCCTCACCCGCAAGGGTGGGGCTTTTTTATTGGCTGTGAGCCTGAGCTTTGGACTTGCACAGTCGGGGTTCACAAAATTGTCAGGAACAATTTTGGACGACCGTCAAGTCGCCCCCCAGGGGTGAGGGCCAAGGATGGCCCGAATCCACCCCCCCCGCCTCCACCACCTTGTAAATAGCCCTAATGAGCCCTCACCAGCCATTAGGGCTATTTATTAACCCACAACTTTACCATCAAGAAATTAGGGCTGATGCGGGGATTTGCGTGTCAACTTCCCCATCAGTGAGACATTTCTAAATTAGAGTTTTCCAGTTTTTGTCGATAGACAGCTGGAGGTACATCACCAGGACTGTCATGCGGTCTTTCTTCGTTGTAACCAATCATCCATACCCAAGCCATGTCGCGAACCTGACGTATAGTTTCAAAAAAATAGACATCCAAAAACTCTCTTCTGAACGATCCGTTAAATCGTTCGGCAAAGCCATTTTGTTGCGGCTTGCCAGGCTTGATGTAAGCCATTTCGATATTGTGCTCATTGCAGCAGGCAGGGAACTGTCAACTACTATTGCCAAACATTCGCGAGCTCCTTCGTCTATAACATTGAGGGTGCGAAAGGTTTTTCCGCAATACAAAGTGTCGTGCATAAAATCCTTAACAGCTTCGTGTTCAAGGCTCAGGTTGGCATACACTTTTTTCAGACGAGCATTTTCGTCTTCCCGTTCTTAAAGCCGTTTAACATCGGAAGCTTCCATACTTCCGTATTTACTTTTCCAGTTGTAGTATGTTGCATTGCTTATGCCATGCATGCGGCATATCTACTCAACTTTCAGCCCTGCATCTGCTTCTTTAAAAATTGAAACTATTTGGGTTTCTGTAAAACGGGAGTTTTTCATACCAGCCTCCTGAGTAGGTTTTCTCAGAAAACTCTAATTAAGTCTGTCTCAGTCCAGGGGAGGCTGACAGTGAATTAATACCGGTATAGACCGAAGGAAAATAAAGCATAATCGGGTTAAGGTTCACATTAACGTTCCGTTCCCGATTATTTATCTGCAATTATTTCGTCCCCAATTATTTTATAACGCCTGGAATGGACACATATTTGGCTACTATCTTGACATGTTGTATCTATAATATTTTCGACTAAAAAAGCTTCTTCAATATCTGGGTTCACTATGGTTGTCACTTTCCTGAGTTTATGTTCTTTTTCATCCCATATAAAAATATCATAATTTTCATTAAGTCCTCTGGGGGCTACGCCAACCCATATACCCAGATCAATGAAGCCATCAAAATTGAAGTCTTTGGTTATATTGTAGTTGTCATTCCAATTCCTGGTTTCCAGGGTTGTTATCTCTTCAGCATTTCCATTCGGATAGACAACTCTAACGCTACTGTTCTCTTTGGTTAATACTAGTTCGAGATTTGGAGTTGGTTTGTATTTGAATGGGAATACATTTTCCGGAGAACTTAACTCTGATTCTGCATGAACTCCTGCAGAAATAATAAGCATAAACAACAAAATATATTCCAGTTTCATGGCTTGTACTACTCCTGTAATGATAGGATTAACCGGCAATTGTACCAGTGTTTTTCAAACTCACTAATTCGCTAATTGACTTATACAATTGTCGAGTTGTTTTGCCGCTTTTATAACTGCGTGATCTTCAGAGAATGACTTTTGATAACAAATTAACCAGTCATTATTATTGTCTTTGATATGAGAGGCGCTCTGCTTGATTAAAGAAATCCTCATCTGCGCACTGCACGTCCTTGTTTTTTTAAATCCATCCTCGGAAATGGGCCCAGGATGGGGAGCAAAAAGAGCCGTTAATATTTTATCAAGCTCACTGTAATCTGAGGAACCGCTACTATGTTTGTTGGCGAGCTCTTTAGATATATAATTGACATCATTTAGCAATTCTTGCGATTTATTTTTTTCGTAGATACAGGCTTCTATTCGTCCCCACGATGTCTCAGTAGAAGCGTTGGCTTCAATGCAAGTAAAAAAACAAACATTACAAAAAATCATAACTCTACAAAACATAACCATTTCCTCTAATTCGCAGGCTATTATCGAGTGTTAATAAGACGTTTTTGCTATTTCCACATATTGTGGGTGGTATTCTCGAGTCGAGCTCTTAGACTACCATCATCTCTAAATTCTATGTGCAGAACAACACCGATGCGATTTCCATTGGACTTTCTGCTACCGAGTAATTTCATTTCTTGTGACTCATTTAGTTTTGTTAAGTCAACTTCTTGGTTATACCTCTTATCAGGCAGAAGATGCCACTTTTTACAATGACGTTTTGTATAATATTTCTGGTCTAAAACTCGCTTGGGCTTGCCACTACGTTCAAATTCTAAAGGATATTCCAAATAGCTAGTGCTGCACTCTGACAACTCCGCGTATTGGTACTCAACATTGATACTATCAGGCAATTTTTCCCCTTCAAAATCTTTAAAAGGCGGAAGCACCACCAAACCGGTCCACTCACCTGGTACGTTTGGGTGAACGTAAATGACGGGATCGTTTAGGTCGACATTTACATAGCCAGCGTAACTTTGTGAAACGGGGAAATTATATAAAACTACACCGTAGCCGCTTGTCGAAGCTACATTGACCTTTACGCTATATGACTGCTTTGAGCAGCCTGCCAACACACTAAATGTAATAACAAGCATTAAATATATATTCAGAAATTGCTTTTTTTCCATGCTCCTCTCTTTCTTAACCTATTTTTTTCGCTTAAAAACAACAATAGCGATATAATCACGGTCTGGACCATATTAAAGTTTCCGCCAAAATATGGCCTCGCCATGTAACCCACTTTATAGCAATACATGAAAGGGGATGCCCGGTAATTTAACGCACAATACACCCAAATTGACACGCAGTGGTTTAGAGTATAGGAAGTATAAACGACCTTTTTGGCCTTCTAGAGGGTATAGGAAGTATAAACCACCGATTTGCCCTTCATCCGAAGTATCTTACCTGAAATCCCCTCACCCGTTTACCACTCAAGCCCCAATTTTCTCTATCGAACCAACCCAAACCGCTTAAAAAAGGTTCAGCTTAGCGGCAAATTCTCTGATTGATGATTCACGGGATGTAAGCAGCCCCACCGCTCCACTTAAAAGTTGGAAGTGTTAGCTTTGTGCTTATCAGTCAAAGAGACGACTCTGCGATGGATCGAACAGGCTGGGCGTCAGTGGCGGCGCTCGCTCTGGTGGCAACTCTTGCTGCTTGGCAGCATTCGCTTTGACCGCTTTCTGCTTTAGGTGCTTGAGAATCTGCTCAATCACCTTGGGATCTTCGATGCTGGCAATCACTTTGACGCGACCGCCGCAGTGTTCACAAACCTCGATGTCGATGCTGAACACTCGCTTGAGGCGTTGCATCCAGGTCATAGCGCGATGGCGCTCTGCGGGGCTCTTGTCGAGCCAATCCACCTCCGACGATTGCAACTTGTCGGAGTTTTTACCCCGTTTGGCTGACGTCACATCAACTCGGTGCTTGCTATTGGGTGCGAATACTCCGTGAAATCGAGTGAGGTTGACTCGTGGCTTAGGAACCAGAGCAGCCAACTTGGCAATGAAATCCAAGGGCTCGAAGATCACATGCGTTGTGCCATTGCGATAGGGTGTCTTCAGTTCGTAACGCACCTGACCATTGGCCGTCACTACCAGACGCTTTTCTGAAACTGCCGGCCGGCTAATGTAACGACACAGCCGTTCCAGCTTATCGCGCTGATGCGCTTCCGCCATCACGCCCGCATGCAAGGAGAAGCCGGCATGGTTGGCTACTCGACTGCTTGAGTCGGCTTTATCCTCACGCTCTGGCAAGGTTTGCAGGGTGAAGACTTTGCGCCCCTGTTGGGGGCCGGTGGCAATGCGGTAGGTCACCGATGCGCCGTGCAATTGAGTGAGTGCATCGTCTTCACTGTCTTCCAGCATCAACCAGGTATTCTCAGCATAGCGTTCCAGCAGACCTTGCTTTTCCAGACAACGAGCGATGCGGTGGCTGAGGGTGTGAACGAGGGTATTCAACTCACCGTGAGTCGGCGCTTTGACGCGATGGAAGCGCTGCTTGCCATAGTCATCTTCGGCATAGACGCCATCGAGAAACAGCATGTGGTAGTGGACATTGAGATTTAGCGCGGAGCCAAAGCGTTGGATTAGGGTCACTGAGCACAGTTTGTGCAGAGGCTTTGGTGTAACCGGCTTTTTTTATCAGATGAGTTGAGAGTGTGCGATAAACGATACTCAAGACCTTGCCCATCAGCTCTGGATGGCGAGCCAGTAGAAATCGCAACTGGAAAGGAAAGCTCAATACCCACTGACGAATGGGCGCTTCAGGAAACACCTCATCCACCAGCAGAGCCGCACTTTCTGCCATACGTCGAGCGCCGCAGCTGGGGCAAAAACCGCGTCGTTTGCAGCTGAAAGCGACCAAACGCTCGTGATGGCAATCCTCACAGCTCACCCGTAAGAAGCCATATTCCAGGCGGCCGCATTGGAGGAAGTCATCGAATTCTTGTTGAATGTAGCGAGGGAGGTTTTGTCCTTGGGCTTCGAGTGAAGCTTTGAAGGCTGGATAGTGCTGCTCGATGAGCTGGTAGAGCAGCGCCTGTTCGGGTTGATGACGTTCGTAACGGTTTGCTTGAGTGGGCGATTGATTCGCCGTGGCGCTCCTTGCCAGTGACATGGGTATCTTCCGCTGATACTGTACTTATATACAGCATAACGACTTGCGGTCAGACGTCCAGTTTAGACCGAGATATCGCTCAACGCTTAACCCGCGTTAACCCTCACGAGTTGTTATCAACCCCCAGCAGCTGAGCGAATGGGTTTTGAACCGACGTCCCACTCCACCACCACCTTGTAACTAGCCCTAATGAGCCCTCACCGGCCAGTAGGGCTTTTTATTTACCCACAAGAAATGAGGGCTGAATCCCTTTAAAGTAACTGGCGACATACTTCATCGTTTCAACCTAAACCTTTCATCAATATATAAATGTGATCATCTATGAGCTTTGTATAGGCGCTCTTTGATTGTTCTCCGGTAATCATGCTCCAAGTCGTGAACATGACAACCGGCGCCATCACTAAGCGATTATCAATGGTGTTTGCTAACTTGTTGAGCTCTCCTCTTGCAACGCCGCGCCTTAGGATGTTGGCAATGGAATGTATGCCGTTCGATAAAACGACGGATTTGTAGGCATTCACCAGGCTGGGAAAGCGATGCCCTTCCGCAATCAGAACCTTCATGAGGACTGCTGATCCGTTCACGAAAAGTTGCTGGTATACCCTCCAGTAGAAGTTCTTTAGCAAGTCCCTAGTGCTTAACGACTCATCTTTGCTGGTCTCATCAATCTGCGTCATGGTGCCCGCCAACCGGATCTTTACGGCTGCCTCAAAAATGGCCTCTTTCGACTCAAAATAGAGATAAACGGTACCTTTTGCGACACCCGCACCCTTGGCAATGTCTTCGATTTTAGTGGCGGTGAAGCCTTGGTTTGCCCAAAGTTTCATGGCTGAATCTACGATTTCGTCTGGTCGCGCCTCTTTGCGGCGTAAGTTACGTTTATGGCTTTCTGTATGGGTCACTTAATAAATTCTCTTGCCGATTATGCATTGCTACAGTATATTACTGACTTGCAGGTCATTAATCTACCTTTTTAAACAAAGTTTGGCCATTTCATGTGGTCAAGCTGGGGCACAGCATGACGAAGAAAGCGAAAGATAGAGCGGTATCTGAAGAGATAATGCCATTAATCGAAAATGGTATTGCGAAACATCTCGCGATAAAGCGTAACTGGCAACCCGTGCGTCGTAAGTTTTTGATTCTATCCGTCGTTGTGGGGTTAATCGCATTGGGCGGAATTGTTGGCATGTATTTTCAGCCACCGGGATTGCAGCTCTTCTTCAGGGCGACAGGTCTTGTGCCCGGTGCTGGGTCAGAACACCCGATTGCGACGCCGGTTCAGCGGCAAGCATCACTGGCAACACAGCAGAATATGACGATTAAAGCGCTCGGGAGGTTGATGCCCTATGGTGACGTCATCGTGGTTGCTCCACCGTTCGGCGCTGGTGATGCGCGCATCGCAAAAATTCTCGTTAAAGAGGGTCAAGTGGTAGACGCCAACGATGTCATCGCGCAACTGGATAGCCTAGATCAATTGCAATCCGCGGTTAATGTTGCAGAAGCAGGTTTGGGTGTAGCGCTAGCAACATTGAACCAAATGGAAAGCCTTGTAGACACTTCTCTAAAAGATCTTTTTGCCAAGCACGAAGGCGCAGAGGAGTCTTTACATGTTGCTTCACTAAACCACCAGCGCGTAGTCGATCTTTATAAAAATTCAATGGTGTCACTCAAAGAATTGGAGCAAAGCGAATTAAGCGTAATTACAGCGAAAAAGTCACTAGAACAAATTGAGGCTCAATTGAGTCGCACGGTTGGCGGCGAAAGCCAAACAGATATTCAGCTTGCATTGTCTCAATTAAAATTGGCAAGGGCTGATGTTGAGCGCGCAAAAATAGATCTTCAAAAAGCGTATATACGAGCGCCGAAACCCGGCACCATAATCCGTTTACATGTGCGTGTAGGCGAACGTCCTGGAAATTTGGGTGTTGCTACTCTCGGTGCCACTGATTCGATGCAGGCTGAATTAGAAATCTATCAAACAGATATCGCTGATGTAGTGGTAGGCGCAAATGTGTTACTTACTAGCCCAGCACTTAAAACACCGCTACAAGGCAAGGTTTCTGAAGTTGGCTTGGAAGTTGAACGCCAGAGTATCGTGGGCACGAGCCCTGCATCCAATCTAGATGCACGCATTATTAGAGTAACAGTCGATTTAGATGAGATGTCCTCGCAGCTCGCGAAGAGCTTAACGGGTTTAGAAGTTACCGCCACGGTGGACATCTAATGCTCAGCGTAAAATGGCTAAGCAAGCTTCTAGGTAGAATGCCGATCGGTTGGCTGCAGCTAAGTCATTCTAAAGGGCGCATGTTTGCGGCTATCGCCGGCGTGGCGTTTGCAAATGTTTTGGTATTTGTTCAATTGGGTATTCTAGGTGCGCTTAGCGGCACTATCAATTTTTCATATAACCCTCTCAGCGCAGATATATTAGTCTCCTCATCGAATGCCAATACCCTCACAGATGGAGTGCCATTGAGTCGCCGCTGGCTTTGGAAAGTGTTAGCAGTACCTGGCGTGTCCGCCGCGTCGCCTCTCTATTTAGGTAAGGTAGACTGGCTGCTGCCAAATGAAAAAACCGCGTCTTTAACCGTTTATGGCTTGCCTATTGAGGCTACTGCGTTTTCAGGCAGCTTACTTAGCGACAAATTAAAAGCGATTGCAATTCCGGGCACTGCTTTACTTGATCGTCGTACCCGAGGTTTAGATACACAAACCATTGACGCACTATTCGGTAGTAAAAATGCCACTATTGAACTGTCAGGCACCAAAATTAATATCGTCGGAGATTTTGAATTAGGCGGTGGTTTTAGTGCAGACGGTGCACTTATTGTTTCAGATCAAACCTTTTTAACGTTGTTTCCAAATCGCAGCTCAGGCACACCGTCTCATTTATTAGTCAATCTAGTTGATGGCACGCAGGTTGCGACCATGGTTAACAAACTCATGGATATTTTCAGTAATGAACCGTTAAAAATCCGCAGTATGGCAAAGGCGCAAGCCGAAGATCTCGCTTATCAAACTACCCAGCGCCCGATAGGCGTTATCTTTGGCATGGGTGTTTTTATCGGCATATTGGTGGGTTTAGTTATCGTCTATCAAGTTCTGTCTACGGACGTGGCAGACCATTTGCGTGAGTATGCAACGTTTAAAGCGATCGGTTATCGGCACAGCTTCTTTTTAGGTATTGTGTTTGAAGAGGCAATTATTCTTGCCATCTTGGGGTTCATTCCAGGTTTGAGTATTTCGCTACTCATTTATGAAGTGATGTCCACAGCGACGGGTTTACCCGTGGCGATGGATATTTCTCGTGCAAGCTTGGTCTTTATCGGCACCATCGCTGCCTGTACATTGTCGGGAGCTTTTGCCACGCGGCGACTAAAATCCGCCGACCCTGCGGAGCTTTTTTAATGCACCCAATTCAAGTTAAAGAATTGAATCACTGGTTTGGTCAAGGTGAGGCAAAAAAGCAGGCATTGTTTGATATCAATTTAGATATTGAAAAAGGAAAACTGACTATTCTAATGGGACCGTCGGGCTCAGGCAAAACAACACTGCTTACCATAATGGGCTGTTTGCGAGACGTGCAGCAGGGCAGTATTCAAGTGTTGGGTAATGAGCTATTAGGGCTTGACGATTGGAGCAAAGAAAATCTACGTCGCAAGTTTGGCTTTATTTTTCAAGCACACAACCTTCATGAAAGCTTAACCGCAATTGAAAATGTCTTGATGGGTTTAGAAGTACATGGCTTAGGGCAAAAGGATAAGCAGAACACTGCCGCTAAACACGTGCTCTCACTTTTTGGGCTGGGCGATAGAATGCATTACCTACCAGAAAATTTGTCCGGCGGGCAAAAGCAGCGTGTTGCTATCGCCCGAGCCTTAGTTTCGAATCCACAGATAATATTTGCCGACGAGCCGACGGCCGCATTGGACTCAACATCTGGAAAAAACGTGGTGCAAACTTTAAAAGTCCTAGGCGAGCAACGTGGCGTTACAACAATTATGGTTACTCACGACAACAGAATATTAGAGTATGCCGACAGAATCATTACCTTAGAAGATGGCCGTATCATTTCCGATAAGTTGGTTTAGCACAGCAGCGCGCAGTCGAATTAATAAGACAGAACACACCATATTAGAGGAATGGAGTAAAGCCATAAAGCCTTGGGGTACCAGATTTCGCTTAATGATGAAGTGCATGACCACAGTCAATTGTCAACCCGAGTTTCAGCTAGCCTCTGACAAACAGGGCTTTGAAGCTCCTGCGTAAGCAGCAGCCCGCATTAGCTTGCTACAGCAATCGTTGGACTGATTCAGTTTCCATCTTGGGAACCAGACCCGTGTTTCACCCCACCACCATCTTGTAAATAGCCCTAATGAGCCCTCACCGGCCATTAGGGCTTTTTATTAACCCGCAATTTTACTCTCAGGAAATGCGAAACGATGAGGGTTATGCCCACTCTTTCGTACTCAGACAGCTTCAGAGGTACTTTTACGCAAGCAACTCGCCTCATACTCCAGCACATCTTCGCGACGATACCTGACTTGACCGCCCAACTTTACGTAAATTGGTCCAATCCCTTCGGATCTCCACCTCTCTAGTGTAGCCTCACTCACTTGCCAACGATTACACAGCTCTCTTTGCGTCATAAGTGATTGATATTCATTCATATTAATTCTCCAGTATATTTTAGTTGATACAGTCCCATTTTGGGACTATTATTTACTTTATGAAAATCATTGCCTTGTCGACACTGAAAGCTTTCTGGGAAGAACACCCAGAGTACATGGACGCTAAAGAGCCAACGCTAGCTTGGTATCGCCTTGCGTTAGCGGCTGACTGGAGTACACCTGTTGACGTTAAGCAGGATTTTAGAAATGCCAGTATCCTCAAAGACGGGCGTGTGGTTTTCAATATTGCAGGGAATAAGTATCGATTGGTCGCTTGGATCAACTACGCCTATCGCGTGGTGTACATTCGTTTTATCGGCACCCATACGCAATACGAAAAATTCGTCGGGAACGAATTTTCATGAGCGAAGCGAGCCCGAAGGGTGAGGCTCATGGACGAGCTGAATACAAGATTGATGTACAAACTATTTAAATGCCCCAAAAGGTAGAAACGAGAGGTACAAACTATGGACATCAAACCCATTAAAACTGATGCCGACTACCGAGCGGCATTAAAAGACATTGAAAGCCTAATGATGGCTGGTCCTGACACACCTGAAGGTGAAAAGCTGGATGTGATGGTCACCCTTATCGAGGCCTATGAAGGCAAACATTTCCATATGGAACTGCCTGATCCCGTTGAAGCGATCAAATTCGAAATGGAGCGTAAGGGCTTAACTGTAAAAGATCTTGAACCCATGATTGGTAAGAGCAATCGCGTGTATGAGATTCTCAACCATAAACGCTCGCTCACACTGAAAATGATATGGAACCTGCATAAGGGATTAGGCATTCCTGCGGAGTCTCTGATCAAACCGCCGCAAGCACATGCCTTATAACGCAAACCCTCAAAGCATTGCCGAGATAGATGCGAGGCTCGCTGAACTCAAAGAGGAGCAAAAACAGCTTTTAGCCTTCAGAGAGCAACTGCAAGAAGCCTCGCCGATTGCGCCTGACTCGACTTCATATTCACCAGATCAAAAGATTGCCATCTTCAGGAGTTTGTTTCGCGGACGAACAGACGTTTTTGCTAACCGCTGGCAAAACAAACAAGGGCGCAGTGGCTACTCTGTCGCTTGCGATAACGACAAAACGGCAGGACAGCCGTTTTGCACAGCTTCAGCTGCCTGAAAGGTGAGCGCCATAGACGGCGCGAATGAATGGGTACAGGGGATCTGCCACAAGCCTCGCGTCAAATGCCAAGATTGTAATCATCGACAATTCACCGAAATCAACGACCAGGTAATTTATCGCCACTTAGCTGGTCAACAGGTGGTGGGAGTCTACCCGTTGATGCACGACAGCACTTGTTACTTTCTCGCAGCCGATTTCGTTAAAGGCCAATGGAAGGATGAAGTGAAAGCGATGTCGAAAGCCTGCCAGAGTTTCAAAATACCACATGCCTTAGAGATTTCACGTTCAGGCAACGGTGCGCACCTTTGGATTTTCTTCAACGAGAAAGTTCCCGCCAAGGAAGCAAGGCTCTTGGGGTTTGGTCTGCTAGATAAAGCAATGGAAATTTACTCGAATCTATCATTTGATTCTTATGATCGTCTTTTCCCAAATCAGGATATTATGCCTGAAGGCGGGTTTGGTAATTTAATCGCACTACCTTTGCAAAAAGAAGCGAGACTGTCGGGCAATAGTTCCAAGGCTGAGTGAAACCGACAAAAACAAGATTTTGAAGATTATTGAGAAAGCGAGGTAAGCGGATATTACTATTTATCGAGTCGCGCCTCTATCCAACCTTGTGGTGCATGGTTTTTATGCCTAAGCTGAAAATGATACTGACATCATCGACAGCAGGGGCAATATGAAATTGAAAAATTTCAAACAATACAATGACGACTTAAATTCAGTCAAAGTTAAAAACCTAAACGGCAGTGTAACCAATAAGCGCCTATACAACCCTTGTGGATCATGGATTAAACACTGGGAAAAGTTAGCCAACAAAACCAATAGTGGTTGTGGTGTACAAGGTTGTTCAACAAAAACAAAGATAGAAGGCGGTCACGTGATTGAGTCCGGCAGCGACGACGATAAACACTACATCGTTCCGCTATGTGACAAACACAATGGTGGTCCCGATGGTGAAGAATTTACCGTGAAATCAGATGACCTAATGTCAGCCATAGAGTGTAAAGCTTAGAGACTTCTATAGCGACAAATCTGCAAACGACTATTGGAAATTAGTCTAAGATAACTATTACATTGCCTAACTGATTTCCAGCTTCACCGGATTTGTATTCAATCTCAATTTGATTATTTTTAATAATGAGCCTTTCTGGTGTCCCAAGGGACGTATCAACGTGCACCTGAGACAAGGCATCAGCAGAGGTTATTCCACACTCATCAAATGATGGCGCCCCCTATACAACTCATAGAAGTGTTCTTTCTCGCTAAAGCCAGATGTTCGCAAATAAAGATTTAGCCCTTTGTTATTCAGTGATTCATTTCCGATTTCTTGAATTGAATCAGCTGCCATGCAATCTGGCATTTTTGAACAAGCAGAACTGGCAACCCCTAGCATCACAAGCATGAACACCTTTTTCAAAATCATTTCCAGAATTCCTGCCATGTAGATATATTCTTAAAGTCCTTAGCAACACCGATTTTTGTAAGATGATGAGAAAGTCCATCAGGAAGCTTTAATACAAAGCCTTTAGCTAACGGAATGTCAGTAATATAACCTTTGCTGAATGGCTCAAAATCGTAAACGCTTTCAACTTTCCATGACGATAAAAAGTTAGCGCCATTTTTGGTTGTATTGACCTTTAAATAAAAACGGTGGTCAGCATTTTTTAAGCGTTGATTGGTCGGTTCTACAAGCAGTGCACCATTGTTCAAAATGTAGTCGTGTGTATTGACGTTCCTTTTACCTCTCATCAAAGGCTTTGCTTATGAAGAGTTGAGAAATACTTTATCACCTGTGTTGATATTAGACAAAGGGCTTCGTTTTGCGGCAAGGTTTTTAATGTAGGACTTCATTGCAGTCATTGTATCTTTAACAACTACAGATTCTTTATAAACTTGCGCATTGATTGTTAATATTTTCCCATCGCCATTAACATAGTGGTTCGCTAATTCAGCAGCTTCTTTAAAACCGTGAAATTTCCCACCCCACCATAGAGCCTCGAAAAGTTCTGTCATAAATTCCTTTTCATTGCTGGTGAACTGCCTTCCCGCCTTACCTTTACACGTGAGGTAATCAATTGTGTTTTGCAATAGGTCAAAGCTTTCTTTTGACTCAAATACAGCAACCTTGCCCATATGCCATAGTGGCGCAGATGGAATATTTTCTCGATCCTCTAAGCATTAGTTGCTTTTTACAATTACGCTTTCAACTGACATAACGAATAGTGCCCCGTGTTGTAGTTTTTCCCTGAATAATTTGACGCTCTAAATCAGCCGATTGTAAGACTGTGTGATGGGCATCGCAGGAATTGTTTCACAGGTTGATTTAGCGATGGCACCAATAACGTTATTTGACTGGGTTTGGCGGTGGTCTGTCGCAACCTAAAGATATGAGCATCGCCAATATGGACGTGAGCTCAAATCCCATATTGCCGCTGGATTGAGGGCGAAGCCGCCCTTAGGAAGCAGATGTTCCTTAAGGCCTAACAACTATGCCTGCACTCAAGCTTATTGCTAATCCTTGCTACCTTTGCTGAACTTATGGAAATAGCAGTTTTAAGCGAAGCGCATTCAACACGCCCAGCTAATGCTTAATACCCCACCTCATCCACACTTTTATAAGCGTAAGGGTGGGCTAGCTCCCACTCTTTTGCTAGGCGTTTTGCTTCGGCTATTTTTTGGGGTGGCATATTGTTGTCGGTAGCAATTTGTTGTTGCAGGCTTTGGGCAAAAGGCTTTCGGGATATTGCGTAGTTAGGGTCGTTTTCGGCGACATCTAGCGGGCGATTAATCGTTAATTCTAGCCACTTATAGGATTCCACCAAATCTCGTTCAATACCCCTGCCGTCGAAGTAGGACATGGCAATTGCAATCTTCGCTCTGGTATACCCCTGCTCTGCTGCAATATAGGCCCAATCAAACGCTGTTCCGAAATGAACTGGTTTTACGCTATGGCTTGGTTTTGTGTGCAGGTAGCTGTAGGCATATTGCGCCTTTGCATACCCTTTAGCTAAACACTTATCTAACCAATACAAAGCTTTCTCTGCATTTTGATGTGAAAAGTCCGACGGCTCATGCCAAGGGATGTAGAAGTGGTACAGCTCAAACTCTGCATCTACATAGCCTTCTTCTGCTAACGCTAAAAGTAACTCTTCTGCTTTTTTATGTTCTTCTTTATTTATCGACTCTTTAGCCTCTACAAAAATGGCGTGTTTACCTGGAGCCGATGCAGTGAATTTTAATTCATTGCGTTTTAGCGCTGCCTGTTTTGCTTTCTGCTGTAGCTCGGCTAGGGGCGTGCTCGATATTGTCCACTGCCATTCGTCGTTTGGCCTATCTTGAGTGCGCCCACGCTTTTCGTTAGCCCACTCCAAATCTGCAAGCCTTGCACTCTCCCACTCCGCTAATGCCTTTTCTTCTTCTGTTTGCTCGCGTGCAGGCTCGCAGCCTACAACACACACAACCAAACCAAACGCTACAAGCCTTAATATAGCTTTAGTTGGAACAGGAGAAGTCAAGCCATACAAATTGTAAATAACTTTACTCATAAGCCAACTGCTCGAGGCGCGGAGGCGCTATTCAACTGGTTGTAGGTATCCACTAAAGACTTTTTGGTGCCGCGCAATGACGCTGTCAATAACGAGCTCACGCTTGGCTGGCTCATGGTGCGCTCTCTAACGTAGCTGGTATCCATGCAAGGCTCTATTGTAAGAAAGTCTTTATGCGTAATTTCAAACTTATGAGCATTGGCATAAAGCTCTGCCATACCTTGGCGTATCTGTAGTATCCACCTGCCTGTAACCTGCTGGCACCTGCCGCTGCACACCATAACCACTGCAACTGTCGCTAGCTACACTTCGCGAACTAAGTAACTGCGCCGGTCTGCTATTTTTTGCCTAAACACTAAGGGGCAGCTTATTGGACACATAAAGAATTTTATTTCGCCCTGCTTGTGCAGAGCCTTGACAAATATCGATAATACCTTGCGCTACTTTATTTAGGTTCTTTTGTATTAGCGCGCGAATCGTTTCATCTGAAGTTACTATTACCTTTGATTCGCGAATTAACACTCTAATATTATCGATCGATTCTGTTGCTCGATTGAATTGACTATTCTTATATAGCTCACAAATACACGTCTGTACTTCTCGCGCAAAAGGCTGAACGAAAAAGCGTCGTTCTGCATCATCAATACTATCTATAAGTTGAGATTTAAACCGCTGGTAATGCGTGCTAAGCATTGCATAGCTATCACTTTGTTTCTCGCAATAATGGCTAGCATATAGCTCTTGAGCTTTAATTGTTAACCAAATGGGAAGCGCTGCTTTATTTACAGTAGCAGCAACTACCGCAGATAAGTTTTTGCCGGCATCCAGCCCGAAGTTTTACCAAATGGCTGAAGCGATAATTGGGTCGTTTTGGGGTAGCGGAGGAAGCTCCAAGACTCGAATATTCCCTTTCATGTTATTTTGCCAAATACATACCTCTTCCTCAAGGGCTTCTCTTACACACTTCTCTACACTAAACATATACAGGAAACTCTGATTAACCCCAAACGCATTTTGGCTTACAGGCATCATCGTCCTCGTCGTTATTTTATTTCGCCAGACAACCAGTCTGTCTCAATAAAATGCCTAGAGGACAAAAATGCCTGTAAGCCAAAATGCGTTTGGGGTTAATCAGAGTCTCCCTAGATCGAAATAAATAAGGCTAGTCATTTTCACATATCAATTTCGGATTGCGGCATTGTTTCAATACATATATTAAGCAGATTGAATTTGATCGATTTTCGCCTTGTTTATTGTTATGTCTTAAGCTGAAAATTTTGTGAGCATGCCGTCAGCGATTATAGTGGCATTTTTTAGTCAATGCAGCGTTTCAGTTGCCGCTCTGAACCCGACGATGATTTATGTCGTGTTCATCGTCTGCAAACTATTATCCTCGCTTTATCAAAACACAAAAGCAAAACCAACGCTGAGAGCTTGATACAAAGTACTATCAACCACCCAGCGTTCGCTTAGATTTACCGCTTTAGATCCCCACACAAATAGCAAAATGCGCGGCGCGCTTTTCATCCTATCTTTAAAAAAATCGCTTTGCTACCAGGCAAATTAACGACCAATAATCTCGACCTCCGTAAAACTGTTCCAGTTATTTACGCTATTTCCGTAGCCAATAATTCTTACATAGCGAGCATTGCTATCGGTCACATCAAAATTTTGAATCTCTGTTGTGCTGCTTGACTGCTCATCAGAATAAACGGTTTGCCAGGTACTATTATTGGTTGAGGTTTCGATGCTGATAAATGCCGTGCGTTGGTCGCCTCTAAAAAAGGCGATGCCCACATCGGTCACAGTTTTACTGCTGCCAAGATCATAGGTAATCCACTGCGAATCACCATTAGCCGACCAGCGTGTACCCAGGTCGCCATCACGGGTATTGGCAGGCACATTGCCATCGTCCGCACTGGCTAAGACAGAAACAACCTCTAGAGAATAAGCTGTTTGCGAATCAGCTTTAACACTCATATCAGAAATCGTATAAATCTCTGCGCCATAGCTGGTATAAACATTGGCGATAATTTCTAAGCTACTGCCATTGATACCTGATACCGATACGGTTTTTTCAGAAAACGCATTCACATTTTCAGATATCACTTGTTGGGCACCGCCATCAACGCGGTAATAAACGTTCAAGTAATCGGCATCTTCCATGGCGCCTACACCTTCTAGATTCATGGAAATTTCAACGTTGGAAGCACATGAAATATCAATAGCACCGGAACTGTAGTTAACTATTTCTTTTTCAACGCTGAAGTCACTGTCACTCCAAGGCAGAGAACAATTCGTTGCAGCTTGCGTGAAGTTAAACCAATTAACATTCATTAAATAGCCACTATTTCCGGTAAACACGAGGTACAAATCCTGCACGCCGCTGACGCCACCGATATCGCAAGAAACCGTTTCATAGGTCGTCCAACTGCCCGTTCCATTAACAGAGCACGTGCCAATTAACGCGCCTGTTTGGCTGTCTAAACGAAGCTCAATATTGCCACCGGAGGTAGCACTACTAACGCGCGCTTCAAAACCGCTTGCGCCATTGCCAAAATCAACATCGTTGAATGCAATCCATTCGTTGTTGTTAATGTAACCAACCTGTTCGCCACCGTCATCGCTGGAGGATTCAATTTCAACGCCAGCCATATCGCAGTAGGCTTCGGCTTGGATACCGGCGAATGCATCAAAATCACCGCAATCCGTTATAACTTCGTTAGTCTCAAGAGCTTTACATATCGCTGGCTCGTCAGCTGCGCTTGACAGTTTTACCACCGTGTTAGAACTGCCACTTGAATTACTGATGCTACCAACAGAATAAATGGTGGAGTTGGTCACGCTGCTGGCGACAGTCACGCCTTGTTTTGTCATGTTACAGAGCAATAGATTATCCGCATCACTCACCTTAACCACCAAGTCACGGGTTAAGGCTTGGTTATCACGTTTCCAAAGTCGAATATCGTGATCATCACCTTTAATAAGCGCCAAAGCGTTTGATGCCGAAGGACGGTTGTAACCGTTTAACGGGTCCAACACTTCAATATCGGCCGTCACGTTATCGACAAAATTGGGGATTTCTAAAACAGTGGAATAGGCGGCATCGGCTTTCGCACGCTTAAGTACACTGTTTGATGGAGGACCATAGGCGGAAGCATCGCCTTCACCACCGTTAGCTGAATTCCACGCGCCGTCGCACGCTGGCACGCCATGCCCGGCAATACCTCTAACCGTCATACCGTCTACAATCATACCCTCGCTCGCATATTCCATGACGACGCCCGCTCTTGAACCCGTAACGGTGGCGTTATAAATCTCGATATTGCCAAGGGAACCAGCACTGTAGTACCCGCGAAACGAATCTTCAGTCAGGCTATATTGGTAACCTTTTCGGATGGGCGAATATTGCACGCCACCGCTCATGTTTTGACACTGATTGAAGTTATCCGTATCAAACAGGTTAAGAAAGTAATCGGCATCGGCAAAATTCGTTCCTATGAGTTCATCGCCATTAAAGAGGACGTTAAAAGGCACACCATTGCGGTCTGTTCCGCCAATGCCGTTAGCATACAAATCATCGGTAGAGCGAGATTCTGCGATGATTTCAACGGTATTGAATACCACGTTATCGACACCGTTAAAGGCAAGCGTATGACCAAAGCCACTGTGATCAATCAGAACATTTTCAAAGTAACTATCATCTAAACTAATAAGAAACATGGCCGTTTTCTTGGACAGGCGAACGCCGGGCAGCGTGCTAGACGAGTTACCCGTTTTTCCATAGAGAGAACCTAAACCATAGGGCCGAGAAAAACGTGTCTTTAAAGTAAAATCAGAAACTTTGTGATTATCCCCAGTGAATACAGCGATGGTGCCGCCAGAGGTATGAATAAAAGCGCCGTACTCGCCCTTACTGTTGGGCTTCTCCTGAATATTCAGCCCCTTCCAAACGTTACCGGAACCCCCAAACTCCATGAGGTTTGCGTGAACAAGATTAGGCATTTCTAACAAGATCGTGGAGTCGAAGGTGAAGGTAACGCCGGTCAGGTCAAACGTATTATTGTTGCCACTAAACTTAAACAGGCCCGGCCAATTACCTTCGACGTTCGCCCGCCAATCCCCACCGGGGAACAGTGATTTAGACGATGATGATATATGATAGGTGCCGGGGGCCATTTTTATGTTTTGATTGCTGCCATCTTGAAGAGCAATAAACTCGGCAAGGCTTGAAATCGTCTGCTGGGCAAACGAAGCCTGACTTATTAAAAGGCCTAAGGCCAAAAACAGGATTTTTTTCATGTGTGTAACTGTTCCGTTTATTTTTGGTTTAAACAGTCGGTTTATTACAATTACTACCGCAATAAACCTATCTTTGATAATGTCGTGGTGGAAGTTGCAGGCACTATACTAGCGGCAGTATAAACTTTATACGCACGCCTAAGTCACACGAATCACTATTCGTTCTCAAGCATCTCAAAACGCCCCATGGGTAAGAGAGAAACTGGCTCGCTGCTAGGGTACCAGCGCAGCCAATTTGCTATGAACCCCAATGACTCGAAGATCATATGAGTCGCTCCATTGCGATACGGTGTTTTGCGTTCATAGCGAATCTGCCCGCTAGCCATCAACGCCAGACACTTCTCGGGAAGCGCAGGGCGGCTCACGTAGCAGCAAAGCCGCGCAAGTTTGTCCCGCTGAAGAGCTTTCGCAACTACGCCAGCATGCTGGAAAAAACCGATGTAGCTGGCCACGCGGCGGTTGGTCATTGCCTGATCTCCTCGCCCAAGCAAGATTTGCAGGGCAAAGACCTTACGACGACGCTGAGCCTCAGTGGCGATGCGGCAGGCGACGTACAAGCTTGCCATTACGTAAGTACTGTTTGTCGCTCGGACAACCATCAAGTCAGTAAACTTCGCGCTGCACTGGGCGAGCAAGCCAAGGTCGACAAGTTCCAAGACCAAGAGGCCCCAATTGTGTTCTTGAGCATGTGTGCCAGCGACACCAGTGAATCACCCCGAGGACTGAACTTCCTCTTCGATAAGCACCGCATTAACGTAGCTATATCGAGAGCACAATCACTGGCAGTAGTCGTCGGCAATCCTAATATCGACAAAACACCGGTGAGCCGGGTTGACCAGCTCAAGTAGGTAAATCTGTTTAATGCAGTCACGAAGAACTAATACTTTCTTTGACAGCCCCAGAAGTCGACTGCCTCAAGCAGTTGGCTTCTGGGGCCTCAATATCTTTCTCCCGATACATAACTCGCCCCTGTAGTTTCAAATACCTGGGGCCAATCCTTTCGGAACGCCACCGCTCTAAAGTCGCTTCACTTACGCCCCATCGATTCGCCAGCTGCCTCTGATCCATGTGTATTACCGTCATAAAAACTCCTGTGTTGGACTATTTGGTAACCACCATGAACGCTCAAAACTACGGATCAAATCAAGCTAATTTGGGTTGGTTAGAGGCATAAATATCGATAGCTAATCGCAGGTATTTAATGGACTTGTTCGGTTGCGAGTTAGGGAACTGAACCCGCGTCCCGCCCCACCACCAAACCAATAAAAAAGCCTCACCCGCAAGGGTGGGACTTTTTTATTGGCTGTGAGCCTGACTTTTGAGCTTCCACAGTCGGGGTTCACAAAATTGTCAGGAACAATTTTGGGCGACCGTCAGGTCGCCCCGCAGGGGTGAGGGCCAAGGATGGCCCGAATCCAATCCCCCCGCCGATTGCCGAGGAAAGTTAACAGGCAGATTAATGCGGCCGTCGTATTTACAATAACTTATCCCTTATTACCAATACTTCTAAACCGTAATGCCGCCGTATCGCCCCAATCCCCCCACAACGGCCCTTTATCTATCTGCCCTTAAAACCCAAACAACACTCACCCAGCCTAAAACACGGCTTTTTGGCGCCAAACAACTCCTTTATTGCTAATCTAAATGTTAAGCGTTATCATTCGCACACATTAAGAGCATTATTTCTAACTGCTCACTTTGGCCATTTTTGGAGTGTTTCCTTATTATGATTTCCCGACTGTCCCCTTTGGTAGCTTTTATCTGCCTAACTACTACATCTGTTGCTTTTGCCGAGGAAGGCACCAGCTCTAAGCTGGAAGAAACCTTTATATATGGTGAGCAGGGAAAGACAGACACTGCAACAAAACTTGAGCTAAGTATTTTTGAAACCCCGCAAACCGTTACCGCGGTTTCTAGAGCGCAGCTGGACGAATTTGCGTTAACCAGCATTTCTGATGTGCTTAACTATGCACCAGGCATTACCGTAGAAGAAGTTGAAACTAATCGAACCTACTACACTGCGCGCGGCTTCGATATTGTTAACTTTCAATACGATGGTGTGGGCATTCCTTTTATTAGCGGCTTGAATTTAGGCCAACAAGATACGGCTATTTATGAAAAAGTTGAGATTGTTAAAGGCTCTGCAGGCTTGATTACTGGCTTGGCGAACCCTTCTGCAACAATTAACTATGTACGCAAACGACCAACTGATGATTTGCAAGCATCTGCTGCACTTAGCCTTGGACAGTGGCAAAACAAGCGCGCCGAAGTGGATATAGCAACTGCACTTTCAGATTCAGTGCGAGCACGAGCAGTTGTGGCCTATGACAATGGTGAAACCCATTTAGATCGCAATAAAAACACAACTCAATTGGGCTACGGCATTTTTGAGTTCGACTTAAGCGATAACACCATGCTAACGGCGGGATACAGTTACGACCGCAATGAATCTAAAGGTGTTTTATGGGGTGCGTTGCCCTTACTTTATACCGATGGCTCGCGTACAAATTATGACGTATCTACCAGTAATGCGCCCGACTGGACGTTTGCCAACACTACGCAAAAACAAAGTTTTGCAGAGCTGGAACATCACATAAATCAAAATTGGACAGCGCATTTACACCTTACGCATAACCAATCAACTTACGATTCAAACTTATTTTACGTATACGGTACACCCGAGCGCGAAACCGAAGTTGGACTATTTGGCTATGCCAGTGCCTATGAGCGCGATGAAGAGCAATTAAATGTAGATTTGTTTGTATCTGGCGATTTTAGCCTGTTTGAAAGAAACCACCAGCTAGTACTTGGTTACAGCGATTCTGATACCAACCTTGCCGAAGCATCGCATTACAATAATACCGATGGCTTCCCGGTACTTGGCGCCGACTGGGCCAAAGGCAATACTCCAGCGATGGATTTTCCTGATCACGACCCCGCCACAAGCTCCACCGATATAGACCTAAGCCAAAAAGCGTTTTATGTGGCTGCGCGTTTAAATGTACTTGATAACCTAGCGTTATTATTGGGTGCAAGAAATACAGAGCTTGAGCAAACAGGCGTAAGCTACGGCGGCGAATCGAATGCGAGTGCAAATAAAACTGTACCCTATTTCGGGGTTACCTATGCATTAATCGACAGTCTAATGTTGTACTCAAGTTACAGCGAAGTATTTAAGCAACAAACTTGGGTGAACAGCGAGCTGCAACCGCTTGGTGCTACCGTGGGGGCATCCTCTGAATTAGGGTTGAAAAAGTCGTTTAATGACGAGCGCTCAGTGCTAACACTTGCAGCATTTTCATCTGAACAAAGTGATTTTGGTGTATTTGTAGCTCGAAATGAAAGCGGCATTGCAATCTACCGAACTGCGGAGTTAAGCAGCTCTGGCTACGAGCTGGAATTTTCTGGTGAGGTTACTGATGGCTTAAACATTGGCGCCGGCTTAACGGTATTGGATATTAAAGAAGACGACGAAGATGCGCGTCCGTTCATTCCCACACAGCTTTTAAAATTCTCGGCTTCATATGTATTGCCTAGTCTGCCTGACTTAAAAATTGGTAGCTCGGTTAAATGGCAGAATGAAACTACCACAAGCGATGGATCGTATACCCAAGATGCCTTTACCTTACTAGACATTGCTGCGCACTATCAAATTAACGCCCAGTTAAGTGTGTCGCTAAACCTAGAAAACCTAGGTAACGAGAAGTATTTAAACAGCCTGTATTGGAGCCAAGCGTATTTCGGCGAGCCGCGCAACATGAGTGCCACAGTACGCTGGAAGCTATAATCTAACCAGTACTTTATACCTAAAAAAGCCCGCCTCTGTTGCGGGCTTAATTCGTTTAGTGTGAGAGAATAATGCGAAAGACATTTTTTAAAGTTCACAGTTATTTGGCTCTAGTTGCCTTAATACCACTATTTATAGTCTCAATAACGGGCAGTATTTTGGTGTTCAAGGTTGAGATTGACCAATGGCTTATGCCAAAAGTAGCCGCTCTACCTTATACACAGAGCGAAAAAGAAGTACCCGAACGACTTAATCACAACATTCTGCAGCAGCATATAGAAGGTGAGTTTCCAGATTATATTTTGGGCGCGTGGGAGCTATTTAACGATGGGCACGAAGCTGACCGCGTGTACCTCGTTAAAAAAGGCACCGACGACTGGTTTAAAATTTACTTTGACCCCTTTGCAAATAAAGTACTGAGCGAGCCGGTAAACTTTAGTCACTATATAACCGATTTTCTACTGCAACTGCATTACACGTTTATGCTAAACGGCATAGGTGGCAAGCACGCCCAATGGGGTACGGTACTGGGTTTAATTGCGGCAGTAATATTAACCTTGCTGGGCATAACTGGCTTAGTTATTCACAGAAAGTTTTGGCTAAAATTATTCGACCTCCGTATTAAAGTATCTTTGCGTGTATTTTCTGGCGATTTTCATCGTTTAGTTGGTGCTTGGTCGTCTCCTATTATTTTTATTCTAGGCGTTACCGGTATTTACTTTAATGCCGTGGCTATTTATCACGAATTATTTGAACACCCCAGCGAAGAGCATTTTGAACCGACAGAAAACCTCTACGATAGCAGCATCGATTTTCAACAGTTACTAAACGATAGCCGAGTACAACTTGATACTTTTACCCCAACTTATTTACTCTACCCGTACGAACCAGAGGTAAATATAACTGTATTTGGTCACCAACAGCGCGCCAACCCTTTTGCGAGCAACTACTCCTCTACCGTCACCTACGACCGTACAAATGGAGAATTACTTAACGCCTTTGATGGTCGCGATGCCAGCGCAGTAGTTAAAACAACCGACAGCTTTCGCGAACTTCACTTTGGGTCTTTCGGAGGCTTAGGCAGCAAGATTATATGGTGTGTGGTGGGATTATCGCCCGTTTTACTGGGAGTAACAGGCTTGTATATTTGGATATTTAGAAACAGGAAAAAGAAGAAAAAAGGATGAGCGCACCAAGAAAAACAATCTTCGGGCAGTATCGTAGATTCACAACTTAAACAATAATCGCACAGTGTGAGAGCCTATATCTTTGCCAGACTAGGCATGGCCTTTAATATTGATTAGCTACAGGTAATAGGCTGAGCTGTACTCAGACACTTAACGCACCCCTTGGATAGTTTGCACTTGCTTTCGCTATAACAGGGTTATTAATTATATTTTTAATTAAGGAAGGATTTTTGATATGAGCGCAATTAATTTTTTCAGCTCTTAATATTGTTTATATTTTTCGTATTATGCTTGGGCCCAGAATTTCATGTGCTAGTGTCTAAACGTTCCCACGGTGGAAAAAATAGGCTGGTTTATCGCGGTATTTATATTTTGGGTGTTGGCCTAGGTAGTGTTTCTTATAATCACGCAAAAGCGTGCGGACGAAATTAAGCGGCAAAGAGGTACAAACACTTAGCATTATTCTGCTAAGCTCTGCTGCGTATGCTGTGTAGCCTTACTTCACACTTATACTCTGCGAAAAGCCGCAGTTGAATCTGGCAATAATGATACTAAGTCGCGATTAGGCAGAGCTGCGAGATACTGGCGTTACAATACCCGATAAACACTACTCACTCGCGGCAGCTCTTTGCACATCTAACCAGTATTCAGGTTCGATAAGTTTTATAGAGTCCGGCAGGGTTGGATTGTGAATTATTATTATGTCGCGCTCAGATAATTTCGCGCTCTGAATATACTCGCCATACTCCTGCTCAAATAACGCGTGCAACTCGCCAGAGCCTTGCATTATTTCTAGCCCATCTCGAATACGCTTTGCAATAAGCGGTTCGTGCTTACTTACAAAAATATACGAGGGCATATTTATGTACACTGCCACACCAGGCACTATGCTTATGCCCTGCTCACCAAGCGAGTGGTGCTCTGCCTCTTTATAAGCTTCATTTACCCCTAGCAACATATAATCAAAACGGCCGTGAGCAAGCATGCTATAGAGCGTGTCACGTTCGGTACCGTAAACTATAGTGTAACCCTGCCGCTTCATTACATCTGCTGTTAGCCAATTTACGGCCATACCAACAGATTTTGTTTTTAACTGTTCCGCCGTACGAATATTTTGAAACTCTTGCAGGTCGGCATTTCGCACCAGCATTAGCCGATAGTTAAGTAAGCCGCGTCGAATTGGAATGCGAATAGGTATAGCGTCCATTTCACGCTGTTTAGTTGGCAGGCCAACAACGGTATTAATATCACTCTCGCGCAACATTAGCTTGTTGAAGGCGCGCAAACTGTTCATGCTATAAGTGGGTGTTTGAATGATGTAGGGGCCATATTGTTCGATGGTTGCATCGAGCGCAGCTTTGATAATTCGTATTTTATAGGCGTGGCGTAAATCGTTATCGGATTCCGGAGGCATGGTTTTGATCACCATAGGGCCAATTCCGCCGGATATACTTGGCTGGGCGTGAACCAGATTGAAGGTTAGAACAATTAACAATAAACATGCCTTTACACCACAAAGAAGTAGCAACTTGCAATAGTTGATGCGGCAATAGGCACTGAGCGCTCTACAGAATGACTTAGGCATTAGACTACACAGCCGTTTTAGAGTGTGTTTATCCCCAAGTAGGCATGACATTACCAATAGGCAACTCTTTAAAAGAGGGATTGTTCTTTAAGTTTAGACGGGATTAGATATTAAACAACTTAGCCCTTCTTAATTGCGAAGTAGCTTTATATTAATGCCCTACCCCATGACTCTATAGGTTGGCAGGCCGTACATAAAAAAATAGCGCTCCGAGGAGCGCTATTTAATTTGATTTTAGAAAAATAAATCTAAAACTTATTCCTCGGCAACAACAGCTTCAGAAGTAGCTGAGTGATAAGGTGAAGAACCATTATCAGTATCTAGCGAATCACCAGTGTTGTAACCACTCTCAAAGCTATCTTCAAATACTAACGCGGTACCAGCAGTATCAGAGTAGATTTTAATATCATCAACATTAAAAGTACCAGTTACTGTTCTGGAGTTATCCGCAAATCGGAATGCGATATGGGTAACACCACCAACAGCCGTAGCTGAACCGGTATAAGGAACCGAAGTAACCGCAACACCATCGATAAGAATATTCAACACAGGAGCAGACGAAGCATCAGCAGCTTCCCATGTTACTTCAACATCCTGCCACTGACCTGGTGTAAAGGCATTCATCACATCGATGCCGTCTTGGTCACGTATTGCAAAGTTGTCATCTTGAATACGTAAATCAAGAATTGCTTTACCACCACTAGTACTAGTATCAGTGTTGTACAGAGTGATATAAGCATCTTTAATCGTATCGTCAGACCCTAAAGTATCAAGGTCTTTGAGGAAAGATACATTTAATTTACCCGCCAACTGCGCTGCAGGCAGAGCATATCTCAATTCACCAGTGTCATCGGTGCTTGTATCAATAATTTCTGCATACTTATTGCCAGCGGTGCCAGGGCCAGATGTATCGCCAGAGCCACCCGAACCGGAGTCATCCCCAGGAACTTCCATAACCGCTACAACAGCTTCGAAAGTACTTGAGTTATAAGGCGAGTTCGCGTTGTCAGTATCAAGCGAATCATCAACACTATAACCTTCAAAGTCATCAGAGAACACCAAAGCAGTGCCAGCTGTATCTGAATAGATGAATAGGTTATCTATATTGTAAGTACCCGTTACTGTTCTTGAGTTATCTGCGAATCTAAAGGCAACGTGTGTAACACCACCTATTGCAGTTGAAGAACCAGTGTAAGGTACGGAAGTAACGGCTACGCCATCGATAAGGATGTTCAGCACAGGAGCAGAGGCATCATCAGCGGCTTCCCAAGTAATCTCTACATCCTGCCATTGACCTGGAGTGAAAGCATTCATCACATCAATGCCATCTTGATCACGAATTGCAAAATTGTCATCTTGAATACGTAAATCAAGAATCGCTTTGCCACCACTTGTGCTTGTATCAGTATTATACAAGGTGATGTAAGCATCCTTAATGGTGTCATCAGAGCCTAAAGTATCTAGATCTTTCAAGAAAGATACAGTGATTTTACCCGCTAGCTGCGCAGAAGGTAGTGCATATCGTAGCTCACCAGTATCGTCGGTTGAGTTATCAGTGATACGAGCCACTTGGCTTGTAACTGGGCCGGAAACCTCTGCACCAGTGATTGTGATAACCAAGTTTGCAGTTGTACCGTCAGCCGACTCAAGCTCGATAGAGTCTAATAACGGATCGTCAGTAGAGGTTAGGTTCGCAACGGCGTCTGCTGAAGTGTCTAGAGTGTATGACCAACTGCCTTCCGCAGTAATAGAAAAAGTGCCGTATGTAGTCATAGCGTCGGTTAGCGCTACAATTGTCGCTTCACCAGTATTGGGGTCGGTAACAGTAACAGTACCAGTAAGCGCTTCTGTTGCTTCATTGCTAACAGTGGCAGTTAAACCTGCAAATGTCGCCGGAGTAGCTGCTGCTTCAATTGTAACGGAAGCAAAAACAGACTCATCAAAGTTATCGTCATCGGTATAAGTAGCCGTTACGCTTATGCTATTACCTTGGTCGGAATCGGCAATTACATAAGTAGAGCCTGTCGCACTGGTAATAACAGTATCGCCGGAAGTCCAAACGTAGGAAATAGAGCCTGAGATGCCATTAGCATCTGTTACGACTGCGGTTAGGGTGGCACCTGGATCGGTGTCGCCAGATAAAGTTATCTCGCCATCAAAAGGAAAGCGAATATCGGCTTCACCGCCATTGTCACTACTGCTGCTGCCACCGCAGCCGACCATAGCCATACATAGCGCTGAGAGCGCCAATGCCTGTGTCTTCATCTTCATTATGTTTATTCCTGTACTTGGATAGCAATTAGTCCTCAATTTGTTCGGCTCACGAAGTACCCCGCACTGCAGAGTCACCGTGTTATCTTTATAAAGCTCCCATTCTCATTTTCTTTGGGTAGCTATGCTTTGCTTGGCTATTCATTATTTAGGCATAAAGCGAGCGCCGGACTGTACCTGCTCGTCTATTGCTCATTCGATAACCTTTTGCAAAACCGCATTCGAGTAACTACATTCAACCATAAAGTTTACAGCTCGACTAGCACTGCAAGGCATTAGAACTAAAAAATCTCTTAGGCGACCAATTTATACCCAGTAACTGTGTATATACGCCCAAAAGTGTGTATATTTGAAACAAACTCATAGATTGTATTACCAAATACACGCTATTGGTTTACAAACAAGAAGACAATAAAGACTCTAAAAGCGCCTTCTTGGCGTTAAAACCAATTAGAAACTCTCAATTATTTCTCGCTCGTAGCCGCAAATTGTTAACCAATTTACTATAGTCAACATCTAGCTATCTCGCCAATTTCAAACTGGATTTTTTAGGCTTATTGAGGGAGAGACTTGCCTGACTAGGTATTTAAAGAGGAAGAATAAACGGCTTTTCTGTCTAGCGCAGTAAATCGCAGGCACTAAAAAGCCCAGTTAGCCACCCACACAAATTGGATACGCTAAAAACTGGGCTAAAGATGAAATAACTTATTAAATAGTACTATTTAGCACGCCAATGGCTAATAAAGAGAGGCTAACAAATTAGCGTAGCTCTGGGTCTTCGCCTACAAGCTGTAAAATACACTTTAAGTTTGCATTGAATGCTTCGCCACTTAAACCTTCGCTAGTAATGGTAATGTGGCCTATTTTTCTTCCGGGCTTTTCATCTTTGCTGTAATCGTGAAAGCGAGCCCCTTCTATGGCGGCAACATCTTCTTCGCGAGGCAATTTGCCAATAATATTCACCATGGCGCAGGAGTTTATCGCGTCTGTTTTACCCAAAGGCAAACCGCAAATAGCTCGCAAATGGTTTTCAAACTGAGAAGTATGCGCACCCTCAATAGTCCAGTGACCAGAGTTATGCACGCGTGGCGCGAACTCATTGGCTACCAAGCTTTCACCAACCTGAAACAGCTCTACAGCAATCACGCCAACGTAATCCAGCTCATCGAGCAAGGCTTTTGCAAGCTTTTCTGCTTGCTGCTGATAAGGGTCGTTCTGCAGGGGAAGTGATAAGCGCAAAATCCCCTCGCGATGATGATTCTCTGTAAGCGGGTAATACACAATCTCACCCTGCTTAGATCTCGCGGCAATAATAGAGACTTCTCGGCTAAAGTTAACCATAGACTCTAAGATGCAAGGCACTTGCCCTACACTCTGCCAAGCGGCTTCTAGCTGGCTAACATCGCGAAGCACCGCTTGCCCTTTACCGTCGTAGCCTTCGCTGCGAGTTTTAAGTATGGCGGGCAGCCCAATCTGCTCTACGGCGCTTTGCAAACTTTCTAGGCTATCTACGGGAGCGAAATTTGCTGTAGGTATACCAAGGCCGTTAAAGGTGCGTTTTTCTTTAAGCCTATCTCCCGCAACGTTTAACGCTTTTGATGATGGCAACAGGGCGAGCTTCTTTTCTAGTGATTCCACAACAGATTTGGGAATACTTTCAAACTCATAGGTGAAAACGTCGGCCCACTCAAGCATTTGTTGATACGCTTGCTCATCTTGATAATCTGCACAGATATGCTCGCCATAAGGCGCCGCGCACGCTTTTGGGTCGGGGCTGATAAACTTAAACGACATATCAAGGTTTGCACCAGCTTGTGCGATCATTTGAGCAAGCTGCCCACCACCAAGAATACCTACTCTCATATTACTGCTCTCGCGGGTCTGGATTATCTAGAACGGTTTCTGTTTGATTTTTTCTAAACGCTAACAGCGCTTCTTTAATAGCTGGGTACTTATTAGAAAGCATGCTCGCTGACAATAACGCGGAATTAGCCGCCCCAGCTTTACCAATAGCCAATGTTCCTACAGGAATACCAGCTGGCATTTGCGCAATGGATAACAACGAATCCATGCCGTTTAATGCTTTGGATTGCACCGGCACGCCCAATACAGGTAAATGGGTTTTCGCGGCAACCATGCCAGGTAAGTGTGCTGCGCCACCTGCGCCGGCGATGATCACTTCAATACCGCGACCATCTGCGGCTTCAGCGTATTGAAAGAGCTTATCTGGGGTGCGATGAGCCGATACAACCTCGGTTTCGTATGGAACACCTAGCTGCTCCAATATATTGATAGCGTGCTGCATGGTTTCCCAATCGGACTTGGAGCCCATTATCACGCCCACAATGGGAGTGTTTGGCGTATTACTCATAAACAATTACCTTTATAAAAAGAATGGCCGCCAGCCTGAAAGCACACCAAGTAAGCACAACAAACAGGCAACTATACACGTTAGGACAAACGAAAGCCGAGCACCACCTTCCCCATAAAGGCAGAGAAGGCGATAGATTCACCGGCATCGCGGTAAAAGAGGTGCGCAAACCCTGTCAAGGTTAGCAAAACCCTAGCAATTACTAGCAATAGAGCGCTACATAGCAACAAAGTAGCTGCTTGCTTATATTACTCTTAGAAAAAGATGCCGCAATATAAAGGAATGCACACAACAAGTATATTCGAATATAATGGACGAAACATTCGTTAAAAACTGACAAAACCCCATGATTAACTACAAGCAACTTTATTATTTTTGGGCTGTGGCGAAACACGGGGGCATAACCCGCGCATCGGAACAGCTACATCTCACCCCACAAACCATAAGCGGGCAATTGAGTGAGCTGGAAAAGGGTTTTGAAGCCACACTGTTTGATCGCGTTGGCCGCAGGCTTGAACTCACCGCCTTAGGCAAACTCGCATACTCTTACGCCGATGAGATATTCCAAGTAGGCAAAGAGCTGGAAAACGCAATTACTAAAAAAAATAACATTCGCGAGCGTGTTTTTAGGGTGGGTATTTCTAGCTCGGTCCCTAAATCTATCGCTTACAAACTGTTGTCGCCAGCCTTAGAGAAAGACCCCGGCATACACCTTGTGTGCAAGGACAATAACCTCGAACACCTATTTGCCGATTTAGCGCTTCACAAAACCGATTTGGTTATTGCCGATAAGCCTTTGTCCTCCGACGTAGGTATTAAAGGCTATAACCATTTACTGGGCGAATGCCCTATTGCTTTTTATGCCACACCTGCACTCGCTGAGCGCTACCGCCCTAACTTTCCACACTCTCTTAACAACGCCCCACTGCTACTTCCTGGCGAAGATAGCGCCTTGCGCATTATGTTGCAGCGCTGGCTATCGCAACAGAGCATCAACCCTATAGTTAAAGGTGAGTTTGACGATACCGCATTAATGAAGGCGTTTGCCCAGGAAGGGGTGGGCATATTCCCAGGCCCAACCGTTATCGACAAGGAATCCCAGAAGGAGCATGGCGTAGAAATGCTAGGGGAGATAACCGAGTTAAAAATTCGCTACTACGCAATTTCTGCCGAGCGCAAACTACGCCATCCCTCGGTTGTGGCTATTAGTGAAGCCGCGCAGCAGAATTTGTTCGCTCCACATCAAGCTGCACGGAATATAGACATGGATGGACATCAGGATATCTAAGTGAACGGAACTAGCTAAAGCTTTATCTGGCAACCGCTACAGGCGAGAAGTTAATTTTCGCCCTCAATAATAAACTGATTTTTGCCGCCCTGTTTAACACGGTACATAAGGGCATCTGCGCGATTCATTACATCTTGCAACGTGGCCTCGCCATTGGTTAGCGCAACACCAATACTCGCTTTTGGTGCCCATGTTGCGCCGCCCTCAAGTGCAATAGGCTTTATTAACGCGTTAAACACCCTCGCAACTAAATCTTGCGCTAAACAAGCAAGGGCCTGCGCCCCATTTTCGGCGTGGTATACGCTGTCGAACCCCAACCGAATAGTAAGCAGCATTTCGATGCCGTCGCGCACAAGGCTGTGATCATCTGTAAGAAGGGCTTTCATTGCTATCCATTGTTATTTCACTTGCTTAAATATGGTTTAAGCGGCTGAATACTGCAAATATCAAAATAACCTAGCAAAAGTAAAAATGAGGCTAACGGGGCGAAATAAACCTGCAAAGAATAGTCTGGAACTCTTGTTGGCTCATATCCACAAACTCTAAAACACGCCCATAAAGCATAGCCGTAGGCACATTGCGCTGCCCCAGCTCTTGCTGAGCCTGATGTAGGCAATACAAAATTACACGCTCGGTACGGGTTAAGCCATCTCGCACATCGGCTAAGTTGTACCAATCGGCTTGCTCGAGCTCAGCTTGCTTAGTGTTGGTTGGCTTGCCAATAGACAATGGTTAGCACCGTTGTAGTAAATTACGAAAAACTGACACAGCTGCCAGCTATATATACCCACAGACTTTAGGGCAAACTAACGTAAGAATAAACACCCCCACCCAAATTCGCTACCCTACAGACAATTTCTGCACAAGCGTGTGATTACATTCCCCCAGCCTCCACCTTTAATTTGCTAGTATCTGCATCAAAGTACACGTTCCAATAACCGAACATTTACTCACTATAACGATAAAAACATATTGAGGCGCAAGCATGAAGCCACTGCAAAAAATAGTGATTCTAGGCGGCGGCACCACAGGCTGGATGTGCGCGGCAATGCTCGCTAACAGCGTAAATACCAAGCGCATAAATATAGAGCTGGTGGAATCTGAACAAATAGGCACAATCGGTGTGGGCGAATCTACGGTACCGCCGTTTATGGATATGCTGGCGTCGCTGGGTATAGATGAGGTGGAGTTTATTCAAGCCACTCAAGCCACTTTTAAGCTGGGAATTCAATTTAAAGATTGGCTTAAAAAAGACGAAACTTTTTTTCACCCCTTCGGCCGCGCCGAAGCCGGTATGGATGAACTTAGCCTTTACCATTTATGGCTGCGCGCGCAATTAAACGGCGACACTTTTTCGCGTTTTTTAGATTACTCCCCCAACAGTGTAATGGCACAACAAAAACGGTTTGCCCCATACAAAGCCGTGCCCGGCACACTACTGGCAGACTCGCGCTATGCATTACATTTAGATGCGGGCTTAGTAGCAAAATACTTGCGTAACTTCGCGCAACAAAAAGGCGTTAAACGAACAGAAGGTAAGGTAGAAAAAGTAAATACATCTATAGACACAGCACCGCGCATTTTATCGCTGCAACTAGAAAGCGGCCAAACAATTAACGGCGATTTTTTTATAGACTGCTCTGGCTTTAGGGCGCTGCTTATCGGCGATGCTTTGCAGTCTAGCTTTACCGATTGGTCTACCTATTTACCCTGTAACCGTGCAGTTACCGTACAAAGTGAAGCGCTACCCGAACTGCCGCCCTACACAAAAGCCACTGCACAATTAGCTGGCTGGCAATGGCGCATACCGCTACAACATCGCACGGGCAACGGTTACGTGTATGCAAGTAAATACATTAGCGATGAGCAAGCTACGCAAACACTGCTAAGTAATATACAAGGTAAAACATTAACTGAACCGCGTATAATTCCTTTCACTACGGGCATGCGCAAACAAGTTTGGAAAGCAAACTGCATTGGCGTTGGGCTTGCCGCTGGTTTTATAGAGCCTCTGGAATCCACCGCTATACATTTAGCTATGCGCGGTATTGCAGAATTTTTACAGCAGTTTCCACACAGCGATTGCAACCCAGCATTAATTAACGAATACAATGCACGCCTACAACAGGATTACGAAGAAATTCGCGATTTTATTATTTTGCATTACGCTGCAACCGAGCGAAATGACAGTGACTTTTGGGCCTACTGCAAAAATGTAGACTGGCCAGCATCGCTAGTGCAAACGGTTGAGTATTTTAAAGCTCGCGGCGACGTGCCGCGCAAGCTTGCCCCACTTTTTGAAAGTACAAGCTGGCGCAGCCTTTGCGAAGGCATGAACATTCGGCCTAGCGCTTATTCTGCCTTTATTGAAAACGCGGATTACAAAGCCAGCAAACAACACATGCAAAACTACAAGCAGCAGCTTGTAAGCCTCGTAAAACAAATACCCACCCACAAGGCGTTTATTGAACAAAACTGTGCGAGCAGCAGCAAATAACCAAACATTAAAAGCTAGTTAGTGGCGCTTTCATTTTCCATTACCGATGCCGCCATTAACACACCAATAACCGCATGCGGATGATGCCCGTCAGTTTTGCTTGGTACACTAATAGGCCGCTTCGCAACATATGCGGAGTAATCCACTTGCGCGCCCATCGGTGGCGCAACAGAATGAATTTGAGGGCCGCCGTCTTCGAACACAGTTATAAAAGGTTGAACGCCCTGCCAACCGCGCTGCGCCACCTCTAAATACCGCTTATTTAACAAACCGAGGTTTACCCCTTTGCGCAGCGAATAAATAATCATACTGCTGCCGCTTATTTCAGGATAATTATTTTCTTTTTCGTAACTATCCATCACTTGATACCACAAACCGGTATCGGGGTGCTGTACCGCTGCTGCGCCAGCTGCCCAACGCTGAAATAAAGTAAGCACCTGCGCGTAACGTGGGTGGTCTTTTGGCAGGTACTCTAATACATCTACCAGCGCCATGCTAAACCAACCGGAAGCGCGCGACCAATATTCTGACGAGGTACCTGTTATTGGGTGTGCCCAAGGTTTATTTTTGTCGTAGTCCCAAGATTGGTAGGGTAAATTTTCTTTAATGTTAAATGTACGCTCGGACGTTAAGATAATTTGCCCCGTTGCAATATCTAATAAGTCTGGCCTATTAAACCTTATGCCATAACGCACCAAAAACGGGTGCACCATATACAAACCATCTACGGTCATTACATTGTGGTACTTCGCGTTATTTTTATGCCAGTAGCCACCGGTGGGCGTTTTATTGAAGGTAGACGGCGCAGCCTGTGTACCCAAAAAGAAATCCAACATATTTTTAGCTGCAACAGCATATTTTTGCTCGCCCGTTTGCTCGTACAAAAATAAAGCGTTTATCGCAGGGTGCACTTTATCTAACTCGTTTTCTAAATGGTGAATTGTGCCATCTTGCTCTATATACGAGTCGGCAAACGCTTTTACGTAAGCTAGGTATTGGGGCTTGGGATGATTGGCATATATTTTTTCCATGCCGTGCAAAATAATACTATTGGAATGATCCCAACCTTTTTTAGTCATGGTATTAATGGTTGGCTGATAACGCTGAATTAACGCATCACTTAGCTCTGTACCTACATTCTTGTTTTGGTATTCGGCATTAGCAAAGCTAACCGGTATATGCGCTAAATGTGCAAACAGCACAATGAGTAATAATCTCTTCAAGCTGAAGGTCCTTTTAATAACGTTGCTAGATCGGTGGCCTTATTTTTATAACTAACCACACTTTTCACTGCTTTACCGCAGCGACTACGATTATAAAACCACCCAACCGGCATTACCATTATTGCTAACCCTGCCTAACCAATAGCATCAAACAACCCAAACCTGACTGACCAACCAAGCTAAGCTCTCTTAACAGCAATAAATGCATTGAAGTGAAAGCCTGCCATTACAAAGCATGACAAAAACCAGCCAATGTGAGGACTTATGCCTCTATTTGTACATTTTATGAAGCGCACAATTGATTATTTAGTACTATTGTAATATTAATATGCAAGAGCCTAGCTGGCTCCAAACCAAAATAATCAATAACAGGCTGCGTTACCAAGTAAATAATCGGGTTTCAGCAGTTTTAACTTTCTGGGTTTTCACCACTAAAACTGGTGCGCAGTCTAGCCCCCATAAAAATAAGAGAGAAAATAAGAGAGACACTCATGTTTAATATACGCGCTTGGCAACTTGACTTGCCCTTGGCGTTATTGGCGTTTTCGTCTACAAGTTACGCTATCGATAACGGCACTTACACAATTCAATCTAAACACAGTGGCAAGGTTGTAGAAGTGGCCGCAGGCAGTGTAGATGATGCTGCAAATGTGGCCCAATGGCCCAGTAATGGCCATCCTACCCAGCAGTGGATAATTACCCAAATTAGCGGCGATGATTACTCGGTAATAAATGTAAATAGCGGCAAAGCTATGGAGGTATACGACTTCGGCACCACGGACGGCGGCAACATAGTGCAATACCCCTACTGGGGAGGCGCCCCCCAGTTGTGGACAATTACAGATCAAGGCGGTTATTACAGCTTAATAAACAAACACAGTGGTAAAGCTTTAGATTTGTTAAATTGGGATACCACAGACGGCGCCAATATAGGCCAGTGGGCTTGGTGGGGCGGCGATGCGCAACTGTGGGCACTGAACACAGTGCAACCCAGCACAGTCACCTTCACACTTGAAGAAAACCAAGCGGGTTTTTGCAGCGTAGATGGCAGCATAGATAGCAATCATACGGGCTATACCGGCAGCGGGTTTGCCAATACAACCAATGCAAATGGCCAAGGAGTTAATTGGTCGGTAAATGTAGCCACAGCTGGTACCTATACGTTTACATGGCGCTATGCGGGCACTAGCAACCGCCCAGCCAACTTGCTAATAGATGGCAGCACACAGGTTTCGGGCATTGCTTTAAATTCAACCGGCGCATGGGCAACTTGGGCTAATAGTGCAGAAATAAGTGTTTGGCTTGACACAGGTGTGCACTCACTTCGGCTGCAAGCCACAACCAGCGCGGGCTTACCTAATATAGATTCGCTTAGCATAACCGGCCAAAGCGCAGCAGCGGGCAACTGCAGCGGCGCAATTGAACCTATCACTTTTGCCACACCAAGCTTTACCAATATAGCGGTGCACGACCCCTCGGTAATAGAAGCAAACCATCAATACTACGTATTTGGCTCCCACCTTTCTGTGGCTAAAACGCCCGACCTAAAAAACTGGTCGCGCGTGGCGGATGGTGTAACCACCAATAACCCATTGTTTAACGATGTAACCAGCGAACTTGCAGAAGCATTAGCTTGGGCAGAAACCACTACCCTGTGGGCGCCAGATGTTACCTATGTAAATGGTCGGTATTTGATGTATTACAACGCCTGCCGTGGCGACTCACCACTGTCGGCTATGGGTATTGCTTCTTCGAACAACATAGAAGGCCCTTACACTAACGATGGTATATTCCTTAAATCTGGAATGTGGGGCCAAACCAGCGAAGATGGCACTGTGTACGACGCAACCGTGCACCCCAATGCTGTGGACCCCGTTATTTTTAGCGACGCAAATAATCGCATGTGGATGACCTACGGTTCGTATTCGGGTGGTATTTTTATTATGGAGTTAAACCCATCCACGGGGTTCCCTTACGCGGGGCAAGGTTATGGTAAACATTTAATGGGTGGCAACCACGCGCGCATTGAAGGCGCTTACACCATCTACAGCCCAGAAACGGGCTACTACTATATGTATGTAAGCTACGGTGGCCTAGGCGCAGATGGCGGCTATAACGTTCGTGTGGCCCGAGCAACTAGCCCAGACGGCCCCTACTATGATGCCAACGGCACCAATATGGCCAACGTAAAAAGCAACCCAAGCTTGCCACTGTTCGACGACGCCAGCATAGCACCCCACGGTGTAAAACTTATGGGTAACCACGTGTTTAGCGGCACTAACAATGTACTTGGTTACGTATCACCAGGGCACAACTCTGCATACCGTGACGCCACTACCGGCCAAACATTTTTACTATTCCACACACGCTTCCCTGGGCGCGGCGAAGAGCATGAAGTGCGAGTGCATGAAGTGTTCTACAACGATGCAGGCTGGCCGGTAATAGCACCATTGCGCTATGCCCAAAAAGTAGATGCCAACAACCCAAATAGAAGTGCGAGCGAGCTAAATGCAGTGTACGCAAGCGAACTGCCAGGTAGCTATCAGCTAATTAACCACGGCAAAGACATAAGCGCGACAATTAAAAATTCCGTTAACATCACGCTAAACAGCAACGGCAGTATCTCTGGCGAGCTATCTGGCAGCTGGACATACAACGCCAACACCCGCAATACCGTAATCACCGTTGCCGGTGTGGCCTACCGCGGCGTGGTATCTCGCCAATGGAACCAAGCACGCAACCGCTTCGAAGTCACCTTCAGCGCCCTATCTGCAGACGGCACAGCAATATGGGGGGTGAACAGCGACTAAACTTTAATCGCTAATTGCTAGTTATTAATGGCTAGTTGCTAATCTCCAACAATATATCCAAGGGCGGTTTCGATCGCCCTATTCACAAACATCCTGTGAACTGCGACCTGTCAGCTGTCTACTATCGCCTGTCAGCTATCCCCTAATAGCCTTTCCCAATCACCTCCATTTTATTAATCAATTTCTATTAACCCTGCCAATCTAATAGTATTTCTCTCGTAAGTTAATCACAGCAAACAACGAGGCATTACTATGCAAACTATTATCAACACTAAAATTCTTCCATTTAAAGCCACCGCTTTTTCTAAAGGCGACTTTATTCCTGTAAGTGAACAAGACCTACTAGGTAAGTGGTCGGTAGTGATGTTCTACCCTGCGGACTTTACCTTTGTATGCCCAACAGAGCTTGGCGACATGGCAGATCACTATGCGCAATTACAAGAGATGGGCGTTGAGGTTTACTCCGTATCTACCGACACGCACTTTACACACAAAGCTTGGCACGACAGCTCGGACACCATAGGCAAAATTAACTTTCCAATGATTGGCGACCCAACCGGCACCATTTCGCGCAACTTTGGGGTAATGATTGAAGAAGACGGCCTAGCACTGCGCGGTACATTCGTCATTAACCCAGAAGGCGAAATTAAAGTAGCGGAAATTCACGACCTAGGTATTGGCCGCTCTGCGAAAGAATTGGTTCGTAAAATTCAAGCAGCACAATACGTAGCTGAGCACGACGGCGAAGTTTGCCCTGCCGCTTGGCAACCAGGTGAAGCAACACTTGCTCCTTCTTTAGACCTTGTAGGCAAAATCTAAACCCTACACTTGTGGCTCCCCGTAAGGGTAGAGCCACACCCTTCAACGGTAAATTTCGACTGAGGCATAAACATGTTAGATCAAACTTTAATTAACCAGCTCAAGCAGTACGTTCAACATATTAAACGCCCAGTTGAGTTGGTACTAACACTAAATAGTTCCGACAAAAGCGAAGAACTACAAGCATTAGGTGAACAACTGGCAAGCTTGAGCGATTTAATTTCACTGCAAATAGATGCGGCAAGCAGCAAACGCAGCCCAACGTTACTGGTGCGCTCGCCAGATACAAAAAGTGAAATACGCTTTAGTGGCATTCCGCTAGGACACGAATTTACCTCGCTGGTACTTGCGTTATTGCACACAGGTGGACACGACACCAAACAAGAGCAGGCCATACTAGACCAAATTAAAACACTAGAATTGCCGAAAGGGGCTGAATACTTTGAATTTGAAACGTACATATCTCTTAGCTGCCAAAATTGCCCAGAGGTAGTACAAGCGTTAAATATTTTGGCGGCAATTAACCCGCAAATTAAACACACAATGATAGACGGCGCGCTGTTCGAGCAAGAAGTAAGCGAGCGCAAAGTAATGGCCGTACCCAGTGTATTTTTAAACGGCAAGTTATTTGGCCAAGGCCGCATGAACATTAGCCAAATACTCGCTAAGTTAGATAGCGGCTCGGCAGAGAAACAAAAAAACGCGTTAAACGAAAAACCTAATTTCGACATGCTTATAGTCGGTGGCGGCCCCGCAGGTGCATCTGCAGCGATTTATGCCGCGCGCAAAGGCATTAAAACCGGTATTGCCGCCGAACGCTTTGGCGGGCAAGTAGCCGATACATTAGCCATTGAAAACTTTATTTCGGTAAAAGCCACAGAGGGCCCGAAGTTAGTTTCAAGCTTAGAAAGCCACGTACGCGATTACGATGTAGATATAATGCAAGGCCAACAAGCCGCAAAACTCACCCCCGCAAGCGAATCGCAATCTGGCTTAGTTGAAATAACACTTACCAACGGCGCGGTATTAAAAAGCCGATCCGTATTACTCGCTACCGGTGCACGCTGGCGCGAATTGGGAGTGCCAGGTGAACAGGAATACCGAGGCAAGGGCGTGGCTTACTGCCCACACTGCGACGGCCCTTTATTTAAAGGTAAACCAGTAGCGGTAATTGGCGGGGGCAACTCAGGCGTAGAAGCCGCTATCGATTTAGCCGGTATTACTTCGCACGTAACACTGCTTGAATTTGGTGAAACTTTGCGAGCAGATGATGTGCTTGTACGAAAACTAAAATCGCTGCCTAATGTAAAAATTATCACCTCGGCGCAAACCACAGAGGTACACGGCGACGGCGAAAAAGTAACAGGCTTGCGCTACACCAACCGCGAAACCAATATTGAACACTCTGTTGCACTTGCAGGGGTATTTGTACAAATAGGTTTAATACCAAACAGCGAATGGCTTGGTGAACCGTCTGGCAATGCGGTAAAACGCACACGCTACGGCGAAATTGAAACCAACAGCAAAGGCGAAACATCTGTGCCAGGCGTATTTGCTGCCGGCGATGTAACTACTGCACCCTACAAACAAATTATTGTAGCTATGGGCAGCGGCGCCAGTGCAGCGTTAGGCGCGTTTGATTATTTAATGCGGCAAGAAACTGATGAGTCGAAATCTGTTGCGGCTTAAGCTTTTAATCACCAATTAATGGCTTCAACATACACCACCACGCTACATAAGAGTGATGCAAACTAAAGAGTAAACTCTATATGGATATAGAGATTACTCTTTTTTATTATCCACTAGTTAATATTTAGAATCGTCTGAATAACCTTAGGTCTGCGCCCATTGACGAAGCAAATTATGGTACACGCCAGTTAGCTGAACTATTTCTGGGCTATCGTCGACTTGAGCGCGCAAAGATTGAATTGCCATATCCATATCGAAAAGTAGCGTGCGTTTTTCGTCGCTATTTACCATGCTTTGCAACCAAAAAAATGAAGCCAAACGTCGGCCTTTGGTTACCGGGGTTACGCTGTGTAAGCTAGTAGCAGGGTAAAGCACCATATCGCCAGCGGCTAATTTAACGCTTTGCGAACCGTAAGTATCTTCTATAACTAACTCGCCACCCTCGTACTCATCTGGCTCCGATAGAAATAGTGTCATAGAAATATCTGTACGCACTTTTACTGGCGTGCCGGGCACTTGGCGAATTGCGTTATCTACATGCACACCAAAACTGCGACCACCTTGGTAGCAATTAAATAATGGCGGGAATATTTTTAGCGGTAGCGCGGCGGACATAAACATATTATTTTGCGCTAGCGCGGTAAGAACAATATCACCCAGCTCAATGGCTATAGGTGAGTTTTCAGGCAATTGCAGGTTGTTTTTTGCTTTGGCAGACTGGTAACCTGCCGTTATATTGCCGTCGGCCCAATCTGCATCTAGCAGTTTGCTTTTTGCAGTTTCAACTTGCTCTTTACTAAGTACGTTAGGAATTTTTAATAGCACTGGTAATGCTCGCCCAATAGATAGTTAAATTTTATTTCAGATACAACAAAGCGGCGAGCTTTACTTAAGTAAAACCCGCCGCCCTTTATTTACCGATTAGAACGAGAAGCTAGTTTTTACAGAAACGTAGCGACCGTCACCCGGTATAAAGTGCCCACCGCCCAACTGATCGATATACGACTCGTCAGTTAAGTTTTCGGCATTTAGCTGTACCGCCCATGCATCACTAATTTGATACGATACCATTAAGTCAAAAATTTGGTAATCGTTCGCTTTTTCTCTGCCAGTAGTACTAGTGCTATTGTAGCGCTCGCCCAAATACTGTGAACCCAAACCAAAGGCGAGTTTTTCGTTTACATCGTAGCGACCCCACAAGCTAAACGAATGCTCTGGTGTGCGTGGCAATGCATTACCTTCTTGGTCGACTTCATCATCACCCTCGGCGTTTAATACTTCACTTTTTTGGAAGGTATAACCGGCGGTGATAGATAGCTGATCGCTAACCTGACCTACTGCGCTTAACTCTAAGCCATCTACACGCTGATGACCATTAAGCGTATCGTAACGGCTTTGCTCGCTATCTGCAGTAAAGAAAGGATCGTCAGTAAGCGTATTGGTTTTATCTGTACGGAATAACGCACCACTTACAAACAATTTGCTATCTAACAGCTCCCACTTGGTGCCCACTTCATAGCTTGTGGTTTTTTCTGGGTCAAGGTTATGCATATTACTGTCTGTACGTGTATTCGCGGTTAAATCTTCGGCCATTGGGTTAAAGGAATTACCCGCACCAAAATACACGCTGCCGTTTTCTGCAGGCTTATACACCACACCTAAGTTCCAGCTTAGTTGAGAATCTTCTGTACCTACTTTCACACTTGGGTCATCGCCACTTAAATCGTAAAAGTACTCGGTTTCGAAAATATCGTAACGCAAACCAACAGAAACTTCCCAGTTAGGGTTTAGTGTTAAAGTGTCAAAAGCATAAATAGAGGTGGTATCACCGGTCGCCTTGTCGTCTTTACCTAAGCTTGTATAAGTACCTTCGTAATTAACACGCGGGTTTGGATTGTACAAATCATTTAGCTCAGGCGTAGTATCTAAATTATCAGTACCGTTATCGTCATACACTCCACGCTCAAACTTTTCTTTACCCATTTCGAAACCCGCAACTATATCGTGGGTAACACCGCCAAGCTGGTATTGGCCGAGTAAATCTACTTGAACAACATTTAAGGAATCGCGAGTATCACGTGTTTTCTCATCATTTAAGCGTACATCAGTGCTTGTGGTTAAGCTAATAAAACGCGGCGCAGTAACAACAGATTCGCGGCTCACAGAACCGGTACGCCCTAATACACGCAAGGTAGTAGAAGCATTTAAATCTTTTTCGTATTTAACAGTAAGCGATTGCGCTTTAATGTCTTCGAAATCGCGGTAAACATTACCGTAGAAATTGCTAAACTCAACGGGTGGCGCTCCACCTTCTGAATCAGCTAGCTCCGCAACCGGATCTGATGTTGCGCTGTTTGATACCCACGGGATGCCGTAATCAGGCAAATTATCTTGTGTTTGGAAATCTGCATTCACGCTCAAGCGCGAATCGGTGCCAATACCTGTCGCAAAAGACAGCGCTACGGCTTTAGTCGCGTTATTTACTTCGTCGCGGCCTGCAACATCGCCAGCATCAGAAAGCACGTTTACACGCAAAGCACTGGTCGCACCCAACGTTTTGTTTACATCCAATTGCGCGCGGTGATCGCTTTCACTACCCAAACGTAAAGATACGTCGGCAAACTCATCGAGCTTCGCAGTTTTAGTTTGTAAATTAATGCTGCCACCTGTAGCACCACGACCATAAACTGCAGACCCAGGGCCCTTAGCAACTTCAATTGCTTCTACGTTGTATGTGTCACGCGTGTAGCCTGCAATATCACGCACGCTATCAATCATTATGTCGTTTTGCGTACTAAATCCGCGAATAGACATACTGTCGCCTGTTGGCGTTCCGCCTTCACCTGCAGCCATAGAAATGCCTGGCACATTGCGCAATGCATCGCGCAAGCTGTCCACATTGCGATCTTTCATTACTGACTGTGGGATAACACTAATAGATTTTGCAGTATCTAGTAACGGCTGAGTGTATTTAACAGAAGTAGATTCATCTACTTTATAGCTCTCTTCTGTTTGAGCAGACGCCTTCGCTGTCGCCAACTCCGTAATTTCTTCGGCATTCGCCATTGAGATAGGTAGCGCGGCAGATATAGCCAATGTAAACGCGCTGTATTTAAAGCCTGTAAGTGCTGGCTGAGAGTGTTTATTTTTCATGGTGAATCCCCCTAGATAGATAAAGTTTCTAGGGTGCGGCGTATCGCTTCTCCCTAGAAAGGCCGCGACAATACCAACAGATCAATCTAAATGCAAATCATTATTGTTTACATGCGTATTATCTTGTGCGATACTGCGCCGCGCGATTAGGGTGCTATCAGTACGCCCCCTACAAACACATATGTAACTCGCACATTTAAGTGCCCCCTTCTTTCGAGGTAAATTTCTTGCAACCGTGTCTAAACTTCAAGCCGATACGCTCGTTGGCGGCAGCACTCCTTCTATGGGCAGGGTCAAGCCAAGCTCAGACGCCCGACACCGTAGATAGGCTTACGCAACAATGGCTAGCCACCGAGCAGCAAGCCAGCGCGTTAATGTCGGAATGGCAGCTTCAGCAACCTATGCTTGAGCAGCGCAAAGCACTACTGCAAGCCGAAAAAGAACAGCTATTAGCCATTCTCAAGCAAAGCGATGCTGGTCAAAGCAGTGTGGATACTCGCCGAAGCGAGCTATTAGCAGAGCAATCGAACCTGGAGAAGCAGCAACAGCAATTAACGCAATCTTTGGAACAGCTAGTTGCTCGTCAACATTCGCTTACTGAGCTGCTGCCCCCTCCACTAGCCAGCGCCTGGCAAAAGGAATCGGCTACTCTCAGCGAGTCACCAGAAGCGTCGCAACTTTTACAGGTAGCCTTAGCCCAACTCGGCCAACTTGCAGATTTCGACAATCGACTCTCCGTACACGAAGCCCCCATCCAACAGCCAGACGGCGGTGAACTATTGGTTAAACAGCTGTATTTAGGAGTGGGCATGGCATGGTTTAGTAGCGCAGATGGCGAATTTGCCGGCTGGGGACAAGCGAGTGATGCAGGCTGGGAGTGGCACATAGACACTAGCGCCAACGCCAAAGAAATTCACAAAGCAATTGCCATCTATGAAAAACGTCAACAAGCAGATTTGGTAAAGCTCCCAATACAACTCACTAGCTCGAATGCGCAAACGCCATTACATAACGTGGAGGCGCAACAATGAAACTGCCAATTTCTTGCATTATTTACGCCCTGCTATTTATTACGCTACCAGCTACAGCCGCGAGCGATAACATTGAGACCTCCTTGCTTAAGCACATTAGCGAGGCACAAAAAAACCTTAGTGCTACCGAGCAACGTATTGCAGGGCAACGCAATAAACTCGCCAAGCAACTTAATTCACTAGAGCGAGAAGTACTGGCTCTACGAGAAAAAACAGCTGTAGCGCGACGCTTAGCCGACGAAAAAACGCTAAGCCTTTCGCAATTAGAAAAGCGTTTAGAAGGCTGGCGCCAACAACAGGCGTATCAGCACAATTTGTTAAACCGGTTTTTACAACAACACGGTTCAGAAAATACTGGCGAAACCCATTCCGTTGCCGACCAACTTGCAGCCATAAACAACGTTAGCCTTAAATTAGAACAGCGCTTCTTCCCCCAATGGAGTAACAGCAATATTGTTTTAGATTCAGGCAAAATCACTAAGGCCCCAACGTTAGCCGTAGGCCCGGTGACTTGGTTTTGGGATAAAACAAACAACAGCGTAGGGCTGGCCAGCAAAAGAGAAACCACACCAAACGCTTTGCATATAGAAGCGTACCTAAGTGGCGGTGATAGTAATGCAGTAAATGCGTTGCGTACTGCACCAATAGGTGAAATTGTTTTCGACCCAACACTAAACCGCGCACTAGCCCAGCAACAACATGCAGAAAGCGTTATAGAGCACATTGTTAAAGGCGGCCTTTGGGCAATACCTATTGTGCTATTTGGATTATTCGCGTTGGCCATCGCGCTGCACAAGGTTGCACAACTATGGCGATTACCCGCCTACGTAAGCTTTACTCCGCAAACATTGGCAAATGTGCTGCGCAATGCACAATCGCCACTAGCTCAAAAAGTACAAGGCATGCAGCGCATTCTGCTTGATATTGGCGCAAACACAAAATCGGCGCGCGAACGCGACGATTTGCTGTTTATGCAATTGCAACAAGATAAAACAACGTTAGAAAAACGTATTGGCGCCATAGCAATTACAGCCGCCGTTGCACCGCTATTAGGGTTGCTAGGTACAGTAAGCGGCATGATTGAAACCTTTAAAATGATGACCCTTTTTGGCGCCGGCGACCCAGAAGTCGTTTCTGGAGGTATAGCACAAGCACTTGTCACTACAGAGTTGGGCTTAGTAGTAGCAATACCGGCATTAATTCTAAATGCGGTACTGTCGCGCAAAGCCAAAACCTATTACAACGAGCTAGAAAGCTTTGCCATTTTAATAAGCAAGTGCGACGAACAAACTGAATTAGACAACACTGATAAGCAATCAGGCAACGCTAAAAAATTACCTGCATCACGCAACAGCGCCACTACCACACTCAACGAGGAAGTAACCGCATGATTGAGCAAATAAGCCAAAATATTCTTTGCTGGGTGATCATTGCACTCGCTTTTTTTTGCTACCAACAATTATGGCTAAATTTTCTAGCGCAAAAAAAAGTCCCCTCAAATAAAGAAGCGAACCACACTATAAAGCACGACTTTACCGCGGTGTTAATTGGTGCCCTGCCCCTGCTAGGCTTACTAGGCACTATAACCGGCCTGCTAGATTGCTTTGCCGGCATAGCCAACCAAGGTGCCGATGGCAGTCAAATTAGCGCAGGCATCGGCGATGCGCTACTCACAACCCAATTAGGTCTTGTGTGCGCTATTCCTGCTTGGCTGCTACAAGCGTGGGTTAAATCTGTAGCAGAAAAACCGGCCTCTATTAACCAACCTGAACTAATCGGCTAACACTATGCCAACGCGATTACAACGCAGACTAGAACAGCAACATCCGCAATCTATTGATATGTCACCCCTGCTCGACGTGGTATTTATTCTGCTTATATTTTTTATTGTAACCACAGTATTCGTAAAAGAAACGGGGGTTAAAGTAGATAAGCCACAGGCTATTTCGGCGCAAAAGCTAGAACAAACAGCCATACTTTTAGCCATAACCGATGCAGGCGAAATATTTTACGACGGCAGCAACATCGGAGTTTCGGGCGTGCGCAGTACCGTTGAACAATTACAGCGCTCCAAGGCGCGCCCCGTTGTTATCCAAGCAGATAAAACTGTACCAACGCAACTCTTACTAGAAGTAATAGATGAAGCAAAATTAGCCGGTGCACAAACCGTTAACCTTGCGGCTCTTACACCTTAGGCAATTAGCATCATGAACTATAAAGCAAATATTAAACGGCGCGTAAGTTGGCCGTCAAAATTGCAATTACAAGCAAGCTTGCTAAGCCTAGGCATTCTAAGCGCTGCTTTATTTTTGCTGTGGCTAGGCCAATGGCTGCAATTTACAGTAGAAGACAAAATAGAAATTCGTGAAATTGCTATCGCAACACCGCCTCCTCCACCACCACCGCCCCCCACATTGGAGCAACCAGTAGTAGAAACGCCAATTACCTTACAAGTAGAAGGCACAGGCCCCTCGCTTGAAACCATCAAGCTTGAGCCAAAATTTACTTTAAAAAAACCAGATACCCCCACCATTAATACTCAGCAAACCCAATGGCAATCTCTAGAAATAGATTGGGATGCATTGAGCTTAAACGACCTAGACGGCTTACCCTCGCTGCTTACACAGCTGCGCGTTACATTTCCTAAAAGCTTATCGCGCAAAGGGGTAAATAAAGTACTCGTAAAACTTGATGTTGTTATCGATGAGCAGGGCAAGCTGACACTTGTGAATATAGTAGAAAACCCCCACCCCGAATTGGTGAGTGAAATACAACGGCTAGTTCGCAGCACACGCTTTACGCCACCCCAAAAAGACAACCAACCTGCACGCGCACGTTTTATATGGCCCGTAGAGATAGAAGCTTGAGCAAAATAACAATGAAGAATTATATCACCCCAAAGCTATTACTTTTGAAGTTAGTACATAGCAAAGCCTATGCAGCTATAATGGTTAGCGCTTGTCTGTACGCCCAGTCAAATAGCGCCCACGCAGAATTACACATTAAGCTACAACAACCCACGTGGGAGTTTTTACTGCACAACCAACCACAACCCACAACACAGCTATCTACCCAAGCACAACTGGCTAGTAGTGAAAGTCACTTCGCTAGTAAAATTCAGCCTTTACTGGCCGCACAAAAATACGATGCAGTATTAAAAGCCTTTAACCAACGCGACATAAAAAATGACAGCGCAGCTTTACGGCAACTGCGCGGGCAAATACTGCTTAGCATGCAGCGCACAAAAGAAGCCGAGCAAGCACTACTTGCCGCTATTGAGCTAATGCCAAACCTAGCACTTGCGCATCGCAGTTTAAGCATGGTGTATATGGTAGAAAAAAACTACGCCGCCGCAAGCAAACACCTGCGTAAAACCATCGAGTTAGGTGTAGCCGATGCCCAAGTGTACGGGCAACTCGCTTACGTTAATTTACAGCAAGGACAAGCGGCCAGCGCCGTAGCGGGCTACCAATATGCGCTCTTACTAGACAGCGATAATCAACAATGGCAGCAAGGGCTACTCTATGCACTTATAAACAGCCAGGCATTCGATCAAGCGCAAGCCTTACTTGAAGGCATGTTGCAAGCCAACCCGAAAGACACCAACCTGTGGCTGCAGCGCGGGCAAATTGCACTTAAGCAGCAGCGTCCACAACAGGCACTTAGCAGCTTGGAAACAGCCCTAGTACTGGGTGAAAACAACGCAGATAATATTGCTACCCTTGCGCAACTCCATATACAAAGTGGCAGCGCAAATAGAGCGGTAACTCTACTGGCAAACAACATTACCAAAATGGTAGCCAACAACAATAAAATTGAAGTTATAGACCAAGTATGCGCTTGGCTTGCCTACCAGCAGCAATGGCAGCAACTTGCAAACCTTACCCAAGCCCTGCAAAAAAACACCAATAACATACCTGCCCATTACCGTTCGCGCTTTGCGGTTTACGCCGCGCAAGTTGCACAAAGCAACGGTAAAACCAAGCACGCCACCAAACTGCTAGAAGAGGCAGTTAACAACGACCCAAGTAATGGCGAAGCCTTATTAACACTGGCAAATATTTTACGCAGCCAACAGCGTACGCAACGCGCCAACCTTTATTACATTCGCGCAGAAGCCCTAGCCGATTACAAAGAGCGTGCTTTATTAGGTCGCGCTCAGCTAGAAATTGACGCAAACAATTACCCGGAGGCGCTGCGTTTGCTGCGCTTGGTAGCTCAATTAAACCCAGCCCGCACGGATGTATTGGCGAATATTCAATCCCTAGAAAATCTAGTACGTAATCGGAGTTAAGATTAGTGAAAAAGTTTTTAATTACGCTTCACCGCTGGTTAGGCGTACCCCTTGGTTTGTTGTTTATTGTTACCTTTGGCACAGGCTGCCTAACGGCGGTAGATGAGTTATTGCATCGCGTGGACCGACAGCAATTAAGCGCTAATTATGAATACACCCCAACAACTATTGAACAAAATGCTGCAGCGATAGAAAAAATCACTGCAGATAAACCTGGTATTCGCGCAGTTACACTGCCCACACCCAGTAAGCCCTATTATCAAGTAGTGGCGCGCGGTGAGACTTGGACTTACGCCATAAATGATCTAGACAATGCCGCCCACTACCAAGAAGGCAACGATGGCTTTTTCCACACGGTGCTCGATTTACATCGCCATTTTTTACTAGGTAAAGAAGGCCTGTTTGGCGTGCAGGGTAAAGAATATGCCGCTTGGGTAGGCTTGCTAGCACTGCTGTTAAGTTCACTTGGCCTATGGCTTTGGTGGCCCTCGAAAAAAACATTTAAAGTAAAAGACATGTTACCGCGCGGTAAAAAACGCAAACACTTTTACTACAGCCATATGACCAGCGGGGTTGTTGTGCTCGCAGTAATCGTTCTGCTTGGCCTAACCGGTGCATCTATTACTTATCGCTCAATAACCCAACAACTGTTTGGCGTTGAACGCAATAAAGCCTCTACCATGGCCCCTATCGTCGTGGCGCCCACATGGCAGGCTTGGTTAACCGCAGCGCAGATTGCAATGCCTGAAGGCGCTCAACTAGATTCCGTGCGCTTTCCTCGTCAGCCACGCAATAGTGGCGCCGAGCAGCGTAATACCAGCAAGCCCGCTAACAGCGAAAATACTACGCCGAACAATAAAATGGGCAATAGAGCAAACAGCGCAGCTAATGAGGCTCGCAAAAATACAAAAGGCGAAGCCGAGGAAAGCGCTGAGAAAATATTTGAGTTTAAATTTAACGCCGCAGGCAACTGGTTTGGCATTGCATCTAGCTCGGTAAAAATAGACAAAACTACATCTGCCCTAAAAGACGTAAATCTATTTAGCCAACAAACGTTTGGCGAAAAATTCTACTCGATATTGGTGCCACTACACACTGGCAGGCAACTACCTGCAGCATATGCATTTGTATTGTTGGTATTTAGCTTTTTTGGCACAGTAATGGTGCTGTCTGGTTTGGTAAGCTTTGCAATAAAAAAGCGCAAATGGAAAAAGGCAAAGCGAGCTAACACGCTCGAAACAGAACTAAGCCCTAGCTAACAAGAAAAAATACACCATTAGAAAAATGTAAAAGATAGGACGACCAGCTGTTAGCCTAACACTAGCAACTGGTCGTTATTAGATATGCGCGTAACAACAATAATAATTAAGCGCGACTCATAAATTTATGATCGACAGTACTCACTTTAATTTTTTCGCCAGATGCTATGTACTCGGGTACCTGAATAACTAGGCCGGTAGAAAGCGTTGCAGGCTTGGTACGCGCGGTAGCTGATGCACCTTTAATTGAAGGGTCGGTTTCCACAATAACCAAATCTACCGATGCAGGCAGGTCGATAGCAACTGGCTGACCATTTACGGTAAATACCTGAATACCTTCTGTTGTTTCAGTAACGAAGGGTAACTCTTCGGCAATAGCATCTTTATGGAGGTTGTACGGGGTGTAATCTTCGTTATCCATAAATACGTATTCGTCGCCGTCTACATAGCTAAAGGTTGCTTGATGACGGGAAAAATCCGCTAGGGTAATCATTTCGTCGGCTTTAAAGCTTTCGTCTACTTTTAACCCGGTAGCGACTTCGTACATGCGCACACGGTAAATACTGCCACCAGCACGGCCCTGCGAGGTGGATTTATACACATCTTTAATAAGGTAGACCTTACCGTTATGTTCGATGGCTTGGTTCTTTTTAATGTCACTGGCTTTAGGCATAGCAATCTCACTGTCAATTTTGCCCGCGAAATTAGCATATTCTTTAATTTTGGCCAAGTATTAGCGTGGCCTGCAACCATATAAAGTGAACAAACCTGTACCACCAGCGCTTAGGGTTAAACTGCGCGACCGCTACGCCCATACGGCTAAACCGGCTACAATAGCTCGCAGTGGCTATCCAACCACCCCACAGTGTTATATAAAGGCGCTTAAAGAATGCAATTTACCCTCAACGCCATAGGCAAAATTCACACGTGTTATAAGCAAAAGTTTGGTATTCCACGCCAAGCGGGGCTTAGCCCCAGTGCAGAAGCGCGCATAGAGATTTTCGCCCCCTACAACCGGATAGAAGCCTTTGAGGAGCTAAAGCAGTCTTCCCATATTTGGGTGCATTTTGTGTTTCACGAGAACCGCCGTACGGAGTGGAAACCCAAGGTTAAGGCCCCTCGTCTTGGCGGCAATAAAACCATTGGCGTATTTGCCACTCGCTCGCCGGTTAGGCCTAACCCTATTGGGCTATCGGCAGTGCGACTAGAGACGATAGAGCATTCGAGTAAGGGGCTATTTTTAGTAATACGCGGCGGCGACTTTTTAGATGGCACCCCAGTTGTAGATATAAAACCTTACGTGCCCTATTGCGATAAAATAGACAACGCAACCAATGGCTTCGCTGCAGATGCCCCCGCAACCTATGCCGTACAGTTTGATGAAGAAACACTAAGTAAAATTCGCGCGATATCTATCGCCAATTTAGAGCCGCTAATTATAGAAACATTGCAGCTTAACCCCGCCCCACAATACCAAACAGCCGATACCAGTAAAACTTACGCCTTGCGCCTGTTCGACTACGATATCCACTGGCAATTGGCTTCGGTAAATGCCATTCGGGTAACGGGCATTACTCAAGCAACCATATGAGCAACCACATAAGCAAATACATAAGCAACCAACTGCAACTTGCTACTATCGGCTATAAACCCAGCTCGGTAAGCCCAGGGTGCCCCTCCGGCCTTGGGCCGCTAGGCCAGTGAAATTTGCGCTGTGCTTCGCTAATGGCCACATCATTTATACTGGCATGGCGCTGCGCCATTAGGCCCTGCTCGGTGAACTGCCAATTTTCGTTACCGTGCGATCTAAACCAATTACCATTGGCATCGTGCCACTCATACACAAACCTCACCGCTATACGGTTATCTGCGTGCGCCCAAAGCTCTTTTATTAAGCGGTAGTCGTTTTCTTTTTGCCATTTGGCAGATAAAAAACGCACTATCTCGCGTCGGCCATTTAAGAAAACATCTCGGTTGCGCCAGCGACTATCTAATGTATAGGCGGTTGCGACTTTGTGAGGGTCTTTATTGTTCCATGCATTTTCAGCCATGCGCACTTTTTGCAAAGCGTCTTCACGCGTAAAAGGCGGTAATGGCGAGCGTGTATCTTCTATATTAATATCGAAATTCATTGCCATATTCCGCCTGAGTTAGCATTAGAACACCATTTAAAACAATCACATTAAATAAAAGGTGAGATAACCTCACCCTACTTGGCTAGTATGTTTTGTAAGGTAAAAACTTACCCGAGAGCACAACATTGACCCTATCCCCTTTTGGGCATGCTTCGCGTTTTATATCCATACTAAAGTCGATAGCGCTCATAATGCCGTCGCCAAACTCTTCGTGTATTAGCTCTTTAATAGTAGACCCGTACACGTTTACCACTTCGTACCAGCGATAAATTAACGGGTCTGTAGGTACAGCGGTTGGCAGTGAACCTTTGTATGGCGCTATTTGCAACCAAGCAACGGCTTCATCTGGCAAGTCGAATAATTCGCCTATTGTTTCTGCTTGTTTTTTATCGAATGTCATTTGCCCCAAACAAGCCGCAGTTGTCCATTCTTTAGAGAGGCCAATCGCCTCTGCAACGGCAGACCATTTAATGCCCTTTTGTACTTTAGTGGCAACTATTAACTGGGTAACTTCTTCGCGACTGCTAATCATAACTATCTCCTAGGTAAGAGGAATACAATGGAGCTAAACCACTGCGTTAAAAAACATTTACGCGCGCACTTATTTATTCACCAACAAATAAACAACAATAACAGCCAGAATGAGCGAAATTCCCTGCCATACGGCAATCGGGTTTCGCTCCATTAATGGCGGGCGCGTTTTATCTAAAAATTGTTTATTGGGATGGCGCAGGTCGTGAATATATTCGAATATTTCTTCTTGGCGCCTATCGGGTAACGGGTGCACAGCTTTGCGGATGGCATCATCTACCCAAGCAGGAATTTCACTGTCATCACTAAGCAAGCTGTTGTACCAAAGGTTGCGCTGCGCCGAAATTGTTTTAGCTTTGGGTACATTGGTACCGTAGGGGTATTCGCCAGAGAGTAAAAAGTAGGTAATCACACCTAGCGAGAATAATTCTGAGCGAGGCGAGCCTGGCTGACCTAAAAAATACTCTGGTGCACTATACAATGCAGTGCCTTGCAGGTAGGTATCGGGGTTAAACAGCACCGCCTCATTTAAGCCCGCAACACTTACCGCACCAAAATCTATAATTTTTACGGTGCCGTCTTTATCTAGCATAATATTTTCGGGACGCAGGTCTTGATGTAGCATTTCCATACGATGAAAAGCCTGCAAACCCTTGGCGATTTGCTCGATGATATCGCGCACAATTTCGAGTTTAGGCTTTGGGTTATCTAGTGCCCACTGCGCTAGCGTTTGACCTTCGATATATTCAAATACCGTATAAATATAGTTACGTTTTCTATCGGGTAAGTCAGCTTTTAGTACATGGCTACTATTAATGCGCCGCGCAACCCACTCTTCTAGTAAAAATCGCTCTAAGCTTGCTGACGTATTACTTAGCTCTGTAGAAAGTACTTTAAGCACTACGTTGTGTTTAGTTTGTTTATCCTGCGCTAAATACACTCTGCTGCGACTAGTAAAATGCAGCTCTCTTAATATGATATAGCCATCGAACTCCATACGCGGCTGCAGCTGTGGCGGTAAGGGAAGCGCTTCTGCTTGCTGCTTAACACTTTTATTAGCTTGCTCAGGTAACTCATCTACCCGTAGTATTTGAATAGATAAATTGTCGTCACTGCCGTTACTTAGAGCGTATTCAACTATTTTTTTAGCGGCCTCATCTAAATTAGCAGCGCCACTGTTCACTGCGCTTATAATTTCTCCCGCTGGCGCGAATTCATATACACCATCAGTAGCGATAATATACACATCATCTTTGTGCACGGTTTGCGCTTGGTAGTCGAAAGTGCAATTTGACTCTATGCCTAGCGCGCGACTTAAATAGCTTATTTCCTGCGTTTCCCATAAACGATGATCGTTGGTGAGCTGCTCTAAACCATTTTTGTTCAACCTGTATACGCGGGTATCGCCTACATGAAAAATATGCGCGGTAGTATTTTTGATTACTATGGCGCTAAAGGTACATACATAGCCTTTATTCAAATCGAACCGATAAACGCTACGTAACGATTGCGAATGCAACCACGAATTGGTCGCGCTTAACACGCGCTCTACAGAATTTTTAACTGACCAGGCTTCGCTGGTACAGTAGTAATCATCTAAAAAGTTTTTAACGGCTACTTGACTTGCAATTTGGCTTACTTCACTGCTGCTAATGCCATCGGCCATGGCCATAGCCACGCCTTTCATCGTTAGCATGGCGTTTTTGGGTATATGCACTGCATGAAAATCCTGATTCACCGCCTTGCGGCCTTTATCAGAACATTGCCCTACAGAAACTTTAAGCTGTGCAGTCATTATTATTCTCTTTAAGGCTTAACCCCCAGCAGCACTAACAATGCCACTGAGGGTTATTTAAATTAAAGAAATATGTTGCTATTACGCCGTACGTTTTGCACCCGTGCGCACATGTGTGGTGTAAAGCGTTAAACCGGTAAATGCCAAGCCACCCACAAGGTTACCCAATGCAGTTGGAATTTCGTTCCAAATAAAATAATCCATTACAGAAAACTCACCGCCCATAATTAAACCAAATGGGAACAAGAACATATTTACAACAGAATGCTCAAAGCCCATAAAGAAGAACAAGAAGATAGGCATCCACATTGCTATAACCTTGCCGCTAACCGATGTAGAAATCATCGCCCCTACTACACCTAGCGATACCATCCAGTTACACAGCATGCCGCGAATAAAAATAGTTATCCAACCTGCAACACCATGCTCGGCATAACCTAGCGTACGTGCCTCGCCAATACCCGCAACTTTAGAACCAATCGCGCCAGCCTCTACGTTAAAGCCATAAGTAAAAATAAACGCCATCATAAAAGCTACCGTAAGCGCACCACCAAAGTTACCTAAAAACACAAGCCCCCAGTTGCGCAATATTCCTTTTACCGTTACGCCTGGGCGTTTATCCAGCCAAGCAAGCGGTGCCAACACAAACACCCCTGTTAACAGGTCGAACCCCATTAGGTAAAGCATACAAAAACCAACGGGGAACAAAATTGCACCAATTAAAAACACGCCCGTTTGCACAGCAATGGTAACGGCAAATACCGCTGCTAACGCTAATATTGCGCCAGCCATATAGGCGCGAATTAATGTATCGCGGGTGGACATAAATACTTTAGATTCACCGGCATCCACCATTTTGGTGGCGAATTCCGCGGGGGCTAAATAAGACATAATTTCACTCTCTTCTGGTTGGGATTCTGCTAACTTAAAAGTTAATAAATATTGCGTACCGTTTTGCGGGCTAACTAAGATAAAAAATATTTTTTACGTTTCGAATCACTCTGTAATTAGTCGCACTGTTGTTAATCACCCCATGGGTAGTACAAAACAGAAGCACAAAACGGAACTACAAAACACACAATCGATAACAGGTAAGAGCAAGCCCTATGCCAGAACAGGTAGTTCACCCCATATACAAGCCTAATTTTGACTTATGCACCATTACGCCACAGTGTTTCCCTATAAATAAAATTCGCCAGCGCCCCAACATATGACTTTATATTTTCACCCAACGGTAAAACGCTCCAACTTCGAGCAAGCAAATAAAAATCCAACAACTTAGTCCTCAACCAAACCAGATCAATCACTACAAGCCTCCAAACCCACAAGACAAAAGTAGTGCATAACACCCAAATTGGTGCAAAAGTTATCCATAAAAAAAGGCGAGCCCATAAGACTCGCCTTTAAAGTAGTTATACAAAATTTATATCGATCTATATTTTTACAGGTAACAGTATTTTTACTGGTACCTGTAAACTGCCAACTGTAAGCTCGCCCTTATTGACAACTACTCCACACTAAATCCAATACCTGTGGGCTTTGCTCTTCCACCAAAAAGCCGCGGTCTGCATCATAGTAGCCCACACATTCTTCTGGTATTGTTTCCCTATCGCCCCAATCGCTGCCATTCAAGAAGTAGTAGCCACCTTCTGCACCTACGGCTAAATCGTAACTAATGGTATAAATTGCGCTAGCGCCAACTTGTGTAAGCTCGGTGATTGTCCAAGCATTTAAGTCGCCTGCAACATACACACCACCACTTACATCTACACCAGTCATATCTACATTAAGCGTTAAGGTTGTTGGCCCAGCCGCTTGCGGATCGAAAACATCACAGCTTGCCCAAACTGCGGTAACTAACTGCTCCCCATTTTCGCCCACCGTATATAAACGATTTAACGTATCTTCTGGGTTTGCACATTCGCTAGGAACCGTTTCGCGCGTACCATTTTTTAAGCCAATCGCATAGTGGTAGCTTCCGCTTTGCGCTGCTTGGATATGCGTGGTGTAACTATAAATGTTTTCGCCTTCATATAGCATGGGCTGCAATGTGTCTTCGGTAAACGCCCCGCGAATAAATACCCCTGCGCTGGTGTCTTGGCCAGTCATATCCACTCTAAAGGTAGTAGCTAGCCCCGCTTCTGGGGTTTCGCTTAACTTGGTAACCTCCATCCATTGGCCACCAATATGAAAGTTTAAGCCGTCGCGGTGATCGAAGTAAGCAACATGCTCGTGAGATGAGCCCTGCCCCCAAGGTGTGCGACATTCGGTTGATACCCAAGATGGCTCCCAAAACACCACTCCAATACCACCAGCATCAGCAACCGCTTGCGATAAATCGGTAAGATATTTAAGTTGGTTCTGTTTGCTCACAGGTAAATATGCGGGGTCGGCAATGCCAATAATATTGCCTAAGCTATCGATGTTTTCTTCATCCCACAGGTAGCCTGTTTCAAGCATTAACGGGTCTAAATTAGGGTGACGTTCCTTTAAGGTTGCAATCATGCTTGCAACGTCTTCTATTGGTGCTTGCTCCCAACCGTAATAAAACGAGAAGCCCGCGATATCAATATCCGTTACTCCGATGCTTTTTAACTTATCAAAAAATGCGACGGCTTTATCTGCACCTGCCACGTGGATAGCAATACGCGGAGCGTTGGTCATCCCTTCACTAATATCGCGCACAGCAGAAATCGCAGAGTTATACATACGCGCAACATATTGATCTGAGTAATTTGTTTGCCCGCCTTTACTCACATTTAACCCCGTACCCGCATCATTCATTTCTATAATGAGGTTTTGAGTCGTCATCATGCCGGAGTTAGATTCGTTACCAATTTGAATAAGCTCGGGCATTAAACCTTCGTCGTTTAACCCTGTGAGTACTGATGTTACGTAATCGTATATATGCGCAGCCATGGCGTCTTCATCGCCAAAGTCATTTTCCCATGCGCGCGGCGTTGTTTGCCTGCCGGGGTCTGCCCAAATATCTGAGAAATGAAAGTCGAGCAGCACTTCCATACCGGCGGCTTTTGATCGTCGAATTGTTTCTGTTACATCTTCAAGCCCACTGTAATTAGCTTTCCAATTTGCCGCTACAGATTCTGGCTGGGTAATAAGCGCCTGCCAGTAGGGGTCGTTCCAGTGACGCACGCGCACAAGGTTGCCGCCGTGATTGGCGATCACTTCGTAGGGGTCTACTACACTGCCTGCATCTTTATACACTGCGCCGCAGTCTTCCATTTCGTTTACGTAGGAAAGGTCGTTACCGAAATAGAATGCAACAGGCTCCGCTTCTGGTTCAGCTTCTGGCTCCTGCTCTGGTTCTTGTTCAGGCTGGGGTTCTGGCTCAGTCACCGGTGGCGGGTTGCTGTCACTGGCACCGCCACAACTCGCCATAAAACTGCACGTTAAGGCAAGTAGAAATAGCTGGATTATTTTTGTCTTCACGAAAGCCTCCTCTTAGGGCTGTTTATTGTTATCTACTGGTTACTTTAGAGGCAATTTAAACACTTCAGGTAAACGTTTACCACATATTTTCATACAATCTTACAAAGGAGTACAAACCCAGGTCACGGCAATTTAAAGAACCACCCTCACCCGCTCACATAAAAACCATATATATCAATAAGTTACAACTAAGCCAGCAGCCATTCAAACCACTTCAGTGACTCACCAGCACGGGCAACTTAAACAGAAAATAAGGTAAACGATTACCCATTGAGTTATAAAAATACAACGCATGAATACTTATTTTTATAACGCTCTATGCGTTCAGCCCAGCAAGTGCAAGAGCGAGAGCAAGAGCAAGAAAGTAAACATACCGCCCCCACATATGGGAGATAAGAGGTGATACGCTAGCCCAAAGCTAGCATTTAACAAATTGGCCACCCTAGATAGGTATGGGTGGCGCTTTGCAATACTGCTGAATGTAATCGGTGTGCTGCGGCATGCTGGCAAGTGCCTGCTGAACCGAACTCCGAATATTTTTTAAAAAGTGATGAAGCTCATCCTCAGACATCATATCCACAATAGGATGATACCCCTCTGGCTCTATGCCCTGCCCCAACATGACTTGCACCCAGGAATACTCGCCAAATAGCTCATCGTCTTTTGGGTAAAATCGAGAAGATTTTTTAAATAGACTGATACGGTGCGCGAGTGTTTCGGGTATAGACATATTTGCGCAGTAGCGCCAAAACCGCGAATCGTTACGCTGGTTTACGTGATAATGCAAAATAATAAAATCGCGTATATGCTCAATCTCTGCTTTAGTTTGCTGATTGTATTCAGCCACATCGGTATCGTTTATTCCATTCGAAGGGAACAAAAAAAGCAGTCGCAAAATGCCGCGCTGTATTAAATGAATACTTGTAGATTCAAGAGGCTCGATAAAGCCGCTTGCCAACCCTAATGCAACGCAGTTTTTATTCCAGTGTTTTAAACGCTGGCCCGTGCGATATTTAATTACTCTTGGTTCTGTTAGCAGTTCGCCTTCAATATTATTTAATAGTGTTTGCTTAGCTTCTTCATCGCTAATATGTTTACTGCAATACACTAAACCGTTTCCCACTCTATGCTGCAGCGGTATACGCCACTGCCAGCCGGCAGCGTGAGCAGTAGAGCGGGTATAAGGTATGGGCGCTTGCGTTGCTGCTGTTTGCACTGCCACTGCGCTATCGCAGGGCAACCAGTGGGACCAGTCTTCGTAACCGGTTTGCAATGTTTGCTCTATTAATAGGCCAATAAAACCTGTGCAATCTATAAATAAATCGCCTTCTACTTCTTGGCCGCTTTCTAACACTAACGATTTAATATAATCGTTATGTAAGTGTGTTTTAACTTCAACAATTTTACCCTTTATACGTTTTACGCCAAAGGTTTCGCTGAATTTACGCAGATATTTAGCGTACAGGGTTGCATCTAAATGGTAGGCGTAAAAAATATTGCCGCTATTGGGGTGGGCAAATTTATTTTGTTTGGCGGCTTCTAGCTCTAAGCAATAATCGCCGTAATCGTGGTTAACGCCTAAGTCTACTCCCCGCCGCCAAAAATGTTGGAAGCCTGCGGCCCAACAATCTTTACCTACTGCGCCAAACGAATGAATGTAGCTCGACTGGGTATCCTTCCAACGTTTGAATTCGATACCCAGTTTGAAGGTTGCTTGGGTGGCAGCCATAAAGTGCGGTTCTTTAATGCCCAACAACTTATGGAATGTTTGTAACGCGGGAATGGTAGCCTCACCCACCCCTACCGTGGCAATCTGATCGGATTCCACTAAACTAATATCGAGGTTTTTACCGAGTAACTTAGATATGGCCGCTGCGGCCATCCAACCTGCTGTGCCGCCACCTGCGATGACCACTTTTTTAATTTTATTTTGTTTCATTTAAGCCTCGCAATTAACGGTGAACCGCTCAACGATTAAGCTGGGCGAGCAGCAGCGCGCGCAATTTACGTGCGGCAGTATCGTCTAACTCACCTAGAAACCCTAGCGCCTGCTCGGGAATATGAGCGTTGGTACTTTCGTCTGCATCGAAAATGTAGTGATTAAAGATATTCTTCCAAGCTTGGCGTTGCTCTGGGGGCAAATCACGCAGCGTTAATAGCGCGTGATGCAATACATTTATGGGTGGCCCCATAAATGCGGGCGTCTCTCGCCACCAGTAGTTAATTAACACATTGAGTTTGTCTAGGCTCTCTACGTGATGCCACCACATGCTTGGAATAAACACCGCGTCGCCAGGCTCCAGTTCGGCAACCTGCGCGCTTGCTAACGCATTGCGAAAACGCGGAAACTTGTCAAAATCGGGCGCATAGAAGTCGACCAAACTAATTGATTGGCCACCGGGCGCAAATGTAAGCGGGCCAGGGTAAAGGTTTTGTAATTGCTCCGGAGGGAAAAGCGTAAAGCGCCTGCGCCCCACTACTGAACAAGCTATATTATTTGGCAAGTCATAATGCGCAGCTATTCTATTTTTATTGCCTATCCAAATACTCACCCTAGGGTTCAATTCGTTAAGGGCAAGGTCGTTAGCCCCACGCATACCCGGCAAGAAGCTATCGATTACCGAAGAGCTTACATACAATGTTGGTGGCTTAGACTGTTCCGCCACTGCGAGAATTTCGTTTAAAAAGCTTCCGAGATGTACTTTTTTAGCGGCGTAGTTAAAGCCAGTAAAATCTTCGTTATAAAATATGCGGCCTTCTATTTCTGGCGCACCTATAGATACCGGTACAGGCAACCCCTGATAAAACTGTTGAATATATTCAACAGCTTGTGCGTTAGATTGCTGCCCCGCCTGTACAATGGGCCACTGGCTTACCAACCCTTTAAGAATTAACGGCTGGGTAGAAGTAAGGACCTCTTGGGAAATGTTGCTTGGCGTACAGCCGTTAACTTCTCGCACTTTGCCCCCAATATTTGCAATACTTTCAACGCTCACCATACGATCAACACTGCCTGCAATATTTTGTGTATTAGGCATTCTTTACACCCACTTTTTATTAACCGGCACTAGTTGCTTTTGCTATTTAGCAGCCGCTAAGAGTCGGTTTTTTCTATCTATAAGTACACTAAAATTAGAGAGCGAAGCCAATGCCATATAGGCATGCTGCAATGTACCACTACGACTAAGCGCTTCTAACGCCGCACCAGATAAATTCTCTAATCGCTCTTCGTGCACGGTATAAAAACCTACCAGTTTATTTTCTGAGCCATCATTTAATGTAACACTAAGCTCAAAGGCCTCTAGTAGGTCATGCTTAATTAACTCGTCAAAAAATAATTTACTGCCCTTTTGGCCTTGGTAAATGGCCTCTAAAATAGACCCTATGCGCTCTAGGTAAGGTGTGTTACCACCCATAGGTAAAAAAACCGGTTCACCTTGGGTAGTACTTATTCTCGGGCTTTCCATATTCACATGAATAATTCGCCCAGGCTCACCACCTTGTTCGCTAGCCTGAAAACCAATTAGAAATGGCTCGCGCTCTATTACAAGCGGAATATAACTGGCTTGCCAGCCGGATTCGGTTAAATATAAGTTTTCATTTTCTTCAAACCCCATAAACGCTGCCGCATAAAACTCGCCGGATTGTTCATCTTTTTTAAAGCAAATGGGGTAATGGGATAATATATTGCGAAACTCGAAAGGAAAGGTGAGCACAGAGGCAACCGCATCGCCTAAACTGGCGCTACGTTGAGTATTAATTTTTAGGTTTTTATGGGTTACGTTATTTAAAATTACGTGGCTACTCATTTTATCTCCAGCCTGTGGGCACCATATGAAAAGCGTTATTTATATGTAGCTCTAAATTCTGCTGTTTGCTGTTTGCTGTTTGCTGTTTGCTGTTTGCTGTTTGCTCAGCCTATAACATAACATTGTGTTTTACCACGCCATCTAGCTTATTTAAACTACATTATAGAACATAAAAAAAGCCGCTAAATTAAGCGGCTTGTATGGGTTACCATATTACTCATTAGCTTTACTACACACGCTTAAAAGACGTAACGAGCGCCTAGGTTATAGCGGGCGTGACCTACAGCGTATTCACGTACTTGATAGCTTGAACGACCGTGTACACGTTTATTTTCTTCGGTGATGTTAATACCCTCTACGAATACAGACACATTGTCGTTAATTTCGTAGCTAACATTCAGGTCTAACTGAAAATACTCTTCAACAAACTTTGGATCTTTACCTGGGTCAACTAAGAACTGATCACGCCAGTTATAAGCCAAACGGATTTCTAAGCCATTTTTATCATAAAAGCCCACAAGGTTAGCGGTATCGCTCATTCCGGGCACAACCCACTGCTCTTCATTAAGGTTAAGGTCGTAATCTAAATCGCCATCTACAATAGTGTAGTTCGCCTGTAAGCCGAAACCCGTTTCGCCAAAGGTATGCTGCACCATAAACTCCATACCATTCACGCTGGTTTTGCGTTGATTGACTGGTTTACTTACGTCAAAGTAAATAGCAGGGTCCCCGGGTGCGCCATCTAGCTGCACAGTGGCATCTTCGCCTTCACCAGTGATAATTACATATGGGTTATTCCCATTCGCGTAGTTTTCAATGAAATAGGTATTAATGTCGTCGTCATCAAAAGTAACGCTTGAATCGCCACCTGTAATGGCCTCTATCGCTTCTTGATACAAGGCTCCACCATAAGGTGTAGTAACATTCTCATATAGTAGAATATCTTCAAACGTGCCATTCGCTATAAAGTTAGTAACATTTTTAGACCAAATACCAGCAGATGCGTAGCTGGCCTCACCGTAGTACCACTCTATAGAAAGGTCTAAGTTATCGGACTCCATAGGTAACAATTGTGGGTTACCACTACCGGCTGTACTATCTTCTTTACCTATCGACCAAATATTTAACTGCCCCTTTAAGGCACCATAGGTAGGACGAGTAATTGTTTTGCTATAAGAAGCGCGCAAAATTAAATCGTCTATTAATTCAATATCAAAATCAATGCTAGGCAATAAGACATCGTAATCACCTGTTAACTCAGTAAATTCCTGCAGGTCATCGCCGTTTTCATCTTTTAAATAACCGTAGAGGAATGTGTTAGACGAAACATCCCAACCAACCCCGCCTACAACAGGGGAAAGAGCTTCGGAATTCACTTCGGTGTACTCATACCGTAAACCAGCATATACGTTGTAATCACGATTAAACGCTTCACCTAAATAATGGCCTTGCACATAAACCGAACTAGAGGTTTCGGTGGTCAACTCATCAGAATTAAAATTATAGGTTGGGCAATAACCGGTACCGCACGGTCCCCCACCCTTAGAAGGGTTTGTTGTGTGGTCTCCAGAAATTAACAGATCTTCACCTCTTTCAATAAGAGCATCGAAGTCCCAAGAATAAAGTAACGTTTCTTGTCGTGGGTCGCCGCCACCATTCAAGCTATCAAACACACCGTCAATAGATTCGAAACTTAATAGATCGGCTATATCACCTGGCTCACCGACGCCGCTCCAATTGTTACGCTGAATATCGGTATATTGGCTGCGGTTTTTAACTTCCATTGTAGCCACACCAAAATCGATGGTATGTCCGCCATCGAATTCAAAATCACCCTGTATTTGTAGCTGCTTAACATCCATTCGAGAAACTGCAGTGCCAAATATACTACCGGTAATTCGTACATCGTTCGGGTCTTTTTCATCTACACGAATAATTTGACCGTAGTCGTTACGCTCACCTAGTTCAACATCCAGTATTGGCATACCGTCTGCAGAGAAATAACCGCTAGTTGTAATTCGGTTGTTAGACGCAACAGCAACTACGCTATTTGAACCGTACTTACTATTAGGGCTGTTTTCACCGCTTGAGTCGTGATAATCCAAAGAAAAGCTTAATTTTTCTGTCGCGTCCCACTTAATATTTAGGCCAATAGAATTGTTCTCGTTCAAAATCGCAAACTTACCAACGCCTTGTAAACTATCAGTAGCACACCCTACATGACGATAAGTAGTTGGAGACCAGATACGCCCTTCCTGCACCCATTCGGACTCTCTAGTTTGACAGCCAGGGTCAATCCATGCGGATAAATCTGTATGCTCGGTCGATATGGCATTTTCTGCATAGGTGTAATCCACTGTTGCTGTAACAGTATCAATTGGGCGCCATTGCATGGTTAGCTGGGCATTTGTGCGCTCGCGCTTAAACTCATCAAGGTTGTATTGAATGTTAGTAGGAATTGCATAAATGCCACCCTCACCAACTTCAGAAGGGAATCCAATAGCTGTTGGATCGCCAACCGCTATCGCACCACTATCTCCTTCACCGTTATCAATTTGCTCTTGCGTAACCAAGTTACGGCTGTAAAAATCCTGCGTGGTTGCAGACTGAGATCCACCTTCTCGATCTTGATAACTTGCAGCCAAAGAAATACCGAAGGTGTCGTCTGCAAAAGTATTACTAAAAATGCCTGATATTTCAGGCGTTACAGATGCCCCATCTCTGTTGCTCGGGTCATGCACACCCTTACCGCTAATTACAGCTTGAAAACCGGGCTTGTCCAATGGCTTAGCTGTTTTTACGTTTACTGTTGCACCAATACCACCAGTAGCAACATTTGCGCGACCAGACTTATAAACCTCTACCGCCGAAATACCTTCTGAAGCAATGTTCGCAAAATCGAACGACCTACCCCCGTTAGTAGGCATTTGCCGATCATTAAAAGTAACAATGTTAAAATCTGGTCCAAAACCGCGCACCGTAATTTTAGAACCCTCACCACGCTCACGGTCAATCGCAACACCCGTAATACGTTGTAACGATTCAGCGAGGTTTGTATCGGGGAATTTACCCATATCTTCTGCGGAGATGCCATCCACAACACCTTTGGCATCGCGTTTCATATCCATGCTGCGCTGTAAGCTTGCGCGAATACCCGTAACGATTACTTCTTCAAGTGCATTTTCTTGATTATCTTCTGCTTGTGTTTGCTGCTCTTGTGCATTGGCACTTGCAGCTACTGCTGTAGCAATACTTACAGCCAGTAATTTATGTTTGAATGATTGCTTATACATTTTTTGTCCCCTAATTGGAGCGATTATTTTTTTAAACGTTTGTATTTATTTCGAGTAACGCATTCAAGGTATGCCCGCCGCTTAAGTGTGCGGCGGGCTATGTTAAGCGTTAGTTGGTGACATTGATCCAGTTAAAGTTAATGGCCCCACCGATAAAGTCGAAACGAAGTGTTTGTTGACCAGCAGACAATTGCATCTCTACAGTTTGAGTAGTCCAATTTTGCCAACCACCGGTATCCGCTACAGGAATAGTGCTTGTAGTAATGCCATTGGAAGTAATGGTAAAGCCATCGCTACCACCACTGCTGGCTACACGCAATTCAATGAAGTAGGTACCATCAGCCGGCACTTCGACGTTGTATTGAAGGAAATCACCTGCGTCGATATACCCAACATTTTGACCGCCGCCTTCATCTGCGGTGTCTTCAAGCTGAACACCAGCCATTGACGAGTAATCTTCAGCTTCGATAAAAATCGCAATAGGGGGCGGAACAATTGCAAACCAGTTAAAGTTCATACCGCCAGCAAAATTAAACACAATAGCGTGTTCACCAGCAGTTAGATCAAACTCACCAGACTCCAATGTGGTCCACACTTGCCAGCCACCAGTACCAGGTAGGCTTTGGCCATCGATAAGCATATCGTCGATAGAAACATCAAACTCAGAAGCGCTTTCTAAGCCACTTGCCAAGCGATATTGGAATTTATAGGTACCGTCGATAGGTGCAACAATGGTGTATTCCAATGCTTCACCTGCGTCGATATAGCCAACGTTTTGGCCGCCGCCCGCGTCTTGGGTATCTTCCGTTTGCACTTCACCCGTTACCGCCGTGTAAGCTTCTGCTTCGTAAATAATGGGAGCAGGACCGGCCTTTACGATGGGCTGTTTGGCTAATGGCCCCTGGAAGCAGCTTTCATTCGAAACACAAGTAATTGCAACGTTATCGAAAACTAAATGCCCTGGTGCTGCTAGCTGAACCACAATGGCTTTAGTAATTGAATTGGTATCTAAATAGAGAGGCTGCCCTTCAACACCGTTACCGCCCAAGAACCAGTCTTGGCCCACTGCCCAATCGGGTGTAATAAATGGATTGGCTAAAAAGTCGCTAACGGGAATGTTGTACGTCACCCAAGTATCTAGCTGCAAGTCTGCAACGTTTAGCAGAACAGTGCCAAGGAATGGCCAACCGGTTTCCATGCGTATTTCGATGGTTTCGGTAGTTGTAGATGCGCTATCGATATACATATCAAACTGCAGCGCGGAATCTTTTCCAACTAAGCCTAAGCTCGGAGTATTCAAACTAAAATTAGACCATGTGCTTGCATCCGATTGATACCGAATAACAGCGCCACGTTCGCGGCTTGGGTCCACTGTATCTAAAAATGCGAGAGTTTCTAAATAGTTCAGGTAGTCCACATAAGCTAAGTAAGCTTGATATTCCTCGTAGCCCTCTTCACCTTCTTCTACAGGGTCCACTGGTGCAACTTCTGCTACAGGCTCCATAACGTCGGGCTGAGAAACAATACCTCTATGAGTAGGCACAGCGCTTTCTTGCTCTGTAACAAAAGTAACAGCTTCTTCGGCATCAGAGTAATGCCAGCTTAACGATGTAAGCTCATCTGTGAACAATGGGGTAACAATTTCACCAACCGACTCAATACGGTTGGAAGCAAGCTTATCCACATTTTCGTCAGCCGCGAATGCGCAGCTTTCTATTTGATCGGTAACAGACGTGTCACACTCATAAACCTTTACAAAATCTACCAGCATTGCATTTGGCAAACCTGAACTTGCTGCCGTTAACTCCATCATTATTTGCAGGTCTTGGCTAAACGGCTTAGTGGTAGTATCGGCAACCACGGTATCGCCGCTTAAATTGTATGACCAGGTATTAAGGGTATCTACGGTATGAATATGTATATCATCTATATACCAGCGAATCAGACTCTCATTCCACTCTATGGCATAGGTATGAAATTCCGCACGTACTACTGCGTTAGTGGGTTCATTAATTTCAACACCATTTACTAATCCAATACCCCAATGACCACCAGCAGTTGCCTTATTGTTCGCGCTCTCGATGGCCATTAATGCATTTTTACCATCGAACATGTCGGCCATTGGCATTAAGCCAAAGCCAGAGTACAAGCTTTTACCATCGGGCAACTGAATGCTCGCCTCAATACGCCCAGCCTGCCCCAGTGCAGCGGTGCTTTTAACGTAAGATGTTTGCCCTTCTACAGCGCTTACCGACAACACACCTTCAGAAGCAGATGCGTTCATCGCATCCCACGCCATGCTATCTAAACTATCGAATTCGTCGGACCACGTTAGCGTCCACCCAGATTCCTCGATGGTTTCAAAGTCACTTATTACGTTAATAGTCACCAAGGCACTGGCTGTATCGCCCGATGCGGTGTGGGTGGCCACATAGGTAAAGGAGTCTTTACCAGAGAAGTCCGCATTGGGTGTATACGTAAAAGAGCCATCGGCATTGAATACCAGCTCGCCATTAGCCGTGGTGCTACCGCTTTCTAATGCGAACGTGAGGCCTCTGCCAAAATCGTTTTCACTTACATCCGCCTCAACCGCATCGCCATCTTCTTGCGTTTTAAACACATCGCCTACGGCAAATACGTTGCGTTTAACAGTGTCATCAGCCGCATCCCCGCCACCACCACATGCCGTTAGGCTTGTAGCAGCCGCTATAGATAGCGCTAGATACAATTTATTCTTAACCATTGTTAACCCCATTATTGATTATTATTGATTGCGTATTGGGCATGCCTGAAACGTTGCTTCGCAGCAACGCGAGCGACAAACACGCCCTTAAATCAGTGATTAGCACATAGCTATAAACTTGATACAGCTCACAAAAAATGTCGCTATGTACCCGATAGTAAGAGGGGATGAAAAAAACGTCGTTCGACTAAAGGGTACTGAGTGAGAATCAATTGAAAACAGAAGGTTCGACCTAGCCAAACGATTCGAACGCCTAGGTTTTATAGGGCTTGCAGGGCAGTTTTGGCGTTTAGATGCTTAGCAAAAAACAGCAGAAAAGATGTTGACACAGGTCGATTTAAGGGGGGATATGTCGCTGTTTTGAGGTATAAATTCGAAAAAGCACTCAAGACCATGTAAGCGCTTTCGCGTAAAGCTTAACCACCGAATATTATTGTATGATTTTTTAACGACCCAAACGGAACCAAAAAAGCCGAGCGGTGACCACTCGGCTTTTTGAAATCTTAGTACCCATGAATGGGGTAATAATTTTAGCTTAAAGTAATTCTTACAATTTCAGTTCGATACCTTCATTCTTTAAAAAGCGGCGCCAGTCTTTATCTAGATCTGCCGGGTCGCCAAAGGCTTTTCTAAAGGCTTTTTCTCTATACATAGATTTTTGCGCATTTTTGTTTTGCTTGGGCAAGAGCAATAGGTAATCTATAAGCTCATCCCCTCGCTGCTCGTATAAAAAACGTACCAAATAGGTACCCATTATGTAGAGCACTTCTTTGTTGGACTTCTCTTTTTCTTCTAGATTATCCAAGCGAACGAGGTCTTGAATACTCAACCAACCGCCATTGTCGATTAGATCTTGCGCTCGCGACCAGTTAGTAGAGGAGATATTTTGAGTATGCGGGCCGAAGGGTTGCTTAATATCATTAAACTCAAAGGAGTAAGCTAAGCCATCGTACAGCCACAGTGGGTAGTAGGTTTTCGTTGTGGAAAACACGTTTGCCGCAACCGCAACCTGCTGTAACGCTTCTTTAGTTATAAAGTTGGTTTGCTTGAAGAAGTTCCAATCTGAACGCTTGCTTAGGTTGTCGTGCATAATGAGCAAGCCCGCTCGCTCACTGTATGAGCCTTTACCACGAATAAGGTAGTCCTTCTTTTTTAGGTAATCCATATACTCGGCTTCGTCTTGAAACAATATGGCTACCAGCTTGGTATCTAGGGGTTTAACCGCAAGGTTGGCAGAAATTAAAAACTCGCGTATAGAGCGGTAGGATATTTCAAGCTGCTGATCGAATATTTTCGCACCTTCGTCATTATTGCCAGTGTACAAAATGGACCAGTGATCCCCCTCGTGGGTTTTTACAGATAAGCCCGTGGTGGCGGTAATGTCTGCAGCTACATCACTTACATTATCTGCTGGCGGTAAAACCCCCTCGTCCATCGACTTGGCAATTTCACCTGGGTTATGGCGATAAAGCAGCTTGAAGTAGCGTACTTTCACATCTTCAGCAGACTTAGGGCTAAATTTGGCTTCAATTTTGTAGATAGACTCGAGAATAGGAACCAGCGATTTAGCGTAACGGCCGTATGCGCGTTCGTTATCTGCCAACACGGCTTTGTACAGTTTCAATGCCCCTTTGCTATCCCCTTTTTTAAGTAGCAAGGCTGCGTAATTATCGGTAACTGCCAAAAGGCTTTCGCTATCTGGCTCTAATACCAACATACCTAGGTCGTAGGTTTTTTTAGCGTATTGTAATGCTGCCTTTGCATCACCTTTTTCTAACGCTTGAGTGTATTGACTATACGCTTGAGCAAAATCCTTTTCTTCATCTGCGTGAGCTACTGTTAGGAGGGTAAAACTAAGTGCATATAAAAAGAAAAGTATAGCCTTCATAAATCTCACTATTTTGGTTATATAAGCATGCCTACTTTGCTGTACGCACAACTTAGATTATTGAATAAAGCCTAGCGAAAGACTTTAGCACACGGCCGCAAGCCTTCCAACACAAGATTCAACCAATTTTAATACCAATAATGGATAACTATATTGACCAATCCTAATTCAAGTAATTAGCCCACCTACCCATGGCCTTGCTTCCTAGCCATATAAATAAATAGTGACCACAAAGGGGCGTGCACCCCGCGAGGTGCACGCCATAACAACCAAGCTTAAAAAGTGTAGTTTTCCCAATCGGTATCGTACGCGCCGCCATCTAATGGAATAACGGTAAACGAAACTCGCACCACATCCCCCGCGCTTAGCCCAGTTACCTCGTAAACACTTGTGTCTGCCTGAGCAGACATCCTTACATTTTGCTGGTTACCACCGTTCACTAAGTAGTGAATATCTACCGCGCCCGCTTGATGCACAGTAAACGTAACAGATGAGCTAGAGGTAGCGCTGGCACAAATCAATTCGCAACCGCTGCCAAATGGATTGCTGGTGGTATTAACAATACCGCTAATAGTGGCAGATTGTTGACCGCCGGTATCTGTAGCATAAACCGCCACATTGTATTCGGTTGCTTCGGTCAATCCGCTAAGCGCATACGAAGTATCAAACACTGTTTCAGTTACAAATACTGCGCCGCCAACCTGCACCTCTATGGTGTAACTTGCTATACCGCGATCATCTGTTGCTGCCGCCCAGCTTAAATCCGCAGAGTTAGGCCCCACGTTTGCGCTATATACACCGCCATCAAGTGTTGGTAGTAAATCGTCGGTTTCGCTGGGCGTGGTTACCGTAATGCTTACCCATGCGGTTTCATTGCCAGAGCGATCCTTAGCTTTAACTTGAATGGTGTAACTTGTGCTGGCCGTTAAGTTATTAAACGAGGCGATGCTGGCTATAGAAGACGTTTCTTCTATTAATGTATCGGCTTGTAATACCTGCACTACATAACCTGCCATACGGTAGTTATCGGTAGATGCATCCCATTTAACATCCAAGCTCGTTTGGGTAAGGTTAAGCGCTTGCAAGTTTGCCGGTAGTGTAGGCGGTTGCGTGTCGTCGGGGTTGTTATCGGCGGTGGTCACCACGGTAAAATCATTGGGCTGCGCAATAAACTCAAAGCCATCGCTAGCCAAAATAGTTTTTGGTGTACCGCTAAAGTTATACGCTACGTAGGTTTTTATTCCGTCCTTTTCAAACACTAATGCAGCGGGGTCGTTTACCGTTAGCTCGCCAGTGCCGGTTTTTAAATGGCCGAGCGCATTCCACGTGTGCAACCAGTGGTAGGTGTGCGCCTTGGTTTCACCAAACTCTGGCGCATAGTTACTGCCTACCGTGTTGTAATCGGCGATGGCCGCTTCTGCATCAGTCAAGGCCCATAGGTTCCACCAAATATCGCGCCACTGATCGTCGATTAACCCCGAAGGTTTATTGTTGCTCGATTCACTTAAACCCAGTGCCACATAGTCTTCCATATACTCGGGGTGTAAGCCCACATGAAAAATAAGCGGGTTGGTAGGCAGCCCTTGAATACCAAGAATATGAGCGTAAGCGCCACTGAACCAGGTAGAGAACACGCCGCCATGCCCCCAAATAATAGAGGTAGTTAGTTTGTCGTAACCCGATGGAAAATTATCGCGGTCGGCATCGGCCCCCAAGTAGCGGTCGATGTTGTTCCAATATTCCCAGTAGGCCACCGACGAAGACGCGTGCAAATACATACCGCGCTCCACTAACTCATTATCGCCAGTTATTAACCCGTACAGAATAATTGCACCATAGGCATTGGCCGCTTCGGATGTGGATTCGTTGTTGTTACCCAGCACAAAGTTGGCACTACCCGATGCCCAAGAAAAGCCATTGGCGGGGTCGAAGTTACGCACGTAAGGGAACATAGTATCGTCTTTGGCACCGGCGTAATCGCGAATAAGCAGTTCCACCATGGGACCATACTGGTCTGCGCCACACCAGCTTGCATCTACTCGGCATATTTCTGCAGCGGCGCGTACAAAATAGCCGTAGTGAAAGTGGTGATCGTTTAGTTGTTGGTGTGCAGCAAAAGATTCTTCTAGGCCAAGCAAGGTATTCCACTCGGCATCGTACACAAAGTATTTTTTCTCATCCAAACTGCCGTTGGTGTTGGCGCTAAACCAATCTTGCAGTTCGGCTTTAAGCCAATTTAACAGCGTATCTGCTTCGCTTGTCATACCTACCGAGCGCGCTATTGCCGATAACTCGGCAACTTTATTAAACGCTTTGCCCGACCAATAGGTATCGGTGTGCGGGTTCCAATTTTCTGGCCCTTCAGCTACAAACGCCTGCACTAAGCCTGCGAGCACAGAGGAATCGAAATCCCCTACCGATGACGGTAAATACGGTAATACTCCCACATAAGGAATGGTGTAGCTAAACGAATCAATATGGGCAAATTGCACCATCCCGCGCGCACTTCGGGTTTTGTAGCCGCTTAATGCTGTATCGGAATACTTCCAATGCATGGGCAGTAACCCCGCGAGGGTTTGCACTGGCGTATTGCTTTCATTTTTATAGGTATGAGTAACCGTTACCATGTTATTGGTACGGTCTACCGAGTATTGAATATCTACTTTGGCAACCACTGCACGGGCGCTATCTTCAAACGCCTGAATAACAGTACTTGAAGGTGTACCGGCGCCCGCTGTAGGTAATAACGTTAAGGTAAATTCGTTCGCTGCATTGGTTAACGTAATGGTATCGGTTTCGATATTGTTAAAAACCGTTTCGCCTTCACCGGTAATTAAAAAGTCATTTTTGTTACCCGCTACACTGGTCCAAATACCTAAACTATTATTTTCATTATAAAACGTGCCTTTTTCACCGCCGTCTGCAGCTTTGGTGCGCAACACCATGTTGCCGCGATAGGCTTTAAAAAACACATAGGGGGAGCCGTGTACAAATGTGGCCTGCATAACCGGCAGGTTGCCACTCTGCCATTGCACGGTAGCGGTGCCATCGCTGTAGGATTTTAAATACGCTTCTAGGTTGGCATATTCGCTATTCGCTACCGCTATTCCATCGAATACCTCGCTAAAAGGGTCGGGTACAGAGTAAATAAACTGGTTGCCTTGCGCGCCCAAGCCGTTGGGTATGCCCATAATACGCACGCCTTTATTCGAGATACGTGCAGTTATTGGGTCTGGCGTTATGTAACCTGCGCCTGCCGGGTCACCTATTTTCATTTCACCTAAAAAAGAAACCGAGCCCCACCATTTATGCGTTGGGGTTGGCACGCTTGCCGCTTCCCCAACCACCTGCGGTGTACGGTAGGTTGGTGCGCCTATAGGGTCACAGCCGCTTACTCCTGGCTCCACAACGCCGGCGTTATAAATCCAATTACCGTAATCGTACACACAGCCATAGCTAGCAGGGTTAATCGCATCCGCAATACTGCCCGCGCCGTAGGCAGTAATAGTGTAAGTACTGGTATCCGCCGCATTTACGGTTGGGCGACTCATCGGTGTTGGTGGCTCTTCGGTGTAGCTCGCGCTAACTGCAATTGTAAATTGCTGCTGCAGGGTTACGTTGCCGTCACTATAGCTAAGCACCACTTCAGCATTACCAGCATGAGCTTGCTGGGGCGTGCCGGTAAGTATTCCGGTATCTGGGTCGAACGCCAGCCAGCTAGGCAAAGTAACCGCCGCATAGCTAATGACATCCGATTCGTCTGCGTCGCTAGCCATTATTTGATAGCTATACACGTTGCCCGCCGCAATGGCTGTAGCCGGCGTAGATTGAACAACTGGATCGCTGTTTTCGGGTTCGGGTGTTCCCGTGTCAGGCAGATCCGTATCGGGAATATCCGGTTGCGCGGGCTTGGATGTGCTTGAGCCCCCACAGGCGATAAGAGAAACAAACGCCACAATGTAAATTGCGGCACGTATCAGTCGCAGTATCATGTAAGTATCCTAGTGTAATTATTATTTGATAGATGAGGCAGGCTAAGCACACAGACAGTAAAGGTGTGGCAGCCGGTCAAAACTTGCGCTGTAGTTTTTATAGTTAGGCAGCAAGCTCGGCCAAATTACACTTGTGGGGTATGGCGGTCGTCCTTTATTCAACAAAGTGTGAAAGCGGGAGAAAAACGCTGTGCCTGAAACGGCAAAATTTACTGGCACACAGCTGTAAAGGCCGTCACACGGTGCACCGACTTCTAAACCAAGTATTTTCTCGCCTTGGTAACACGGATTATGGCAAAGCTAATTACGTAAATTTTAAGCTCCCACTTTCAACAACGGGCGCAAATGAAGCCTTTAGCAAAGCCCACGTTTGTTAAATTGGGCGCCAAGCAAGCAATCCACTTATAACCAGCAAAACTTTCGGCTTTCGCCTATGCTTATAGGTATGGGCGTTTAGCTCTCCCTTTTAGCAATAAGTGAGAATTGGCTGTAAATATTGAATAAGCTATTTAACAAACAATCCAAACTCGCACCTCAGCAAGCAACTCGCCTGCAACGCTTGTCTATGTCTGTTGCTTCCTACTTAGTCACCCTGAGTATTCTCTCGTTTTGCGCTTGGCTAGACCTGGTCGCCTGGCAAATACCTTTTCATTTTTTTGTCAGTTTGGTTGTTATTAATGCCGTATTCTTTTATCTAATATACCGCGGTTACAACTTGCGCTGTAAAGACCATAGTATGACAGCAGCGCAAATGATCGTATCTCTGGTCCCAACGCTTTATAGCGTCTATTTTCTAGATTTAGGGCAAGCACGCGCGTCTTTCCTTGTGGTAGCGATTGTGCCCCTGCTTTACGGCATGCTGGCACTTACAACCCGTACTTTTCTCCAAATTGGCATATTGTTTATAGCTTTATACATACTGATGATACTTCTCATTAATAAAAATAGGCCCGATTCAATCAATCCAACCATGGAGGTATTACAGGCTTTTGCCTTAATAGTTGTAGTCATTCAAATCACTATCATCGGCGGGTACATTAGCGGCCTAAGAAGTAAACTACGCAATCGCAACAAAGAACTAAATATTGCCTTAGTTAAAATTAGCGATATGGCAAACCGCGATGAATTAACTGGCATAGCCAATAGGCGTAAAATATTTGAAGTACTGGATACAGAAGTGAAGCGTAAGCGTGAGCCGAATACCGCTATCGGTATCTGCATACTAGACGTCGATCACTTTAAACGCATTAACGATACCTATGGACACCAAGCGGGCGACGAAGTACTAAAACGCATAGCAGAAGAAGTACCCAAATCACTACGCACAATGGATTGTTTTGGCCGATATGGCGGTGAAGAGTTTTTACTCATTCTACCTAGCACCTCTCTCGAAGGAACTGAAATTAAAGCAAACAGGGTAAGGGAAGAAGTTGCTAAGCTAGAGTTTAAAAACCTACCACCGGGTGAAAAAGTTACAATATCTATAGGTATTGCGGAGTATTTTCCTGAGGAAGAAATAGACGCCACTATTCAACGTGCCGATAAAGCGCTATATGAAGCTAAAGCCCATGGTCGCAACTGCTGCGTTGTGCACCCTTCTCCTTAAGTTAGCCTCTTACGTCAGCCAAACGGGTTTACTGCATCAAACCTTAAGCTGCAATTGCCACACAACAATAAAGCGCAGGCACTTTCGCGCCTGCGCCGCCATTGTTATATAGCTATAGCTATGCAGCCATGTTTTTTAGTGCACACTATTAATTGGAATACGTTTCACGTCTTCCGGTGGCACGTCTTTTTTGGCGATAACCAAATTTAATACACCATCTTTTAACTGGGCGGTTATATCGTCTGTGTTGGCATCACTAGGCAGCGAAAGAGTACGCTGAAAAGAACCATAGCGACGTTCCATACGATATACATGCTTCTCGTTTTGCTCAGCCTTTTCCTCTTTACTACCGCGAATAGTCAATACATCGTTACTTACATCTATCGATATATCCGATTCGCTCAGGCCGGGCACATCCAAACTAATATGGTAGTGAGTTTTATCGCCACTCACATCCACAGTGGGGCGGTAACCGCCAAGCAAACTATTAGCGCGGTTAGTAAGTAAATTCGCATCTGCGAAGCGCGCGCCCAACGACGGAAAACCGAATGAACTAAATACATCGTCAAACAGCTTATCCATTTGTTGATGCAATTGGATTAAACTATTCAATTGCGGCGCGCTTGTCTCGCTGTTTTCCGCACTGTGTATAGCTGGTGCTGCAGCGTGTTGTTTTGCCGCCTCTTCGTGTTTAAACCAATTCCAAGGGTTAAGAGTTTGTAAGTTCATAAACACTACCTCCATCGAATTTGACTGTTGGGAATCGAACATTAGAATTCGCACTTTATAATTCAAACATCGCTATTCGAACATAGGGGCCGCAGCAAGCCACGGCCCCCTTGCGGTTATGCAGCTTCACTATCGTTAGCTTCTGCTTGCTCCTCCTGCTTGTTTTCTATCGCTTTTTCACCACTATTTATGGGAATAGCGCGAGGTTTCATCGCCTCTGGCACCTCTTTAACCAAGCTAATAGTGAGTAAACCGTCGCTTAACGTAGCGTCAACAACCTCTACGTAATCCGCAAGATTAAAATTGCGCTCGAATGCACGATGCGCAATGCCCTGATGGAGATATCGGTGCTCTTTGTCGGTATTTTTCTTACCGCGAACAGTTAACACGCCTTTCTCTACATTAATATCGAGTTCACTTTCAGAAAAGCCCGCCACAGCAAGTTCTATTGCGTACCGGTTATCATCTAGCATTTCGATATTGTAAGGGGGGTACCCCGACGAAACAGCATCGGTAGTTGCAGCACTGTTTAATAATGACGCTAGCCTATCGAAGCCGATACTGCTGCGATAAAGAGGGGTAAGATCAATTGAGTTCATAATACATCCTCCGTTAGAAGCAATATAAAATAAAAACAACCAAACTGGTGCGCTCACCAAGGACACAACACCAGTACTTCTTATATATACCCTGTGGAGATATTTTCAACTCTGCTTATTAGACAATCTAAGCATAATAATTATTTTTGTTTATAGCTTTAGATTAAATAGTTTCATTCCTTGTGCTGTAGAAATAGCAGAACGCTAACAACCGATTAAAATCGTTAGCGCTAAATGTTATCGATGACTACCACCACATTAAGATTTCGCAACAAGCTAAGTCTTCACAATAACTAAAGTCACATACCCCACTTTCACGCCAAATTTGGTTAATACCGATTCATTAATAAGCGTGTTTTTATTTACCATATACATTCGGTCTTCTACTTTTACATTTATAGCGCTACCTTTGTATGGAACCGTTAGCACGTAATTTAAGAATAAAGCATTGCCGGCAACTTCGCCTACCCCCTCCCCAACGGTGTCATTCGCGGTTGCTACAAAGCCACCCGTGCTATCGGGCTGTAATTGCCATTGTCTGCGCTGTTGTTCGCCGTCATCAAACTCAAAGTATTCATCTAAATGCCCTATACCGGCATCATCCCAATGCGCCAATATTTTTGCATTAAAATAGCGAATGACTTTACCTTGCCTATTTTTAACTATGCCGTGAGCGTGCAGCTCGCCGTTAAAAAACTGGGGCAACACTAGGCGTGGCGAGTTGTTTTTATAAGTTTTCACATCTACACCACTGCACCCTGCTAACCCGGTAAAGAGTACTATCAACGCCGTACACGCCAGAGCACGTCGTAATTTTTTAGCTATTTCGTTCATTTGGCTCCACCTTGCTTACAGCCGGCAATTGAATAAAAACACCCTTACCTTTACGCGCTAGCCAGAAAAATAGATCAATCCCCCTGCAGTAAAAGAAATTCCGCCCCAAAAAAAAGCCCCGCTTTAAGGCGGGGCTTTAAAAATAGATAAAAATTAATTCGATTACTTGCTTACGCTATAGCCTTTACCTAGCTCAAGCTTTGTAAATGTTACGCGTGTGTAGTCACCGTTTTTCTTGTCGGTTTCCCAATCGCCGGTACCAGCGCAGGCTGGGTACCAAAAGCCAGGGTCATCTTTCACACTACACTGATCGTAAGCGCCGGCTTTAAAGTACAACCAATCGCCTAAATAACCTTTAGGATGATCTTTTTCATCCACCTTGCCGTAAGCATTTACATTGTTTGCTAGGTTAATGCTGTATTTAACTGTAGGTTTATTCGCCGCAGTAAAGGTTAAGTGCATGATGTCTTTGTACACGTTTATCTCATAGCTAAAAGATTCATCTAATGCTATGCCTTTGTCGCCTGGGTTTTCTGAATTATCCCAAGTGTTGCCCCATACTGGATAAGCAATATCGGTTCTATCTGGATTTGCTTTTTCTAGGTTGCGCTCGTATGTCCAAAAAACTGACCCCGTTTTATGATCGGGCCATTTTTTGTAATAGATTTTGATAGGCTCGTTACCCCAGCCATACCCCTCGCCTTTGGCGATTAGGTCTTTATCTTTGCCGGCGTGAATTTGCCCCACTACAACAGAGTATGCAGGAAACTTATCAGTATATTTGGCATTAAGGGCAACGTGGTTTACCGCTAAAGTAGCTTTTAAGTTGCCGCCTATATCGCCAAATGCTTTTGCCTGTGGGTGCGAAGCCAATGCAAAGTTATTGCCTGGCGACTTAGTTCCAATTCTAGTATTGGTGCCGCGAATCATTTGGCGCAATTCACTGCGTGAGTTTGACGAGCCGCTGGTAGTGGTGGCTTGGTTAGGAGTAGCAAATACCAATCCGCCCTCGCTATTTACATAGAAATAGTCTGAGTGCATATACTTTTGCAGCGCCTTGGTATCCACTTCGTCAACTTTGCCATCTTTGTTGTCGTCTAGCGGAACGGTAATTTTCCAATGGCTTAAATCGTATGCCATTGCGGGCAGTACAACATCGCCTGCTTGCATCTGCTTTTCTTGAACGGTATTCGAACAACCGATTACGCCCACAGCACCGGCCACAAGGCCTAAGCTTAAAAGGCTTTTATTCTTTATTTTAAACATAAGAACTCTCTACTATTAACCAAAACCCCAAATTGGTTTTATTTCAACCAATCCAATTTGAAGACCAATTTGCTTGTACGCTGAGAATAGCCGCAATTTAGGCTTTAAACAAGAAATCCCACTGGTTATGAGTAAAAACATCTAGAAACAGCCTTTTATATACCCTGAATTGGTTAACCAATTCAGGGTGGTCTGAATAAAGAGTATAGACGCTTGTGCAGAAAATTCTTGAGGGGGAGTGCGCACCCGAAAGGGTGCGCAAGGTTAAAGAAAGGAATTAAGAACCCGCTTGATCGCTGTCGGCTGTATCGTTTGCGCTCTCTTCAGATGGCTCAGCATTAGCAATAATCAGGTCACTGCTTTCGATGCCCGCTAAGCGATTAAACTCGTAGCTAGATAGCGTGAACACTTGCTTGCTACCAACCTCTTTCACGTAGTAGTTGTTTTCCTGCTTTAGGAACTGCAACGTGCGCTGAGCGTCCCCTTCTACCTCTAGGGTTACAAGGTTATCGCTAGCTGAAGGCTCCTCGAAATTTGGCGCCTGCTCTGCAATACCAGACACCTTGAAGTTTTCCATCGCGCGACTTAGCTCACTGGCTTTTTGCACATTGGCAGTCCAGGTTTCACTTTCATCTGGGCTCGCAATTAGCCAGTCGCTATTTTCTTTACGCAGCACGTAGCTTTCGCTCTTTACTCGCGTCACATTGTTTACTGCCAGTAGCGAGCGATCTAACCAATCATTTGGCTTTGCAGGAAAGTCATAGGCATTTAAATTTAACGCATAAACTTCATCGTGTTTTTCAACCCGTACATGCGATTGCTTAAAGCCTGGCGACGTACCTATGTAAAGAGTGGGCAGCTCTTTATTACCACTAAATAGTTGAATTTTTCGTTCGAACGATTCATCTGTAACATTAAATCGAGCATGGGCACTTTTGGATGTAGCAACTGGCCACCGCGTTTGTAACTGTGAAATTTGATTTAATACAGTGCTAAGTTTGGATTGCGCTGCGGGGTACGCCTGCTGCGCGTCTATATGCCACGAATCACTTTTTTTGATTAACGTAACACTCGCATCGGCAGTGGATACGATTATTTTATCTACCGAATCTTCACTCACTGCCAGTAATGGCTCGGCAGAAAAGTCACCATTTTGCGACTGATTTCCTAGTATTAACCCACCGGCAACAAGCAGTTGCACCGCGAGTAAACTAGCCAACCATTTATTTAGCTTTTTCATTGCAACCACCTTAGTTAGCTAAAAGCTTTACATATTGACGTTGTTTTACTTGGCGTGCTCGGCGAGCGCCAAAGGCGAGTAGCGCTAACGCGAAAGCGGCCAGGCCATAGTTAAAGTACTCCCAAAACATCTGTGTGCTTTGCTCCATTGCAGGGAGAGTGCGGTTAAAGTGGCCGCGCGAGCGAATACTTAATAAGCCTGCGTCTTCTAAAGACCACTCCACAGCATTTGCTGCAAACTGTAACGGGTTGAGGTACTCGGTACGCTGTGCATTGCTTACTAACTGTAAAACCTCATCGCGTAGAAAGTCGTTAGAACTTACAAGAATAATTCGTGCAGTTTCAGGCGAGCGTTCAATAACGCCGCTAAATTGAAACGCCTCTTCTGCTTCGCTAGCAGTATCTTCTTGTGACGCGTTTTCGGTTTCAGCTTCTGGCTTGCTCTCTAACAATGGCGAGTTTTTACCCGCGAAGTAGGAGTCGAAACGCCCTTCGCTTAGCACGCCCAAGGCGAAGCTATCGCGCTGGGTACTGGGTGTAAATCCACTTACGCCATTGGCGCTAACCTGCGGCACAACACTAAGCGATTGAGATACCCACGACTTGTTTGAACTGCGCAGCAATTCGGTTATCGTGCGTTCGTTTTGCTTTTCTTGGTTTACCACAATGGGGGAAGCCCAAGGTACTGTTAGTTGGGGTAACTCTGCGCTAATTAAATTATCGCCATTTAACCCTTCGCCGCGCACATCGACAAAATAGGGGTAATCCAACATGCGAATTTCTTGCAGCTGAAAGCCACCCACATTGCGACTAACAGGCACGGGGAACGCCGTATTTTGCGGGTCGAGTACTAGCTCATCATCTACGCTTAAACCATAGTGCGCTAACCAATCTTCTAAGCCGCTGGTATGCTTTTGCATAGCTAAACTGCGGTTAGATAAATTAGCCGAAAACGGTGAGGTTGCAGCGATAACCGTACCGCCTTTCATCAAGAACTGATCCACCGCAAACACTTGTTTCTCATTCAGCTCTTTTGGCGCGGCCAGCACTAGAATGTCCGCCTCACCCGAAACAGCGCCATCGGATAAGTCTTCGCTAATAACATTCAACTCGCTGCCTATAAATGCTTCTAAGCGCGAGAAACGAGCGCCACCTTGGCCGTAACCCATATAGGGTGATGCAGGGGCATTGCTAGGTGTAACCAGCGCAACCGTTTTGGTAAAACCTGTAGCGAAGCGTTTTATGCCTGCCTCTAAGTTTCGCTCGAAGCTTGCCTGGGTCATGTCATCAATGGGGATTTGCACAACCTGTTCGCCGTTGCTGAGCGTCATATAAAAATAAAAACGCTCGTTACTAAACAGGCTGGTAGCCATGGGCATAAAGCCGTAATCATCACCAATGCGTTTGGCTATTTCGGCGTTGCTATCTGGGTCGATAACATTCACTTTTAATCGCCCATCGGCCTGCGCTTTAGTGCTATCAAGTACGCTGGTTACTTGCTGTTTAAACTCCGCCAATTGAGACGGTAGTTTCTCGTCTGCAGAGAGGTAAGCGTTAAACATTAAATTGCTTTTTACGGTATCAAATAAATTACCGCCAGCTTGATAGCTGTGTAGCACCTTTTTAATTGCGCGGGTTAAATCGTGCTCTGGGTTACGCAATTGCACATTAATGTCAGATTCACTGCGCGCTTGTACTTCTATAAGGTCGCCAAAGCCGAGTACTTGATATTCGTCGCCGTACTGTACTAGCACATCAAAATAGGAACTCACAATGGATGATTGGTATCTATCTGCCACTTGGAATGGCACTGGCTGAATGCCAAATTTTTGATTAGCCTCTTTTTCTAACTCTGGCTCGGCCATCGGGTCTACAAATTCAATGCGAACTTTACCATTGCCCGCTACTTGGTATTCTTTTATTAAGTCGCGCATTTGCGGCACTAACGGCGCAAGTAGTGGGTGAGTTTTTGCACTGAAATAACCGCGAACCAAGAGCGGTTCTTGCAGTTGATTTAAATACCCCTTAGTGGATTCAGAGATGGAATATTGGTTGCCGTGGGTAACATCCATGCGCAATACATTTATTTGATTCAACCAAATATTTGCCCCTAGCGCATTTAAAGCAAGCAATGCGGTGGCGGCCACCCACTGCTTATGACGCGGTTTAACCCCATCGGTAGCCCAGCGTTCGCGCTCTAATACGTAGGTATTCAGAACTAAAAATACCGCAGCAATACTGATGTAGTAATACAAGTCTCGCATATCAATTACGCCGCGAGTAATAGACTCGAAGCGCGAGCCTGTACCCAATAAGCGCAACCATTCGCCAAACTGATTACCGGCAAAACTGGTAATACTGCTAGTGCCAACCAAATATAATAAACCGCTAAGCGCACAGGCACTTATTAAACTCACAATTTGGCTATCGGTACGGGCAGAGGCAAACAAGCCGATACTTAAATAAGCCGCACCAAGTAAAATAGCAGCTATGTAACCGGCGAATACAGGGCCCCAATCTAAATCGCCTATGTACGCTACGGTAATAGGCAGAGGTAATGTCAACACTAACGCAACGGCAAGTAAAAACATACAGCCTAGAAATTTACCTACAACAAAATGCCATAACGGCACGGCTTGAGTAAGTATGTATTCAAGGGTACCGCTGCGACGTTCGTCACTCCATAGTCGCATTGTTAAGGTTGCACACAAAAATACTAACAGTAGCGGCATCCATTCAAACAGTGGGCGCACATCGGAAATATTGCGCGCAAAAAACGACTCCCCCCAAAAGAATATAAACAATGTAATTGCGGCAAATGTTGCCAAAAACAAATAGGCAACGGGCGAGGCGAAAAACAACGCAACCTCTTTTTTGGCCACACGCATTATGGTGCCCTTTGGCAACATGTCTGAGTGCACGCTTGCATTATTATTAGGCTGCATGGCTTATACCTCCTAACGAACTCGTTTGATTAACTTCTTTAAATAGCGATTCTAGGTCACGTATTTCGGGTTTTAATTGAATGAGCTTGTGCTTTGCTTGCACAATGGTTTCGGCCACTAACGCGGCCACGCTATCTAGCTCGGCATTTTTTTCTATTTCTATGCAGTAAATGGCATTGCTGCTTTCGCTGGGTAATGCAGACACACTCGCTATCCCCGTAAGCTGGGTAAGCAACGTAGATTGATCGGAAGGCAACGACGTATGTAGCAGTAATGAGTTACTGCGTTTTAGATTTTCGAGTAATTCATCCACAGCCAGCTGCCCTGCACGCAACATAAGTACACGCGAACAGATAGCTTCTACCTCTTGCATAATATGGGTAGAAAGAATAACGGTTGCATCCTGCGCGATATCTTTAATAAGTTTGCGCATTAGCAAGGTTTGCTCGGGGTCTAAACCATTAGTTGGTTCATCTAGAATTAGCAACTTGGGCTTACCGAGAATGGCCTGCGCCACCCCCACCCGCTGCTTGTAACCGCGCGATAACGTCGCTATGGGAGCAAGTAATTTTTCAGATATATCGGTAGCTTGTATAACGCGTTTTATCTCCGCGTTTTTTATTTCACCCTCTAGCCCTTTTAAACCTGCAGCGTAGTTTAAGTAATCTGCCACGCTCATTTCGGGGTATACGGGTAGGCTTTCTGGTAGGTAACCAAGCCCCTGCTGCACAAGTTTCGCGTCGTCCTCTAGCGAAACATCATCTAAGCTTACCGAGCCATTAGAGGGCTCTAGGTAACCGCTTATCATTTTCATGATTGTTGTTTTACCTGCGCCGTTATGGCCGAGCAAACCAACAATCTCGCCAGTTTTAATAGTAAAGCTTACGTTATCTACCGCTTTGAAATCGCCATAGCGTCGAGTTAACTGGGTAACATCCAGCATACATCCCTCCTTTCGAGAAGAGTTATTGTTAGTATTTAAGTGCAAGCAGGTGCTGCAGCTTAATAGGAAGTAAAACGAGAACTAAATCGCAATTTAGAACGGGGGTGGTCGAGCAATAACCCTAGAAATGGGGGCTGATGCGTGAGTACGCATAGCAGAAGGTGTGTTCATCGAAAAATACATTGCTTTTGCCTCCAACGCTGCAGGGGAAAGTCCCATAACAAAGTGTTTTACGAAATGCGGAGGTTAAGATAGGGATTCTTTTAAAAAGTTCAAGGGGATTTTAAACGGGAGTTTTGAGACGCTAATCACTAGCAACTAGTGATTAGCGTTTAGCGCTTAATTAGTTACAAGACAACGGCTCTAAAGTAGCGTGCAGCTTTTGGTTGAACTCGCTCACACTTTCACCTTTAACCCAATCTCGTGGGCGAGTTTGGTTATCGGTAACTGCATCTACGCGCGCTAGCATATGGCATGCCACTTGAGTGCGCCCCAGCTCGTTCATGCGTACGGCGTAGTTCAGCGAACTCTGAATAGAATACACCGAAAACCAGCTAAACCACTTGCGTGGGTGCATAGGTGAAATATTGCCTGCGCGAACTTCCTGTAAAAAGAACGCAGCCAATTCCGGTAGTGTGAAGGCGGCTTTAGTTAATTCAAAGCCCACTAGCACGGGGTCGTGGTCGGAGTTGCGAGCAGCAACACTAGCGTCAAAATAGCTCGCGCTGCGGCCGTAATCCAAGTTGTAATCTATTGCATCGGCTTCGTCGGCGTTCACATTCCAAACCTGCGCAGCGGTGAGTTTTTCAAATAAACTATCGCTCACTAACAAGTAATCTAAGGTGCCTACTTGACCATCGAATACGTAGGAGTATGCATGCTCAGATTCCACATTATTAAAGCCTTCTGCCAACAGGTATTGAATGGGCTCCTCTGCAGCATAAGCGTTTAAGTCGCCCAATATTATTTGATCGCTGTCGACCAAGCCTGTGGGAGAAGTTTGCAACCAAGCAATCACCGCTTGCGCAGCCTCCAAACGGCGCTGATTCCAGAAGCCGGCGCCATCATTTTTATCGAAGTTAGCATCGCTGCTATCAGTTAAGCCCGAACTGCCTTTAGATTTAAAATGGTTAGCTACCACGGTAAAGCTTTCTTTACTTTCTAAATGAGTAAAGCTAACCGCCAGCGATACTCTATTGGTAGCCACACCGTTAAACAATGGGTTAGTGGCAAAATCGCGGCCGGCAAATAAAGGCAAGGTTTGCGCAACACTGTCTTCCAGCAGCGCAGGCACTGTACCCTCGGCCAATTGCACAACCGCAGGCTTATAGATCACCCCCACGGCAATGGCATCTGTGCCTACAAACGAAGAGCCTGGGAATGCATAGTCGTACAGAGTTTCACCCGCAACTGCGTTCACGCTATTCACTAGCATTTCAATTGCAGTGGAACCGTCGTTCACATTATCGAACTCATTTTCCAGCTCAACCAAACCCACAACATCGGCATCCATTGCTAAAATTGCCTGGGTTAATTTTGCTAGCTGACGATCGCGTTCTGCAATTGAATCTGCACCGCGCGGGTCGTGCCCTGCCATTGTAACCACACCGCTTTCATCGATAGTTGCGAAGAAATTAAGCACGTTAAAAGACGTGATTTTTAAATTGCCGTCAATACTAGGCGCGGCGGTTGGTCGAGGGTTACTTCGCTCAAAATGGTTGGTGCCATCGCTATGCGAACGCAGTCTCCAAGTCGCGCCAGATGAGGCATTACCGGCCCACTTGTAATCCAACACCCCAGTTAAATTATTTGCCGTATCACCCATTCTTGGTGCAGTTGCGGTTGTATATGGGGCGAAGCCATCTAATAAGTCTATGCTCTCGTTTTGGCTATTTAAACCGTCGTCATACACCATTGAGCGTGCACCTTGCTCTTGCAACCACACATCGTACAGAGTGGCATCTGGCGTATTTAGCTGGCTAAATTGCACTGGGCGCTCGCCCGCCGCCACACGAATTTCGTTAAAGCGGTCTAGCTGATACTGCTCGGTTATTTGCACAGTATCCACTAGCGTAACCAGCATACCTTCGTAGGCTTCTAAGTTGGGCTGATAGCGACCATCTTGATTGATTGTTACATTGCTATTGCCTAACAGCGACACCTGAGCAACATTGACTAAATCCAACTGTTGCTGGGCAAGTATTTCGATGGATTGCACATTCGTTAATTGGGTTTCACCGTAGTACTGCCCCACCGTAGCAACCACTTTTACTAGATCGCCCACATTTACATCAGCTAAAGACGTATTACCCTCGTAAACAAACACGCCCTCAGATGACAAGGCATTGCCGTCTTCGTCGCCAGCCTCTTCCTGTAAATAAAAGCCGCCAAGATTGCGCGCGGTATCGGCATCGTTATTTTGAAAGTCGCCAACAACTACCGCTTCAACGTGTACAACTGTGCCGTTCAACGGGCTTACATCCTGCTCGCCGAACTGGTTGGAAATATAAGTACTTGGGTTACCTTGTATAGAAGAGATAAATACGGTTTCAATGACTGGCGTTTCGCCGTCACCGTCGCCGCCCTCTCCTTCGCCACCGCCATTGCTGCCCGTAGCAAACTGCTGCATTGGCAAAGGCACTGCAGCAGTGGCATTAGTTGTTTCGCCATCCCATGCATTTGGAGTACTGAATATCCATTCAGCAGCATTAAATGCTGTAGATGGCTCACTACCTGTTACACGATAGGCCCAACCGTCTAAATAATCCCATTCGGTACCTGTTCCATCCTGTGTTTGCACACCAAAAACATCGTACAAGGCGCCGTGCTGAAACAATTCAATTGCATCATCACCGTTAATGCTCATAGCAGAGCTTGTGTAATGGGGGGCGAAGCCAAAAAACGCTTCAAATTGCACAGCTTCGCTGGCAACGTAGAGGTACTCACCAGCGCTTACGCTTACAGCGGGGAAGGTAAACTCCTCACCATCGGTACCGCCGCCGTTACTGGCGCTACCCAAACCGTACACACTTAAATCGGCTACATCGTCCGCTACATATAGCTCTACCCCTTTGGGTACGCCACCGGTAATCGGCCCATCGTATACAGCAGTAATTATTACGTTGGCTTGTGTTGCCAAAGGCGTGAGCCCCAGCAATAACGCCATTAATGTCTTTTTCATGCGTCCATAACCTCGAGTTGGCAAAAAGTAAATTCTCGCGCAATGGAAGCAAATTAACGTGACACACAAGTAACTGTTTTTTGGCGTTTTGGGGGCAGTTTTTTTACACAATTAATTTTGTGAAAAATGAGGGGAATAACGTTAACGAAGTTCAAACAAAATCGCCCAGCAACAAAGTGCTGGGCGATAATTAAGTATTTCAAAATAGGCAGATCAATTAACTACATTCAAATAACAAACAATTAATTAAACTGTTTACTCAATTAATTTGCGTAGTACTTGGTAGATATAGACTGCTGCAACACAGAACCTGGCTTGCTAAGTTTGCCACCGGGCACTGACGTTTTCTGGGCAGTTTGCAGGCTATCGAACCCATCGTCGATACTATCATCGTCCACGAATTCATCTTCGCAATAATCTTCGCTCTCCCATGTGTTAATAGTATTCACCGAAATAGCACCATTCGATGCAACCACAATATCGAACACTGCCCAGCACAACGAAGGCTCTCCTGCTGGTGGGGCATAAATGGTTTCGACCCCGTTTAAATTCAATTCCACACGAGCTGGCGATGCCGCTATGTCACTTAAGCCTGAATAGTGATGAACTGCATACCGGTAAGTACCTGGAACCGTAAACGAAGAGATACTTACTACTTCTGGACCAAAGCTCGATGTATCATCCACATCTAGGTATATGTAGCTGTCTCCCATTACTGCGTCTTTTTGGGAGTAATAAACGTGGAAATCATCTATTAAAGCGTCATCTGCAACACCGAAAAAGTGGCTATCTAAATCGTCAGGATCTTCACCCCAACTTAAGGTAATAGTAGAAGAAGCTACATCGACCACCAAACAATCGGCTTGAGCAATATCAGCATCCCCCACATCAATGGTCAATGTACGGCTTTGTACACCGTTAATTGCCGTTAAGAAGGCGGTGGAATTAATCTTCACAGGAACACTAAATAAACCCTGCTCATTACTTACTGCCGAGGCAGTACCAATATAATCGAAACCTCGGGTAGAAACCGCCGCGCCAACTACGGCGGCGCCATTGGCGTCTTCAACACAGCCTTGGATATAAACAGTTTCGTAAATACGGTCGGCATTCCACACAGTAAAATGGGACACTGTACCTTCGTAAACCCAAACACCTTCGCGCTCTACTAATACAGCTTCGCCATCTTCTACCCAAAAACCTGTAGCCTCATCGAAGAAATACAGCGGGATAGTCGCCGGAGGTGCAGAGTTAACTGCAGCCACGGGGATACGAATAGTCGCGGTTTGCCCTTCACCAAGATTCAACTCGTTACCAGCGGCATCGAAAAATTCAACGTTGATAGCGCCAAAGCTTTCAATCTGTGCCACTTCGCCAGAATCGGTAGAACGAGTTTGATATTCACCAGGCATTAATGCTGGGTCGCGGGTTGGGTCGATAATGGTGATCTCAGATGCAATTTCACCGCTGTATACATTGCCGTCGGCATCTACAAATGCGTTAGCAGCAACGGTTACAACATCTACGTTTTCCACATCCAAATCACCGCCGGTAGCGGCGCTAAAGTTAACCACGGCATTGATGGGTTGCAATCGTAATTCAGATTCAACTTCTACAGATTCCGCGGTTAAGTCGATTGAGCGCGATTGAGCGCTAAAACCTTGACCAGAAGCGCTCAATGTAACTCGGCCTTCCATTGGCGACACATATATTATTGCTTCGCCGTTATCATCTGTTTGTGCTGTTTGAGTAGTCACACCGTCTTCGGCTGTCCAGCCGGCCGTGACGTTTACATCGGCCAAGCTAACACCGGTAAAATAATTGCTTAACGTAACTTTTAGCACCGTTTTATTTGAGCAGGTAATTACCACATTGCTAATATCGGCAGCTACGGCATTAAATGTTGTATCGCTGGTAATGGCGCAATCTTGCTCTACGGGTATATTAGAAAGGCTTAACTCTACGTTTTCCCCCTCTTCAACGGTAGCAGGGAACTCAAAATTGCCATCTTCTGTGAGTTCTTTATTTGTGGATAACCCATTAAGCTGAACACTCCCATTCAAGCCTGTGACGCTACCGCTAACATCAAATACTTGAGGCTCGATAACTGGGTCTACGACAGGGTCTAAGTTAGGGTCTACTTTTGAATTGGAGCCCCCGCAAGCACCGAGGGTAAGTGCTGTTATTAATAGGGTGAGCCCGCTGATAGATTTGTTGAACATACTTTCTCCTACTCCATGATAAGCCCGCACATTTCCATATGCAGGTAACTTTTCCAATATAAGGCACTTCTTTTTGCCGAGCGCATTAAACCAAATTGTGCGCCTAAAGCAACACTGGTTAATAACGTCATTATTGAGATACGCATCACAATTACTGCAAACGCCGCAAAAAAGGTTCGCTCGCGAGATTCAATCTGTCGAGCTAGCGCACGTTTCACGCCAGTAAAATCTTACTGAAGCAAGCTTAACCCAATCTGAACAACGCAAAAGATACATTTACTAACCTATGGGCTAACACTATTTAGTAAGCGCGACCTATAACAAAAGCCATATTTTGCTGCACTGTTACATCGATATACTGCGATACATATGCACCAATATACCAATGCTTGCTAGGCGAATAGGTTAGGCGGGGCTGTAGGTAAAAGCCGGTATTTACTTTGATGGGTTCTTCATAGCAATTACGGCAGTTTATAATGCCGCGGCTAGAAAAAAGTTGATGTTCATACCCTGCGGTAAATGCGATTTGAACAGAAGATAACAAAGAGTAGTGATATCCACCTTCTACATATAAGTTTACGGCGCCCGCGGTGGAGCTAACAGAGTTACCCGAACCATTGGTGTTATTTACTTGTTGGGTGAACTTAGCGTTATCGTGATACAAAAACGCAGATACGCCACCCGCTAGCAACCAATGTTTTTGCTGCTTTTCGCTACCAAATCGCAGCGCTTGGGCCGTGGTATCTATGCCCTGATTCAATACTGTATCTGCTAATGTTATTTGCCCTATGGCAGCATAACCGCGATATTCGTCGTACGGAAAAGCATCCTTTACAGAAAAGGCGCAACCACTATAAATAAGAGCACAGCACGCAAACAGCCAAGCGCCTAATGTCTTTTGCCCTTTGACTAAACTGAACGGGTTGATAATCAAAACATATTCTCCGTGAACTGAGCGTACCTATTTTGCCTTTTTATTTGGCCTATATATTTGGTCTATTTATCTAGCCTGTTTAATCGGCCGATTTATTTAACGAGCTTTGACCAACTTACTGTGCCTACCTACACTTTGCCAGCCCTCTTCGACGAGTGGCTTCGCGGCATCCCCTCACCGCCTTACGCGGCCAACATACTAGCGCAATATGTTAAGCCGGCAGGGTAACTTGTTTACACTAAGGCAATAATGCAAACTAGCTTGTTTGTAATTGGCCAAAACGAGATAAAACGCCCTATGGCGCCATCCTTTTATCGTTCCTTTTATTACTATCATCATTGCTATCGTCGCTACCTTCGCTATCGTCTCCCAAGGCTCTTTGGCGCGGTAGCCGTATTTGCGCTCTTAATAGTAATGTTAATATGCTCTGCAAACAGCCGCGCAGATCAAGCGCTAGTAGCAGTGGCATCCAATTTTAATGCGCCCATGCAGCGTATAGTAGCCGAGTTTGAGGCTCAATCTTCACACCGTATAACACTTACCTTTGGCTCATCGGGCAAAATATATGCACAAATTCTGAACGGAGCCCCGTATGATGCTTTTTTCTCCGCCGATCAAGACCGCCCGCAACGCTTAGAAAGTGCTGGGCTAACAGTAGCCACTAGCAGATTTACCTACGCCACAGGCAGGCTGGCCCTTTGGGCAAACAACAGCACCGCACAGGTAAATAACGCTGAAATAATTAGAGCAGGAAACTACAACAAACTCGCCCTAGCCAACCCTACTCTAGCCCCTTACGGCCAAGCAGCACAACAAACCTTAACCCACTTGGGGCTTGCCCAACCTAGCCAATCTCACTGGGTGCTTGGTGAAAATATTGGCCAAGTTTACCAGTTTGTTAAAACCAATAATGCCGACGCAGGCTTTGTTGCGCTCGCACAAATAATGACGGCAGGGCACATTAAAGACGGCACCGCTTGGGTGGTACCCAGCCACTATCACCAGCCTATTCTGCAAGATGCCGTAGTTTTAACGCGCGGCAGCAATAACCCTGCTTTGTTAGCATTTATGGCATATGTTAAATCTGCCCAAGCCCAAGCGATACTGAACGACTTTGGCTACCTCACAGCAAACACGCAAAGTGCACCCGTCGCAAGCGTAAACAATACAAGCACAATTAAAGATGATATTGCCGCTATTTGGCTTACGTTAAAACTGGCGGCCACGGTTACAATTATATTGCTATTTATTAGCACACCCATTGCGTGGTGGCTTGCTCGCAGCAGGTCTTGGTTGCGTGGCCCGGTTAGCGCATTGGTTACCTTGCCGCTTATTTTACCACCCACGGTGTTGGGGTTTTATCTGTTAATCGCCATGGGGCCAAGCGGGCCTATTGGCCAACTTACCCAGCAACTTGGCATTGGGTTGTTGCCCTTTACGTTTTGGGGGTTGGTAATAGCCTCGGTATTTTATTCATTACCTTTTGTGGTGCAGCCCATTCAAAATGCCATTGTAAGTATGGGCGACGCGCCGCTAGAAGCCGCTGCCACATTGCGTGCAAGCCCGTGGGATACGTTTTGCAATGTGGTATTACCACAAGCCAAACCCGGTTTTTTTACCGCTGCCATTTTGGGTTTCGCGCACACTATTGGCGAATTTGGGGTAATTCTCATGATTGGCGGCAACATACCGGAAGAAACCCGCGTAGTATCTGTACAAATATACGATCACGTTGAGGCGCTTAACTACGGCCATGCCCACGCCCTTTCCGCAATAATGATTGCCTTCGCATTTAGCGTACTGCTTGCGCTAAATATTTTAAATAATAAAAAAGCCAATGCGCGTTTAAATATTGGAATTTAACCCATGACAGCATCAGGCCTATATTTAAACCTTAGCATTGGCAGCGCCGACGCCCCCATATTGCAAGTAGATACCACTATCGCTACCCGCGGCATCACCGCTATTTTTGGCCCTTCAGGCTCAGGGAAAACGACACTGCTGCGCTGTATAGCCGGCCTAACGCGTGCTACAAGTGGCAACATTCTATTTAATGGTGCAGTGTGGCAAGATCAAACCCAATTTTTAGCTCCGCATAAGCGACCAATAGGTTATGTGTTTCAAGATGCGAATTTATTTAGCCACTTAACTGCGCTAGGCAATTTGCAGTTTGCAATTAAACGCGCAAACAATGCCAGCGCGAATGAGCTTTTAGATAAAGTGGTGGCGCTACTGGGTTTGCAATCACTGCTTAACCGCTACCCAAACCAGTTATCTGGCGGCGAAAAACAACGGGTAGCCATTGCGCGTGCGCTGCTTATTTGCCCGCAACTTTTACTTATGGATGAACCGCTAGCCTCGCTAGACGAGCAACGTAAACAAGAAATACTACCCTACCTAGAAGCGCTCCACGAAGAATTCTCTACCCCAATACTTTATGTAAGCCACGCCATGAACGAAGTGGCGCGCTTAGCCGACAATATGCTGGTATTAAATAACGGCACGGTGGTGGCACACGGCAATTTAAACCAAGTGCTTACTGATACACAAAGCCCCACCGCGCAGGGCGAAGACACCTGCGTAGTGCTTAACGCAACAGTTGAAAGTAAAGATACTAAGTGGCAGCTTATTTGCGCACGTATTTCTAACGCACAACTTTGGATAAAAGCACCAGACCACGCAACAGCCATTAACCAAACATTGCGCGTGCGTATTCTTGCGCGAGATGTAAGCTTATCGCTAAGCGAACACAGCGACTCGACTATTCTAAATAAATTAGCCGCCACAGTTATTAGTATTAGCGACGATACCGATAGCGCTATGGCCCTAGTAAAACTCGCGGTAGGTAGCGATACCCTATTAGCGCGAATTACGCGTAAATCTGCCCATCACCTTGCCCTACAACCCAATATGCAACTGTGGGCGCAAGTTAAATCTGTTGCCATTGTGGGGTAGCCCACACACAGGCGCAGCCTTAGGCGCGAGTGAGCAACAATCTACCCAATAAACCTGTATAGTGGCTCTTATTAGCAGTGTAACGCTTTGTGGCAATATGAATGGGTTTAACAACCCTTCAGATACCCAAAGCCCCTATACTCCACTCGCCCTGCGACCTCTTAAGTTCCCGTTGGACTAAGCATCGCCCCCACATAGGTTGGCTTATGTCTAATTACCGTGTGCGCTACCAAACAATAGAGTTTGGTGATACCGATATTCATGTGCGCAGCCTGCGCGACAACCAAGAGTTTAGCGACGACTTTGGCATTGCCGAAAAACTTGGTATTTCGTCGTCTACTTGGTCTTTATTTGGCATTCTTTGGGATTCAGGCCTAGTGCTTGCCCACCATATGCATACAGCATCAACAGAAGGCAAACGCATATTAGAGTTAGGCTGTGGAATTGGCCTTGCAAGCTTGGTGTTAAATAGACGCAACCAAGATATAACCGCCACCGATTACCACCCAGAAGCCCATGCATTTTTAAACAAAAACACAGCGCTTAATAGCGATGCAGAAATTCCATTTTTACGCACAGGCTGGGCAGATGAAAAATCTGAACTTGGGCTGTTCGACATAATTATTGGCAGCGATATTTTGTACGATAACTACCACGCAGAGTTAGTATCGGAATTTATTGAGCAGCACGCAAAACCCCATTGCCAAGTGATTATTGTCGACCCCGGCAGAAAACAAACCGGCAGGTTTAGCAAAGAAATGGTTAAACGCGGCTACACGTTTGAAAGCCACAAACCAGAAAACTGTGAATATATTAACGGCGAATACAAAGGTAAAATTTGGTCGTTTACTCGCGTATAGCTTCGCAAAAGTTTGCACTTGTTTAAGGTTGAGGATTTTCTAGAACCGTCGATGTGGAAGTGTCTGCGGTAGGCGCTTGTGAGAAAAAAGCCATAGTATCTAACCACATGCGGTTATCATTTAATGGAGTTTTATCGGAGAGGTAGGGGTTTTCTAAGTGGAATACTTTTCTACTGTTAAAGTCGGTATTTTCTAGCGCGGCTTTTACCTCAGCATCGGCATAAAAGTATGCGTCGAATGAGCCATCATTTATGGCTTGATTCAAACCATACTCTAGCATTTTGGCCAACTCTGGGTTCTTGGGTGAAACAAATATATAGGCGGGCATGGGGTAAACCAACATGATCGATTTATCCACCACTATGCCACGCTCCTGCCAAAGCGTAGCTTCCTTCCACACCTCATGTGCAGCCCTAGGGAAGAGTTCGTACCTGCCCAGCGCAAGCATATCGAACATGTTGTTATAGCGCGTACCAGTAACAACATTAAACCCCGCGTGCTTTAATATTTTGGTGTCGGACCACTCATCCCCCTGCCCCAAGCTAAAAGCTTTTAATTGCGCAAGGGATTCAACTTTTTTTAAACGGTTAACCGCTTGCTGACTTGCCAAAAAAACACGATGGCCCATTAGCCCTTTATAAACCGGTACACGTATAGGAATAAGTTTCGATTCTAGCTCCTGCGTGGTGCCTGCCCACATTAGATCTAACTCGCCTTGTAGAAGCATATCTAACTGACGCAGTTGGGAACAATCCTTCGCTTGCCGGCTCTCTATCAACTGCTCATCACTATAAGATAGGGCTATAGAAATTAGCCCAACAATATATGGGTTAACTGGCGACGTACAGTGCCGCACCAGAGTGTGTGCTTTAGCTTGCGCAGTAAGCAGCAAACACACCACTAGCAGCAATATCCCCCAGCCAACACGTGTAATAGGCTGCAGAGTATTGGTTTTTGAACCTGAATAAATCGTCACATCAACCTTGCTTAAGTATGTACAACAAAAATAGTATCAATAACTACAGTGTAGATGACTTTTACAACCTATAGCGCTTGAAGCCACATTCCGCTTTTGACCGAAACGTGGAAACTATTTCCCAGCCTGCTTTTTATTCGCTTCCGCTATTAATTGTTTAATAAACTGCAGTGCTTGCTTATAAATATCGGGGTGCGTTTTTGCAATTGCATGGCCGGCCCCGGCCAGCTCGCGGTATTCATACCTCACCTTTTCCTTGGCTAGCGCGCTTGCAAACACCCTACTGGCTTGCACATTCACCACAGTATCTGCATCGCCGTGGGCAATAAACATTGGTGAATCTGTTTCATCCGCATAGGTTATGGGCATAGCTGCCGCAGCCAGTTCTGGGGCATCGCTAGGTTTAGCCCCCAAAAACATAGCAAGGCTTTGATTGTTTCGATAACTTGGGTGCTCAAACTCCGCAAGTGGGCCAGCAAGTAATATAGCGGCAAAAATAGACGCGCTTTCACTCTCCCAAAGGCCATGTGTTGCAAACGGGTCGTTATTGCCCGTTACCGCCAGCATTGCAGCTAGATGCGCGCCAGCGGATGTACCTAAAACAATTATACGATTAGGGTCTATGCCATAAGTTGCAGCATTCGCTTTTAAAAAACGAATTGCCGCTTTTACATCCTCGACCTGCGCGGGAAAAGTGTAATCAGGCGCAAAGCGATACATTAGTGCCGCCCCAACAAAGCCCTTGCGTGCGTAGCCTTCTATGGATTTTCGCTTACTTTCCTTGGAGCCCCGTCGCCAAGCGCCACCGTGAATAATCACTAGTGCTGGCCTGGCTGCATTACCTGCCGTATGCGCCGAAGCGATATCAATAGTAAGCGTCACCTCCCCTACTTTTCCCACAGGCACATCGCTATATAACTTTACTGTACCAGTGCTATCGTTTTTATTGGCGCAAGCAAAACTAGCAAACAACAAAACACTTACAAAGCCACAGAAACGTATTAAAAGTTCGGCCTTTATAACAAGTCGCTTCAAAAACATTATGCTCTGCCTCTCATTCTGCTTTGCCTCTGGTTAACCAATTAAATAAAAATGTGAAAAAAAATGCATTTGTATAAAAACGTATATCTTTCTATGCAGAATGTGCCAATAATTTAACCATTCTCGCCCAATAACAAAATAAAGGCTAGCCACTACAGTAAAGCGGCATAACCCAGAGGCACACAATGAACAACCAAACCGCCAAACAGAGCGAGGCACAAATAGCTGCAGTCATTGCCACCCATCGTTTTGGCCTAGGCCCGAAGCCAGGCGAACTTCGCGCAGCGCAAACTAATCCAAAAGAATGGCTTAAAGCACAAATAGGAACTCGGGTATTTAATAACCCACAACAGCCGTTACCAACATCTAGCGACCTAATGCTTGTGTATTACCAATTTAGACAAACTAAAAAGCAGCTCGACGAAGCGGAGGCTAGCGGAAAAAAAATACTCCAACAGGCACAACTTGAATTATTTGCCGAGAAGAACAAACCCATTCGGCATTTCGAAAACTTTATAAATGACTCGCTTAACCAAGCCGCAATGGCTAACAATAGTTTTGCGTGGCGCTTACTCGACTTTTTTTCGAATCACTTTAGTGTATCGGCCAACAACGGTGGCATGAAGTTTCTTGCCCCCACCCTAGAGCGCGAAGCAATAGCGCCACATTTATTTGGTAAGTTTGCAGATATGCTCGTTGCGGTAGAATCGCACCCCGCCATGTTAGTTTATTTAAACAACGAAAAATCATTTGGCCCTAACTCCACCGCAGGTAAGCGCAGTGAAAAACGTAATAAAAAACTGGGATTAAACGAGAACTTAGCCCGCGAGATATTAGAATTACACACCCTTGGCGTAAATGGTGGCTACACACAGGCCGACGTAATAGAACTTGCCAAGGCTATAACAGGCTGGAGCATTCATTTCGCGCGCGACAAGAGCACCGCACCGGGCTTTTTCTTTAGAGCCAATACACACGAACCCGGCGCGCGCAGCATTCTTGGCAAAACCTACCCCACCAGCGGCTTAACACAAGGCCAAACCGTACTGCGCGATTTAGCAGTACACCCCGCCACAGCAAAGCACCTTGCATTTAAGCTAGCCCGTCACTTTGTTAGCGACACACCACCTGCCAGCCTTGTTGCTACGCTAGAAAAAACTTGGCTCACCAGTGGGGGCGATTTAACCCGCGTAATGCACGCGCTTGTAGATGCGCAAGAGGCATGGCTACCAGAAAAACAAAAACTTAAAACCCCGCGCGAATTTTTACTGTCTGCTAGCCGCGCCAGTGAATATGCTAAATGGCAAAAGCATCAGGCCATCAACGCATTAACGGAATTAGGGCAACAACCCTTTAATGCCGGCTCACCCGCAGGGTATGGTGATACAGCCGCAGCGTGGAATGGCGCAGACGCGCTGCGTGCGAAAATTGAATTTAGTGCGACTGCGGCTAAACGTATTAATACGCCAGCCAAAACGCTTATTGAACTTTGCTTTGGCGACACGTTATCGCCATTGTCTCGCCAATCTATTTTACGGGCCGAAAGCCAAGCGCAAGCGCGCGCGTTACTTTTTCTTAGCCCAGAATTTATTCGTCGTTAAACCTCGTATAAAAAGAGAAAACTATGCAACGCCGCAAACTTATAACACTTTTTGGAACAAGCTTACTGTTGTGGCAAACTCCTTTGCTTGCGGCCGCACCCAGTAGCATTGATAAACCCGACAATAAAAGCCCCAGTAAAAAATCCAATAAAAAGCCCAGCAAAAAAATAGTATGGATAATGCTGCGTGGCGCAATGGATTCCCTGCACGCGGTGGTACCACCTATAGATGATGATTTACTGAAGCTGCGCAAAGAATTAGTTGAGCCTATAGCCAATACGCTACAACCACTAGAAAAAGGGTTTGGCCTCCACCCAGACTTGGCTTTTTTTCATAAACTATACAAACAAAAACAGCTTAGCCCCGTAGTCGCTACTGCAACACCCTACAGGCAGCGCTCGCACTTTGACGCGCAGGATTTTCTAGAAAGTGCCACCACGCCCACAAATCACAATAATGGTTGGCTGGCTCGCACAGCGCAGCAATACAATGGCGACGCTATTGCCATTGCACAGTCTACGCCTATTTCTTTGCGCGGCGAGATCGCCGCGCGCTCTTGGTACCCCTCTTCGCTGCCAGAAGCAGAGGATGACCTATACAATCGTTTAGCAACAATGTACGAAAACGATGCTGAGCTTTCCAATTCGCTAAACCAAACCTTAGATACGCAAAACATGGTGGGAGACTTAGCAACCAATAAGCGCCCCAAGCTACCCGAACTTGCACGGGCCTGCGCTACCTTATTGAAAGAAAACAACCAATTAAACTTTGCCATGATAGAAATGGGCGGTTGGGATACGCACAACAACCAAGTGCGCCGCTTAAGTGTTGCCTTTAAAGAATTAGATGCAGGCTTACAAATATTGCACGATCAATTGGGTGAGGCTTGGCAGGATACTCTGGTAATTATAGCTACCGAGTTCGGCCGCACGGCTAAAATTAACGGCACCAAAGGCACCGACCACGGTACAGCGAGCGCTTTATTTTTTGCGGGAGGAAGCTACCAAGGTGGCGATGTAAAAGGTAAGTGGCCGGGCCTGGCAAGCAATCAACTTTACCAAGCCCGCGATTTAATGCCCACATCCAATACATTCGACTGGATAAACCAAAGCATTCAAAGCCACTTAAACCTAACAACAACTCAAATGAATCAAGTTTTCCCAACAATTTAGACGTTTTTATTCGCCAGTATCTAGCCGCTAATTGCTAGCGACTAGATACTAGATACTAGATACTAGATACTAGCGATTAGCGATTACTAAACTTTAAGCACTTTATTTACAGGTAAATCTCTAATGCGTTTGCCGCTAGCATGGTAAATAGCGTTTACAATACTCGGTACCACAGCTGGCAAACCTGGCTCGCCTACACCACCTGGCGCCTCATCCGATTCGACTAAGTGTACAAATAACGGCGGAATTTGATTAATTCGCGAAACAGAATAATCGTGAAAATTACTTTGCTCCACTTCACCATCTTTCACCGTAATTGCGCTAAACAAAGCTAACGAGTGCCCCATAATCATGGCGCCTTCCATTTGCGATTTCACTCTATCGGGTGTAACTACTAAGCCGCAGTCTATTACCGTGTGCATTTCCAACACTTCAACTTTGTCTTCCACCACACGCACTTTAGTTGCGGCTGCAGCGTAAGAGTTAAAGCTTGTGGCGTAGCCAATACCCCAACCTTCGTTAGCGGGTAATTTTTTATCAATACCCGCCTTATCCGCAATAAGGTTAATTACGTTTTTCATACGTTTAGTGTTTACTGCGTATGCGGGGGTAGATTGGCCATAGTTCACCCAGCCGTCAAAGCCCTCTTGCGCAGGGTTTACAATGCGATCGTCGCCCAGCAAGTTCATCCACATTTTGCGCGTGCTAATTTTTGCTTTTGCGGCCAGCTCATCAACAAAACAGCCCATAGCAAAGGCATTGTGAATATTCTGTACCGCGCGAAACCACCCTATGCGAAGATGTGTAGACACTTTTTGTGTTTCTACGCTTAGGTGATCCACAGCGAAAGGTAAGTCGCCAAAACTTTGCGACAACAACATGTTACCGGGGGTATCGGTTTGGTGATTAAAAATCCACCCTATTGGCGGGTGCGCAACACGTGCAATCACATACTCGGCACGATTATCTTTTGTTAATTCTGCCTTGTAATAATTGGCCGAAGGGGAGTGATAAAAACCGTGCTTAACGTCATCTTCCCTGCTCCAAACAACTTTAACTGGGCGGCCACTCGCTTTGGCCAGCTCTACAGCTTCAATAGTAAAGTCATTTTTACCTTTGCGACCAAAAGCGCCACCCATTAATGTAGTGTTAAAAACAACTTTGTCGGCATCTTTTTCTGGGTCGAGGCCTAGCTCTTGAAACACCATGCCTTTACCCCATTGCGGTGTTTGAGTACCAGCCCAAACAGTGCAAATACCATTTTCAATAACGGCAGTTGCAGCAGGCGTTTCCATAGACATATGGTGATGATATGGAAAAGTGTATACCGCCTCTACGGTGCGCTCGGCATTATAAGCATGGCTGTACACGTCACCTTCTGTGCGAACAGAAATACCTTTTTCGCTCACTTTCTTAACAAGATCTTGCATATAGGCGTCGGAATTGTGACTTACGTTTTCGCCCAAGTCCCACTCTATTTTTAGTTTCTTGCGGCCTTCTAATGCTGCCCAGGTATTGGTTGCTAATACAGCAACACCTGAAACTGGATTCGTTAACACGGGTAAGCTTCTATCTCGCAACTGAATTACATCCACCACACCCGCTACTTTTTTTGCTTCGGTTGCATCAAAGCTTTTCACCTTACCTAACAATACTGGTGGTCGCTGTATGCTGGCAATAAGCATATTAGGTAGCTGTATATCGTGCGCGTATGTTGCCTTGCCTTGCACAATATCGGCCTGCCCCTGTAGGGCTACGTCTTTACCTATAAGCGAGAAATCTTTGTTCGCTTTTAGTTTTACGCTTTCTCTATCGGGTACAGGTAGTTTTGCCGCAGCACTTGCCAACTCACCAAAACCTAATTTTTTACCCGTCGCGGTATGCACCACATAATGCTTTTGCGCTTTAACCGCCGTTTTATCTACTTGCCAGGCATTGGCTGCCGCTTGCTCAAGCATATCGCGCGCTATTGCGCCCATTTGTCGCGTATAGGTAAAAAAGCGACGAATAGAAGCCGAACCGCCGGTGCTTTGATCGCCAAATTTACTGTCGCCCGGTGCCAATTGCGCAGTTACTTTTTGCCAATCGGCTTCCAACTCATCGGCGATTATTTGCGGCACGCTGGTTAATATGCCCTGGCCCATTTCCATTCGATGACAAAATATTTTTACGGCACCGTTGGATTCTATACTCACAAACACCCCTAGCTCGGCACTTGCTTGGTGTGCATTATTACCCGCTGCGATACTTAGCCCTGGTATTGCAGCCCCCAAAATAAATGCACCGCCCGCTACACCAGTGGCTTTTAAAAACCGGCGTCGATTAACATTAATAATTTGCGACATTACTTCACCTCCTGCATTTGCACAGCGGCTTGCTTAATCGCTTTTTTAATACGCGGGTAAGTACCACAGCGGCAAATATTGCCTTGCATATAGGTGTCTATATCTTTATCGGTAGGGGATGGTTTTTGCTTAAGCAGGGCCGCAGCACTCATTAATTGCCCAGCCTGACAATACCCGCACTGAGGAACATTATTATCCACCCATGCTTGTTGTAAGGGGTGCAAGCCCTCGCCACTGGCCAACCCTTCTATTGTGGTAATAGCCTTACCTGTTACTGCCGCGAGCGGTGTTAAACAACTGCGCACTGGCGTGCCATCTACATGTACAGTGCAAGCTCCACACTGCCCCAGCCCACAGCCAAACTTTGTACCGGTTAATTGGGCAATATCGCGCAATGCATAAAGCAGCGGCATATTAGGGTCTGCATCTAAAGAGTGTTTTTTTTGATTAATGGTAAGTTCTAGCATGGCTTTTTCCCATCCGAGTTCGATCTATTATTGAGCCCTTAACGTTTGCGTTAAACGTTAGGTCGAATATCCCTAGCCTATAAAAGTATGCAATTACATTTTTATTATTGGGGTAAGCCCCCTATTAGTAACCAAGTATAACTAGCCCGCAGTGGAATATAAGTTATTAGCACAGCCAGTAACCGCACTTGCACATTTTTATCTTATTTTGAGTTTTACCCATAAAATGTGACCCGCTTAGTGAAATCAAGGTTGATTTGTGCGCCACCACTTTTTACTATAGCGATATTCAGCCAACCACTCCGAACCCAACCATATTCCTCATGCCCACTCAGCACTTACATACCCTAGGCCTTCCCGAGGACGCGGATATGGAGGCGATTACCAAGCGCTTTAGGCAACTGGCAATGCACTTGCACCCAGACCGTTCGGGCAATGCCTTGGATGAGAAGTTTTTGCGCTTATGTGAGGCGTACCGCCATTTAAGGCGCCACTATAACGAGCAATCGGCCACCCCATTATCGTTAGCCACTCAAACTCGCTGGGATGGTATAAACCGCCGTCGTGGCCGTCGTGGTTGCCGTACACAGCGTCGTTTTCACACTGTGTGCCATTCCGACTTCAAGGGCGTACACCTCAGCGTTAAAGCCTAATTGCCTTCCTTTGGTATTATTTAACCAACAACAAATGTATACGCTGCTAGACTATTTATAGACACTTATTAGCTAGCCGCTACAGGATCACACCAACCTCACCTCAACTGCCGGCCCATACCCAAGGCACAGCGCTATGAATTTGCAAACGTTAATACAACGGCTTTCAACGCTTTATACCACCCCAGCTAATGGTAATAGCGTAAAGCTAACCCCCTCTACTAACGATTTGCTCTTCACCCCCTTAGAAACTAGCCTACCTGCCTTTAAGCAAGCCATCACCGCTTGCATAGACTGCGTTCTTGCGCTTACTAGCAATTCTACAATTAGCGTAACGCTCACGCCGTCTGGCGATAACCACCTAAGCTCAAACCCGCAGCAACTAGAAACTACCCTTAGAGTAACAAGCCCTACCGCCCACAACGCGCACTTAGTTAGCTTTGCAAAAGCCCTGCAGCAAAGCCCGCATATTTTTGCTTGCCACCAGTACATTCAATCCGTGCATGGCAACCTTCAGGTTAGCGATATAGTTACGGCACAAGAAAACCACTGCCTAGTAATAACCTTTACGGCTTCAATTGCCCAAACAAAGAATAATTCTGATGAACCGCAAACTGAAGAAGAAAATTGGTTCAGCGATGATGCGCCCGATGAAATAAGCCCAGCGCAAACAGATATACCAAATTTAACAGGCAAACGTATTTTAATCGCGGAAGATGATTTGATTAATCGACAGCAAATTACCGCAATACTAGACAAAACAGGGGCGCAATTAGATACAGTAAACAACGGCTTGGCAGCATTAGATAAACTAACCAATTCTGGTTTTTTCGATTTAGTGTTAATGGATTTACAAATGCCTTTAATGGACGGCATAGAAGCCACTAGAACAATCAGAGAAAACCCAGAATGGCAACAGATACCCATAATAGGCCTAACCGAAAACAGTCTAGAAACAGATATTAATATGAGCCTTTCTGTGGGAACAAACGAGCACATTAACAAGCCAATAGAAGAGGAAGCGCTACTTCACATTGTAAATAAATGGCTAACAATCCATTCAAAACGCCCTACAGATTTACCGCAAGTAGTCGTCGACTTTAGTAGCGTAAGTTTTATTGCGCCTACACATGCACAGTTAACTTATTTACTCAATGAATTTACGTCTAAGGTTGCTGAGTTCGTGCAACCGAACAGCCTCAATGCAGAACAAACAATTACACTGTGTAGAAGGCTGAACGAATTAGATATTTGTTTAGCGCTACCTCCACTGCAACACGAAGTAAACCGAATACTAGAAACAAACGACGGTAATGAGAGCACATTGCTAGAGCACTTATTAGACCAATTAATAATAGCGTGTAAACGCGAGCTAAATAAATCTACGCAAACACCAGCATTACCCTATCACGGTATTACCATAGAGGGGTTTGATTGCGACTCTGCAATAGCGCGTCTAGCCAACAAACCAGACAGATACCTACAAGTGCTAAGTTTGTTTCTAAAAAACAACACAAACACTACCAACGAATTATATACCGCTATTGCCGCTGCCGATTGGCAAGCAGCACAGCGAATTGCGCATAGCAGCAAAGGTTTAGCCGCCACCATAGGCGCCACCGCACTAACGGAGGTGGCCGCGCAACTAGAGCATCACCTCAAAAGTAACCAGTCGGTGCCAACAGAATTAAACGCTAAGTATGTAGAGACACTTGAAACCACACTTACCTCCATTAAAAATTACCTAAATACGCAATAATTTTTAATTTATTGAATAATTCCTTTCTTTTTTGAAAAACCTCTCTTTTCATATTGACCCCACACTCTTATTGCGGCTAAATCGCGCAAGTTAGGATGGTCGTGCCAATGCAATGAATGCCCACCTGCACGGTTCTACGAAGTAACGACACTCGCTAAAAAATAAACTTTATTTCTTTTACTCGAAAACCTTAAGGGATTTAAGATGACACTCTCGTTTACACCTCAACTGCGAAACATGCTCGCATCAGCGGCATTTATTCCGCTGCTATTTAGCGCAAATCAAGTACTAGCGGACGAAACCGTTCAAGCCACACCTCAGTGGAAAATAAATTGGTGCGAAAAGCTCGCCCAAAAAGACACGCGCTTAGCCCGCATAATTAGCCACTATTTGCGTTGCGATAGCATTGTAAAAACCAATACAGCTCCCACTGCAGTAGCAAGTGCGCCGCAGGTTAGCAGTGATAGCAGCTATATCACTTTAGATGGTACAAGCTCTAGCGACCCAGATGGCGATACGCTTAGCTACCAATGGACACAACTAGCAGGCGCAGATGCCATAGTTGTAAGCAGCCTAACCTCGGCCACACCCACTTTTTATATACCAACAGGTAGCGCAGGTGATGGTCTTGTATTTGAGTTAGTTGTAAGCGATGGTGAGCTTAGCAATAGCACAGAAGTTGTTATTGACGTGCCCTATTGTAACGATGCCGAAGGCGAAGTATTTAACGAATGTGTCGACCCAGACTGGGCGGGCATTAGCGCGTGGGAAATGCTAAACGACGGCACCTATGAAAACTACCACTACACCAGTGGCCACAACAACTACCAAGCCAATTGGCAGGTGGTAGATAGCGGTGAAGCCCCCTACGGCAATGTAATTGATGTGCAATACGCGGAAGGCCACAACGCCTATTCCATGGTACGCATTTATAACCGCTATGGCGCAGGTAGCACAGCGGATATGGCAGCGTATCAATACGGTCATATCGAATTCGACCTACGCGTGCTGGATTGGGGCAACCAACAGCCCACAGGCTTAGAAGTGATTATCGAATGTGTATACCCCTGCACTAGCGCAGCCTACCCTGTAGACGCTGGCGACATTGGCGAATGGCGTAAAATCACCATGCCGCTAGAATATTTCATCAACACAGGCTTAGACATTTACAACGTCGAAATGGGCTTTCAAATATCGCCTCAATGGGGCGCACAAGCTGGCGTGCATTTTCAAGTGGATAATGTGCGCTGGGTAGAAGGCGAAGCACCGCCTGTAGACACAAGTTACTTTTTATATAGCTTTGATGAACCAGAAAGCATAGACGCCTGGCAAGCTTGGTTTGCCAATAATAATGGATCGACGCCCAATAAAAGCTTTGAAAACGGCGCACTTGCTTTTAGCCCTACATGGGTAAGCGAGAATGATTACTTTAATCACGTTGTTGATTTAGGTGGGGCATACGACCTTAGCCGCGCACGCCTTAGCGCCGATGTTTTACTACCAGAAGAGTATTTCCCTAATTTTGAAGTTGGCTTGAGTTTATTTTTGCTAGATAGCAACGGCATTTATGCCTCTGGTAATTTCTATGGCCCCTGGGACCCAGCTGTACCAGGTCAATTCTTTAATGCCGAATTTTACAATGCAGAGTTTGGCATAAGTTCAAGCGAAGAGAATTTTGATATAACCCAAGTCACGCACATTGGCATAGGTATTTATGCTATTAGCGGGCTTCCATCCTCTTCCAGCACAATATTATTCGACAATATTGAACTAAATTTAAACCACCTAGGCGAACCACCTGTAAACGTAGACCTAGGCAATCCGCCACCAGAAGCAGTAGATAACTACGAACTTAGTTACCTTATTTATACCAGTGGCGGTGCGCCAGATTACGACATGGTGTTCGACTATGAACCGACCGGCAACGGCTTTTATATTCGACCTTACTGGCAGCAAGATGAATTCGCCGTTGGTGTTATGCTTAATCGCCCAGAAACCTTTAACTTTACCGATGGCGAATTAACTGTAGATGTATTTGTACCCCAACAAGCAGTCGCTACCGATGGGGCAATAGAGCTCGAAATGGATGATGCCTACGGCAACTTCGCCAAAGTTCAACTGCAATCATTTAGCACTTTAACCAATAGCGGCTGGCTAACCTTAACCCTCTCACCAATAAACTACGCCACCATAGGCGCCCCTGCTCACTTCGACGTAACTAAAATTACACGCGTGCGCTTACTTATTACACGCGGCAGCGCAGCAGAAGGTAGTTTTGGCGAATTTATTGTTAACAACCTTCACCTAGCCCCGGGTATCGATTTTACTAATGGCGGTAACAGTGGCGGTGATAACGGAGGTACTGGCGGCGACGGGCTTACGTTTTTACCCTTCGATGAATTCGGCTGGGTAGCAAATAATTGGAGCGGTGACTCACCCTTAGATTGGTATCAAAACGGCAATAACATAAGTGTACAATTTTCGACTATTAAAGCCGACGATCGCATGGCACTTATCAATTATTTACCCCATACCATCAATCTAACCAATGGCGCTTTTGTTGGTGAAGTGTATGTACCCAGTGAGCTATTCAACAGCCTGCAATACATTGATGTATTTGTATTCGACGAAGATTACAACTACGCAAGTATACACTTTGCAGATAGCTACGCTCTGGTAGTAGATGGCGAAACAAATCTCGCTCGATTTGAACTTAACGCAGATACCCTTTCAAATTACGACATACAATTAGATCGTATCCACGCGTTAGGCCTACATTTTTACTTTGTTAACGATCAAACAGGCATAACCGAAACGATTGAGTTCACCAACTTAGGCTTGCGGTACGACCCAAGCTTACCAATAGGCAATGGCGAACCAAGTGTGGATTTCTCGGAATGGGGTGTGGGCGCTTATAACGGTGAACCCGGCGCTTCGTTTTATGCCAGTGGCGACACCTTTTATGTTACCCCAAGATGGTATGCGGAGGACGATCAACTAGCAATTGGCCCAGACTTCTATTCGCCCATTGATGTGAAATACGGGCAGCTATCTTTAGAAGTGTTTATTCCTGAAGCAGCGGCAAACTCACCAGCCACCATGACATTTTTCGCACAGGATGTGCACGGCAATCGCGCCAGCACACACCCCATGGCGCTAAATATGTATGGCGGTGCTTTTTGGCACACTATTTTTATAGCACCATTTAGCGCCGAAGCGTTTGCAAACGCAGACCCCGCTTTCGACGCCTCGCAGTTAGCCAGCTTTGATGTTGTAATCGCAGCCAACGGCAGCCCTCTAGGGGAAGCCGGTGAATTTGCTATCCGCAATTTAATATACATGGCTGGAGACCCGCCCCCAGGTAACGAAAATCTTATAGAGAATATGTTTGTATTTTCAACCCAAGGCGCAGCGCAACCCAGCTGGTACTTTGTAGGCGAATCGCTTGCGGTTATACCTAGCTGGCAAAGTGCAGAAGATATTATTACCGCTCAGGCAAGCTTGCCGACTCTTGCTAACCTGCTTTACGGCGGCGCCAGCTTCGATATTTTCGCCCCAGCAGAATATTCGCAAAGCAACTTAAGTGCACGCCTTGTATTTTTTGATATAAATTATCAAACAGCAACCACACAATGGGTAGAGCTAAATACGCAATCAGGTAACTGGCAAACTATTGCGGTAGATAATATTAGCCACCATAGCTTTGCAGACCAACACGTTGATTTTGACGCAACGCTTGTCACACAGGTGAATATAGAGTTCGCAGCAAACGGCAACCTACCACCGCAAGCGGATATAGAAATAGCAAATGGAAGGCTTATAAGTAATTAAGTGCGTGACGCACTAAAGGATATATACGCTGTACTAGAGCCAACCTAAAGGTTGGCTCTTCTATTCTTAACACTCAAACACAACAACCGAACTAATTACTAGTTATACAAACCTATTGCAACACCAACAAAGGTGGCAACTGCCATCAGGGCAGAAAGCCCACCTAGCAAACTATTTCGTTTAGTTTTACAGGCAGACAACCAAAACAAAACGCTCACAATCGTTAAACTAACCGCTGGAATAATTTCAGCAGGTCCCCCCCAATATAACGCGTATAAACAAATCGGAAACACACACAAGCTCAACGGAATACCTATTACAATATCTTTTACTTTCTCGCTTGCGTAATAAGCCAAACGCATAGCGCCAACAGCAACCACCAACGCTGCTAGCACAAAAGCCAATAGAGAAAACGATAAAAAATTGAGTATAAAGGCTGCAGGGAAGCAAACATAAAGCAAGAAATCGCCAAAAATATCTAGGTTTCCGCCGAAATCCGAAACCACATCAAGCTTTCGCGCTATTGGACCATCAATTTGATCGCATACAACGCCAACCACTACCAGCATCACCGCCCATTCCAAACGACCCGCCACAGCCAAACACACACCAGCAGCCCCGCAAATAACCCCAACCAAAGTAACAACAACCGCAGGATTTACATAGAACAGTAGAGGGAAAAGTGGCTTAATAGCACGGCGCATATGTATGTCTCACATTTAAATTCTTAAGCATTACACGAAACCAATGCCATTGCACCCCTAACAAGCAATAGCTAATCCATACCCGCTAGAAACAAAACCAAAGCGTTTGCCACTTCACCTAATGATACAGCTATAGCTTCTAGTTCCGCTTTTTTCTTCGTCTCATTAAAGTTGGTGTCGTCGGCTTTCTTAACTAATAGATACGAATTAGTCGCCACGGAAGTAAACGGTACTATCCCTTTGCGCACATCTAACAAAGCGGCCTCTACACTACAATATGCCTTGGTCTCATTCGCGGTCAAAAAGCGATACTTTTGATACGAATTACAACTAGAGCGGTATACCAATAGCAAATCAGCTTGATAACGCGCAGCCGCTTCGCGCAGATAGGGTACAGTGCGCTTTTCAGGAACAAGCATACTAGGCAAGAAAGACGCATCGTAAATCTTGGGTGAAGCCACGAGCGCCTGCACAAAGTTGGTAGTTATCGAATCGCTCAACTCAGTAAAGTCATTCGAGTAGTAACGCCAATAACTGTCTTCAGATAACTTTAATATCGCCACTCTATTTAGCTTAGGCAAGGTGAGTTTATAGCTAAGAATCCGTTCTATATCTGCGTCGGAAAGCAATTCGCCCGTGCCGAATAAATCAGTACTGCCTTCGCTTTCGGCTTGATATTTTCCCGCATAATATGAGTCTGGCCGTTGTAACGAAGATGTAGAAGCACAGCCCACCACAGAAAGCACCAACAATATACTTAGTATGGTTTTCATAATATTCCCTATATACAATATTTTTTATACATACCTAATAAACAATTTCAGAGTTACTTAGCGGGCGTAAATTTAATCGACCCCACATAAATTTCACTACCGGATTTTTCTACGCGCATACTTTGCGTTTGCGAATCTTCTTTTTCATACCCGTAATAGGTAGTGGCCGTTAACGTTAACGTTAACGTGACCGGTTTGGTTAGCTCTGCCGACATATTTGCATAGAGATTGACATACACCTTGTATTCACCCTCAAGTGCGTAGCGCGCATAATAAACCTCAGGACCATAGCCATCTGTAATATCTACGCTAATTGCACCGCCGCTAAAACCTTGCTTATTACTGTAGCCTACTCGCTCACCTGTCGGCTCTTCCACCCATAGGTCTATATCTGCCGTACGCGAATTCCATGCAAGCGAGAGCCTTATCTCCATAGGTAAATACGCAATTAGAGATTGAGGTAAATCACCAACATTTAGTTTAAAGTCGGTGGTATGTAACAGCCTATTCAACGACTCTAATGCGAGAATACGTAATGGTTCATCCTCTTCCCAGGGGCCCAAAGCAACATATAAGAAGGTATCAACTGCGGCTTGAAAATCCGTTTGCAACCTAGTGGTACGCGCTTTTGCAGATTGTGCCTTGGCTAAATTCAAGTGTGCAGAAGGCTCATAGGGCTGTAATTTAATCACCTCTTCAAACAGGAATATTGCTGTATCAAAGTCTTCTAACTGTAAATAGTTAAACGCAGCTAGGCTTATTGCCTCATCATCCCCCTCACCAAGTTCAAGCACATTGCCAAGAATTTTTCTTGCTTGCTCAACCTCACCGTGCTGGATAAACACCTGGGCGGCATCCATATAAAAGTTAAACGAGGCACGATACTCTTCTCTCCACGTCAAATATTGTATATATCTCGCTTTCGCATCCAACGCATTATTTAATGATGCGTAATACGGGGCCTCGGGTTTCCATTGCGACAAACTAATGCTTTGGTCGCCACCAACTTCGTCCGCGTCTCTACGTATATCTTCAGCTGTGCGCATCGACGCGCGAATTCCCGCAACAACAACCTCTTCAAGCTCACCGTCATCCAAGCTAGCAGACAGTTTTTTAGTTTCTATTGCCTTCCAGTTTTCAATATCCTGTTTAGTTTTTCGCTCTTGGCTTTGCCAACTTTGTACTCGGCTGTGCCATTGCTTTTCCAGAGCGCGAATAATATCTTCCCGTGAAAGCGCTTCATCAGCTATATCCGCTCGATACTCGTCATATTTATCTGCATATTCTATTTGTGCGGGCGGTGGAATGCCGTATTCCACATATTGCTCAATGTCTTCAAGCACCAATAGCGAGGTGTAGGGCGTGGGAATTCTGTGCCGTACACCCAAGGCAACAATACGCTCTTTTGCTGCTGGCCCTTCGGCATTAAGCTCGTCTATTTTAGCGCTTAGCCATTTGAACTTTGCAATGCCAGCCTGTTTCAATGGCAGCTTATTTAAATTGAGTGTTTTATATCTACCATTACCTACGCTTACACCCACTTTGCTAGCTATTTCTGGCACTTGCGAAACTATGCTTAACGACAATTTATTTTCAATATTCCACTTTATAAAACTATCAGCGTTCCAACTACCGCCCCGCCCTTCAAATTTAACATCTACTTTTGGTGGTCGCATACCAATTAACGCAACTAAATCCGAAACAGGTAACAGCCTTGAGCTTAAACTCAAGCCTCCAGAAGCGCTGCTTATTCTGTTCGCCAGACTATGGTTAGTGGGTGCGGTGGTGGTTATACAATACACCGGCCTAGCAGAAGGCTGAAATTCACCATTAAAGAACTGCGGTTTGAAATCGCTAAAAATGATGGAGTAAGATGCATCTAAGCCTGCTAACCTAGAGAACAGAGGATAAAAGTTAGTCGCTCCATCATAAGCAACAGTATTTATATATTTCGTAACGTTAGAGGTTAGCTGTTCGTCTACCGCAAATACTTGCGAGCCTGTAATTGCGTTGGCAAACAATACCACTTCCACTTCAAGCGGTTTGCTTTTGCTATTTTTGGTTTTAACGTTTGCAAGCAATTCTGCGAGTATTGCCTTGTTTTGCACTTCGCTTTCAAGCATAGATAGCGAAGTATCCCAATAAAGGGTTACACGCTCGGCATTCTCTATGGGCGTAAGGTTCGTTCGAGAAAAAGTCATAATGGTCGCCCAATAGCGATCCCCAAAGTCATCTTGCTCTACAATATCTACACGCTTATCGTTAGTGGCAATGGCAAGTACTAGCGGCAAGGTTGCTTCTAACCTCTCTGCATCGCGCTGGCGTGTATAGCGGTAGCCGCGAAAATGCTTATGCTTTATTTTTTTCCAATCTTGCTGCTCACCAAGCGCGCGCTTAAGCTCTGGGAATTTATTTGACGCTAGCAGATCAACTTTCACATCCAATTCGGCTTCACCGCCAATCTTATCAAATGGAAAAGTATATATAAGTCTGCCCGTTTCATCCGCTTCAAGCGACTCTACATAGGTAAACCGGATGCTGCGCGGTTGCCCTTGGTTTATAGGGTAAATTTCTATTGCAAGTTCATTGCTATTGGTTAACTCAACTAAAGAAGGATCTATATTTTCGTCCTCTATCAACTCAAACACTTGCCGCGCCCGTGCTTTTTCTACCGCAACACTGTCTATCATTACTCCTTCCACATCTAAAGCATACGCGGTAAGGGTTGCACTACTCGGTAGAGGGAAGCGCAACATAGCCTCATAGGTTTGGTCGGTGGCATGAGTAACAGACAATTCGACCGTTGTTTTAGCATTACGGCCCGTAATTTCAGTATGAATAGCAACCTTGGGAATAGTAAAAACGGTCCACTCATGATTTTCCAATATGGAAGGCAGCGTTTTAACACTCGCCATTCGAGTAAGCTCGATGGTTTCATCCCCTTCCGGCATTAACGATAAACCATCTGGCGTTAAAGCATAATCAACAACCATCTCTTCAAAATCATCGGCGTCGATAAAAATAATACGCGAACCTTCTACTTTATATTTGTATCGGGTTATTTCGTAGTCCGCCCCTTGGCCTTCTTCTATTAGGCCTTTGCTTGCCTCATCAAATTGAACGATTATTTTACTTCCATCTAGAAACCCGACCCAACGCCCCAATAAACTAGCAGTAGGCGAAGCAAATGCAGACGCGGTTAGAAATATATTAACTAAGATGAAACAGAGGGTAAGTGATCGAAACACTTGCATGGGAAGTCCTTTTCTTAACCTATAGGCATTGTAGGAGGAAGGTTGGCTAGCTGATATTACCCGCAACTAACCATAGGGACAAGCTTGCACCCTCTCGCACACAACAATGAGACAACCCCACCGTCTGTAAACAGCCACAGGGGCCAGCCCATACGTAAACAGCGCAGGTTTAGCGTAAAAGCCATATATAAATTAAGAGAGAATGCGTTTGTTGCACGGGAAGAAATGGAAAGGCTTATTGCAGGGTAGAAAACACTAAAACACCAAGGCCAACCACATGCAGGGCTGGCCTCGATCAGATTTATTACTGCATATTACTACATATCTTATTAAAAACTAATCCACTCTTACCTCAGCTACGCCTAATCCTTTCGGCGCCCAGCCAAACTGCGCATAGGCAATAAACATTAAGGAAACGGTCAACATAACCACAGGATACACCGCAGCAGGAATGGAGTATTCGACAGTATTTAAGAACGTAGTTGCCACAACCACAGCCATTACTGGATTTTGAATACCGGCTTCTATGGCTATAGTGCGGCGGTGAGCACCACTAAAACCTAATAGACGTGTTAACAGTAGGCTAATGGCTACGGCAGCTAAGCAAAACACAGCTAATGGCAGCCCTAAAGTAGAAAACATAGCAGCGATAGTCGCTTTTTCTTTAACGATGGTGGCAATCACTAGCAATATAATAAACACCAGCGTCATTACTTTTACACCTTGCTCACAACGCGCGGCAAACCTTGGTGCTTTCCATGAGGTAAATACTCCTAGAAACGTCGGCACTAATGTAACAACCAAAATCATCACAACCATTTGCGCAATCGAAAAAGAAACCGCTGCTTGAGATTGAAAATATGCGAGTGCTAAGCTTGTTATTAATGGCACACTCACAATTGCCAAAATACTACTCACAGACGTTAACGCAATAGAAAGCGCCACATCGCCGCGACTTAAGTAAGACACCAAATTTGAACCTGGCCCGCCTGGGCTTGCGGCCAAAAGCATTAAACCCACAGCAAGAACTGGGTCTAGCGAAAAGCCAACCGCCAATGCAAAGCCCAATGCTGGCAGTAAAAGTACTTGCAAGCTTACCCCTACTACAACGGGCTTAATATTTTTAAGCAAGTATTTAAAATCTTTTACTTGCATTGAAAGCCCCATACCAAACATGCCCACAGCCAAAAACAAGGGCGCCAATTTCGCCAACACAGCCACGTTATCCATAAGCAGTTCCTTTTAACTTATCCACTGGTTTTAAAAGCGCTGATGGTAGCACAGGCTAAAATCACAAAAATAAAATAACATTCCACCTATAGTGAAAGATTAGTGAATAACAAGGATTTATTTTTAGTAGGGCAAGAGCTAGCGATTGGGGAGCAATTTAAAAACGCGCCAAGCATTGCGGGCTGCCGACGGAAGACAAAATGAGTAGACAAAATGAGAAGTGACAAAATGAGACAGTCACTTATTCAATCAAATCAAAAGACCGCGCCATCCAAAAAATCATAAATGATTACGGTGGTGATGCTACGAAGATTAAAGTTTTGGCTAGGAACAAAATTATCGTCCCTCCTGATAAGCTGGACGCAGCAGTAGCGGAATTGGCCAAACGAGGCGTGAAAATTAAGGTAATAGATGGCACCAAAGATCCATTAGGCTATAGCGGTGTCAACTTCACGATTAAGACGCAATCTGGAATAGTTGGCGAGATTCAGGTCAATACACCTGCGATGATCTATGCGAAAGAGCCAGAACCAATAGCAAGAGCCTTACTTGGAGACGATTTATATACATCTATTGCAACGAAATCTGGAATACCTAGTGGCCAAGGTCATAAACTTTATGAGCAATGGCGAGTTTTGCCAGATTCTGATCCAGAACGTTTAGTAATTGAGGCTCAAAGTAAAGCCTATTATGACGCCATAAGGAAATCTATCAATGGCTATTAAAACAGGGGAGTATTTAAACACTAAAGATGTTTATATCGATTACCCCTTTGAAGAAGTAATGTTTAGGCGTATGAAAAAAAACGGAGCTATTTACAGAAAATTTTATGGCGAGAAAGAGTCTACCGAGGTAATACATTATCAAAATAAGTTATACAATGAGGCTCTGTTGTCCGGCGATGAAATTACGCAAGAAGAATATGAAATTGGTGAACATCGTTGAGTAATCTTGAGAAAGCTATAGCGGTAGCTACAAAAGCACATGCCGGCCAGATAGATAAAGCAGGTCAACCTTATATTTTGCACCCATTACGATTGATGTTTAAATTTGAAGCTGAAATCGAAATGATTGTGGCAGTGATGCACGATGTAATTGAAGATAGTGCCTTTACCCAAGACGACCTTAAAAAGCTAGGCTTCTCAAATGATGTAATTGAAGCAATTGATTGCCTGTCGAAGAGGAATGGGGAGGACTACAATAGTTTTATATTACGCGTATCAAAAAACGAACTAGCTAAAAAGGTCAAAATTGAGGACATTAAGGACAACCTGAATTTAACTCGATTAAAAATAATCACAGATAAAGATCTTCGAAGAGCTGAAAAATACCATCGTGCATTAGCCTTACTCACTAAGCAATAGCTCCAAATAAATCACATCGAGGGTTGATCTCCCTCGTCCGCATGGGAACGCACACGAACTTACCAAGCTACGTAAACCGTCCCCCCCCTATTCAACCCTGCATATTTCCTTGCACAGAAATAACGCCAATGCCCGCCTCATCGATATATCCTCGCTTAACCGGATTTTGATGAAAGAATTCAATATTCTGCTGTATCACCACTTAGCCTTACATCAATTCAAGCTGCACACCTTCTTGCCAAAATTGATTAGCGCGATCACTTTTCTAGGCTTATTTATAAAACACCAATTACTCTAAAGCTTTCCTTGCGTTACATTAAGGCGATATATGTATCCCTTCGTAGAAGCGTGGATACGAGTATACGAATTAACACCGCTTAAGTTTAAGTAAATGGAAATATACGACTAACAAGCCAACCAACTACGCCAACGGCTCCACAATAAATAAGCATTGGGCCGAAAGTTAGTCGTATTATGTGGCCTTCTTTTCCTGTTAGGTGCACAACGGCCGCTGCGGCCACCACATTCATCACGCACACCATATTGCCCGCGTTAGAGCCCAGTAGTTGCAAGGCCAAAATCAACGAAGGTGAAAGGTTTAATGCCTCTGCCGCTTCCATTTGCAGACCAGAAAACATCATATTTGAAAAAGTAGACGATCCTGCGACAAAGCTGCCCAAGGCGCCTATTAACGGAGCGAAGAATGGCCAGTGTGCTTGCAAGCCATCTACGGCTTGGTTAGCTAATTCTGTTGGCATGGCATTTAAACTATTGTCGTTCACTCCAGAATGGATGAATATACGCACCATTGGTACGGAACTACCCAGCGCGATAGCAGCCGGCCATAGGCTTTCTACTGTTTTTTTAACGGCATAAAGGGTTTGCTGTTTAGATGTTTTAAATACAATACAGGTTACACAAGCAACAAAGGCAAACAAGGTACCCGGTAAATAAAGCGGTGCTAGGCTGCTTGAAATGTTCGTGCCAAGAATATTTGCCCAGAGCCATTGAAAAGACAGTAAAGCCGATTTTAGCGGCAACATTGATAGCCGGCTAAGCACAAGCAACAACGCTGCGCTTACATAGAGCAACCAAGCCTGCCACAGGGGGATAACCGCAGCGGAATGATTTACTTCAGTCAGTTCGCTTAGGGGCGGGTCGGTAGCAAATCGCCAAGGTTGCTTTGGCAGTAACCAGCCGTGCCTTGCAACAAAAACCATAATGAGCATGCCTATTAAAGCCCCTATTAAGGACGGAAATTCAACGCCAATATATTTTGCTACTAGCCAAGCGGGTGCGGTAAACATTACCCCAGAGAGAAGCGCGAACGGCCATATCTGAAAACCCTCACGCCAGCTTTTGTTTGCACCAAAAAGACGAGTAAGTAATAGCGTCATCATTAATGGAATAAAGCTTGCGACAAAAAAATCGATAGACATTGCTGTTACAGCGATAGTCCGTAACTCCGCATACTCAATGCCTGGTACACCCTGACCAATACCGACGAGAACCGGTGTTCCAATGGCACCAAATGAAACTGGCGCACTGTCTGCAATTAACGCCAGCGCAACAGCGGCCAAAGATGGAAACCCTAAAACAACAAGAAGCGGGGCTACAATAGCTGCCGGCGTACCAAAGCCCCCAGCCCCTTCTAGAAAGGCACCAAAAAACCACGCGATGATAATGGCCTGTACGCGCCTATCTGGTGAGATGCCAAAAAAGCCGCTTCGGATGCTATCTAATGCTCCACATGCTCTTAAAACATTTAATAACAATAGTGCGCCAGAAATAATAATCAAAATAGAAAGGGCTATTACCCAACCCTCGAGGGTGGCAGCGGCCATTTGTTTTAGGTGTATCCCCCATGTACTCCAGGCAAGAAATGCGAATACAGCAAAGCACAACGGCATGGCTTTTACAGCAGGCATGCGAAAAACCACTAAGAATAAAAATATAGAGGCAATGGGTGTAAGCGCGGTTAGTAGTTGCAATAAACTCATAGTTGAGCACCCTAAAGTAAATGCGAGAACCTTAACTTGATGCACCGCAAAGGTTACGCTATTTTGTGAGCACACTAGCACAAGAAGCTATACAGTATACGGCGTAGTAGAAATTACACATCTCAACGAATTCATGCCCACTTTAATACAAAGGGAGCCGCGTAATGAAAATAGGTCTTTTTAGCAGTAAAAAGTACGATAAAGTTGTTTTTCATCAAATAAACTCTGGGCAACATGAAATAACTTATCACCCTGTTAGGCTCAACAAAGATACGGTGAAGTTAGCAAGCGGATTTGAAGCTATATGCTGCTTCGTTAATGATGAGATTGACGCCTCTGTGATCGCAAGCCTAAGCAACATGAATGTAAAGCTGCTTGCCCTGCGATGCGCCGGTTTTAATAATGTTGATTTACCTGCCGCGAAAGCCAATAACTTGCCTATTTGCCGAGTACCAGAATATTCGCCCCACGCCGTAGCGGAGCATACTTGCGCACTAATATTAGATTTAAACCGTAACATCCACCGCGCTCATAATCGCATACGGGAAAACGATTACTCTTTGGACGGGCTTTTGGGTTTCGACTTACATGGAAAAACGGTGGGAGTGATTGGGGCGGGTAAGATTGGTCGTGCCTTTATCAAAATCATGCTTGGTTTTGGTTGTAACATACAAGTGTGTGACCCCGATTATGCCCAGCCGGACAATCCCAAAATAAAAAAAGGGGACTTGGATGACGTGCTGCAAAACTCGAACATTATTTCGCTACACTGCCCGTTGGTGCCAAGTACACATCACATGATCAACCAAGCGGCCATAGATAAAATGAAACCAGGTGTAATGTTAATTAATACGAGCAGAGGGGGATTAGTGGATACCTCGGCGGTTATACGTGCATTAAAGAACAAAAAAATAGGTCATTTGGGGTTGGATGTATACGAAGAAGAAAGTGAAATGTTTTTTGAAGACTTTTCTGACACCTTCATTCAAGACGATGTATTTGCCCGCCTACAGACTTTCCCTAATGTAACCATTACAGGCCATCAAGCATTTTTCACCAAAGAGGCTTTAGAAAAAATAGCCCGTACAACCTTAACTAACATCGAGCACTTTCAGCGCGGCGAGTTTGATAAAGTTCATTTTGTTTCCACTTAAAAATAAAGTAACAATTTAATGATAGCTCTTATCGACTCTATGGGCGATGAAAAATTCAGGCAGCCGAGTAGGATAAGAGGTAGGCCTAACATTTTACACATCAACAAAATACCACCTCGTTCCCACGCTCCCGCGTGGGAACTCATACGAACTTACAAAGCAGAGCAAACCGCCCTTCCGCAATTCTACCCGGCTTAACCCCTTGCGTTGGTATAGCACCAATAAACGGCTCCATTAACATACCACACTTAACCGAGTGTTAATGAAAGCATTCAACTTTGCGCCACATAATCTCTTCACCTTGATTCAATTCAGGTGGATGCATTCATGCCAAAATTGATAGGCGCTATCGCTTTTATGAGATTATTTATAAAACGCCAATAGCTCTAATATTTTCATTACTTTGCATTTAAGTAAATATTGAGTAAGAGCAAAGCAGACAGACCTAGTTCTTATATAAAAAATACTCTACCTCTTTACTATTATTTAAATACCGTACTCGTTCCCTTAATTAAAATATAGACAATTCTGTTTTAGTAGTTAGCGCTTCGAGCACTTTCATTGCCTTAACAGAATTACCCGAGGCGTTAAGCCGCGGGCTAAACACCGCGATGCAATATTTACCAGGATGTACGGCTACAATGCCGCCACCTACACCGCTTTTACCAGGCAGCCCCACCTTAAAAGCAAACTCCCCGGCCTCATCGTAGAAGCCACACATTTGCATTATGGAATTAATGCGTTTTGTGCGTTTGGGAGTAATAACTTGCTGCTGGGTAGCGGGGTTTACTCCACCCGCAGCTAAAAATAAGAATGCTTGCGCGAGCTGTTTGCAGGTGAGTTTTATTGAGCAAAGCGAAAAATAGAGATCTAGCACACAATCTACATCGTTATGAATATTGCCAAAGCCTTTCATCATGTGGGCTAGCGCGTAATTTCTATGGCCGGTTTTTACTTCCGACTCGGCAATAACAGGGCAGTATTCAATACTAGGAATACCCGAGGAGGTGCGAATAAAATCAAGTAAATCTTCTTTAGGGTTTTTAAGGCAAGACACTAAAATATCGCAAACCACAATTGCCCCAGCATTAATAAAGGGGTTACGCGGAATACCCATTTCATATTCAAGCTGCACTAATGAATTAAACGCCGTACCCGATGGCTCTACGCCCACCCTTTGCCAAGTATCTGCACCCAAGTGTTTCAACGCCAAAGTAAGCGACCAAACCTTGGCGATACTTTGAATCGAAAACGCTTCCTCAGCATCGCCGTAGGCAAAGTGTTGATTAGTAACTGTGGTTAGGTGCATGCCAAGCTTGTTCGGGTCTACATTGGCTAACTCGGGAATATAAGTTGCCACGCTGCCCTTTTCATCTTCACTACTCAGCTCATTAACAATTTCACTGAATATTTTTTTATAATCTATTGCGTCCAATCTTTCACCTACAGCCTTATTTACGAGCTAGCCCAAGCGCGCTACTAAGCTCTAGCAGTGCATTTATTAAGGTGTAATATACGTGAATGACTGTTTAAGTGATATTGATATTTAGGGTACCTCTAAGCAACCGCTCTGTCGCTGTACCAATGCACCACAGCAAAACAAAGTGTTAATAACATACATTAATGCTGGCCTGTAGAACCGTTCGCAATATATTGCTTAAATATAAACGCCAGCCCACGCGCAAATGTAGGGAATTTCACACCGCCGTGATGTACGCCCGCTATAGTATGAAACTCGTAACTAAAATCGCTATATTTTCTGTGAGCAATCAGTCGATCAAACGCCTGCACTTCGTACAACCAATTTAATTCGGTTTCTGGCTCTCCCGCTGCCATAAACAAGCGGGTAGGCAAATTCCTAGCAGGGGTATCTTTCCACAGCTCTTTGCTGTCTCCCCAAAAGAACTCGATCTCCCTTTGCATTATCCAACGGCGCCCCCAAAGAATGGCTGGGCTACAAACAATATACCCTTGAAACAACTCCGGACGCTCGAACATGCTATAGAGACCAAATAGCCCACCAAGCGAGCTACCCACCAGCCCTCTAAAGGATGGATCTACCCGCAAATCACTTTCTATTTTTGGAATAACTTCATTTTCTAGAAATGATAAAAAGGCCTTGGCACCCCCACTGTTTTTATCGAATTTATTTACTGTTGGCGTGTAATCTAATTGTCGCAGGGAGCCAAAATCTGGGTTGTCACCTGCGTAACCTATTCCTACCACAATCAACTCAGGAATATACTTATCGTAAACCAGCGCCCCCAACATGGATGTGATTGCATTAAAGTCCCAATAAGGGTCGAGTAAGTACACTACAGGGAAGTGCTTATCGGTATTTTGGTGATAGCTTTCTGGCAGGTAAATATTGAGTAAATAATGCTTGTTATCGGTTAGGCTGGTTGTAATAGGTATACCCTGTGTCGCACTAGAACGAATATTCTCTCTCGCCCAATCCTCAACGTTAAAATCTTGGCTAGGCGCTGCGCCTGCAAATACTGCCCAAGTAACTGCAATACAAACCATTACCAACTTATATGTATTTCCCATAGCCTAAATCCTTTGAGCTACGGCTTTGCCCGTTTTGTAGCAGCGCCGTAGCCTTCTTATTAAATACGCCGCAGCGCTAATTAATAAACGCGTCTATTGAATAGCGAGCTTATTCGCTTACAGTATACGAGAAGCATTTAACGCTATGTCTGCCCACTGCCAGCTTTGTTCAAATTGCTTACCAATAGCTTTAGCTTTTTGCTTTTTGCCTTGGCCAAGTAATGCTTGCTGCAAACCATATAAAGACCAGCCGTTTTTAGGGAACACGGCTAAGTCTGCTAGATACACCTGCTCTGCAGCGCTGTATTGTTTTGCATCTAACAGTACTGCGCCTAAAGACTGCCGAGCAGGGTAATGCCAATCTGATGGTTCGTTATAGTTAAGTGATGTTTCTAGCGCTATTGCCTTTTCGAAAAGGGCTATGGACGCTTCGTAGTTTTTCGCTTTGCCCTCAAGCTCCCCCTCAAGCACCAAGGCTGCAATACTTAATACGCTTTGCGCGTCGTTTATTTCCCACACAGTGATATTTTTTAGGTCGCTATCGGTAGCTAAAGTTTTAACCATCGATAATTCCAAGCGCGCGCGATCGAGTTTATTTGCCGCAACAAATGCAATGCCCCTTGCATAGTGCCATACCCCAAGCGGGTACTTTAACGCTAAATCTGGCTTTTTAGTGGCGAATATTTTGTCCCACTTACCAAAGCGCGAGTATGCGTACAACGGTGTCACCCAATAGTGTTGCAATGTGCCCAAACCTGGCTCGCGCATAAGTGCAGTATCTATGTGTTGCGCCATATGCTCCGCGGCGTTAATCGCTTTAGCGCTACTGCCTTGCATCGTTGCCATGGCCCATAAAAAATGCCTGTTATGTGGCACATATGCTACGGGGTAAACACCCTGTGCGCCGCACTGCGTTATGTAGTCATCGTCTACCTGCATGGCTTTTTCGTTTGCGATTACACCATCTTGATAGCGCCCAACACGCATGTAGATATGCGAGGGCATATGTACCAAGTGACCTGCACCGGGCACCAAGTCACGCAAGGTATCTGCATAGTCTTCGGCACGCTGCGGGGTTTTAGAGGCTTCTGTGGCGTGAATATAATAGTGAATTAACCCTGCATGGCGCGGGTGACGAGCCAAGCCGGTTTCAAGCACAGTAATTATTTCTGGGGTCCACTCTTTTGGCTTACCGTCGGCATGCCAGTAATCCCACGCATGGATAACCATAAGCGCCTCTGCCAACAGGGCTTTTATGTGTGCATCCTTAGGGTATTTATTTGCTAACGCCCGCATTGCGGCCGCATAGGCCATATCTAGCTCTGCCCGATCTGCCATTGTTTGATCATTGGAATACCGTGCAGCTAAGGCATCAATAAGGTCGCGCTCTTTTACCGTTGCATGTGCCTTAAGGGTTTTGGCCTTGGCAATGGCATCTGCTGCGGGCTTTACAGAATCTGGCTCCATTGCGCCATTAATATTGGGCCCCAATACCAAAGCCTGCCCCCAGTAGGCCATGGCTGAATTTTCATCTAATAGCGCCACTTGCTTATAAGATCGGGCGGCCTCGAGGTGGTTAAACCCATAGGTAAGCGCAATGGCTTGGTTGAAAAAGATTTTAGCCATGCGACTTTTTGACGATATCTCAAAATCGTGCTCACCCATGCCTTTTAGCATGGGCGCTATTTGCCCCTCGAATACATTGTGCCCGCCTTTGGGGCCCTCATTCATAGGATGCTCTGCATTTGTCACATAAGCCACAGCGCAAATCAAAAAAGACGCAAACAGCGCCCGCACACGTTTAATTAGTTTTATTCGGCTCATAGCGTTATCCCTTAGCTTATTTATATTGCGTTGCACTGCATATAACGGCGCACCTCTTCGTCTGTACTAACATTCTCGCTGGCAGCACCACTAACAGCTAAGAGCTAGCCTGCAGCAGTTAGCACTTTTTCAAAGCAAGTAACTTGCGAGTAACGAATATGGTCCACAACGGCCAAGCGCGCTTAACTAGAGTGTAATCGTTGAATAACAATTAGATAATCTTTAGGTAAAATGCTTAATGTGCACGCAACAATACGCCACCAGCACTTGTGAACACTCTGTACCCCATTTACAGTGGGTGTAATCCCATTGCCAATTTTGCTCACTTAACGTTTTTATAACGTTCACACAACGGAAAGTGCACCACTGCGCTCAATACAGATAAGGCTGTCTGCAAATGAGTTTTCACTTTAACGATGTTGAAATAGATACGAAGCAATACCGCATCACTTGCGCGGGTCTCACCGTATCAGTAGAGCCCAAAGTATTTGATATCATTGTCTACCTCATCGAAAACCGAAACAGACTGGTTTCGCGCGATGAACTCTTTGAAAAGATATGGGATGCGCGTGCGGTATCCGACACCACGCTAAGCAACCACATTAAAAGCGCCCGCAAAGCATTAGGGGATGACGGGGAACAACAACACACCATTAAAACCGTTCGCGGGCGCGGCTATCAGTTTATTGCTGAAGTATCGGTTTCCGCTTTAACTGACGAGCCAATTGCAGCTTCAAGTAGTGCGCCAAGCGAGCGGAGCGCACCAGTACAAAGCACTAATCGCTTCCAGCCTAAAGCCACCATTGCATTTTTAATATTTGGTTGCTTATGTGTACTCACACTTATAGGTTATTTGTATAACCTCAGCCGCACGATAGAACCACAACAGCCTAACCTTTCCCCTCTAAATCCCACACTAAGCCCCCCGTTACACGCACAAAATACAACCATACCCTACATTCTGGTTGTTCCTTTTTCAGTATCCAGTGGGGAACAATCTAAATGGGAGCCCTTTGCCGACCAAACTACGCGCGAACTGATTCAATATTTAAGAAAAATATCCGGTATTCGCGTAGTGCCACCCCCATCTTCATTCACATTTAAAACCAATAAGGTGCGCGCACACATTACTAACCAACTGCCTGAGGTAAATTACATTATTGATGGTGTGGTAAAAGAGGATGGCAATGGCAATTTTCGCATTAGCGTGGAGCTAGAAAACATAACCGACAATACCTTAGTGTGGAGCAACAACTACGACATAAAGGTAAACGAGAATAACCAATTTAAAGTGCAAGCAGAAATTGCTGCATCGGTTACGGCATCTCTTCAGGTCGAAGTATTAGAAGCCGAAAGGCGCACCTTAGCACAGGTACCAACCTCTAGCGTAACGGCCTACGAGCTGTACGTTCAAGGTCAGTATCAATTAGGCGCAATGACCCATACCTCTGTTTTGCAAGCTATTACATTATTCAGCGATGCAATCGAAATAGACCCCAATTTTGAAGAGGCATATATTGCCAAATCGGATGCCTTCCGCACAATTATGACGTGGTTCGCCAAACCTAAAGATTTACTACCCAAAGTAATCACATCCAGCATTGATGTTATTGATATCAACCCAAACTCAGCGCGTGCGCACTCTTCACTTGGCTTAGCCTATGTGCACGCTTGACTATGGGATGATGCCTGGAAGATGCTCAACGAAGCCAAGCACCGCGACCCCAATATAGCACTTACCGAGCTGGGCTTTGCTTTGTATTATTCCGCCATTGGTGTGGCTGACGAATTACAGGCAGCCTTAGACAGGGCCGATAAAATAGACCCCTTAAACGAAGAAATAGCCGAATGGGGTATGTGGGCACTGATGATGGCAAACGAGCTAGACGCAGCAACAAAGTGGGGAGAAGCAAAACTAACACTTTTACCTAATACGCCTTACCCAAATCTTAGTTTAGCGGTAGCCGAATATATGAAAGGAAATTACTCGCGCAGTATAACGCTAGCAGAAAAAGGCGTAGCCATGAGCGAACGCGCTCCGCTTCCACTTATTCTTTTAGCACAGGCCTATGCCGCGACAGGGCAAACAGAAAAAGCACATTCATTAATACAAGAGGCCGAAGCGCAAAATGAATACATGTGCCCTTACGAAACTGCCGCCATTTACGCACTACTAGAAGAAAACGAAGTCGTTTTCCCCTTGCTTGATCAAGCCGTTGAATACCGTTCAAACTGTTTAATATTCTTGCGCCATGATCCTAGATTCGAACCCATTCGCACCGATGAACGCTACTTTAATATATTAAAGCGGGTGGGGTTAGATGATAAGGCAGTATTAAACTATGAACGCTAATTTTGCATTTACCTATTTACCTATTTGCCTATTACCTATTACCACGTATAAATCTAGTTAAGCCTCGAACAAAAGCAGAAAAATAAAAATTAAAATAATAATGCAATTAAAAGAATAGCCCGCAGTAAACACCACGGGCTTCGCTATTTAATTAGTACGCTCGTACACGTATATAATCGCACGCATTGCCTGCACTAGAAGTTAACCGCAACACCCTACCCGTAAACGACGAGCTCGCTTTGTAGTTAGATGTTATAGACACCGCTCCACTGCCATCAACAGCTTGCACTGTACCGCGGAAGTCGCAGGAGGTATTCGATTCGCTATCCCAAAACTGTACCGTATTACCGCTTAGGTTTTCTGGAAAGCGAACGCAGTTAGTTCCACCATTTAGCGTTATTTCTGTAGCTGTTTTCATTGCCACATCGGTATAGCTAGCGCACACGCCACCGCCAGATGACGAACTGCTAGAAGACGACGAACTAGATGAAGACGATGAACTCGAACTGCTAGATGTACTTGAACTGCTGCTAGAGCTAGACGACGAGCTGGAACTGCTACCCGTATTTGCACTGCCATATGCCTGCACTTTTATATACGGGCAATTTTCGTTGGCGCTTGGGGTAAGCATTACTACGGTACCGCTAAACGCTGAGCTATTTATATAATTGCTATTAATAGAAAGGCTGCCACTGCCGTTTACCGAGGTTGCAACACCGCGAAAATTACACACGCTATGGGTGTCACTATCCCAAAATCTAATAGCGTTGCCAGCTAGGTTACGGTCTACGCGAATACAGTTTTCACCATTGCCCACATTTATTTCGGTTTTTTGATTCCAACTTAAATTAATAAAATTCACACAACCGCCGGCACCGCCACTGGAACTGCTCGAGCTAGAGGATGAGCTTGATGTAGAACTAGAAGTAGAGCTTGTACTACTAGAAGAGCTGGAACTGGAAGAGCCGCTACCACTGCAACTTATCGCATCGACCGCCGACACCAAAGAAGCACCAGAATAAGTGCAGTTTGCGTTTACCCCTACATTGGGTAGGGCCGTGTAATCTTTAGTTTCGTTGTGTGTCCACGTAGAAATTAACTCGTCTCCCAGCGCAAGGTGCACCCACTGTGAACCTTCACCGTTTGCATCCCAGCCAAATTGGTACACCGTATTATTGTTGTTGCCGTAAGGGCCATAGGGTTCAAAAGGCCCGCCTTCGCTTGTTTGCTTACTCATGGAATTTGAGAAAAACACATTGCGTGGGCCGCTCGCGCCGCTCCAACCGCCTGCATGATAACCTGCTGCCCACCAAATGGGGTACCAAGTACCATCACCAGCCCCACAACCTGGGTTGCAATCTCGATGGTGGTACGGCACTGCTACCGTATTGTTCTCTATTAGGTTGTTGCGTTCCCAGCCACCATGCAAATTTATATCGGCATCTATATTATTGCCTGTAATAACATTGCCCGAAGCAGACCACTGCAGCGTTAAATGACGCAAGTCGCGCAAGGTATTATTTTTTATTAAGCTGCGCCACAGTTTGCTGCCGCGCACATAGCCATTACCACCTTTGCCTTTATTCCACGAGCCTTCTAAATAATTATTTTCGAACTGCAAATTAATGGCCATTTCAGTTACAAGCGGGTGCGAACCAGTCATAAAGGTTCGCACGTTCGATACATAACTGTTAGCAGCCCATTTAAACACTATGCCCATCATTGCGCGCTGGTGATCTAGGTTGTTGTAATTATGTTTTGCATCTTGCGCAGTGTAACCACTCGGCCCGGTTTGGGTGAGATAGAAGTTTTCGAAACCAACACCTTCAACCATTGTTAACGCTACAGCGCGACTATTGTACGAGCCGGATATTGCGCTAGAACCGTCACCGGTGCTATTAACCGGTAAATCAAACTCAAGTGGTTTATCAAGCGTTAACGTTTTGTTGCTGCTATTAATGGCCAATACTTTAAAAATTTGTTGGCGCATATGCATATTAATACGATCGGCGTTTTGCACGTTTTGTTGATCGTACATTTTATGGGTATTTGCAGCGCCAACCCACACATAGCCACCTACGTTAAAATTAGACACATCTTGTATTTTTATAGTGGTGTCACCCACGCTTGCGCTGGCGGTTACATTTTTATGCTTCCAGTGAAAATTCACCGAGCCTTCGTAAAAATCTTTGCGGTTTGCAGGGGCAGTGTTATAGCTATTAGCATAGGATGAATGCACACCGCGAGTTTGCACTCTAAAGGCTCCTCGGCCAGGCCAAATCCAACCGCCCTTGCCACCGCCAGCATCGGTTAGGTCGTTTAAATCAAAATCACTCATGCCTAAATACGCGGTATCGTTGCTCGGTGTAAATACTATGCGTGTGGCAGTGCTGGCGCTTGGGTTATTACCCTTACCGCGAATAACCAAAAAGCTGGTATCTACATGAATTTCTGTATTTATATTTAGCTCGCCAGAGGGTAACTCAATACGAGATAGGTTTTGATAATTGCCCGCACAGTTAGCGCCAATATAATCGACTGCGGCTTGCAACCCCGCGGAATCGTCCGCGCCATCATTTGCGTATACGCCAAAACCACTACTCAATTCGCTGGCTGTAACAATACAATTATTATTGGTTGTAAAACTTGAGGCACTAGGTAACCCAGCCCCGTTTAGATAGCCGGCATCACTCCAATCGGGTAACGCCGCAGTAGCACCTGTTGCCATCACGCCAAGTAGCGAGACGTGCAAATGTTTAATTAATTTATTCTTATTTATTTTCATTTTTTCACCTTTGAATAGCTTTGATATTTGAAGAGTAGAGCTAAGCTATTTATGCATAGGCATCTCCTTGAATTCGAAAGTTAGAGCTCAAGAAGCAAAGGCAGGCTACTGCAATACAAGGGGCTTAGTCGGCCAGGAGCTTCATGTTCATTCCGTACCGACAGCAATACTGGTAACAGTGCCCACAAAGGATGAATCCATATAGCCTAGCCGTCAAGTGGTAATACCAATGCTTGAGTGGCAATCATCGATTTGCACTGCATTTCTGTGACGGTCATACACTCAAACACTGCAATGCATACCTAAAAGCATAAAAAAACCCGCACAAGCTAGCCTGCGCGGGTTTTGGGTTGGCGCTACTCACGCCACGAATATAGGTGCTTATTTATTAAAAATTGGTGGCAGAGCCCACACCTACATCGGTCTCTTCTACCACTACTAATGAATTACTTGGCGCTCCTTTACCAGCGAGAGAACCAGTAGCTTCTATTAAGCCATTCTCGCCTGCTATTAGCGTAGCCTCGCCGTCGTAACCAAAGGTGCTGGCAGCATCGAACCATAGGCCACCGCCATACGCACCCGAAGTGTTGTAAAGCAAATCGCTAAAGTAGGCTTCGCCGGTAAACGAGTGTGCAGGGTCTAGCTCACAGCTGTAACGAATAGCCGCTCGACCTGAAACTGGCGCACCTTCATAAAATTCAGATACACCGCTAACACCGTTCGCTATTAGGTTGTTACTGAAATTTGCTATAAACGCCGGGCCCACTTCGCAGCCCTTAGCACCAATATGAATGGGTTGCTTAGAGTTAATAATCGTGTTGCCAGCTATTTCCACTGCCGATGGCGTAGCGGCGAGGTTACCTGGCTCATCCACGTCGTTATTTAGGTAGATGGCACCGCGCTCACTGGAAGTGGTGTTGGAGCCTGCAATATAGTTACCCACAATGGTATGGCCGTATGGCGCTGCAGAAATACCGCCATCATTACTGTCGGTACCAGAAGGTAAAATAACGTTGTAGCTAACAACATTATTTTGACCGCTTTCTAACGCGAGCATACCTTGCGAATTGACTACAGTGTTGTGGCTAATAGTATTGCTACTACCCTGCACTCGAATTACGCGGGTTTTGGAATCAATATTATCGAAACGGTTGTACTGAATAGTATTAAACCCGTCTAACATTGAATCTAAACCAGTGGTTCGGCCAAGCATAATGGCATACGCAGTAGACTGATCATTCAACAACATGTCTTTAAACAGGTTGTATTGCACAGTATTACCCGTTGCAGAACCATTTACGTAGATAGAAATAAAACCACCTCGCACTTGGCTTACGCCATCTGCGGCTATACCGCGACGGTTTTGAAAAGTGTTGCGCTCAACCAGTGCGTTACTGCCTTTTAGTACTAGCCAGTTGTGGTCGTCGTCGTCCACAGGTGTTGGGAATTCGGCATCACCCGACAGAAGGTTGTGATCAAACACTACGTCATCACCGGTAATTACAATATTGCCATCACCATTGCTGCGGCAGTGATTAGCGCTATCTGCGGGTACAATTAAATCCGCAAATTCCAACCCTGTAATACGCGCACCATCACCACTAACCTGCAAACAAAACTCGCCAGAAATAACAGCGTTACTGCCTTCGGCGCGTGTAATGGTCACCCCGTCGGTAACCACAACTGTGCCCATATTGGCGTAGTCACCTGCGCCAATCTCGATAGTATCGCCTGCAGAAGCAGCAAGAATTGCAGTTTGCAAAGATGGGCCATCGGTAACTTCTGTGGTTGTTCCACCATTACCTTCATCTTCACCGTTACCCGGTTCTACTGGGGGCGCATCGTGACTTACAACAATGGAATAAAAGGTTGCTTGCGCGTAATCCGATGGATCACCACCATTATTTTGGTTGTACACCCCCGCTTTAAAATACATCCAGTCGTTGGCGTAAGCGGCAGCAGTTTTTACTGTGCGCGTAACATCTGGTTTACCTTCACGCATAATGGTAACGGTTAAATCATCACCCTTAGCTTCTACGCGGTAACTCCAAACTTCGCCCAGCGCAATGCCATCTAAAGGGTTTGGCGAGTCTTCTTTGCTATCACCAATCATGTCGTAGCGGTTATCGCCTAAGCCTGGCACCTCGGTAGCAAAATACACAGACCCCAAACTGTTGCCCGGTAATTTGCGATAGTACAAACGGAATGGCTCATCGTCGGACGCATGAATTTGGCCAACAATAACCCGCCCCATCATGTACTCGTACCCTTCGGTAACAGTGGTAGACACATGATCAACCTTGAGTGTGGCTTCCATCACGCCATCCACACCACCGGCCTCATATTGCACTCGCTGATACGAGTTAGAAAACACCCAGTTGTTTTTGTTTATGCCTTGCGTACTTGGCCAATCTGCTGGCTTAGGGCTTTGCTCTGGCCCGCGCATCATTTCACGCAACTCGGTACGCGAGTATTTTGTATTGGCAGATGTAGTGCCCGCTATATTTGGTGTTTTAAATACAGCTGCGCCATCGGCGTCGTAGTAAAACTCGTTTTCACTGGTATAGCCATCGAGTAACCACTGAGGGTTGTACTGTGCATCGCCACTAGGGAAAGTGATGTACCAATGAGTAAAATCAAGATTTAAAGCACCGTTGTAAGCACCCGCTACAGGTTGCACAAAACTCGACCCAGGCCCCACATCTAATTCGCTAAGTACTATTAACGCGCTGGCATTTGCGCCCGCCAGTGAATTAGCATCGTTCAATAAGCCATTAGCCGTTGCCACTAAGGTTGCTTCACCAGCACTGCCCGCTAGCGGCACAAGATCTGCACCTGAAGCAAAATAGGTTTCGTTGCTAAAGTTACTTTCTAGGGAGTTTATTGCACAACCGTTATCAAACGCATAGCTGTCGGCACCATTAGCCCCTTGACCAGCAACGCCGTTAGCAACTAAGTTATTTTCGAAACTAGCAACAAAAGTATCTGCCACACACTTACTGCCGGTATAAGTAGCAATTGCATTATTACTGTTTATTACAGTGTTGTTAGCAACAGTTACTCGGCTAACGCTTAGTGCACTATTACCAGAATTGGCAACCGTTTCTGTATTTAACAATAACGCTGCGCGTTGCGAAGAGGTGGTTTTTAATCCTGCGATATAATTGCCAGTAACAGTGTGACCAAACGGGCTGAACATAATGCCGCTATCGTCGCTATTATCGCCCGCAGAAAGTATAACGTTATTGCTAACGGTATTTTCATAACCGTCTTCCAACGAAATACCACCGGTTGAATTAACAATGGTATTGCCATATACGCTGCTGCGGCTAGCTTGAACCTTAATAATGCGGCGGTCTGCCATTACATTATCGAAACGGTTAAAGCGCACAACGTGCTGACCTTCACCTAAGCCGTCGCTACCCGTAGAGCGGCCAACCTGTAACGCGTAAGCGCTAGATTGCACGCTCGTGCCAGGCATATCTTTGAACAGGTTGTACTGAACAACATGACCACCTTCACTGCCGTCGCCTTTGTTATAGACAGAAACTGCTGCGCCTTTTATATCTAGATTCTTACCGCTAAATACATTGCGCTCAATAACATTATAAGAGCCACGCAAATAAACGTAGTTGTACTCGGCTACACTACCGAGGTCTTCAGCATGACCAAGAAAACGGTTATGGCTAACGGTAACGTTATCACCAGACACCCATACACTGTTTAACTTGTTATTGTCGTCACATGCGGAGCCAAATAATGGACTTAAGTTATCAAATGTTAAGCCAACCAGCCCAGACTGATTGCCGCTTAATTCGATACATGTCGCACCGCTAATAACCGCATCGCCATCTTGGCCCGCAGTTAATGTAACGCCATTGGCAATGGCAATTTCTGCCATATTGGCATACTCGCCACTCGCGAGCGCTATCCATTCGCCGTTACTAGCAGACGCTAAGGCCGCAACCAACTCTTGTTCACTACTTACTATTGAAGTTGCAATATGTGAAGTAGTGGCGGAAGGCGACTCTGAATATTCATCGTAGTCGGTATAGCTTGCCGTAGCTGTAATGGTTTTACCCACCAACTCGCTGCCAAGGTACAAAATAGATTCCGTCGCACCCTCTATAGCTTGGCCCTCTACATACCAATGATAAGTAGCGTTACCGGCTATACCGTTATTGTCGCCCAGCACGGCTCGCAAAGTTGCACCAGCTAAGCGTTCGCCCTGTATTTGCAAGTTGCCTTCGGTATTTTCATTGCGGGCGGCCACTGCCGTAGTTGCATTGGATTGGATATTTTCCGCAAAGCCCGCGTCATCTATATAAGATGCCGTGACAGTAATAACTTTGCTTTCGTCTTCTGGGGTAAGCTTATAGGTTGCAGAAGTTGCACCAGCAATATCCACCCCATTGGCCTGCCATTGATAGCTAACGGCAGAACTCACGCCTGCAGGGTCACTCACATTTGCAGTTAAGGTACGCACTACCCTAGCTTCACCAGCGATACTTACTACACCGTCGCTTACTTGCAGTATATCAAAGCCTGCATCAAAGCTAAGCGGACGAAGGCGCGGCTTAAATTCTGCGCGCAGCGTAACGGTTTGCCCAGAGGGTAAATCTTGCGTGGTTATAAGGTATGGCTGCCCAGCTTCTGTTTGCCCTTCGGCATTTAAAAGTGGTAAAGAACTATTGGCAAAAATTAACTTAGAGCCTGCAGCAATAGATAAACCCGTTTCGTTTTTAACTGAAATATCGCTATACATTACGCGATTAGGTCGATCGAATGCTTGAGTTGCTACACCAATTGACAGACCAGGCAGAACTTCACCCCAGGTTACTGTTGAAGGGCACGCTCGAGGATGGGCAGGCCGCCAAATGGTAAGCACTTGCGAACAACGGTTTTCGGCAGCGAATGTTAATGCGCTAGCATGATCGCCATAACCGTTATTACTATAAGAAACATAATTATTTGAACTGTTCGTATCTTCAGCATTAGTAGCTAGAGCTACCCCCGAAGACAGAAGCATTACTGGAAGCAATACACTTCTCATCTTTCCCCCTTAAACAAAAAGACACGCGCACACCTAGCGGTGCAGCAACGCTATAAATGAGTGACGACAACAAAACTGTCACATACGTCCTGTTTGGCCCAACATTGGGCGTCCTTTCTTTTGTTTATCAAGCGCCTATCCATTTTTAATGCGCTGTATCGCGCTGGCTTCGGCGTTAGATGATCATGTAAGTAGCATCGCTCTTTAATTAGGCGATTTTTGTAGTCGATAAATAACAGCAGTGCTTTTATCGTGCGCCAGATAATAATGCATTTTTTGTAAACCAGTAAGCCGCTAGCGACATTAAGTTTGCAAACTGGGTGGATTTTTTTGAAGCTTATTTTTCTTTACTTTTTATTTGCACACTAATTGGATAACACTTAGGCAAGTACAACACAATGAAAGCAGCGAGGTAGTTTAATACTACAAATAAACTCAATATTGGTTAACCAATTTAGCTTAAATTACTTATTGCGCTTAAGGCGCAATCTAAATGGATGGAAGTGCAGAAGTTTTATATGTGGAGTATAAACGTTAGGTAATAAACACTAAAAATTTAACTTCGCGGTATAAAGTTGTGGGGGCTGTACCATTAACTGTGTAATTGCCTATCATTAACCCTCTTTGAGGAGATAGGCATGAACCCAAAAGATCTCGAGGCCTTCGCGAAAGAAGCGGCTAAAGGCATCTATATCTGGCTGAAATTGTTTATACCATTTAACATCATGCCCGCCATCTTCAATTGAGGTGAATTTATAATTCACTTTTACTTGCTCCAAATAATCGACTAAAGGCTGCATCGACTTGGAAGGGTAGATAGGGTCCTTCTCACCTTTAACAATATACAGCGATTACTATCAAAATTAATCACGCTTATCTACACAAACAATTTAACATAACAACTAGTTAGTATATTAGCGTGCTTTCCGTTTAGATTTATAACTCACGTTTTATTTATAGTAATAAGCACAATAAAGCTGTTGTTAAAGCCAATTTTTAGCTTCAGCAATTACGGTTTCCATGCGTTGGCGAAACGATCGGTGGCGAAGACCACACAGGTACAACGTTTCTTTTGCCGTGTTAACCAGCGAGTGCACGCTAATTAATTCGGGCTTAGCAAATGCCTCTACCGCATGTGCGGGCAGCACGGTAAAGCCCAAGCCCATACTTACCGGCTCTAAGATTAAGCCTATTTGATTAGAGAAGCCCTTTTTAGGGAATTGGTTAACATGAGCAAACTCAGGGAAATTAGCGCCTAGTAACAAGTTCGCGTGATGCGCTCCATCTGGGTGATCAATAAACCCCAACCCCATTAATGTATGCCAGTCGGGCTCTGTTGCAGTCTTGGGTGTAACCAGTAACAAACTCTCTTCGGCTATAGGTGCGCAACGCACATCGGCCGCACTCGATTTGGATGTCATGAAACCAATATCTGCCGTCGCATTGGTTATTGCGGCTTCAACATCTGCATTTGGGGCAAAGCGGTAGTCGATAATCAGCTTGGGGTGCGTTTTTTGTAGCGCCAGTAAGTGTGGGTATAGCTTAAGCCCCACACTGCCAGGCGAAATTACCCGTACCAGCCCTTCAAAAGGCGGGTCTTCACCTACATTCCGCTCCAAGCTTACCAGCGCCTGCATAATATCTTGCGCGCCGGCGTATAGCTTTTCGCCTGCCGACGATAAGCTAAATTGCTTGCCATGCCGCACCAACAAAGGCACACCAAGCTGCTCCTCCAGCTTGCGCACATGCTGACTCACGCCCGATTGCGTCATATTTAGGCGCTCTGCAGTGCGGGTGAAATGCCCTACTTCCACAAGCGTACAAAAACTACGTAACCAAAGAACATTTATCATTACACCAAACCATCATTAAAATAAATTATCATTTATATAACAAATGATAATTTTACCTAATCAAAGTCCCCCTGTAACCTTTTCTTTATTAGTCAAACAGGAGACCTTAGCCATGAGTAACACTTACCCAAGATCGTTTTCACATATAGGCATATCGGTGCCCAACCTTGAACAAGCCGTGCAGTTTTACACCGAAGTGATGGGTTGGTACCTAATCATGCAGCCCATAGACATCACAGAGGACACGAGTGCCATTGGCGAAATGTGTACTGATGTATTCGGCGAAGGCTGGGGAAGTTTCAAAATTGCGCACCTATCTACAGGGGACCGCATTGGCGTGGAACTTTTTCAGTTCCCAAATCAAACCAACCCCGAAAACAATTTTGAATATTGGAAAACCGGAATCTTTCACTTTTGCGTGCAAGACCCAAATGTAGAAGAGCTTGCAGAGCGTATTGTGGCGGCAGGGGGCAAAAAACGCATGGCCAAGCCGCGCTACTATTACCCAGGCAAAAAGCCTTACCGCATGATTTATATGGAAGACCCTTTCGGCAACATTTTAGAAATATATAGCCATAGCTACGAGTTGATATACAGCGAAGGGGCGTACTAGTTAGCAAGGTCTAGCGCGAAATGCGCCATGTAAAGTAGTTCACTACCCAGCCGGCAATTGCACATAGCCCCCCCTATTAACAACCCAACGCTAAAAATCTACAGGCATAAAAAAAGCGAGCCCATTACTGAGCTCGCTTTTTAACGATCAATATGAAATTCTATTATTTAGCAGATAACTTACGACGGCTTAAGCCTAAACCAATCAAGCCCAAGCCAAATAGCATAATAGTGCTTGGCTCTGGAACAGAGAAGTTAAGGTTATCGATGGCGCCAGAACCTTTAAGGCCTATTTGCATTGAGTACACACCCGCCACATTAAAGTACAAACGATCCCAAGTATTATCACCACCGGTGTGAGGGGTAAAGAAATTACCCGCCTGGATCTCGTCGCCATTAATATCGAACAAGTGAATAGCATTGTTTGCTGTGTAGCCATTTTCGGCATCTTCGATATCGAAGAAATCTAAGCTATTTAGAGTAACACCAGTACTAAAATTAATTTCGAAGTAACCGGCAGGCTGTGAACCCTCATCATCGGGGTTAGCACAGGTAGAGCCATCACAAGTGCTTGGGTGCTCATGGATGATTAAAACATTGCCTGGGTTAGCAGTACCAAGGCTTGGGTTTACCACATTATAAAATGGTGCTTCCAGGTCTGGGTCGCGGCTGTTTTGGTTGGTGGTATCGAATGCAACAGCAAGATTAGACACATTGCGGTCTACGTTCACACCATTAAAAGTAACGCCGTACGCAGCATACTCGTTATCGACAATTGTGCCCTCTGCTACATCGTTAAAATCTATAACAGTTGCAAACGCAGAAGGTGCCACACATAGCGCAATAGCGCCTAACACTGATGTAAATTTCTTCATTGACTTCATTCCTTATGTTTCTCGTGGCAGAAACTAAAATAGTTGTAATTACAGGTTCCCCCTATCAAAGCAAAAGCCATACCAAAACATAAAAACCAGTAAAGTAAGGCCCTTAATAGTAAGTGAGCACACACACCAAAGAGCGCCCGTTAATTTTTTCGACACCCTTAGCTCCAAAAACCGTATTTACCACCCCACCGCACATATCAGGCCTTCCAACGCATTTAGCCACGCTCTCGCTGTAATTTTTGAGACATTAGGCTAAAGCGCTGTTTCTGGCGCCAACTAAATAACAATAAAATTTGCCTAGCTCGACTTTTCGCGCAGGCAGTAACGTCAAGCTACCGGAGCACCAATGAATAACCATTCCTTCAAGCCTAAGTGGAGTACATTTTTAACCTGCGCTATTGCCGCTGCTTCGCTTAGTGGCGCAGCCAACGCCACTGAGTATAACGACCCATACTGGGCAAGCCCCAATGCTAATACCGATTTTGTAGACCATTTCGACAGCCCAACCCTTAACCGCGAAGCGTGGCTGGTAGAAAAAGATATTTTTGTAAACGGCGAGGATCAGGATTACCAAGATGTAGAATTCCCTGCTGCAGATTGGACAATAGGCACAGCACAGCCAGATGAAGACGCATTAGATGGCAAAGCTTTAATTCTTAAAGCGCGCTATATGGATGGCGAAATACAAGACTATTACGGCGGTAACGGTAAGCCGCTTTTTATTCGTGCCGGCCGTATCGAATCGCAAATAACCGACGCAACAACCTTTACCTACGGCAAGTTTGAGGCGCGAATTAAAACGCCTCCTGCACGCAATGCAGAGTTCCCAGCATGGTGGCTACTGGGTAATTACCCCGACGTAGGTTGGACCGCCTGCCAAGAATTGGACATTATGGAGTTTACTGGGGCAGAAGCTACAGCCGTACCGCAAACCTATTGGACAGCCCCCTACCCAGTGCACGGTGGCGTAAGCACACCTTACACTGATTTAGGTATTACCAACCCCCAAACGGAATACGTTACTTACGGCATAATTAAAACACCCGATTCCGTAGAATATTACGTAAATGGAATAAAAACCCAAACCTTCTCCCGCGCCAACCAAGGGGATGATCAGCCTTGGCCATATGTAACGCCCATGCGCATGATATTGAACCACGCCATTACTCACGCGGAATGGCCGGCTGTAGGTAACTATAATGCTGTAAGCACCGACCCGTCTGTGCCAAACCGCACTGGCGCAAGCTGGCAAGATGCCGAAGGTGTATGGCAATACGAATACATAGACACCGACGCAATGGCTGCCAATATTGGTCGCGACGGTACAGACTTTGTAGTGGACTACGTTGCTCACTGGCCCCTACCCGCCAGCGACCCCATGCAAAAATACACCGATGGCAGTAAATACAGTTTCTTCCGCAGCGAAAATAACACTAAGGGCTTTTACAACCTTAGAGGCTGGTTAGCGCCGGTAGCCGTAACCGCTGACGACTATCTACGCACCGATTGGGCAGACGACGAGCGCGACCACGCCCCAGATAATGCTGCCGATGGCTATGTAGGTTCTAAATGGGCAACACCTGCCGACGACAACGCGCACTGGGTAGAAGTCGATTACGGTAGCGACAAACAAATTAGTTATTTATGGATAGATTGGTCTTGGAACTTACCATCGGTGTACGACATTTTTGGTAAATCGGAAACCACAGGTGCCTGGGAACATATTGTTACATCCACACAAACTAGCGAAGGCTGGGCAGAGCATATATTCGATGTAAATAAACCTTACCGCTACATTAAGCTTGTTACTCGGGGGCGAATTAATAAAGCAGAACCCATTTGGTTGCTGGAATTAAAAGCGTTTGAAGATGTAGAAAACATGTACCCCAAACCCGTCATTGCAGGTATAGATCGCAGCGAGAATATTTTAAGTAATGGCACATTCGATACCGATTTAAGCAATTGGGGCACAGAAGCCTACGACGGCTCTGACCCAACATACACCTCGGTAAATGGCGAAGCCGTTATTAGCCTTACTAACGATGGCGCCAATGCCGGCTCGGTGCAAATGCATACGTCTAATTTTGGTTTGCAAAAAGACTATCGCTACACCGTAAGCTTCGATGCAAAAGCAGTTGCTGCGCGTAATATTCAGATGCGATTATCTAAAAACGATTTAAACCCTAACGCAGAAGGCACCTACTTACTTGAAACTATCGCACTGAGCGAAGCCATGACCAATTACAGCTTCACCGTGGATTTTACAGCCATGGATGAAAGTGGTCGCCTCGCATTTTTATTTGGCGAAATGGGGACAGATACCGTAACCATAGATAACGTAGTAATAAGTGAAGGCGAATTTATTGGTAGCGGAGAGACACTGGTACCAGTTATAGGCCCAAGTAATTTAATAAGCTACAGCACAGGCTGGGAAACAGACTGGTGGGGCGTAGTTGGCCGTATAGCCGATGGCGATGCAGGATCGAAAGCCAGCGGTAACGATGGCGAAGCCGAAGGCATGGATTTAGATATTACCGTTAAAATTGAAGAAAGCTTTGAAGTGCGCGAAGTGTGGATTTCTGGTGACAATTCGCCAGACCGTAGCCTTGATCAATTTAAAGTGGAATATGGCGATGGCACAACCCTTATTGACTGGACACCAAGCACCACCGACGGTACCTACGAAATATTTAATACCTTCGCTAATACTCCCGACGTTGGCGAGCGCGATTTTAAATTCTATTTCCGCCCACCGTCAGGCCAGCTTGTTGAAGTAGGTAATGTGCAATTAATGGCCGTAGATTTAATGCCCCACCGAATATCGAGCGTTGCCCTCGATGAAGGCGCAGTAATTAGCCCAGCAGAAACATTGCGGTATAGCAATACCAATACCGACGACGCCACCTACACCTTTAGCGCACCCGAAGGCAGAACAGTAAACAATGTGATTATTGATGGCGAGTCTAAAGGCGCTATTACCGAATTCACTTTTACCGACATTTCTGCAAGCCACGTAATTGCTGTGGGCTTATCACCTGCTGTTGTTGAAGACGAAGAAGAGGAAACCGAAGAACCCGAAACAGAAGAGCCAGAAACCGAGCAGCCAGAAACAGAAGAACCTGAAACTGAACAGCCAGAAGAGAACAACGGCGGCGGCAATAAAAAGTCGGGTGGCGGCAGCTTAGGTTGGTTCGCACTATTAACCTTGCTAGGGCTAAGGATAAGGAAAAGACAGCTAACAGCTAACAGCTAACAGCTAACAGCTAACAGCTAACAGAAAAGCAAAAGGGCTTGGCGGTTTACCGTCAAGCCCTTTTTTTGGCGATAACAGTTATTTAACTTGCTATAAATCTTCTAGGTTAAGCCAAAGGGATTTATCGTCGAAAGGTGTAAGCGGGCTCATATTGGGGTTACTTAACCTAAATATTTTACGCTCTTGTAGGTTAGCCCTATCTAACGCGTCTTTAATAACAGGGTTGGCAAAAAATATGTCGTCGTAGCTGCCATCGGCAATTGCATTACGCATACCTTGCTCAATAACTTTAGCTAATTGGTGGTTATCTTTAGACACAAAAAAATACATTGCAAAGGGGTAAACCAATAAAATTCGCTTTTCAATTGTTAGGTTTAAATCTGGTCGGCTGGTTACTTCACTCCAAGGCTCGTGCACAGCCCTAGGGAATGCATCAAAGCGACCGCCATCTAACATGTGAAACAAGCTTTCGTATTTTAATGGTGCAACCACATTTAAGTTTGCGGCCTTCAATACAACCGTATCGCCCCACTCGCGGCCTTGCCCCAAGGGAATTTGACGCAAGTCTTCTAAGGTTTGCACTCTATCAAATCTCGACTGATCCCCCTGGCGAATAATAAATATTCGGTGGCCTAACAAGCCCTTGAATAGAGGTATGCGAATAGGTAATAACTGCTCTTCGTACTCTTTTTGCGTACCGGCCCACATAACGGTAATGCTACCGGTTTTAACACTTTCAACAAGACGGGTTTCGGTAAGGCTTTCGTTGCGCACATTGTGAGTAAACTCACCGCCGCGACCGCTTTTTTCTATAGCTAACTTTAATATATTGCCAATAAGCACTTCTTTGGCATCATCCGTAACTGCGTAGGTAAGCTGTGTTTGTGCTTGCGCACTCACAGCCCCCCAAACACATGCACACCCGGCAATGGCCATATTTACAATTATTCGTCTAATTTCTGATCTGATCACTTATATGGCCTCGCAACCTTCACAAAATAGGGTAAGCGCTCCCTATTAATCGTTAATTATAACTATTAGTTTAGCTGGAATTTTTTGGTCGACCAGTTTTATATGGCGATTAAAAGAGGTTTTTAATGCCAGCCCTTAGGCAGGCGCGGGGAACAGTGGCTAACTACTCTGCCACGGGCTTTTTAGCTAACTTGCGCTGCAATGTGCGCCTATGCATTTTAAGCTGGCGCGCGGTAGCCGATATATTGCCATTATTTTCGGCAAGCGCCTGCTGAATATGCTCCCATTCCAAGCGGCGCAGCGACATGTTTTCTATATCTTCGCCTTTATCTATGGGCGCTGGAGCGCTTTCTGCACTCCCCTCAAACGCCAGTAATATTTGATCTATTGTGGCAGGCTTCGCTAAGTAGTTTGTCGCCCCAAGCTTAATAGCTTGCACGGCCGTCGCAATGCTGGCGTAGCCGGTAAGTACCACTATTTTAATGGTGGGGTTTGCCGCTAGCAGCTGTTGAATAAACGGTAGGGATAAGCCCTCTTCTAGCTTTAAATCCAACAGCGCCATAGTAAATTCTTGTAACTCCACGTCGACCGCATTTACTGCCGGAAAATACGCTACGTTAAACCCGCGCGCGGTGAGAGCACGTGTAGTTACCATCGCCAGCGCTGCGTCGTCTTCTATATAGAGTAACTTTTGGATCATGCTCGCTCCTCGCCTGCAGGCTTGGCCCATGTTACCGGCAGTTTAATACTTACCTGAGTAACCTGCGGCTTGCGCTTAACCTGTACCTTTCCACCCAGTTTTTCAACCGTGGAGTTAGACAAAAAAATACCAATGCCCATGCCGCTTTCTTTCTGCGATATTACCGGCTTACCCCATTGTTCCTCTATATCGCTAGGTAGACCATTGCCATCGTCTTCAATATCAATTGTCAAAATCTTACTTTTAGCATCTACTTCTAAGCACACCTTCACTTGCCTAACCGCGGCTTGAATTGCATTATCAACTAAATTAATTACCGCGTGGCGAAACAACACACTTTGCTCTATAAAAAATTCACTAAAGTGCTGTTCATTACTAAACACTATGGCAGGCATAATACGAGGGTTTGCTAATAAATAATGCTCTCTAAGCTCATCACTGAATTCAGCAATATTTTCGAGACTGCCACCATCCTGCTGTTGCTGCGATAACAAGCTAAGCTTACTCAACGTTTTTTTACAGCGCTCTATTTGCCCCAGCATTAATTCTACATTTTCGTTCTGGCTACTCGCATCCCATTTGGCGGCGCCCTGTTTATAACTGTGTTGCATTTCCCCAAGCACTACCGCCATGGTAGAAAGCGGCGTACCCAGCGCATGCACGGTAGACGCAGCCAAAGTACCAATACCCACCAACTGTTCGTTTTTTAATGTTTCTTCTCGCACCTTCGAAAGCTCAATTTGCCTATCGCGCAACGCCGTAGCTAAGCGCGAAACAAAAAAACAAATAAGTACAGCACTGCCAACAAAATTCACCCACATGCCAAGTAAATGAAGCTGAAAATCTGAAGACATATGATGAACATGCTCACGCACATCGGTAAACATAATAAACGTGTAGGCAAGCATACAGCCCGCGCTAAACAACCAGCCAATTATCGAGTTGAAAATGGCCGCACTTATAGCTACGAGCACCAATAAATAGTAAATAAACGGGTTAGTGGCGCCGCCAGTAAAATAAATAAGCACCAGCAAAAATACGGCATCAAACACAAGCTGACGCAATAAGTTAGCATCGGTAACGCTAGCCCCTTTTCGGTAACGCGCCACCCAGTAGCCACAAAAGCCAAACCCCACCAAGGGCAGTAAGTATGCTGCAGTGTGTATTCTCACATCCACTAAAAAAGTAAACGACAATAACGCCACTACTACCGCGCACAGCAGGGCAGCACGTAACACCAATAACCGCTTTAAAATTAAACGGCGGTTACCGCTTAGGGTTTGATTAAAGGTTAGATTCGTTTGCATAGGCTCGCACCTTACCACTGTGGTTAAAAAACTGGAATCAGAAGCCTACCTGTGCGACATATTGTCGCAACCAGCTTCTCACTCCTGTCCACACCCGCTCCCCCCCTAGCTCATTAAGCAGCCTGCGACATTATGTCACTTTGCAGTGCGGTACTATTTAACTAGCATGCAGCCATCGCAAAGTAGTACAGCCCCTCGCTGTCGCTATAATTTTCGCAAAGGAACCTAAATGCTCCAACTAGCCAATACGCCTGCAAGCAAAAACCTCAAACTATCCGTATTAACGGCAGCCATATTAATTAGCAACTCCGCACTGGCCGAACACAACAATAATCAGCTAGACAAGAAAAATGTTGAAGAGGTGAAAGTGTGGGGCGAAAGCAAGGCGAGTGATCAAGCCGATTTTACCACCCCCAATAGCGTGCTCACCCGTGAAGACTTTCAAAGCATAAATATTGCAACCACAGAAGATGTGGTTAAATTTGAGCCGAGTATTGTTATTCGTCGCCGTTTTATTGGCGACTCCAATGGCACTATGGGTATACGCGGTTCCAATATGTTTCAAACTTCGCGCTCCATGGTTTTTGCCGATGGTGTGCCACTGCACTACCACTTGCAATCTCGCTGGAGTGGCGCGCCTCGCTGGACCATGGTTTCCGCCAGTGAAATTGCCCAAGTAGAAGTGCTGTACGGCCCTTACTCTGCAGAATACAGTGGCAATGCAATGGGCGGTGTAGTTGTTATAGAAACAGCCATACCGCAACAGCGTGAATTCCATTTTGATGGAGCCTTTTTTACCCAGGATTTTAACGCCTACAAATTCGACGATAGCGTAAATGGCTTTAAAGGCTTTATATCGGCAGCCGATAAAATTGGTGACCTAAGCCTTTATGCTTCTTACAACCACTTAAATAACGATGCACAACCACAATCGTTTTACTACAACACACCAACCGAAACAGACAATCCCAATACCGCAACCGGCGCATATGCGGGCAAAAGCAGCACCGGTGACGACGTGCTGTACTTTAGTGATTCGGGCGTAGTAAATACCCAAACCGACAACCTAAAATTTAAAGTAGGTTACGACTTTGGCCACTGGCAAACCCTACTTAATATTGCCTACGAAGACAGACAGTCTAGCTCCGATAGCCCCACCCCCTTTTTAGAAGATTTAAACGGCAATAAAATTTGGGGGGGTAATGTTGTAGTTGATGGGCAAAACCTTACCATTCCCGCTAGTCGCTTAGCCGTAAGTGATATGGACAGAAGGAGCCTCTCGGTAGGCTTGCGCTTAAAAGGCGATTTAAATAGCAATACATCATTAGAAGCAAACCTTAACCAGTTTTCTATTTTAGAAGATCAAAATAGAAGCTCTAGCGTTAACCCTAATCACCCCAGCTACACCTTAGATGGGCAAGTGTCTGATTATGACGATACGGGCTGGACAACTGCCGAAGCAAAATTACGCTTTAGCCAGCTAGGCAACACACACCTTGCCTTAGTAACCGGCGTACGCCACGAAAGCTACCAGTTAAATTACAGCGTATACGACTCGAGCAACTACGCCGCAGGCAGTAAAGATACCCTCACAAATACAAGCGGAGGCGAAACAAGCATTAATGCCGCGTTTGCGCAGTTTAGTTGGGACATTAACAGCCAATGGGATATGGCTTTTGGCGCTCGCTTCGAAAGCTGGAAAAGCAGCAACGGCTATATTTCTGAAGAAAACACCACCACAGGCAATGTAGAAAAAGCCCCCGTACCAGAAATATCTGCAGAGAAATTATCGCCCAAGTTATCTGTTGGTTTTAGCCCAAATAGCGATTGGCAGCTGCGCTATTCGCTGGCAAGAGCTTATCGTTTTCCAATTGTGGAAGAGCTATTTAGCCAGTACCAAGCCTACAATGCCATTAGCCTAGCCAACCCAGAACTGAAGCCCGAAGACGGCATACACCAAAACATTATGATTGAGCGCAGCCTCAATAATGGCTATGCCCGCATTAATGTTTTTACAGAAACCATCGAAGATGCAATAGACTCGCAAACCACACTCTTGCCAGGCGGAGGCTCAGTGCGAACCTTCTCGCCGGTAGACGAAACCAAAGCGCAAGGTGTGGAATTTATTGTAAACCAGTACGACTTCTTGATTAGCGATTTAGATATGCGCTTTAATTGGGCCTATATTGACACCGAAGTTATAAGTAACAGCACCGCTGAAGGCGACGATATTAGCCCAGAGAATTCAATTGTTGGTAACGAGCTACCGCGCATGCCACACTGGCGCGGCAACCTGATGGCAAGCTATGCACTTACAGAAAAGTGGACCACCAGCGTAAACCTACAATACGCGAGCGATGCCTATGGCCGCACCGACAATACAGATACCGAACGCAACGTATACGGCGCGCAAGATGGCTACACGCGCATAGGCCTTAAAACACATTACGCGCTAAACAAAACGCTAAAGCTAGGCATTGGTATAGACAACCTTACCAACGAAATAGCCTATGTAGCACACCCTTGGCCGGGCAGAACGGTATATTTTACTTTGGCGTATGACTTAAAATAAAAATAATTTTTAGGTAGGCTGTGCGCACTGCGCCACGGCCTACAATTAACCGTTAGCATATAAGACACAATAAAATGAGCAACCCACATTTATATCGTACGCTTTGGCGCTGGCATTTTTATGCCGGCGTTTTTTGTATTCCATTTATTATTTTTCTTTCGGTTTCTGGTGCAATTTATTTATTCAAACCGCAAATAGAAAGCTGGCAAGACAGAGCCGAAAACAATTTAACCCTAAGCGGCCAAACCGCCAGCGCAAACCAACATATTCAAGCAGCGCTCAGCGCCTTACCTGGCGCGCTATTTACAAGCTATCAATTACCGCAATCTGCTAATCACGCCATAGTTATTACGCTAAAGAAAGATGCAACCAAATTCGCCGTTTACGTTCACCCCTCTAACCTCACTATTCTCAAAGTTGTAAATAAAGATTCATCGTTTATTAATTTGGTGCGCACATTTCACGGCGAGCTACTTGCGGGCAATGTAGGGTCAATACTCGTGGAGCTCGCTGCTTGCTGGGCGATTGTATTAGTGTTAACTGGGCTGTACCTGTGGTGGCCGCGCAACCTTAAAGGTTTTGGCGGTATTGTGTACCCGCGTATAAACTTGGGCGTGCGCACAACCCTGCGCGATTTACATGCAGTTACCGGCTTTTGGATTGCTTTCTTTACCCTGTTTTTATTACTAAGTGGTTTACCTTGGGCGTTAGTATGGGGAGGCGCGTTTAAAGAAGTACGCCAGTGGGCCAATCAACCTAAAGTGGCTGTTCATACTCATGGCGAACATGCAGCTCACGCATCCAATCAACCAGAAAGTAAGCAGCCAGATTGGACCTTAAGCCGACAGCAAGAAAAACCCGTATGGATGGCTCAAGCGGTAGCCAACGCTAATTTACCCCAAGCCGTGCTCGCCGCCGCCCACGCGCAACAACTCGCTCCACCAGTAGAACTTTCCCTTGCCAATAGCGAAACGAACAATTGGAAAGCGGCCTCGCAAAATCAAAACCGCCCACTGCGTACAACGGTTTGGCTAGATGGCGCAACAGGAGCAATAACAAAGCAATCTACATTTAGCGAGAAAAATACATTAGACAAAGCAATAGGTATTGGCATTGCCGCGCATGAAGGGCAACTGTTTGGCTGGTTTAATCAATTACTGGGGTTAATTACTGCACTTGGCTTAGTCACCCTAAGCATCACTGGGTTTTTAATGTGGCGTAAACGTAAACCAAACGAATCACTTAAACAAGCGTTAGGCGCGCCACCGCCACCCAGCAAACGCGCAATGGGTACAGGTGTTGCCGTTATTACATTAGCAACTGCCGCATTTTTACCGCTGCTGGCTATTTCCATTATTGCTTTAATTATTGTGGAACAAGGCGTATTGAGGTTTTTACCTCGCACTAGAGTATGGCTGGGTATTTAGCGCGCGGGTTTACGCCTGCGTTTTAAAGCTAGCCATACGCCCGATACCACCCAAAAAATGGGCACAAACATTAGCAGTAACCACAAACATTGAATAACACCATTCCACCATTGCCCCACATGGAATTTGTACCTAAAGTTCCACGTTTTTGTTGCTAGGTTTTGTGCTTCTGCATTAAAGGAATCAATTACGCGGCTATCTTCTGGCTCTAGCCAAACCCAACTATATGGGTGGTTTTCTGTAGGTAGCTGTACGCGAACTTTTATTGGGTCGCCCGCTTTTTTTGCAAAATAAATTCGCCGCGGCTCGCCATTGGCAAACACACTGTTAGAACTTGCCAATATTTGGGCGAGATTGGGCACACCCACCGTCTCGGCCTGCGGGTGCTGAGGTAAAGTCACACTGCCAAAAGTAAAGGCTTGCACCAAAGCTTTAGTGGGCGCAACCCAAAAAAATGCGATGCCCGATAACGAAATAAGAAACAGCGGGATAAAAGTATACACACCAAGTAACGCGTGTATTTGCCCAATTTTAGATTTGGCATTGTTCGTGGGGCGGTAAAGCATGCGCTTTAAACGACGCTTAGGTTTTGCCCATAACGCCAACCCTACAAGTAAATTAATACACAGTATGGTGGCAGCTGTAGACAATACATTTTGGCTTACTGTGGCGCTGTGGCCACTTTGTAACAACCTGCGATGCCACGACAATAAAAAACCGTAGAAGGTATCATCATAGTAATACTGCTTAAGCACATCGCCGGTGTAAGGGTTAACATTCGCGTATTTGCCATTCGCCAAACCTACCTGCCAAATATCATCAGGTTCAACCTGTAAATTCAGTAGCGTTATGCGCGATTGAGCTTGAGCTTGCGCGCGCTCGACAACAGCATCAATAGAATAACTGCCGCTTTCGATCTCATGAGCCAATACGGGAGTTTCGACTTCACTTACGTCGACAGGCGTATCCACGGTCCACGCATTTGGCCACATTATTTTTTGAATGTCTGTAGCGTATACCAATAACAACCCGCTTACACACATGCTAAGAATAAAAATGCCCGCCACGAGTGTAAGTGCTAAATGCACACGCCTTAACCAGAGATAAAACATAAATACTGTATCTTTTATTAACGTCTAAACGCAAAAAGGCTTTGGTGGATGTAGTTAACTACTCCACCAAAGCCTGTAACACTTGCATACTTAATAACTTAGAACGAATAGGTTACGCCAGCGTTAACAGTGGTACCCAAGCCTTTGGTGTTGTAACCGTTGTAGGTGTATACCTGCGAACGCGCTGGGTAGTAATCTTGGTTAAACAAGTTTTCTACACCGAGTTGCGCCAACCAATTACCAAAACTGTAAGTCGCACTTAGGTTAACAATGCTATAACTTTCAATTGGGCCTTGATCGCCTACATAGTTGCCATCTACAGCTTCAAAACGGTCGCGGTCACCCACTCTTAAAACGGTTGCATGTAACTGACCGTTACTATTAAACGCCCAATCAACATATGCCGTAAATTTAGGTGCACTAATTTGACGACCACCTAAGTACACATCGTTTTCGGTGTCTTTACCTTCCACCCAAGTGTAAGTTGCACCTGCAGTTAGGTCTTCATTCACTTGATACTCAAACTGGCCTTCGTAGCCCCAGATTTTTTGCGGCGCACGCACAGGCATATATACACCTGTTTCTGCGTTGTATTCGCTGCCCGTACCCAGCTCCGACGTGCTGCGGTAAGCGGCAACTTCTATGCTTAGGTTATCGAAATCGCTAGCAAAACCAACTTCGTAGTGATCAATAAGCGACGCATCGGTGCGAATAAGTGCAATATCTTCTACTGTAGCCGTACGCAATAGACGGCCAATATCAGATACATCTGCCCCCTGGGAATAGTTCACAAATGGACTAATGCCAGAGAAACCGTTGTAACGTAAACCCAAGTTATAGGTGGTTGCGTTGTAATTAATTTCGCCGCCGGTCACATCAAGCGGTACCGAACACGTCTCGGCAGTGCGACATAATTTTAAAGTGCTGTAGTCATCTACGCTAATATCAATATCTTCACTGCGCACACCGGTTTTAATCACAACATCTTCGGCAACAACCCACTTACTTTGTAAATAAAGTGCCTTGCTGCGCATATCCATTTCTGGCACCCATACACGGCCATCAACAAGTGGTTGCGATGTGGTGTCGTTAAGGGCGTCTAAACCGTATATAAACGTTGCGTCTACACCATCCCAGTTAACCGCGGTGTTGAATGAAAAACGCGCGCCAGATTTAACCGATTTAATCATCGACTGACCGCCGGTATAACCTTCATCGGGGTTCGCCAATGCTGAAGAAAAGAAAAACACATTTTCAATTTTTTGCTGGTACACATCGGCAACAAATTGGGTGTTAGCAAATAGCGCATCGTGCGTGTACTTCGCCATCACATTGTGGTTGCCGCGTGGCCCTTGAGGCACACCAGGTTTTGGCTCGCCAGAGGTATCTTTAATTGCGTAGGTTTTGGTACCTGAATTTACACTGCCAGACACATCAACCAAGTCGGCATCTTGTTGCGACTCGTAGTAGTTGTAAGTAACTTGCAACGCTTGGTCGTCATCAAGCTGGTAACCCAACTTAGTGAAATAGTTTTGCGTGGTGGTTTCCGATAAGCCGTAAATCAAGCCAATAATGTCGCCTTCGGCATCGCGCTCTAAACCAGTTTTATCGTAAGTAGCACTAAATACATAGCTAAATTTATCCACGCTACCATCTACAGTGCCATTTAAACGCTGACCGAAACTATCAGCTAAATCTACCGCGCTAAAGCGTGTAAGTACACTCGCCTCACCGCCAACCGTGCGGCTTTCATCAGGCTTGCGGGTAATGTAGTTGATCATTCCACCCGCTGCACCATTACCGTAAACAGAGCTTGCGCCTTTTACTACTTCAATACGCTCAATTACGCTGCCATCCAGAGTGCGAATACCAAGCGACCCATTTCGCAAAGGCGTAGATTGCGGCACGCCGTCAATCATAACTAGTGCATTACGACCGCGCAGTGTTTGCGCGGAGTTACTTGAAGTACCTGTTGCAGGGGCCATACCAGGTACTTTAATAGCCAGCATATTTTGCAGCTCAGGACTTACGCGCATTTGCTGCTCTATTTCAGCCCTGCCCACTACGGCCACAGAAGCAGGTACTTCGCTTTGGCTTTCTGCAACACGGCTACCCGTAACGATCATCTCTTCTAGCTGCCCCGCCACGGCAGAGCCACTTATACCGTATACAGCAAGTGCTGCAACGGTGGACGCTAAAACTGACTTTTTCATTTTTCACCTAAACGTTGAATCATATATAGGCGCCGGATTCTACATAAATATAAATATACATGCAAATCATTATCATTTAGATGCACATTAACCTAACCCCCTCTAAGCATAAAAGTGCCATTTATTTGCAACTAGCTCAAACACACCCTACGTTAAAGCCTATAAATAAGCCATCAGCTATATAGGCACATTTAAAGAACAGCAAAATAATGACACTTCAAAGTAAAAGCTAACATTTTAGTACCCGCCATTTTGGTATAAATATTCCATCTAAACCAAATTCAAGCGGTGCATTATGACGACACACACTCTAAGAGTTGCACGGGTAGAAAATCCCACGGCGAACAGCAAAGCCATCTATTTTGAACCCAACTCCTTGCCTGCTGCATTCGCGGGGCAATTTCTTACCCTTATTGTGCGCCCAAACGACAAAGAGCTTCGCAGAGCATATTCCCTTTTCACCACACCAGAAGAAGGTTTGGCGATTGGTGTTAAACGGGTACCTGGCGGCATAGTCTCGAATTACCTCAACACTTACGCACGCGCGGGAATGGAAATACAAGTTGCAGGCCCGAGTGGCAATTTCACCTATCGACCAGAAAAAAACACCGGCGCAAAACACCTTATATTAGTTGGTGGTGGCAGTGGTATTACTCCGCTTATGGCCATTTTAAAAACCGCGCTCGCACAGCAACATGTAGAGCATATAACCCTTTTATATGCCAATACCTGCGAGCAAGAAATAATGTTTGCGCATGAACTAAACACATTAGCTGAAGCAAACCGCGAAAAGTTTACGCTAATTCATTACCTAAACTCAGAAAACACACAACAAATAAAGCAACGCCAAAAAGGCCTGCTAGGTTGGCTAGGCAAAACTACAAGCTACACCACCGCAGGTTTTTTAACGCAAGAGAAAGCTCTAGAGATTTTAAAGCAACATAATATTGCTGTAAGTAATACACAACAGCCCTCTACTTACGCATATTTATGCGGCCCAGGAGGGTTCATGACACTCGCAGAGCAAGCTCTACTAAATATTGGTGTTGCATCTACGAATATAAAAAAGGAAAACTTCGTTGCCAGTGCACCCAGCAACCCTACCCCTAATTTTACGCCGCCAAACTGCGAAGCCAGAGTAAAAATAGCCGGCGACTACAAGCGCTTCACGGTACCTTCTGGCAAAAATATTTTACAAGCAGCCATAGACGCCAATATTGATTGGCCCTTTTCATGCCGTGAAGGAAGCTGCACCGCCTGCTACAGCCGCTGCACTTCGGGGCAAGTGCACTTGCTTAGCGATAGCGCGCTTAGCAACCAAGAGCTAGCCGAAGGGGGTGTACTACCCTGCGTTGGCTTTCCTAAAAGTAAAAAGCTTGAGCTAGTTATCGACTAGCTTTGCGCTGCACATCAAACCAGATTAAATAAAACCGAATAAGTAAACCCAACCAATTCGGATATTTTTTTATTACTACTACATAGAGACACACCCCATGATAAACCCGAGCGAATATATTATTGAAGAGCAGTGGTTTAACGCCGAGCTACCACGGCAAGAATTTAGGCAATTTATGCAAAGAAATAACTATAGGGGCCTGCTAGATACAGCACTATGGTTTACCTGCTTAGCCTTGAGCGGATATTTAGCCTACACATTGTTAGGCACTTATTGGGCAATACCCGCGTTTTTTGTTTACGGGGTGTTTTATTGTGCTTGCGATGCGCGCTGGCATGAGAGCAGCCACGGCACGGTTTTCCATACAGCATGGCTTAATACAGCGCTGTGCTTTATAGCAACCGCTATGCAGCAGCGGGATATTATTTTTACCCACTGGTCACATGTGCGCCATCACTCTTATACATTAATTAATGATATAGACCCAGAAATAACAGTTACCCGCCCGCCCACATTTTGGGAGCACTTTTTAAATTTTTGGAGCCTAGGCGAAGCTAAATACTATATACCTATTCTCTTTCAGCATGCATTTGGCATTGTAAGTAAAGATGCAAAGAAGTTTGTACCCAAAGAGGAGTACACCAAAATGTTTTGGTGGGCCCGCGCAAGCCTATTGGTAAACCTTATCCCCATAGCACTGTGTTTCTACTTACATAGCGTAGTGCCAATTTTATTTTTTGGTTTACCTAAAATATATGGCAACTTAATTCAGCGCGCATTTATTTTGGCGCAACATGCAGGGCTAGATGACGACACATGGGATCATCGCCGCAATTCGCGCACTATAAAGGTTAACCCACTACTTGGGTTTCTTTATATGAATATGCAGTACCACACCGAGCACCATATGAACCCATTAATGCCGTTTCACCAATTGCCTAAGTTTTCGAAACGCATTGCAGACCAAATGCCCAAGCCCTACAACGGACTGATTGCGGTGTACAAAGAAATGCTACCAGCACTGCGCAAACAAGCCAAAGACCCAACTTATTTTGTAGAGCGCGAACTACCCACCGCCAAACAAGAACGAAAAGTAAAGCGTATTAAACCGTTAGAGCCCGATGCAGTAATGGTTCCCATGGCGGCGAAAAAGCAAACATCTGGCCAAACAGACGTTATTGCAAGCGATAGCCCCCTTGCCGAAAACATACAATGGCATAAAGCAATAGTAGCGCATGAGCTAGGCGAAAATGATGCCGTAAAAGTTTGCATTAACGGGAATCACTACGCTATTTACCAATTACAACATGGCAGCTATCACGCCACCGATGGTATTTGCAGCCACGAACACGCATTCCTCGCCGACGGGCTAGTAGACGATGGCAAAGTGCTGTGCCCGAAGCACAATTCAAAGTTTTGCATTAAAACGGGAAAGGCAATGAACAGACCGGCTAAGCAGCCAATTAACGTTTACCCCATTAAAAAAGAAGGCGATGACTTGCTAATTGGTTTAAGTATTCAATAGGCTTAAGCACCTAATAGTCAGCTCATTACCTGCACCCTAAAGCACGCGCTAGAGAAACTTCTAGCACAGGCTTTAGGTTGCACACACAATCAATACCGAAGCAATACCGAAATGCCAACCTCACAAAACAAGCTATAGCAAACGCTCTTTAATTGTAGTTTTGTACTTTTTAGGGGTAACACCAAACTGCTTTTTAAACAGTGCAATAAAGTGAGAGGGGCTAGAAAAATTGAGTTCGTAACTAATATCTGTAATAGAGAATTCGCTCTGGCTTAGCATTCTAGCGGCACTATATAGGCGGTGGCGAATACTATATTCCGAGTAGTTATAGCGAAACACGCTCTTAAACAATCGTGAAAAATAAGATGGCGAAAGGCAACACATTGCAGCCGCCTCGTTAAGTGAGAGCTCGACGCTTTTTTGATGGCGAAATAAGTTTACAACAGGTTCTAACTTAGCATAGCTGCTTGAGTTTTGGATGGCTTCGGTATGGGGCGACTTTAATGGCGAGGCACTTTCTGCCAGCCAAGTGAGTAACAAACGCAATAACGATTGGCTTTTATCGCTGTAGGGGTCGCGCCTGTAACTTTCGTGCAGCCACGTTACAACACGATGAATATCCTTAGAATCACAGGCGTTTAAACGCAGATGCATACCGTACTTAAAAAACGATTCCGCCGAAGCCAGCCCATTGTCGGCTAAAAAGGAAGGTAAAAACTGAATAATATGCCACGATTTTTGCCGGCTAGATAACTCGAAATCGTGTGTTTCTAGTGCTGGGGTAAACACCATGTCGTAATCTTGCAGTGACGACTCGCCTTGATTGTAGAAAAAGGTCCCCTCTATTTTTTCGAATACAATTAGCTCATGCACTTCGTGAAAATGCATAAAGCACGAGTAGGGATCGTTATCGCTGTAACTTACGTGATGAACCTCGAAATTGTAGCCCTGCTGAATACAAAACGGTTCGCAGTAAGGTTTATTTTTCTTCATTCCGCCACAACCAGTAAGAGCATATATTTAACACTAAAAAACCATAAGGTTAATTACAAGGTATATGCTCGCACATCAACGTGCAAGTAGCTTTTCATTTATAAGGCTGTATTTCCAGAAAAAAATACAACCTCCACCTTATATCGCCCTAACAGCATACAGAATCGCCGCCAGTCACACATAGCATAATTCTGTTGTTTTTACCTCTCTAGCTGACAGATTGTTGTTATTTTTAATGGTTAAATTATGTATAGCTTTAAAATCACGCACACAACCATGAGATTATTATGCGCTCCACCAAAGCATTAGTATCCGACGGCAATGGCGCCTTCGACGTTAAGCAAATAACGGTAGGCGAACCGGCAGCCAACGAGGTACGGGTAAAAATAAAGGCTGCCGGACTATGCCACACCGACTGGGATTCAATTCAAAATTGGAATAAGCCCTTTATCGTCGGCCACGAAGGCGCAGGCATTGTGGATGCGGTAGGAGAAGGGGTAACCAAGGTGGCCCCAGGGGACAAGGTTATTCTTAACTGGGCCATTCCGTGTGGCCAATGCCAGCAATGTTTAACCGGCTACCCACATATTTGCGAAATAAACTCGCCAGTATGCGGCAAGGGTTTATGTGGCCATGCCCATGCTAACGCCACACTTTACAATAATGCTCCACTCGAACGCTCTTTCCACTTAGGTACCATGGCCGAATACACCGTGGTTAAAGAAGCCGCTGTTGTAAAACTTGAAACAGACATTTCTTTTAGCGCCGCCTCTATTGTGGGCTGTGGCGTAATGACCGGCTGGGGTTCGGTAGTGAATGCCGCAAACGTAAAAGCCGGCTCTACCGTTTGTGTCATTGGTTGCGGCGGGGTTGGATTAAACGTTATTCAAGCCGCACGGCTTTCCGGTGCAGCAAAAATTATTGCCATAGATATAAACGACGAACGACTCGCTCAAGCCAAACAATTTGGTGCTACGCATGGAGTAATCGCCAATAGAGCGGACTCGCACTTCGACGAGGTGCTCACTCAGGTCAAACAGATCAACAACAACCGTGCAGCCGATTACGCCTTTGAATGCACGGCCGTGCCTGCGCTGGGTTCGGCACCGCTAAAGCTAATACGCAGCGCGGGTACCGCCGTACAAGTAAGCGGTATAGAGCAGCGTATCGACTTCGACTGCGAATTATTTGAGTGGGATAAAATTTACATTAACCCCCTGTATGGGCAGTGCAACCCCGAGCGCGACTTTCCACGCATACTTGCGCTTTACGCCAGCGGCAAACTAAAACTAGACGAGCTGATAACCAAAACTTATAGCTTAGAAAATATTACAGAAGGCTTCGACGATCTATTAAATGGCCGTATAGCCAAAGGTGCAATTATTTTTGACTAAGGCGAGTAAATTCCATGGCGTACCAACAAATTGAAAAGTCGAACCCTGCTTTTACCCAACAAGATTTATGCCTGCTAACCATACACGCCAGTAGCTTACAGGGGCGTGCCAATGTATCGGTATACAATGCTTACAGCCAAGCCAAAAACTTACCCATCGTCATTTTGCTGCATGGTGTATACGGCAACAATTGGGTGTGGATGAATTTAGGCGGCGCCCACATGGTATACGAATCTCTTAGGCAAGCCACACCCAGCCTAACCGAAATGGTGCTAGTAATGCCAAGCGATGGCAATTATTTTGCTGGCTCGGCTTATTTACCCTTACAAGATAAAGGCAATTACGAAGCATGGATAATAGATGACATGTTAGATGCAACAATCGCTACTATTGATTGTGTCTCTAACCAATCTAATATCTATATTGCAGGCTTATCAATGGGCGGTTACGGAGCTTTACGTTTGGGAGCAAAGTATCCCTCTAAGTTTGCAGGTATAGCAGCGCATTCGGCTATTACCCAGCTAGAGCAAATGAGTGAGTTTGTTAAGGAGCCCCTCTCACATTACTTGTGCCAAGAAAAAGCAGAAGCCTCAATATTGCACTGGGCGCAAATAAACCGCGCCAACTTGCCCCCTATACGCTTTGACTGCGGCACAAATGATTCGCTACTTGCAGGCAACAGGCTGCTAAGCAAGCAATTTGAGCAGCTTAACATCTCTCATATTTACGAAGAGTGCGAAGGACAACACAGCTGGGATTACTGGAACACACAGCTTGCGCACACGCTGCAATTTTTTAATCGAATTGAAACAGGGAAAAACGAACTAAGCAATCAGTAAAACAACTGACAAAGCAATTAACAAATTACAGAAGAATGGCCAGCAATCACCTGCCAGCCATTTTCACTACGCGCTCGCTGATCTTTACCTAACAAAGGGTCTAGCGCCTCTTTAAGCGCGTGATTTAAGCACCACACGCGCGTAAAGCGCAGTGGTGTTGTAACCTCTAGCCCACCCGCCTCGCTCACCAACTCCACTTGGGCGATCACAATAAACACATTCTCTGCTGGTAGTATTTCCAACTGCTTTAGGGTGAGATTCTTAATAGTGAATAATTTTTCTCTGTGGGCAAGTAGGTCTTGCTGTTTGGTAATTTTTTGCCCTAGATGATTAGTAAATATTAGCTCTGGCGATAGCAAAATATCCAGCTCGTCCACATTGGAACTTATCATCGCTTTACGAAGCCGTTCCTCTAGGCGTTTAATGCTCTCTATCATGCTATTACTCAATCGCTTATTACCTTTTCCATTTACGCCTAGCTGAGTACTGGTAGCAGCACCCAGCATTAACTAGCAACTACCAGCGCGCCCGATAACCGCGCACATCAACATGTACGAAAGGCCCGTGAGCAGCGTTCGCTTGGTACAACCCAAGGCCGCCAATTAGATGTTTGTAATCTGGTGCTTCGCGATAGAACTTTTCTACCATATCCCACAAGAACGTGGCATCGTCTACATTTACCTTACCATCTTTATTTAAATCGTCCATAACGCCATCTTTGGGGTTTTCATCTACAAAAATATCTGCAGCGCCACCCCACTGGTGACGCGAATATTTTTTATTTTTAATAGCAGCGTTATAAAATGGCGTGCGGTAGCCACTCATTATGGTAAAGCTTTCCATGGCGATGCCTTCGCGATTTACCGCTTCGGTAATATATTCTAACTTCCGTAACAGTCGCGTTTGCAACACCACATATTTAGGGTAACCACTGCTTTGCTTACACAAAAACTGCTTTAGCGTGTAGTGAGGCGAAACTAACATATCTTGATTGGCTTTGGTGACTTCTACAAAGCCCACTGGCGGCTTGTAGTTGTCTAGGCCTTTGTATGCCTCTTTGGGGTATTCGCCTATTGTGTAACCATTCAATTTTTTGTTTTTTACCTGCGCCATAGGGTGCATAACAAAAATTTGCACCGTAGATGCCAACTCACCCTTGGGCTGAACAACTAATGTTTTCATACCGGGGGTAGCTGGGGCCTTCCATTTAAAAGATGTAACCTGTTCGCTTATGGTATCTTGAGCAATGGTAAAAGGTAGCGCTTTGCCGTTTTTTACCACGTTAATGTCGACTGTTTTTTCGGGCAGCACGAAAAAACTCATAAGCGTATATTCTGTTTTACCCTGCCCCACACTAATCACATACCCAGACCGACCTGTCTCGAATGCAAGGCTTTTAGCGCATACGCACAAACACAACAACGAAAAACAAACCTTAACTAATTTGCTATACATAATTAACTCTTATTCTATAGGTAGCGTTAACGCACTAAACAACGGTTTATCGCGTTCGTAAATATCGTTTCTAAACTGTAACTTGCCACTACTATCTACCCATGCAGTCCAATATTCTATATGCACTGGCACGGGTGTTTTTAAATTAACCGTTGTTGTTTTTGCGGAAGATAACACCTCATTAATTTGATCTATGCCCATTCCATTTGGCTCTAACAATTTACTCGCCAGCTCTATCGGGTCCGAAACGCGAATACAACCCGAGCTAAATGCCCGCTCAGTTTTTGAAAACAGCTCCCGCGACGGTGTATCGTGCAAGTAAACATCGTAAGCGTTAGGAAACATAAACTTCACTTGCCCCAATGCATTCAACGGCCCCGGCGCTTGCACCATTCGATAAGGGAACCTTTTATGCAGTTTATCCCACTCGACATCTGCTGGGTTTACCACTGTGTTCTCACCCAGCGCATACAGGGTAAACCCGTATTTTTCTAGGTAGCTAATATCTTTCTTAATTTCTGGCAGCTTATCCTGCACGGCGAGCTTTTGCGGCACTGTCCATGTAGGGTTAAAAACCAGAAAGCGAATTTTATCGCTGAACACCGGCGTTTTACGGTAGTTTCTGCCAACAATAACCGGCTTTTGCATTACCAGCTCGTTACTTTTGTAAACCCGCAAATCAAAATTGGCTATGTTAACTACTATAAAATAGTCCCCCATATTTTGATCAAGCCACCGCCAACGCTCGAGGTTCACCACAACATCATTTGCGCGCTGTACGGGTGATACATTCAACGCAAGTAACGTATTCTTGCCCACCACACCATCTGGCTCCAGCCCGTGGCGCCGTTGAAAGCGGGTAACTGCTTCCATCAGCTCACCTTCGTAGTGCGTAAACGTCTCTTCACTTTCACTTAGATCACCCCAAAACCGAAGTCGTTCCGCAATGGGCGATAAACGCGTATCGGCCATACCTTTTTTAATGGCAGGCGAAAGCGCTAATGGCTCCCAGTCAGGAGCTTGGGTGCTATTCAACCAAGCTAGCGTTTTTACTAGCCGAGCGTAACGGGGCTGCCGCGGCCGCAAAGATTGCACAATGTCGGCTATAGGTACGTTACTAGCCACTTTCGTTAATAGTGCTCGCGCGTCCACCACTTCCTTTGCTGGCTTCCACTCATTCGTCAGCGTTTCTGGGTCAACTTTACCGGCCAGAATATGCTGCGCTAAAAACAAAAATGCATCCGTTAATACCAACTCGGCATCACTCGAGATTTCACTCGGTTCAGTAATAAGCTGGCCTAGGTAGGCAATATGGTAGTCTGCAGGTAGCAAGCCTTCTTTATCGACCCCTTGCAATACGGCAATCAAGTCTAACGCTGCGCTATTAAAAGCACGGCCAGAATCTTTTAACCATAGCGGTGCAAACCCTGTCTCTTCGTAATAGGCGTTTAACAAAGCACTGTTGCGGATAGGTGCGCTGCTAATTTTTGCAGGATATCCAGCACTCCAAGCCTCTAAGCGCTGGCGGATACTATCGTTAACAGCAGCACCTTGAAGGGCACTACTCGCGAATGCATCGCCGGCCAGAACTAGCGCACAAATCACGGCCACAAGGTCGCGACGAAATGCGTGTATGTAGTGGGAAAGTCGATGGTGAGAGAAAAACGACAAGGTGAAAAATAAGCTACCATTAAAATACATGCATAGGTCCCGTGGTGCAAAATTTAAAACGATGAGATTGGAATAAAAAGAGCATCTATTATGCTGCGCGGAGGTGTAGATTTTGGCAGAGTGTAATCAGAGTATAGGGGCGTAATTTAAGAATTAATACTCCTATGTAAAAATAATTTTTGCTCGATCACAACGATATTCCAGCACTGGCTTTATGTGCAGCAAACCCTTGCTACTTTCCTAAAAAATCGGTTAACTGTCGGCCAACCCCCGCAATGACATATACCTGTTTTGCTAAGGCCCAACTGGCACCAAAGTCATCATGCAAGATTACCATGCTGACTCTTTTACCGCAGCCTAAGGCAGCGCACCAACCACCATAGAAGCACTTGCTCCACCTACCCACAGGGGTGTTATTTAGTATATGACTGTTACCTGCCGATACATTTATCGACTAACTGCCGCACTGCTGCTTTGCAGTAGCTGTGCACTTGCCGCCAACACTCCCCAAACGCAAAACGCCACACCCGAAGCGCCCGGAAGCCAAATAAGCACAGCAGAGCAAGTTGCGACAATTGAAGAATTTTACGCAAAGCGACTTGTTGGCCTTGAGCCCATTCGCGCTATTTTCCCTGCTGCATGGCTAACCGAAACACCTGCTTGGAATGAAGAAAAAAATAAACTGCAACAGCATCTAGCCGCATTATCACAAGCAGACACCACAAATACCTCCCCACACGAGCTGGAACTGACGCAGCTAAAATTGATGTGGGTGCTATTTACACCCGCAGAGCGCAGCGATTTGATCAATTCAGCCAAAACCCAGCTGCTTGCTCAAACCAACAAACAAAATGCGCAAAAAATACTTGAACAAACCCAAGCGGCAGCCAGCGAGCACGAAAAGCAACTGCAGCAGGTTAAACACGAACTGGCCCAAAGTGAGGACGACAGAGAAAAGCGCTTGCTGGCTATACAATTAGGTATCGAAAAGCGCATTGAGTTAATAACGGCCAAAACCAAACTGATCGCCGATGCGCAAATAGCATTTAGCCAAGATGTAAGCGATTGGAAAGAAATTCAATCTCTCATCAGCAATGCGCTCGATGACGAGCACTTCATCCCCGGCACCCGAGATTTCACCCTGTATCGCAAAACCCTGCGCGACCGACTTGCGGCCTCTAACCGCGCCGTAGCCAACAAACATGTATTTGTTACTACGTACTTTCGCGACGACATGAACCTGCCAGAAGAGGAGCAAAGCTTTAATGTGCAGGTAAGAGAAACAGACAGTGATAAAAACGTCGAGCGAGTCAATACTGTACTTAGAAAGCGTCTTGAACTCAGTCAAAGTGAAGAGAATTTTATCGCTAAAAAGCAAACGCTAATCGTAGACCTCGCGGTTTGGCACAAACAATATCGCACCGATCTATTACTTCTGCGTGGCAAACTAATCAAGCAAGTTATCGACAATAACGCTTTTTCGCTTAACAACTTCGACCCAATTGCAGTCGAGTTACGCACGCTTTACGCCTCCACGCTTTTCTCTAAATGGAGCAAAGCTTACGTTAAAACCTATGGCACAAGTAAAAAAACATCGTTAACGTTTTCTAATATTACCCATCTGCTAAAAGTACTGCTTACCACGTGTTTTATTGTGTGGTTATTTCTAAAACGGCAGCTGGTGCTGGATAGCGCCAAACGCTGGTGCCTTACCCGCACTAGTAACGCGCGTTGGCGTAAAGCCACCGCACTTTTGTTTGGTGCACTACAAGAATTGTATATATTTATAATTTTGTTTTTCTTTGGGGGTAGCGTAATAAAAATACTGGTAAGCGTAGGCATTAGCTCTGCCGAAATGTTCAAACCGGTACTAAATAAAATTGTATTGTTCTTTCTACTACTTGGGCTTATTCAATATGTACAACCTTTTTTAAGCCAGCGCGAACAGCGCAAGGGTAGAGATACACATGAAATAGCCGCCATTGAAGAGGTTTTTTCTTTAGTGCCTCAAGTTTACCTTTACTACTGGTTGGCTGCGGGCGTTGTGGCAAGCTTAATATCTCAACACTTAAATGAAAGCTTACTGGGCTTTCACGCAGTCAATGTTATCACCTTCGCATTTGCGATAGCCTTGCTTGTTATTATATGGGTGCGCCGTCACACTTGGCGAACCATAAACGAAAAAGCCTATAATTCGGAGTTGTGGCAGAAAATTAGCTTCAATGCACGTCGTAAACCCTGGGAACCTCTAATTCTGCTTATTGGCGGCGGCATGGGAGTTTACCGTGTTGTTTGGTCCGTTTTGTTAGACAGGCTAACAGAGCTAGAGCTCACCCGCAGCTTTCAGGCTATGGTAAGCCGTGCGATATTAGAAAGGCAGTACCGCAAAACCACCACAAAACTCTATGCAGAACGCTTCCCCGATAAATATTGGCGAAACTTCCATTTTCAAACCCCAGCAGAAGCCCACTGGTACGTTGAGCGCTCGGAACACCAAGAGGTTATTCAGGCAGCCTATGAGAACTGGCAGAGTAAAGGCAAAGCAACACGTTTACTGATTTGTGGCGACCGAGGTATTGGTAAATCTGAGTTAATCTCCAACTTCTTACGTAATGAAGAAATAAAGTGCTTGCACACACATATAGACACAGGTGAAACATCCGTAGCTGCGGTATGCCAGCGATTATCGCTGTCGTTTTTACAATCGCGTATGGATACACCCGAAGATATTATCAATGCGCTAAAACTGATGGAACCACAGGTATTGTGCGTAGAAAATATTGAAAACACTATTTTGCGCAAAGTGGGTGGCTTTGCCGCCTATACGGCCGTAATTGATATTATTTTACAAACATCTGACAAACACTTTTGGCTGGTAACCTGCACAAGCTACGCATGGACAATAGTACAGCACGGCGTAATTGGTGCAGACTGCTTTACCGAAAACATAATGGTAGAAGGCTTAAGTGAAGAAGCATTAAAAACTGCCATGCTAGCAAGGCATAACGATGCACACCCTGCTACCCCGGACTTTAGCCAGCTAAATTTTAGCAATCCCAAACAGGGGCGGCTTCGCGATAAACTGCAACAGCAAGATGCAAGTGAAAAAGGCGAAGAGCTGTATTTTCGAATACTGTGGGACTACACCAAAGGTAACCCAAGGCAAGCACTGTATTACTGGAAGGCCTCTCTCGCATGGGACGGATTAAAATGCACGGTACGATTATTTGAAATACCCGAACACAGGGTGCTCGAAACCCTACAAGATAGAGCACTTATGCTACTTGCCGGTTTAATAGAACATAACGGCTTAACCTTAAGAGGCATGCAAGAAATAATGAATTGCCCAGAAGCCACGGTGCGCAGACACATTGAAGAGCTAACACCTTACGGTATTGTATTTAGCATAGAAAACGACGACTCCTGTGGCTGGCACGTGGAAAGCTTTTGGACCCGTGCAGTAGAAAATTATCTAGAAAAAAGACAATTGCTTTTTAAAGGAGCAGCACTATGAGTTCCGATGCTTATCAAATATTTTCTGCATTCGATTTTTCTAGAATAAGCCTTTCGGTGATTATTTTAGTGGTCGCTTTTGTCTTGGCGCGCTCGTGTAAAATATTTTCTAACCGTCTGTCTCGCGGTTTTCCCGATTACCGCTTGCGTATAGAACAGGTAATGACAACGGTAAACTTTATTTTAATTGTCGGTTCTATTGCACTCGCCATATTTTTACTGTTTCGCAGTAAAGAAGCCGCTTTTGCCATAGCTGGCTCCATTGGTTTAGCGTTTGCCATCGGCGCTAAAGATGTAGCCGCTTCATTGCTCTCTGGCCTTATAGTGCTGTTCGACCGATCGTTCCGTGTGGGCGACCGCGTTAAATTTGCCGACATTTACGGCGATGTGTTAGCTATTGGCGTTAGGTCTACACGAATACGCACATTAGACGATTCCATAGTAACCGTGCCCAACAGCCAATTTATGAATAGCCCTGTCATTAGCGCCAACGCCGGCGCACTGGATATGCAAGTGGAGGTGGAACTTTTTGTAAGCCCCGATAGCGATTTAGCATTGGTTGAACAGCTAGTGCGTGAATCGGCAATTGCTAGCCGCAGCATATATTTACACAAACCTATTAAAGTGCTGTTTAAAGACCAGATAGCTGGCAATATATTTTACACCCGCGTATTGCTAAAAGCCTATGTAATAGAAGTAAACTACGAAAAAAGCTTCGAATCGGAAGTGACTCAACGCTGCCATGCAGCATTTGCTCAAAACGGTATTAAGCACCCGCAAGGGGTGTACTAAGCCAAATAGCCATGCGGCCAAGTACCGCATGGTTTCTCCACTAACTATCACTATTCACTGCTATTTATAGCCCTTCCCACTTAAGTTGATTAACGCCTTTTCTGAACTATTATAGATATACACTCTACAATAGTTACCTTATGACTAATCTAACCCCCAAACGGCTACTTATTTCTCGGCTGGAGCTTCTTTTAGGCCTGCTGGCGCTGGCCTCGGTGGCGGCGTTGTTCGTACCTGCCGATTGGCTAACACGCGACTACAATTTGCCTATAACAGCGCTTAAAGCAGATATTTACAGCGATCAAGCTATAGGTGGCCAAAGCAACGTTGAGTGGATAAATGAAGAAGCGCGCGCGTGGCAGTGCACACTCAAACCCGGCTTTGCGGACCCTTTTTGCAGCTTTTTAATCCATTTAGTGGGTAAAGAAGGTAAAGGATTGGATTTGAGTAAATACACTAATATGACGGTTCACATTAAATACACTGGCCCACCAAAAGGCTTAAGAATATATTTGCGCAACCGCAGCCCCAATTACTATGTATTGGGTAACCTAAACAGCACCAAGTACAACACTGTTGAACTAACTAACGCCGAACTAAACAAAATTACGCGCTTTAAACTTGCCGATTTCGGCGTGGCCGATTGGTGGCTGGCTAGCCACTCCGTACCAGTCGAGTTTTCACAACCAGAATTTAATGATGTAGTACTATTTGAAATACAAACGGGTACTAGCCTAAAAGATGGAACCTACAACATAGAGCTAACGGAAGTAAGTTGGAGCGGCCCAATTGTTAGCCAAGAAGTTTTGTACCGAGCTATCGTTATTCTGTGGGCTGCGGTTGTGTTTAGTTTACTGATATATCGACAAGTTAGATTAAACATTCAGTTAAAACAAAAAGCCCAGCAGCAGGAAGAGCTGATCAATATAAATAAACTGCTAAATCTGCAAACTCAAAAATTCGAAGAGCTGGCTAAAACAGACATGCTAACCGGCGTCGCGAATCGATTAGGGGTTAGAGAATACTTGTTTGAAGGGTTGAACAATTGGCGCAACAACCAATCACCTTTTTCGTTAATACTTATCGATATAGATCACTTTAAACTGTTTAACGATACCCACGGCCACGATGTAGGTGACAAAGTACTTAAGGGCGCTGCGGAAATATTCCGTAACAGTGTTCGCAATACCGATTTAGTGGCCCGCTGGGGAGGCGAAGAATTTATTGTTATTTGCCCAAACACAGATACACATCAGGCAACGACCGTGGCTGAGAACCTAAGAACCAGGCTCGCCAGCGCAGAGATATTTAATGGTTTAAAAGTAACGGCAAGCTTTGGCGTTGCCAGCATGAATACCCCAAGCCTAGAGCATTTATTTAAACAAGCCGACGAAGCACTTTACAGCGCAAAAGAGGCGGGCAGAAATAAAGTTGTAGTCTCTTCAACCTTAGCGAACCTGCCTAGCCTATAACCTATAACCTATAACTAAGAGCTAAGCGCTAAGCTGCAGCGTTATTAATAGGGGAATCTAGTTCCCCTATTAATGGAGGGTTATAACGAGCTAATTTTTTAGCCCGCGGCCGCCGTCAATTAACGACTAGGCTTTAGCCGTTAACGCTTGGCCATCAAATTTAATACCATTCCAACCATACTCGATAAAATTGCGAATATTCGCGTGATCATCGCCTTCGGGGTTACCCAGTACATCTTCTCGATAGTATTTACCAAACAGCGCAAGCGTTGTGGATTCAGACAAATTATTTAATTGCGCAAAAGCAAATATTTTACAGCTGCCAGCGTTAGTACCAGCTTCATTTTCGGTATCGCCATTCTTAAATGCCGTGGGCGTATAATCGTAGTTGTGTTCAATAACCGCCATGGTTTGCTCAAACTCTACTTCGGTAAGGGCGCGGTTTATATGAGTTAAGAATGCGGTTAAATCTTTGGTTTCTGCGGTCATAGTAAGGTTCTTAAATTACTCTTAAATGTAGTTAATAAATAAATGGTATGCTCAATATGCTTTAACAAGTAGCCTACCTGCGTTTGGCACGGCCTTTGCGCACTGGCGCCTTACCCACGGGCCTTGCTTTAGCGCCACCTTTAATTTGGCTGGCAAACGGCACCAAGGCTTTGGGGCCATTACCAATTAAGTCTTTTCTGCCCATGCGAATAAATTCTTCGCGCAACATATCCCAGTTTGCTTGATCGTGGTAACGCAACACGGCTTTCTGAAAGCGACGCTGTTTTAAGTCGCGCGGGGTACGCACGCTATCGCTTTTGTAGGTTACTTTTTTAAGTGGGTTTTTCTCGGAATGGTACATGGCCGTGGCCAAACTCATTGGCGAGGGGTAGAAGGTTTGTACTTGATCCAAGCTGTAATTATTGTCTTTTAACCACAGGGCAAGGTTAACCATATCTTCATCTTCACAGCCTGGGTGTGCGGCTATAAAGTACGGAATAAGGTATTGTTTTTTACCCGCTTCTTTCGAGTATTTATCAAATAACTTTTTAAACTCAAAAAAGGTACCAATGCCCGGCTTCATCATTTTTTGTAGCGGGCCATCTTCGGTGTGCTCGGGGGCAATTTTTAAGTAGCCGCCCACGTGGTGAGTAACCAATTCTTTAATATACTCTGGGTCTTCTACGGCCAAGTCATAGCGCAAGCCAGAGGCAATGGCGACCTTTTTAATGCCGGGTATTTTGCGCGCTTTGCGGTACAAATTTGTTGTTGGCGAGTGGTCGGTAACCAAGTTTTTACATATTGTTGGGTACACGCAAGACAAACGACGGCAGGCGGCGTGGATTTGCTCGTCTTTGCAGTTAAGCATATACATGTTGGCCGTAGGCCCGCCTAAATCCGAAATGGTGCCACTAAAGCCCGGAACTTTATCGCGAATATCTTCTATCTCGCGCAAAATACTTTCTTCCGAGCGGCTTTGAATAACGCGGCCTTCGTGCTCGGTAATAGAACAAAAAGTACAGCCACCAAAACACCCGCGCATAATATTTACCGACGTTTTAATCATGTCGTAAGCGGGTATTTTATTTTTACCGTAGCTTGGGTGCGGTACGCGCGCATAAGGCAGCGCAAATACAGCGTCCATTTCTGGGGTAGATAACGGAATAGGTGGCGGGTTTACCCACACTTCGCGCTTGCCATGCTTTTGCACCAGTGTGCGCGCATTTTGCGGGTTAGATTCTAAGTGCAATACCCGCGACGCGTGGGAATAAAGCGCGCGATCTTTGCTTACCTTTTCGAAGGACGGCAAACGTATTGCAGTTTTGTCGTCATCTAGGTTGGCTTTTCTGTGCAATGGCATAGGAATAATGCGGATGGGCTCTATTTGGGGCTCTTCCATCATTAAATCTCTTTCACCACCCTGCACTGCCGCTTGGTTGGCGTTAGATTTACACTCGCCATCACCAGTTTTATTGCCCATCCCTTCCATGGCGTAAGGATTGGGTATTTCATCAATATTTTTAGGCCAGTCGATACGGGTAGAGTCAATTACACTCCAGCCTTCGGGCACTTCGTTGCGAATAATAGTAGTGCCGCGAATTGATGTTAAATCTTCTATTTTTTCGCCAGCCCCTAGCGCCACGGCCAATTCAATAATGGCGCGCTCAGCATTGCCGTACAGCAATATATCTGCACCGGAATCCACCAGTACAGAGCGGCGAACCTCATCGCTCCAATAATCGTATTGCGCTATGCGGCGTAAACTCGCCTCTATACCGCCCAATATAATTGGTACGCCTTTATATGCTTCGCGACAGCGGTGGCTATATACCGTTACCGCTCGTTCAGGGCGTTTACCGCCTTCATTATTGGGCGTGTAAGCATCGTCGTGGCGCATACGCAAGTCGGCGGTGTAGCGGTTGATCATGGAATCCATGTTGCCCGCCGTTATGCCAAAAAATAGGTTGGGCTCGCCCAATACCCGAAAAGACTCCACGTCGGTCCAGTCTGGCTGCGCAATCATACCTACACGAAAGCCCTGCGCCTCTAGCAAGCGGCCTATAAGGGCACCCCCAAAGCTTGGGTGATCAACGTAGGCATCGCCATTTACAATAATAATGTCGCAACTATCCCAGCCCAGCTCATCCATTTCGGCACGGCTCATAGGCAGGAACGGCGCGGGGTCGAAGCAAGATGCCCAGTATTTAGGAAAGGATTGAAGCTGTGGGGCGACTTTTATAGGTTGCATATGCACATCAATTAGAAAAAAGAGGCGCGCATTGTACCCTAGTTAATGGCCGCAGAAGAGGGGCTAAAGTGTAAAAACGTCTATTTTTTGTACTGCAATGAGCAACCGCTACTCTACCTTGTAGCCCATGCCATATACAGAGTGAATTAAATCACCGCCACCCCCTGCTTTATTAAACAGCGACAGGCACAACTCCAAATCCAACAGTGCTACCATACGCAGCCAATTCACTGCACCTAACATCACCATGCTAGAAAAAGCCCACCTACTAAAAATTGCTCGCACCAAAATGCCTTTCGGCAAATATGGCGGTCGTTTACTCATAGATCTGCCAGAAGAGTATCTGTTGTGGTTTCAGCACAAAGGCTGGCCACAAGGCGAGCTTGGCACGCTACTTGGCATTACTTTAGAAATTAAGATTAACGGCCTAGAGCATATTATTGAGCCATTAAAAGAAAAGTAGCGCCCCAATATGCACTATTATTACGCATACGCTTTATACCCTCTAAAGGTGCCCAAATGCGTCTATACTTAGCCTAAGAGGCTGATTTAACGCCGCCACCAAATGCATACATTCCGCGCCAGCATAGTGATTTAGCCTGCGCAGCCTTATAGCCCCAACACTTAAAGAGCCTAATAGCGCCTAGCCCCCATGATAAGACAAATACTAGCGTCGCGTTTTAAGGTGCTTACTTTAGCAATAGGTATTGCACTGGCGAACGAAGGTTATGCCAAACAAGAAGAAGCTCACGATTCTTCCTTGCTAAGCATGAGCCTTGCACAGTTACTTGATATAGAAGTAACAGGGCCAACACGCGACGAGCAAACCTTCAGGCTGGCGCCTGCAGCGGTATCGGTTTTTACCCATACCGAAATCGCAGCTATGGGGTTAGCTACTCTCGATCAGCTAGTTAATTTCGCGCCTGGCTATCAATCTAATCGCAATGGCGGCAGCCCAATTTACGCTCCCTACACATCTCGCGCCCGTCGCATAAGCGGGTCAAGCTCTGAAATATTATTATTGGTAGATGGCCAACGTATTAATGACCCGCGTACAAGTGGCGCGTCGAGTATTGTGCCTCAGTTCCCACTGGCTAATATTGAGCGCATTGAGTTTATTCGAGGGCCAGGTTCTGCCCTGTATGGCTCCAATGCCATGCAAGGCGTTATTAATATTGTTACCCTCTCGAATCAAAACCGAGCCTCTTTGGAAGTGGGTAGTTTTGACCACACAGCGCTTAACTTTTTTAATTCACAGCAAGTTGCACATATCCAAATAGACAGCTTTCTGGATATACAACAGGATGGCGGCGACAATTACAACATTCCTTCTAGCACCTCGCCCGATGGAACTGTAGCCACACAGGACCCGAAAAGTCGGTTGAGCCTTAATATAAAAGCGCAAAAAAATAATACCCAGCTTAAACTCCAACACTACGCTGCAGAAGCTGAAGACTTTTACCTAAATGGCGGCATTGCCAACGGCGTAAACAAACACAAAAGCGAACTAAGCGCATTGGAACTAGTGCAAACTTTTCGTTTAGACAACAGCTCGTCAATGATAAGTGCAAATTACACGCGCTCGAGCACACTAAGAATTCAACAGTTACTGCCCGCTGGTAGCATGAGGGACATGAGCACTCCATCTAGCGATGCACCGTTTACAGGCGGCACTAAAGATAATGTGTATAGCGAATATGAATTGCAGTGGACAAATAACTGGCAATTAAACAGTGCCAATAAACTGCAGTTTGGAGCAAGCTACCGCCATATAGACTCTCCAGAATTACAGGTGACCACCAACTACGATATAAAAGCGTTTATTGCGCGCGAGTTTCCCATTACCTACTACGGCAAACAAACCGACGGCCCGCCAGCACAGCATGCATCCACGCGGGATATTCTAGGTGTTTACTTACAACATCAAACCACCGTTGCCGACAAGCTACACATCACCCTCGGTGCTCGCCACGATGAGTTTTCGAACATAGGCAATAGGCTTAGCCCACGCTTAGCGTTGGTGTACACGCCAACAGACGCCAACACGTTTAAATACTTGTACGCCGAAGCCTACCGAGCGCCCTCAGAAGCCGAGCTAAATTTAACCGATAACCCACAGTTTTTAGGCAACCCAAACTTACAACCCGAGGTGGTAACAACATCCGAAATAATTTGGATATTTCAATGTGAAAAATACAGCCTAACCAGCGGTATTTTCGAACATCAATTTACAAACGCAATAGTGCAGCAAAGCATTGGTGAGCGCACCCAGCAGAACTTCAACATGGACCAAAGCCCTGTGCGCGGCGCAGAGCTCGAACTAGCGCTACAGGCAACACCTAAACTTTTTGTGCGCGCCAACACCACCGCGATTTGGGATAAACCAGAAACCTCTTACCGCGAAGCTAGCCGTCTGGCTTCTTTAATGGTGAGCTACCAGCACCAACAATGGAATGCGAATGTAGGCGCCTACTGGCACGGCGAAACGGAAATGGCCACCAACGGCGACGACTCGCAGCGCACCCAAGTAGATGCATTCACACTTGCAACAGCCAAATTAAGTAGAGCCATTAATTCACAGTTAAATGTTTACCTTAAGGCCTACAATGTATTTGATAGCAACATAGCTACCGCCCCAGAAAGTTCAAGCTTGCAACAAGGTATCCCCAATAGAGGTCGTAGCATACAACTCGGGTTTACCTACCACTTTTAACGCCATTCATACCACTGGGCCACGCCCGCATCTAATTGGTGTACACTAGCCATCGTTTTACATCACTCACAATGTAACAGTAAGTTAACTGTTTACGGCTGCCCCACAGCACTCTAGCGTGCTTTGCGCCATTAAATATAAGGATGCATTTATGCTATACGACAATATATTAGCCACCATAGGCAACACCCCAATCGTTCGTTTAAATAAGCTCGCCCCAGAAGGGCAGAATATTTACGTTAAGGTTGAATCGTTTAACCCTATGGCGTCGGTAAAAGACCGCTTGGCATTTGCCATTATCGACGACGCCGAAAAGCGCGGTGTGCTTAAGCCAGGCCAAACCGTAGTAGAAGCTACCTCGGGCAATACTGGGATTGCATTAGCAATGGTTTGCGCTGCTAAAGGCTACCCATTTGTGGCGACTATGGTAGAAACCTTCTCGGTAGAGCGCCGTAAATTAATGAAGGCACTCGGCGCAAAAGTAATCCTTACCCCAGCTGCCGAAAAAGGGACTGGCATGGTTAAAAAAGCTGCAGAGCTTGCCGAAAAGCACGGTTGGTTTTTAGCTAGCCAATTTGAGAACGAAGCCAACCCTGCCTACCACCGCAATACAACAGGCCCAGAAATACTGCGCGATTTTGCAGGTAAAGATTTAGATTACTTTGTTAGTGGTTGGGGTACCGGCGGCACCATGACAGGCGCAGGCCAAATGCTAAAACTGGCCCGCCCAGACCTAAAAGTGATTGTGGCCGAACCACAAAATGCAGCCATGCTAAGCGGCAACCCTTGGTCACCGCATAAAGTACAAGGCTGGACACCCGATTTTGTGCCTGCAGTGCTAGACAAAACCGTTGCAGATGAAATAGTAACCGTAAGCGACGATGACGCTATAGCCACCGCCAAAGCTCTGGCTACACAAGAGGGTATATTCTGTGGAATTTCTTCTGGCGCCACCTTAGCGGCAACGATTGCCTACGCTAAGCAAGCACCTACTGGCAGTACGTTTGTAGTAATGCTACCGGATACCGGTGAGCGCTATTTATCTACGCCACTGTTTGCAGATATTACTGAAGAGTCTGACGACGAGTGGTTAAGCCAGCAGTAATACCTTTTGCCGCGGGCGTTTCGCTCGCGGCGCAACTTTCTAGGCGCTAATGTCTATTTTCCACTTTCTACTTTCCGATTTCTACTTTCCACGTTCTACCTTTCACTTTCTATCTTTAATAATCTACTCGTCTTCTACTTCACTTTCTCGCACTTAGCCGCCACAACTTAACGTTTAGCTTTGCAGAAAATTGAACAAATAGCCGCTAATGGGCCTTCACCTTTTGCTTACCACAACGCGCGCATTCGTACACAGTAACGAGCTTACCCTGTTTAGTATCAAACTTATTATTGGTAACCACTTTCCATTTGTGAAACCCTTCGCGACAAAGCGTTTTACCCTTGTGTTTTTGCGCAGCGGTTGGCCGTTTAAACGGAAGAATAGTTGCAGTGGGTTTTTCGTCTGACATTAATGCTCCTTACCCATCGCTTTAAATACAAGCGTAACAATTAGCAATACAATAGCCCCAACAATTAGACCAATCAGCCCCTGCCAAACGATCGACGCCAGCGACACAGCGACGCCTTCAAACCAATTGCCATGCAACCAACCGCTAAGCGTGGCATGAATAGAGTGATCTACATGGTGCAACCATGCAATAGCGTGAAACCAAATACCGCCGCCCACAAGGAACATGGCAGCGGTACCCAGTATTGACAACATTTTCATTAATTGCGGCGCGAACCACAACAACCCAGCTCCCACCTTTTGCAATACCAAGCTGGCTTTATTCGCTAAAAACAAGCCAGCATCGTCTATTTTTACAATAACAGCCACCACACCGTAAACGGCGACAGTAATACCAATGGCCACAAAACTAAGCGCTAAGCATTGCTTTACAAACGAGTACTCACTCATCACACCCAGAGCAATAACAATAATTTCTGCCGACAATATAAAATCTGTACGAATTGCACCGCGAATCTTTTTCTTCTCTAATGCCAGCAACTCTTGTGCATTGGCAACGGTTTTTCGCTTTTGCTTGCGCTCCAGCTCTTCTTTCGGGTGAAAAAACAACCCCCATATTTTTTCCATTCCCTCAAAGCACAAGTACGCCCCACCAATCATCAATAACGGGGTGATTAACCAAGGGGCAAACAAACTAATTAGCAATGCTAAAGGCAGCAATATCACTTTATTAAGTAATGAGCCCTTTGCCACAGCCCAAACAACGGGCAACTCTCGGTCTGCCTTCACACCACTTACTTGCTGGGCGTTTAGGGCTAAATCATCGCTTAGTACGCCAGCGGTTTTTTTAGTGGCAGCTTTACTCATTAGCGCAACATCGTCCAAAACTGTTGCAATATCATCTAACAGGGCGAAAAAACTACTTGCAGGCATGGGAATCTCGAATTATCGACGTCGAATTATTAACGTTTAATGGAGTTAGTAGGTATGTAACCCTAGGTTTAGCGCTAGCATTACACACGCAAAGCTAATAGGGGTCTAATTGTGGGGCAATTATGCCGGCTAAACCAACATATTAACAAGAGTGCAATGTAGTAGCACTGACGGGGATACGTATACGAGGACGTGCACGACCACAAGCAATCTCGCTGTAGTCGTGCAGTAACATAGACGACACGGTTCTAAATGCCACTAAGCAAATATGCTCAGCAACCACTTAAGCGGCAAAACAACCACTGCGAGCCGTGCCAAAAGCAGCTCAAACCTTAATGACTTTAGCTAACAAACTAGCGGCTAGACGCTCTGCTTTTTCTCTATTTGCTTGGGTAAAATTAAAATCTTTATCGAAGGCATCCAATACGGTTTTCGCATTTTCCGCCCCCTGATCGGCCGCCACCTTCACCCATGCGAAACCAGATACTGGGTCTGGTGTGCGAACACCCTGACCAAGCGCGTACATCAAACCAATATCTACTTGTGCATCTAACAAATTTTTATTTGCGGCTTTTAGTAGTAATTTGTGTGCTAGCACAAAATCTTGAGGAATATTTTTACCCGTGTAGTATTCGCGCCCAAGAAAAAACATAGCGCGGGTATTGTCGCCGCGTGCAGATTTCTCTAACCATCTAACCGCTTCAGCGTAATCGGGTTTACCGCGATGGCCGTTGTAGAAACTTACACCCAGATTGAACTGCGCCTTATCGTGCCCTGCCCTAGCGGCCTTTTTCCACCAGTAGAGCGCATCATCCACATCTTGCTCAACACCCACCCCCTGCATATATAAAATGCCGAGAGTAAACTGAGCATCTAAATGATTTTTTTGTGCGCTGCGCTCGTAGAGATCTACCGCCCTTTGCATATCTTTCTCTACACCTTCACCACGCTCATATTGTATTGCCAAAGTATAAAGCTGTGCGGGCGTAAGCACAGACAAATCTTCTTCGAGATCTAACATTTTGAATAATGCCTCCAATGCACCGCGACCAAACTAAGTATTATATTAAAATTTAGGATAAAAAAGTTTTAAGTACAAAATAGATCGACAACCCCGCGATAATGGGCGCAGCTATTATTGCCACCATTGTTACGGTGCGCTTGAGGCGTTGCTGAGCATCTAGCTGTTTAAAAAAATCCTCACCGAGTATTTGATATACCTTTTCGGCTTCGGCATCGGTTAACTGAATTTTCATATAACACTACCGTTACTCATCACTTCTTAATTTTGCTTATTGTTTGCTTCATTGAGACACACTTTGATATTCAAGCATTATCACTGTGCGATTATTAGCTTATACAATTATTGTTACTCTATTTTTATTCTATAGCCACGTTTCGAGTAGCGCTTTTGCACATCGCTTATTTGGGTCAAATTCGTACGCACAATACCCTGCAACTCGCATACTTGCTCATCCGTTAACGGCGCAACAGGCGTTGCTGACTGCGGCGTAGAGGCTGCTGCATCAGGCTCGTTCTCACTTGAGGCATTTGGCACATTAGATGCCGGGGGAGATGCAAGTGCAGATGCAATAGGAGATGCGGGCCTAAACCACGCATATAGCCCCAATGCCCGCGTAACAATACTGTTCGATAGCAGTTTAAAACACTGGGCGATTGAGGCTTGAAACTGTGCCATTGCAGTTAGTACAAACGCTTAGCTAGCACCACCTACGGTAATTTTGATGGGGTCGACGGCGCTCGCCATTAAGTCCATCAACTTAGCCATACCTTCCTGCGGTTGCTGCTGTCTTGCAACCACGTTCACATTGTATTTAGCCGTATTATCAGTAGAGCGTGTATTTTCGCGGTTAGTAGCCACTTTACCCTTGATAGACCCCTTCCAAAACAAACCGCCGCCACTAGCTTCTGTTTCAACAGATGCTTCGGTAGACGTTTTAGAGGTAGTTGAAGATTTAACTTCCATACTAAAATCGATAGTTACCGATTCGATAAGTAATGCAGGGATGGGCACGAGGCCCAACAAAGGTGCTTTTACTGAAACAACTTCAGTAGAAAGCGTGCCAGAGCCGTTATCCACCGGACGCTCTAAATCGAAATCTAGCGTGGTGGTTTTACCATCTTTAAAACCAATTTTATTGATAAAAGTTACCATGGTTTGCGCAAGGTTATATTGCGCAATGCATGATGCCGCCAACGGGCCGCCAATTAGCTCTTCCATTGGCAAACCACTAAATTCATTACCTACAGACATTGTTGCTCTCCATTTCAGATTAGTTGGTTTTTTGTTTGGCCAAACAGATACAAGCTAGCTGGCGTAACAAAGCGTTTAAATATTCCACTAGAGCAAACTTAAGCGTATGAAGACTGCCCTATGCTAAATTAATTTATGGGATACTTTTAACTATGTTATCGTTTAATTTAATTAGCCCTTCGGGTGGGTTGCCCCCTTTGACTTTCACGCTTACCTTTACATTATTCTTGCTTTTACCCATCATGCCGTGGCCGCCCAACTCCATTTGCATTTTTTTCGGCCCTTTTGATTTATCAGAATCACCACTCAACGTAGATAAATAAGCATCAAACTCGACAGTCACTTCATCTATAGTGAGTGAGCTTAAGGGTAACAAGGAAAAAAGAGGGACTTTAACTTCGAGTTCTGGCTCGCCATTGGCGTCCAAATCGGGAACATGAATAGTAGTGGTTTTCGCAACCAGCTTATCGCCATCGCGAGTAAAGTAATTCTGAATAGTTCTAAGGTGTTGACGCTCTACCGTTTCGCGCGCGTGCACCAATGCACCAGCCAATGCTTCAACAAGCTCGTCAAATCCATGAAGTGCCATAGGACGTTCCGTTATTAATTATTAATATTATTGTAAACCGAGTGTAATAATAGTTTAGCCGTCTGTCGACGGCTAAACATATTAATTATACGTTCGAGGGGTTTAAGCGGCGTTTTATTCGCGAATAATTGCAACTTGACGTGAAATGCCACGCCAAATAAATCGTATACGCTATTAACTTGCTAAGATTTTTTCAATTTCCTCCGTTGCGCACCCACCAACATGATGGCCTAATGCGCGATACACCTCGAATTGCGTCTCATCAAAAAATTGATCACTAGTACTTTGGTGTGGAAACGCAGGGTTTTGCCCACGATAAAAATGAATGTATTCGGCCTCGCTACCGGTAAAAGACAATTTGATATAAATAATTCGGCCTGTCTCACCATTCGGATAAACAATATCCCCCACAGCGTAATTACGTGCAGACACACCATCGACGGGCTTGATTCCGCTTAGATCTATATTCAAACAAATACCCAAATCAATTTCAGCGTAACGCTGCAAGGTAATTAAGCCAAAAAACGTGAAGTTTGGGTCCGCTTCTGCATCGATACAAATAATAGTTTTGCATTGCCTGCGCAATAATTCATACACGGCCAGATTTTCAATGTGGCCACCATCCGAACAGTTAACGTAAGGCTTGTACTCGTTTACCGTTGCCAGCGCTTCGCTCATCAAATAAGAAAGCCCTAGTGGCCAGCGGGTAAATGGTTTGCCAGCTTCTACGTCGCGCACTTTAGCAGGATGCGGCAGCCAGTAATTCAAACGTACATTCAGTAACGTAAGTAAAAAAGAAAGTGATTTTTTACCTACGGTACCCATATTGGGCGACGCAGCGGCTGCAGAAATAGCCATAGCGGTGGCTAAATTAAAATGCGGATCAATTTTTTCTAAAGCGTGTGTTTTACAGTAGCCCGTTAAATCGCTGCCACAATGGCGTTTACTTAGTATAAAGGGCACTGTTTTACGTGACCGCAACTGGGGGTTACTACTGCCCTGTAAGTTAAGCGCCGTATTCACTATATGGTAGGGTGCCGCGCTTTCACACCCGTTTAACTCGCTCATCTTCAAGGTATCAACCGTTTGAAGTTCGTCGTTCTTAGGGCTAATTAAAAACGTACGGCTTAATCTATCGCGATAAAATGGGTGCAAAGAGAAGCGATTAACATTCATAAAAAACCAGTTATAAATCTGAATGGCCACACCCAATAAATATAACCACCACTCCGCGTTACCCTTAAATAAGCGCAGCTCTTCAAACACCAACATTTCATCATTAGTGACAAAAACATTGGTTTTAGACAAAGTTAAAATGTGATTTTTATTGCTAGTAAACAGCCCTTCAAAGAAGTGTGATGGAGGCTCTTTATCTACCTTGTGGGTAAACACAATTTCATCTGCGCTGGACGCTGTGACTTCGTAATCGCAAAATTTTAAGTGCTTCTGGGTAAATACGCTATCTAGCGAGCAATCCATGCCTGTTAAATCAATTTTTTCATCCCCATTGTTTTTCTTTGCACAAAAAGCACTGTGCGCCAAATTCATATCTTGCGCTGAATAGCCTTGCAGCAAATCATTAGATATAGAGCACTCACCACTTACACTATTCGCATTTGGCAGTTCGGTGCGCTGCACAAAAGGCGAATCGATTGCATGTACGCACAGGAATATATACAGCGCAAATAAACTTAAAGGGGCAGCGACACTAGCGATAACCACCACCACCTTACCTCGAAGTTTAATAATACCGTAAATTATTAAACCCAATAGCAGCACACTAAACACACTTACATGGGGAATGTGATCGGCTACCAATTCTACAAGCCTTTGCTTCAAGGATGAGGCATTCATTGCAACCACGTTACGCAACACCATAAGTAAGGGAATTGCGATGATAGATGCTACCGCAAGCAAGGTTGTGCATATCAACCAGCCATCCCATTTATCGCGCTTAACCCAGTTTAGCCGGCTCATAATTATCGGTCGCAATGTAAGCATCACCACCAATGGTGTTACGCCAAGAATAGGAATACCCCATTGCATGGCGGTGCTAAAACGGCCGGTAACCTCAAAAAACACTTCGGTTATAAATACAGCAAGAATAACAATAGGTAAAAATGTCATTAAACTGCGCAAAACGCCTTCAATAAAAAGTACGGGGATGCGCAAACCACTGCCAATGCCTTCCGAGTTCAAATACTCGCTGTAGTTGCGAATATGATTCAACGCTTCTGGCTCGGCGCCGTCTATTCTATCTGTGAGTAATTTTTCGCTACCCGGTTTATCTTTAGTGAGGGCACTAATACACGACCCGGTATAGCCACCGCCAGACACAGTGGAAAGGTAGTCTATTTTGCTAAACAAGCCCTTACATATTAGCTGCTGAATAACCCCCAAACTAAATGACGCCGAACGAATACCTCCCCCAGAACAGGCAAGCCCGACCAAATCATTTTTTATGGTGGGCTTGGGGTCTAGCGCTCTATCGTCAGGCGAGGCCCCGTCTGCACGCGCCGCATTCAACCGGCGTTTACTTATCTCTTCAAACTCCGCGGCGAGCACCTCTGCGGTGAACTGTTTATTTTCATCTAATTTTGACATAGCTTATCTCGCTAGTTAGGTGCTGTAATTGCAGCAGACGCGGTAGCTTCACATTGCTCATCTGACTTTACAGTTTCGTTTTTTGATAACACTGCCGCAGTGGCACAATTACTGTGCACGTTAACGGTAGTAAGAATAGGGTCAACAATAGGATCAATAGCCGCCAGCAGTGCCACGCCAATAGCCACAGGCAAATTGAGCGGCTCAAATACAATTACCAACATACCTAGGGCAGCAATACCCGGTGCGCCGGCAGCGGCAACCGCGGCGAACATACCGGCAACAATAACAATAAATATTTCGTACAGGCCGAAATCTAAATTAAAGATTTGTGAGACAAAAACCACTGCCAATACAAAATGCACCACATTGCCCTGCGGATTTAAATTAATACCTAAAGGTAAGATGAGATCTGACTTGGTAGGATTAAGCGAGAAACCATTACGCAAGCTGCTCAATGCACTGGGGATAGCCGCATAACTACTAGAAGAAACAAAAGATATAAGCAGCGGCCCCTTTAAGCGCTTGAAGCTTTCTATAATTGATACCCCCGTTGAGCGCGCAATGACTAAGGTATAAAAAACCATAAGCAGCAATGCAATGACATATACGCAAGCCACCAGTTTGAGCATAGAAGTTAAAATACCTGGTCCAACCTGCGCCACCTGCCCCGCGATAATAAGCACCAGCCCGACTGGTAACGCGTACATAATCCAACCAACAATTTTTAACAACGCCTCGTAAGCACCGGTAGCGGCCTTAATTGCAATGTCGCCACCTTGCTCACTACACTTACCAAGTGCCGCACCAAGTAAAATACTAAACAGCAGTAAACTTAAATTTTTCCCTTGTGTGGCGGCTTCAAATACGTTGGATGGAATAATGTCTCGCACAAATTCGATAATTTTATGGTCATCACCCAAAGAACCCGTAACAGCACTTTCAAACCGTGTTACTTCTGCACCAAGAATCTCTGCACTACTTGCTTCTAGCCCCTTGCCTGGCCCCACTAATAAACCAATTGTAAGTGTAATAACGGCAACCAACATCATACCGCCTACAAAAACAATGCCTATTCGCATTACATAGGCATTACCTATTTTGCGAATAAACAGGGAACCAATACCACTCACAATCGCGCCAATCATTAGCGGTAGAATGCACATTTCGAGTAGTGCTAAATATATTTCACCTAGTCGACCTAACTCCATTGCAAGAGGTTTATTTAACCACCCTATTGTGCCCCCCAACGCCACGGCCCCTAATATAGCCAGCGGGTGAGATAAGAACCGGCCTAGCATGGGCAACGCCTTATTCATATAAACCTCCGCTTAACCCACACTTTTGTTTAAGCGCAGTTAACTCGCCATCCATTTTAATTTCTCGTAAAAATAGGTTTACCCAATTCAATAGCGAAGAGTCATTGTAATTGGTGGCTATGCTTATGTTATCTGGGCGTTGAAGGTTTACCATTTTTAGAAACAGCCCTGCTTTTTTATTGTCGTTTAACAACTGTATTATTTGCATGTTATCGGCATATATGGCAAACACCTCGTCGCCTTTGATTAACGCATCCATAGCAACAAGTAAATCATCATAGCGGCGAATGTTGTGGCCTTTGAATAAATCGTCAGCAAACTCTGCATACGAAGAACCACCCTCTACAGCAATAGTAAGGGCTGGAACACTTTTTTTATTCGACTTAATGCGAGGCATGCCTGCGACAATCGCAGCCTGCGTTAAATCTAACTTTTCCATCGCCAAGCGGTTTACTAATAGAGTTTGGCTCAACTCTAAATATGGGTCACTAAACGCTACGTATTGCGCACGACGCAGAGTACTACTTAATGTAGAGACAGCTAGATCTGCGTCCCCCCAGCTGATCAAGTCGACAACATGGTCATATTTATGTTGCGATAAATCGATAATGAGGTTCGTATCCAGTTTTTCGGCGAGCAGGTAAGCCACTTCAACATCGAAACCACATACTTTTCCATCGTAGATTTTGGCGGCGCTGCCGGCGTTACATACCGAACATTGGTCGCCGTGAGATTTCACTAAAAAAGGTGCCACCCCGATTACACCAGCAGAATTTGCTGTGGCATTATGCAAGCTTTTCATTGCTACTCGCACGCTGCCTTGTTGAGCTATTCTAGCCATTGCCGGCGCGCGCAGCCCGCCTTTAGCCGCAGCGGCAAATGCGCCCCTATCAGAGGGCTCATTCGTGCCTGTATCGCTATTTGCACTCACCATACTGCAACAACTACTAGCAAGTACCGCCAGAATAAATTGGTTGCTTTTAAAACGCGCAAACTTCAACCAAGCGCCGCCTAACATATTCATTAGTAAAACATCCATATTGTCGCAATTAGCAAGGTAAGCGTTATAAACGGGAAGTAACACAGTCGCGCGATGTAATTGTCGTTATTGCGAATAAACGCCGGTGTTTTTTCGCTGGTTATTGCCAGTGAATTGGCCGACACAATAAGAATAATGAAGTACATACAGAAGTAGAATATTTCCAAATAGATTATGCCAAACGCATTTAAGGTTTCGCGTAAGTGCACGTGGGACACAATCAAAACAAAATACAAGGCCGCACAATATGACAGCACATTGGCAGAACTAAACCCTTTAAGCTCTATATCACCCGCTTTTACTGTGGTGATAAGCAACACTGCAAATACAAGTAAACACACCACTACAATAGGTAACATATCAGCAATAAAAGGATCAACAAACAGGCGAGCCAAGCCAACATTAAAATACAATTCTGGGATAGCGTTATTACCACTACCTACCGTATCTAGCGCTGTATTGTAATTATTTTTTTTGTAGCTAAAGTGGCTGCTAACCAATTGCCAGCCATCGAGCACAATATCCTCTTCCACTCCCGGTGTATCGCTAGGCCTTACCGACGAGTAAGCAGAAAATTCTGGCATCAACACCGTGTTTTCATGAAGATCATTAGGCCAAATGCGTATCCACACATCTTCACGGTCGAACGGATATTTTCGATAATCAAAAGTTTGTCTTAACGTAGTTGCAAACTGCCAACGCACATGAATATTGCCACGGCTATCAACCTTTGAAATGGGGTTACTAAACTCTACCGATTCAGCTTCGGGGAATACCGGTGTTAGCGAACTTACGTCCTGACCTGCAAAGCTATCGGGGAATCGAGTCCAAATATAGCCTGTCATGGTAACGTTGTTGGCGCTATTAAAATCGAGTGATTGCACGAATACGCGCATACCTAATCGGTGGCGCTGTGCGCTGTATTCGCTGCCATCCTCATTAAAAATAGAAAGATATGCTAATGCATCTTCATTAGAAAACACGGGCACAAAATCTTCTGGTGGCACGATACTTGTTAAATCTTTGGGGCACAGTTTTTTCAGCCCGTTAGCATTTTCTATAGTTTTACTGCCGCCATACGAAGCGAGCTTATAGCATGCCGCTCTTAGTCCTAAATTGTCCATTTCGTTTTGACTGCTGTTTGTTGCTAGAGCGGAATCAGCACCGTACACATAAACTACTCGCCAAGTTAAACCAAGCGCGACAATCGCCAACACCGATACTGCCGCAGCGTACCAATTTAAACGGCGCTGATTTAAGCCAAACAAACGCAAAATTAAAAATAGTAAGCAACAAACAAGTACAAAACTCGCAATAATAAGCTGTAAAAAATCATGTCGCAGCTGCCAGTTGTCTTGCTCAAAATCGCTAGGATCTACGATAACAATTAGCTGAATATAACTTTCCTGTGACGCGCCGTCTAATATGTCGCCCGCTTTCGATACGGGTGCTTGCCGTGCAGGAGAGACTATTTTAGATGCCCCAACATAAAGCTTCGAATAGCTTTTATTGGCTTGACTGTAATCACTTGCTGAATCTGCGACATTCATAAACCCACAATATTGACGATGGGTTAACCCCTCACAGTCGTCCAAACAGCACTTAAGATCTGGTGAAGCACCCAGCGTTTGCACTATGGCTTTTAGGCGCTCATCATTAGTATCTGTTACTTGCTGGGTTAAATATGCTTCGACCGGGTGAGACAAGATATTGCCAGCCTTACCAATTAATACAGCGTAGCCCTTTGCCCCTAACGCCAGGTTCGACAATTTATCTCTCGCATCCATTAACGAAATATTGCCATATGCCACACCCAGAGTTTGTTTGGTGGTAGGCTCGATTAAAGGCAAACTATAGTCCGCTAGCCATTTTTTAGCGCTGGCGCCATAGGCTGCTTTCTTCCAGCCTCGCGTTTTTAGGCCTTCACAGTACCAACTCGTTTTACCACTGCAATCAGGTTCTATTTTTGTATGGTCGTAGTAATCTTCGTCATTTACTTGATCGTCGTACCGCACCAAGCATATTTTTTTATCGCTTAACTCTAGCTGCGCGCTTCTGGGTTGGTTATTGTTTTGCCACTCTAACGACAGCTTACTCCAATCCACCACATACGCAGTATGCTTGCGCAAGCCACTTAGCCATTGGTTTAGATTTTGCGTTTTGGATTGCCCCACTAGCTTTTTACTTGAGCTTAGCGTCACATAGGTTGCGATAGCCGAATCCAATTCTTTATTGTGGGTAACACGCTCACCCGCGGAGTTAATAAATTCTTTAAATGCAGGGTTAGCGGTATAAATTCCGGTAATTCGCGGTGTTTGCAAATTAATATGATTGGCGAATACATGCCCAGAAGGAAAGACGATATTGTGTTGATAGGAATTGACTAGGTTAGCATTGCTACCAGGCTGTTCTGTTTTCGCGAGAATTTGAGCCGGCCTCTGCCCCCACGCAGCTGAATTATTAGATTGACTAAAGCAGTATCCTGAATTGGATCGCTCGAGGCCTAATGCGAACACCCCATGCTGTGCTCGAACATCTTGAGTAAATGCCACGCCGATTTGGTTGTAAATATCGCTACCGGGAATATCAACATAGCGCAAGAATAATTGATCGGCTAGCGCTTGCTCTGAAACACTAGAGCCGGAATCGATTGCCGCAGAAAAAACATTCAGTGTTTCAGTTTCTAGCTGTTCAACCCCTTGACGCAAAGTTTGAAAAAGCTCTCTTACCTGAGACTCGGCTAAATCCACCTGTTGCTGCGCTATATCTTGGGTATTTTTGTCCACCTGCGCTTGATTGCCAATCAAACTGGAGATTGCGGTACAAATAAAGAAGCCGCTTACTATTACCAATGCGATAACAGTAAGGTTAAGTTTGTTTTTCATTCCAACTGCCCTATGAGGTTCGGTAAAGGCCAAACATTATTATTGTAGTTTTCATGGTCATGTGGGGAGTAGCGCTAAAAGCGGCCGATAACGACCCTAAACCAATTTCCGGTCGACCATGTTAGCAGCGGTATAGTAGACAGTTTTACAATTAATGTCAGCAATCGTAGGGCATTCATTAGTTAACCCGTTAGACGACACCACTTGCACCAATATAGGGCTAACAGCGTATTGGTCGCCGTATTAGTTAAGTTGACGCATGCATAAACATTAATGTCGGGTAGACAGATATAGTTGCTATATAAAGTATTGGGAGAAAAAGTATAGCGAGCTGAAGTGCAGCTAGAAGAAGATAAGTAGGAAAAAGATAAGTAACGAAAAGTTAGGTAAGAAATAGACAGGTAAGAAAAAGATGACCAAAAAATAAGAGAAATTAGCCCTCGTGCACAAGCGGGATAATAAGCGTAAAGCAGCTACCTAAACCTAAAGTGCTTTCTACGCTAACTTGAATACTCAATATTTTACATAAATTGGCCACTATAGCTAAACCTAACCCTGTGCCTTTGCCAACCTGAAATTTGGTTCGATCATCAAATTGCTCAAACCGACTAAAGAGTTTTTTCTGGTCAGCTTCGCTAATACCCACACCAGTATCAGCAATAGTTAACGTAATAGAATCTATACTGTTGCGAGCAATTTTAACCGAAACGCCGCCCGACTCCGTATATTTAATTGCGTTAGACAATAAATTTAGCAGTATTTGACTCAGCCTTACTGAATCAGTTTGTATGATAGGCACTTCCACATATTCGTAATCTATACGCAATGATTTTTCTTCGGCCGCTAGGCTAATTTGGCCCATAATATCGGCACACAATTGCGGCAGCTCTACTGAAGCGATATGTAAATCTAGTTTATTGGCCTCTATTTTACTTAGATCGAGAATATCGTTAATCATGGCAAGTAAATGTCTGCCGTTTCGCTCTATTACCTCCATTGCATTCACTTGCTGATTTTGAAGTTGATCTTTCTTTTTTAGCAGCCGAACAGTAAACCCTATAATTGCATTTAGTGGGGTGCGCAATTCATGCGACATGTTCGCCAAAAAGTCTGTTTTTACACTCAAGGCCCGTTCAGCCCGTAACTTTTCCTCTTGAAGATACTCGTTTAACAGCGTTTGCTCTTTTACCATTTGTTCTGTTTTAACCAGCAGTGCCTCGGTTTGATCGTTTTTGCTGCGAAAAACATTGGCCGCGCGGGCTAACAAGCCAATTTCATCTTTTCTATTAATATCGGGTATGTGCACACTACGCGTGCCTTCTGCAAGACTTTCAAACACCGACGTCAATCGCCCCAATGGTGCTGAAATGCGAAAATAGAATGCCGCCACAACCAAAAAGACAAGTATTACGCCAGCAATGGTTAGGTAATTGCGTAAATCTTCTTGTTTTCGTAGCAACTGGTCGGCATTCAAGCGTGCATCACGTGCGACCTGCTGATGAAAATTAAGCAATGTATCTGCCTGATAGATAATCTCATTCGCAGACCCAGTCATTACAACATTTATTAAGTACACGTAATGACGTGTAAGAGAAACTATTCGAGTAAAGTTTTTATCGTGATTGCTTAACCGTTCACTTATATCTCTGCCTTTATCGCTGTATTTTTCTAGCGTTTCCATGGCGACCGAATAATGCTTTTTATATTTATCGATATGACTTAGATCTAATGACACCAAGTAACCTAGTGATTCCAGATGGGCTGCCATATACTGTGTTTCAAACTTAAACTCATCTGCATCACTCATCCACGATAAGTCAAACGTCCCCACCAATGCATTTCCACCAGTATTGACATGACGACCGATAAGCCCCATGCGCTCTTGACGCATTTTTCGGACCAGCTCAAAATTTTCTTTGTAAGACTCTACATGATTAATGGTGGCGTTTATTTGATCGGTATGCTCGCGCAGAGCGTAAACATATTTTAATGACTCTATATTTTTCAATATGGAATGATATAGCTCGCCAATATTATCGGCCGCTAAAGGGCTGGAGTTTTTTTTAAAAATAAGTACATTGCGCTGTAAGTCTACCGTGTCGCGCCCCACTTCATTTAGCACATTTGAAACCTGTTCGGCTTCAATTACTTGGCGAAGTTGACGATCAAATAAAGAGTGAGAAAGAGAGAAAAAATATAACGCAAGAAACAATGGAGCAATAAGCAAAACCCCAGACACGACAAACTGCGCTTTAATTGAAAAAAAATTAATCCGCATAAAGGGATGCGCGCTTAAGGGTGAAAATTTGACTTACCATGTAACAACTATAATCCCTAACATTAAAATTCGGCTAATATTAAAAATCAGCGAGTATTAGCTACTAATAAATTCATACCACTTACGTAAACTGTAATCATAGGTAGGCATAACGGTATTCCATACCGCTACATTACTTAAGCGCTTTATGTAGGCGCCGCCGGTTCTAACATCCCCCGCCTTCACCGACACTAAACCATCTGTCCCTTTTAGCACTTCGGTAGCCTCTTTGCCGTCGTACCAATAATCCCATTCACTTTTCGATAATAAATTTGCCGACCGCTGGGGGTTAGATATGTAATACCCTTGGCGTGCAATAAAGGCACCTGGCCAACCAGACAGCCACCAATTCATATAATCGTATGCGGCATCTTTAACATGCCCTGTAGTTGCCGACGACAAACACATTACACCGTGCCAGCCGCGATACCCCTCTTTTGGCGCAGCATAGGTAACCGGCACCCCCAAACCATTGAGGGCCGATACCGCAGGGGAAAACATACTTCCGATAACCACCCGCTCGTTTTTCATAAAACTGACCGATTCGGGTACGGACGTCCAAAAGCCACTAAAATGGCCATCTTTGCGTAGATCACGCAAAATGGTAAACAGCTTGTCCAGCTCGCTCTCCGTAATAGAGCCAATATCGGCAAATGTCATTGCACCAGAAGCCTGCGCCGCAAGTGCCATGTCAAACAGGCCGATGGTAGGCGCGTTGACTACCCCCACTTTACCTCTGTATGCGCTGTCAAATAACCAAGCCCAGCTCTCCGTTACGTAGGGTTCGCCTTTGGGAATAACATCCGTGTTGTATCCAAAAGAATCTACATTGTGCACATACGGTAAGAAACTGGCTTGTTTTGAGCTATTTGCCCCCAAACTACCATCTGGTTGCACATGAAGTATTTTATAGGGCGCATCACCCGCCCCCAGTTTTGCATTTTCAGATAGCTTGCCCGTTTTGGTGAGGTTATTGATCTCACCCCAAGCGCTAATACGGTCTATATCAATCGGCTGAATGGCATCCGACTGCCAAAGAATATTAATGCTGTTCGACCACTGCTCGTATAAGTCGAAGCTCGCTGGCATAAGAGATGCCTTTTGCAATACCGCCGCACTGCCTTTTGCTTCGAAAACAATATTTATACCTAGGTCTTTCATCGCCTGTTCGCGAATAGGCTCCTGCAGGGTGACATGGGTACCTAAAACCCGCAAAGTTGGCGTTTTTTTCGCGAATACATAGGGGGCTTTGCCCGCAACCACACCCGCACCAGTAAGGGTGAGCGCTTTATTTAGAAGCGACCGGCGGCTAATGACAGGTTTGGTCATGTGGTATATTCCATTGAGAGATTGGGCCGAGATAAGAATCTACCTAAAAAGTGTAGTCGCCAATTAAGGGGCAGGCCAATTCTTAGCGGTAATAGTCTGGTTTGGCAGCGATTTGCACCGCTATAAAGCATAATTCTCGCGCAATATACGCGGTCAGCGGTTATTCGTGGTATAGAATGCCACTTCACAAGCAGTATGCAGCCAAGTTTAAACGAGCCCCCTTAGACAATGACAATCGCACCCATAGGCTTTGGCGGTAAAGGCTTCAACATAGCCATATATATAGCCAATCGACCACCGATAGATAGCTACCCACAGCTCAACACATTGCACGGTTTAGCTGCAGGTGAGCTTGCCCATATTACTGCCAATTGCAGCAATCACTGGCGCAAGGTTTTTAATGTTTACGCAAAGTTTTTGCTTGCGCTCGATAACACTATCGAAACAGATTGCGCATTATTTATGAGGCGCGAGATTACCCGCTGGCAGGATTATAGAGATAAGAATTTACTGCAAAGCCACAGCCGTGAAGCGCTGCTGTTTAGCCCGCCAGATTTAGCAAATACAAATGCTATTCATATTATTGCGGGTAAAACCTACGCCAACGATTTTAATTTAAACATTGAACTGACATGGCTCGACAATTATTTTGCTATAAACAAACAATACAACCTTATTGTGAGCCCATACTTAGATTACCGCCAACTGTCCAATGCGCGCATTGAACAGCTGGCGAATTTAGTTAAGCTGTGTTTGAGCAGATAAAAACGTTACACTAACCGCTTAATCGCCACAGCTGTGCGCAACTTATCTCTGCCAAAGGTTTGCATTTTTATAAAATCATCGCGCGCAATAGGGATATGCTGGCAGTCAAACGACACCTGTATTTTTTCATCTAAATCTGGGTCGTGTACGTACAGGCACATATCATCAATGGCCGTTACCGTTACCCAGTGGGGTGCTTTTCTGCCATCTAACCGATAGGTGCTTATAAGCACAATCACTGCGTAATTATTTTGTAGCCAATGCTCAATATGACTAAGGCTTAATTCGCAATATTCAACAATCACACCTTCGGCTTGCGCTTTATTTTTGAATTGCTCGTCCACCAACGTCATTACACTTTTTTTGTGTTCGGTACGCACGCCCTCTATAAACAGTGGTGCTTGCGTATTAACAAACGCCGTTGCTTGATACCCACGGCGCTGCGCCGCCAATGCCAAACCAATCGGGTGGCAACCGCCGTGCCCCGAGGTCATAAATATTGTGGTGGCTTCGCGCCAAATGTCTAACTCTTGCTCGTGACTTAACTCGCACTGTGCATCTAAACACCCCATAGCCATAAGCAGCGATGCTGGGCCACAGGTGAACTCGGTGTTTTGCCTAAACCAAGGTACATCGTGGTAACCCACCACTAACTCTGGCGACACACTGCCTACGGTGCGAATGCGTTTTTGCATGCGCAATGCATCGGAGTGATCTTCGTAATAATCGCTGTATTCACCAAATATGCGGTAGCCCGCAGATTGGTATAGCGCTATGGCTCCGGCATTATTTTCCGCCACTTCCAAGCGCATAAATAATCGCCCTACTTGCGCTGCACGCACTTCTAGCTCGGCAAGTATTTTTTTAGCTACACCCTGCCCACGCGCGCGGTCATCTATTGCAATAGAGTACAAGCGCGCAAGCCGTGTGCCTTGGTGCAACAACACTAAACCATACCCCAGCAACATGTGATTATCGCGAGCGACAATAAAAATTCCATTATCGGCTTCTAACCAGTGTTTAAACCGGCGCTTGGATAATCTATCGCCGCTAAAGCAGGCCTGCTCTAATTGCACTAGCGCAGCTAGGTCGTCCTTCTGCGCTGTACGAAGGGTAATGTCGCTCATAAATTAGCGGCCGCGCTGCTCCAAGCGTTGTTGGAACTCCGCCATAATGAGCATATACAATTCTTTGCCGAGGTACGCATCTTCTACCTTGTGATCGATACTGGGGTTATCGTTCACTTCGATTACGTACACTTTGTTATCTTTTTGTTTTATATCTACACCGTATAAGCCTTTGCCAATTATATTGGAGGCTTTAATGGCGGCATCGAGCACGGCCTTTGGCACTTCGAACGTTGGCAAGGTTTCGAAACCACCCGATACAAATCGCTTGGCGCCGTGGTTATAAATTTGCCAGTGGTTGCGCGCCATATGGTACCTACAAGCATAAATGGCTCGGCCATTTAATACGCCTATACGCCAATCGAAATCGGTGTAGAGGTACTCTTGCACAAGCACTAAAGCAGACTCTGCAAAAATACTTTCTAAGTTTGTTTTTAACTCGGCCCGATTCTCTACTTTATACACGCCCTTAGAGAACGCCCCTTCTGGCATTTTTAATACCATAGGGTAAGCAAATTCCTGCTCGAGTTTATCGAGCTGTTCATCGTCGCAGCTAATAACAATATGTGTTTTAGGGCTAGGCACTTTTTGGTAGCTAAACGCATCGTGTAAAAACACTTTGTTACAACAGCGCAAAATAGAAATAGGGTCATCAATGACAACTAAGCCAGCTTGTTGTGCTTTGCGAGCCAAGCGATAGGTGTGATGATCTATCGCCGTTGTTTCGCGAATAAACAACGCATCGTAGTGGGATACGTTCTCTAATTGTTGCTTGTTTACCGCTTCGGCATATATACCAAATTTGGCCGCCGCTTTTATAAAGCGCGCAATTGCCTCTGGGTCGCTTGGCGGCGATGGCTCGTCGGGGTTTACCAATATGGCCAAATCCCAACGCTGGGTTTTCTTGTGCGCTGGGTTGCGCCACACCAACTGTGTAAACGTACTCAATTGGTTAAAAAAGAAAGTTTTATCGTGCTCGTTTAAATTGGCATAGGGTACGCGCTCTACTTTTACGCACACGCCAGTTTCTTCGCGCCACAATTTAACGCGCAATATAGGGGATGGATACTGCTCAAAAATTTTGCGCGCTAGCTTTTTATATTGCGCGTGCTCGCCAAAACCAAAGCAAACCAATAGCTCTAACGCAGGTTCGTTTAGCTCTAAGTTTATTTGGTTAAGCTCGCGCCCCCAGTACAACGCTTTACTGGTGGAGGTAGAGGCATCTCGCAGCTCGTTAATAGTGCTAACACTGGGCAACGATTTGTGCTGGCGCGCTTCTGCTAACAGCGAGCAATAGTAACCTTTACTTAAATATTGCTCTGTATCGCACAGGTTGAGTATGCGCGTTTTTGGCTCGTTAAGTTTGGGGTAATCTTGCAAATATTGATTAAAGCTAATGACCTCGGCATCACCGGCATCGAACAGTAGCGTATCGTTATCAACAACTATTAGGGTTTTATACATTCGACGACTCTTTTAATAATTTTTCATCAATATTTTGATCAGCTAACAACGCTAACATATAAATAAATGCCGATACGGACTCTAACGGCGCCGACTCAGACAAAGTGTGATAGCCGGAAGTAGGTATCTGCAAAGTTGTGCCATCGACCAAACCTTTTGAAGCAGAAATAATGCGCCCCATTTCTGTCGAGCCCAGCGAAGCCGGTGGCTCGTTGCGGCTGGCCAACTCGGCATTTTTTGCTTCTACGTATTCATCTTTAAACTGCACACTAATATCGTTGGCAGCACACAACTTAGCTAATTTTTGAGTTAGCGCATTGTTAAATTTCGCGTTGGCGTCTTTATTGCGCAGCACTAGCTCCTGCTTTTGAGCTGTAGCAAAATCGGGGTACGGGCTGGTATCTACCACAACCAATTGGTTGGTAGAGCCACCAAAGCGACGAAACCACTCTAACAGGTAGCGCCAACTTTTGCCGGCCTCTTCCTGTGCGGTAAAAAATGCGGTGCCCTGAAAACCAATTTCAAACATATACACCAGTACAGCAACGGTTAAAACGTTATCCATTTGGCCGATTAATGCTTGTTCTGTAACTTTTAAATTATCTTTAAAAGCCACTGGTGTGCCCGCCACCAAATGCTCCATACCTTCTAATTCAAAAATTAGGTTGTTGCGGTATTCGCAAATATAAGCATTTTTAATTTTGCCCTTACCGCGATAAGCGCCCGACCAAGGTTCGTAAGCGTAAACCTGCTCGTTGGGGAAGCGATCTACCACTTTGCGCATAAGCTGCTCATCGACAGAATTACCCAGCAAATCGGAACGAGCGCCCGCCACAAATGCTGCGTATTGGAATTCGTTAGGGCCGGTGCACACTAAACCGTGGCGATCGGAGTGCGCAGATAGCATCAAGCTATCTGGCTCGCTGCCTTGCGCAACCAGCAAGCCTTCGTACCACGTTACTTTCGCGCCGCGCTCTTCTAGCTCACGCTGTAATACACGAAAAAAAGAATGCTCAGCACCCACTACGCTAGGGCTGCGCACGAGAATAGAAAGCAAGTTGATAAATGTTGCGGGCAAACCGGTTTTAGAGTCGGCGACCAGTGCAGATAAAGCGTCTTTAATATGAGCCATTAGGCAATATTCCTGTGTAATTGACGCCTTGAGATATGCTGCGAAACACGGAGGAGAACGCACCAACCTTGGGGCTGTAGAAAAAGTGCTATATATACCTAGCATAGCGCGATAGCAAGAATTATTAGAGCTTAGCCCAATATAATTACGACTATTTTAATCAGTGAGTTTTTAACGCTAAATTACAGGTGTTATTAGGGTGTTTTACACCCCCACAAACAGCCATAATGTGCAGGAGCTCCCCCACCCATCGCTCACTTAAAACTGTTAAACTACGCGCACATTAATCAGGTCGCGTCGCAACACCTGAGTTTACGCCCAGTTTTTTCACTCCACTCCAAATCGGTTCACATGACTATTTTTGATTTACCCGCCTCCGCATGGCTTTTACTCACTTCCGCTGCATTTTTAATTGGTATGGCTAAGACAGGTGTACATGGTGCCGGCATGGCTGCAGTACCGCTTTTAGCACTGGCATTTGGCGGCAAAGCATCGTCGGGCATCGCCCTGCCCATGCTAATCATGGCTGACATATTTGCTGTGGCCTACTACCACCGCCACGCCAACTGGGGGTTGCTGTTAAAGCTTTTCCCTTGGGCCGCAGGCGGTGTAATTATTGGTACCGCCATGGGTACATTTATTGACGACCAGCAGTTCCGCTTTTTAATGGGCATTATTATTTTTATAAGCCTAGGCATTATGCTGTGGATGGAGCGCGGCAATAAAGAGCGCGTGCCAAACTCTTTGGCATTTACCGCCTCGATGGGTTTGCTGGGCGGCTTTACTACTATGGTGGGTAATTTAGCAGGCCCAGTAATGGCTCTGTACCTGCTTAGCTCTCGCCTGCCCAAAAATGAATATATTGGCACCGCTGCTTGGTTTTTTATGGTGGTAAATGTATTTAAGGTGCCATTCCACATTTGGGGCTGGCACACCATTACCACAGAGTCGTTTTTGCTTAACCTCTCTACCCTACCGCTAATTGCTGTTGGGGCCCTGTGCGGCATATGGATAGTTAAGCGTATTGCCGAGCGGTTTTATCGCATATTTGTTATTGCCACTACCGCTGTGGCGGCAGTGCTTATGGTTTTATAGGTCGTCTAAGGTGGTGTAGTTACCGAACTGATCTTGCACAATAAAATCGACAATATCGCCAATTTCTTTTAGCTGGAATGGTTTACTCACCGCAAAGGCAAAACCAGATTTAACCAAATCGTTATTGTGCGAGTTTATATTTGCGCTTATTGCGCAGGTGTAGGGCAGATACTGTGGGTATTTCTCTTTTAGGTTTTCTAGCAGCTCTAGTCCGTCCATTATTGGCATTTGTATATCTACAAATAATATGTCGGGCACGACGCTTTTAAGAATATTTAACGCTTCTAAGCCATCTGGGGCTTGCATAGTGCGCACGCCAACGCGCTCGAGCACTTTTGCCAATATATCGCGGTTAATTGATACGTCGTCGACAATGAGTGCGGTTAATTCAAATTTGGAGTAATCGGCAGAGCCATCGTTAACCGCTCGCTTGGCTGGCGCTAAATCGGGGTTGGGGCCATTCAGCGGAATATCCACCTCAAATATAGAGCCAAGTGCAGAGGTATCTTTTAAACCTACGGTGCCGCCCATTAACTCTACAAGCTTTTGAATAATCGCCAACCCTAAGCCTGTACCGCCCTGCTCAAACCCCGCTTGCCCTTGATAAAAAGGCGTAAACAGCTTTTGTTGGTTTTCTGGGGTGATGCCTGGGCCAGTATCAATAATGGTTAAAATTAGATGGTCGTTCTCGATGGCAGCCTCGAGGTGCACCCTACCGTGTTCGGTAAACTTAACGGAATTACCCAATAGGTTAAACGCAATTTGATTGAGCTTGGCTCGGTCTACACAGGCGATATATTCTTCGGGGATATCTATCTCAGAGGACCAGTCGAGCTTCTTCTGTTGGCAGCGAACGCTAAATACCTTGTCTAGGGATTCGATCATATCCCGCACATAAACGTTTTCGTAATACAGGATCATGCCGCCAGATTCTATTTTGGTTATATCCAACACATCGTTGAGCAGCGACAACAGGTGCTTACCGGCACCCTCAATAGCTTTTAGCGTATCTTGATGGCTATCGGGTATATCGGCATCGGAAGTAAGTATTTGTGCGTAGCCCAAAATAGCATTCATGGGGGTACGAATCTCGTGCGACATAGTGGCCAAGAACGTGGTCTTCGCTTTGTTGGCTTGATCCAGCTCGTCGGTATAGCGGTTTATTTGGTGATATACGATGTTAAGCGCATCCACTACCGCACTAAATTCGTTTTTCTGGTCGTACTCTATGGGCTTAATAGTAATGCGATCGTCGTCGCTTGTCTGAATACTATCGCGAATAATTTTAGTCACACTATGGAAGGGCTTAAGCAGCAACTCTAGCGCTATCAACATACACGCAATAAAAAATACAATCATCACAATGCCGTTTAGCATTATCGAATGCATAGCTTCGTCAATTTCTAAGTAGAACTCCGCCTGAGGGATGAGCACGCCATACACTAAACCTGTGGCGCTTTTCAAAAAATAGAGTTCATACACCTCGCCGTTCACGCTCACATTACTGCTTACGTTGAGCGCGCCTTTTTCAAGATAATCAATATTTAATTGCTGCATCCACGGCAACTGCTCATAGCGTGTCATTACCGACTTGGGTAGCAGACTATTAGAAAGAATAAAGTCGCTTTGCGAGTCGATGATAAACGACTCAGCATTACTGGTTATATGGTTTGCTTCCGTAAACTGGGTCATTTCCTTTAGCGACCAATCCACAGTAGCTAAACCTATAATGGCGCCCGCTTGGGAGTACATTAAGCTGTCTACTGTCATCATTAGCTCTTTCGAGCCGGCTTCGTCCCAATAGGGAGCCGTCCAGTAGCTGCGGCGCTCTCGCGTCTGATCTCGCGGCCATGTGGTGGGCAATGCGGTTAAGTACCACTCCTGCGAGGGGTAGTTGTATTCATCTGAGTTTAAATCCCAAGTAAACTCAACCTCCCTTTTTGCATTCCAAAAAACATAGGGGCCAAATAACCTGCGCTGGGGGTCAAATTGGTATGGCTCGTACCACAAACCACCGCCAATCGATTCCGGAAACTGGGTAAACACGCTTTTTAAGTAATTTTGAATCGCTGTATCTAGTGCAGTTGGCGCTTGCTGCTGCGCCATGGTGTGCATAAGCGTACCCACCTCTGCCAGCTCAATGGCTTTACGCTCCATTAAATCTGTAAGGGCATTTATACGGTGATAGTTATCTTTAACAGTTGCGCGAATCTGGCGCTCGCGAATATCCACCAGCGCATCACGGCTAGTATCGTGCGAATAGATGAGCAACAAGCCGTAACCAGCCAGCTCGAGCAAAAACACTGCCAGCAGGATACGTGTTTTAATATTCATTAACGATTGCACTTATCCAGTAAATTGGGTTGGACAGCTTTGCGCCATCCTAGCATGACTTAAGTCTAGCTAATGTAGCGCAGCTTGCCATGTGTTGTGGCCCATAACCAATTTCGGCAAAAGAATTGCTATCTTTGCTTAGCTTGGTAAGCTGCCAATTCAGCTAAATGACAAGACACACTATGAAATCTCCAACACACTGGCAGGTTTATATACTGCAGTGCGCAGATGGCAGCTACTACACAGGGGTGACGGTAGATATAGCTAGGCGGGTTCACGAGCACAATCACGCCAAGCTAGGCGCAAAGTACACCCGCGCGCGGCGCCCCGTTAAAGTGGTATACAGCGAAGCATGTATAGATAGATCGGCCGCCTGCAAGCGCGAGGCGGCTATTAAAAAACTGCCCCGCAGCGCCAAAGTAGCCCTTATTGCCAGCCAATCTAACGAGGTGGGTCCACCCTGCCAGCATGGGACGAGTTCATCCTAAACCAACAAGCAATGGAATAGCGGTCGGCTTTAGCAGGCAGTACTTCATGTGGGAACTCTTCGCTTAGAAAGGTAACCAAGGTAGCAAAGCGCGGCGCTACTTTCACGCTGCTGCCATCTTCAAGGTAAATAACCAACTCGCCGCCATCCTCATCGCGCCATTGAGGGTTTAGGTACACCACCATCGACAACACCCGGTTGGCCTCGCCTTTAAAGGCATCCACATGCTTTTTATAAAAGCCCCCTGGCGGGTAGTGGGCAAAATGGCTTTCAAAGGAAAACAACCCCAGCAATAGCTGCCTATTAAGCGCCACCTTTAAGCTGTCGGCCCACGCAAGCCACTCTGCTCCTGCGGCAGATTCTGCCGTTATCCAACTAATGCTATCTTTGCGTACACTGCGATCAACCGCATGGGATTGCTGCCGGCCAATGCCCGCAGGGCGAAGCTGCTCTCTTTTCGCTTGCTGGTATAGGGCGTGCGCCAAGGATGCAGGCACGGCTTCGGCATTAATACTATACCCTTGCACGCGCAACTGCATGGCTATGTCGTCCAGTAGTGTTTGCTGCTTATTAAGTGGTAAGGCTTCTATGGGAGGAATCACTCTAAAAGAAGGCGGAATCGCCAAAGCCGCTATTATCAATACACAGAGCGTTGCGGCAAGTATTTTTTAACGCTGTAGATTAAATAAATTAGTAATAATTACGGCGTCAAACAGGTGGTGTTTGGTAGTATGCCTTCAATCACAGTTAGCAGTCTAATTTACAATGTCTCACAACCCATTTTTCGCCCTCTACGAACAGCGCCTAGCCATCGCCACACGCGAGTTTAACGCACGGGGTAAATCCCTTATTCGTTGCCCGCGCTGCTGGCTTGCTGAGAATACCTGTATCTGTGCGTGGCGGCCCTGCTCTACCAGTAATATTGAATTTGTTTTACTGATGCACTCAGACGAAATATTCAAACCCACCAATACAGGGCGCCTAATTGCCGATTTACTACCCCAGCAAACCCATGCCTATTGCTGGCATAGGAAATCCCCAAGCCCAGACCTACTGCAACTGTTAAACGATCCGAATCGCCGCTGCTTGTTGTTATTCCCCGTCAATGACCACGATTTGGCAGAACGTCCACGCGAGGTATACCACCACCTACCCAGCGACGATAAAATAAACACCCTCGTTTTACTCGACGGCACCTGGAAGCAGAGTGCGCGTATGTTTCATTTAAGCCGCTGGCTTGATAAACACGCCAGCCTTACCCTGCCCGAAGGTTTGGTTAAAAGCTATAGCGTACGCAAATCCGACCGGGCCGAGCGCCTTTCTACCGCCGAGGCTGCTGGGTTGTGCCTTGCCCTGGCAAAGGAGCAACACAACGCGGATTTACTTACCGATTACTTTGATGTGTTTAATCAACACTACCTCGCCACCCGCGGCTGCTACACCCCAATGCAAAGTGAAGCCCATATACGTCTTAGCGAACACATAGCAAAACAAGCCTACTAAATACAGGCGAGCAAGCGCTAAACCATTGGCTATACTTACTCCTAACACCGCGCGGACCACCGCGTGCCAGCGCTAGGCCGCTTAGCCACTACAGGCTGAGGAACTGCGACACATAGGAGTGCCCAACAGGCAATGACCCACTACCCGGAGTTTGTCGAGAACAGAAAATATTTAGAAATGGATAGCTCTGTTCCCGAGCGGGAGCAACTGTGGGCCATGTTAAATAATCTCACGCGCATCCATTTGCTAACCGCAGACAAATTTAATAGTTTTGACAGCCTTATTAGGGAATATTTAATTTCTGGCTGCGAAGTATTTGGCTTAGAAACAGGCATAGTGAGCGAAGTCACCAGCGCAGGTAGCTACATAGTAAAAGATGTAGTAAGCCCCTTAGATGTATTGGAAAAAGGGCAGGAGTTTGCACTAGAAGATACCTACTGCAGAGAAGTAATAAAAAGCCGCACCGTGCTCGGGTTCCCTGAAGTTGGCAGGCTAGATTACATGAACTGCCACCCCGTATACCAAAACCTTAAGCTCGAAGCCTATTTATCGGCCCCTATATTTGTAGATGGCAACCTGTACGGCACGCTCAACTTTACCTCTACCCAGCCCCGCTACAAGGGCTTTTCTAGTCACGAGCGCGATTTAATAACGCTTATGGCGAATGCAATTGGCAATTTTATTTTACTGCGCCAAAAAGAAGCCAAATTAGTCAACCTAAATAAACGCATTAAAAAGTTTGCAGCCTATGTTGCCCACGATTTGCGCAACCCCATAGGTAGCATTATTGGCCTCGCACAAATGGGCACAAAGCCCACTACAACAGACAAAAGGCGTATAAGCATTCTGGAAAAAATTCTCCCCACGGCCACCACTGCCCTAGAATTTGTAAACTCACTACTGGAAAATGCAGCGCTAAGCAGCGGCAAAATAAGCCCCAAGCTCACCACCAACAACCCTGCAACACTGTTACAAAGCGCCGCAACCAAGGTAACGGCACTACTTAAAGAGTCATGCAATACGGTGGAATACAGCCATACCCACACCAACTTGGTTAGCTGCGATAGCGACCGCATTCAACAGGCGCTGGTTAACCTTTTAACCAATGCAGCCAAGTACTCACCAGAAAATACGCCCATTCAAATTGCAACCTATGACACGAACGATACAACAACTTTTGAAATCAAAAACACCATTGCAGTAATACACACGCAAAACGCCAACGAACAGCACAGCACATCTGTTTATGGCTCTACGGGTTTTGGTTTAGATATTGTAAATGAGATTCTTGACGTGCACGGCAGCACACTAACAATTCAAAATGACGGTAAAGTCTACACTGCACTATTTGACCTACAAGCCGCAACTTCGCATAAGTAACACTGAGCCCAACAAAAAATTACATCTAATCACAACCGTTTGCGCTTGCAACTCGTCCTTTGCTGTTTATGATGTGACTGGCTCCACGCCATTCCAATCACCGGTTTGCCTTATACTCACCGCTTTTACAAGGATTGAACATGCACCCTGTTATATCCGTCGCCGGCTTAACCAAAGCATACCCCTCTGGGTTTCAAGCGTTAGCTGGTGTTGACCTATCTATTAATCAAAGTGAAATATTCGCCCTACTTGGCCCCAACGGCGCAGGTAAAACCACATTAATAAGTATTATTTGTGGCATTGTTAACCCCAGTGACGGCAGTGTAAAAGTAAACGGTCACGACATTATTAAAGATTACCGCGCCGCGCGCAGCCAAATTGGCTTAGTGCCCCAAGAGCTAGCGGTAAGTATGTTTGAAACCGTATGGGCTACGGTTAAATTCTCGCGCGGCTTGTACGGCAAACCCGCGAACGACGCATGGCTTGAAAAAATACTGCGCGATTTATCTTTATGGGATAAAAAAGACAACAAAATTATGGCGTTATCGGGTGGCATGAAGCGCCGCGTACTTATCGCCAAGGCCTTAGCCCACGAACCCAAAATTCTATTTTTAGACGAACCCACCGCTGGGGTGGACGTAGAGCTGCGCCAAGAAATGTGGCAAATGATTCGCGAGCTGCGCAAAACCGGTGTAACTATTATCCTCACCACCCATTACATTGACGAAGCCGAAGAAATGGCCGATCGCATTGGCGTTATAAGTAAAGGCAAAATTATTCTAGTAGACGAAAAAGACGCGCTAATGAAGAAGCTGGGCAAAAAACAACTTAGCCTGCAACTACAGGAAGCATTACCTGAAATTCCAGCAGTGCTTTCACATTACAGCCTATCGCTTTCGAACGACGGTCTAACTCTAACCTTTAGCTTCGATAGCCAACAGGAAGGCAACCCTATTCCCTCCTTTTTAAAATCGCTTGCCGAGCAAGGCATAGAATTTAAAGACCTGCAAACCCAGCAAAGTTCGTTAGAGGATATTTTTGTAAGCCTAGTGGGAGGTGCCAAATGAACATTCACGCAATAAAAGCCATTTACCTATTCGAAATGGCACGCACGGCCCGCACACTTATGCAAAGTATTGCCTCGCCAGTATTATCTACCTCGCTTTACTTTATTGTTTTTGGTTCGGCGATTGGTTCTAAAATGGTAGAAATCGATGGCATAGATTACGGCGCCTTTATTGTACCGGGTTTGATTATGCTTTCGCTGTTATCCGAAAGTATTTCTAACTCTGCGTTTGGCATTCATATGCCGCGCTTTACTGGCGCTATTTACGAAATACTTGCAGCCCCCATTTCTGCATTAGAAATAGTTATTGGTTTTGTCGGGGCCGCGGCCACTAAATCGGTTATTTTGGGCATTATTATTTTGGCCACAGCGCGGCTATTTGTAGATTTTTCCATTGAACACCCGTTTTGGATGCTGGCGTTTTTAATCCTCACCTCGGTAACCTTTAGTCTATTTGGTTTTATTGTAGGCATTTGGGCCGATGGGTTCGAAAAACTGCAAATAATTCCAATGATGGTTATCACACCACTAACCTTTTTAGGCGGCACGTTTTATTCAATAAACATGCTACCGCCCTTTTGGCAAACCGTTACACTCTTTAACCCTGTAGTGTACTTAGTGAGTGGGTTTAGGTGGGCGTTTTACGAATCGTCAGATGTATCTGTAGGTATAAGTATTGCCATGATTCTAATCTTTATGACCCTATGCCTAACAGCAATCTACTGGATATTCCGCACTGGCTACAAACTCAAAGTTTGATTCAAGCGCTAATTGCTAAGCGCTAATCTCTAGCTTTTAATCACCAGTTTAAATCGTTAGCCGAAAACTCACCGGCTAACGATTTATTAACTGTCAACGGTCCTCTGTAAGCTCTCCCCTCAACTATCCTTTTCAACTATCCTTTTCAACTATCTTTTGCTCTAACCCATTAACCATTAACGTATATTCTATTTGGGGGCTATATTTTAAGCTCAATAACCAGCGCACTTTTTCGCAGCGGTTTTTATCGTTAATGGTACCTACATCTACACCATTAATATTCCATACGGTGTGACCAAGCTGTACGCCCCTACGCTCCGATTCGCTGCCTTTACCTATATAACTCACTTGTACCTTATCGCCATCCAAACGGAACTGAACTTGCGATTCAACGGGCGGTTTATAATCGGTATTGTAGGCGTAGAAATAGGCTTTTTTATTGGGGTAATCTAAAGTAACAATGTGCGATTTTAAAATTACGGCCCCCAGCAAACTTGGCGCTTTTTCACGTACACTCGCGTTTATATCCGTTAGCTTTAGCTTGCCTATTGCAAGCGAATCTATCGGCACTTGTACCACATCTTGCTCATGCGTTAAGCGCGCTGCAGATTCAGGGGCATAGGCACGCGCTACAATATTGCCCATATAACCTAACTCACCTTGCACTTCGCGGACATTATTTATTGCCTCGTACGCTGGTTCCGCTAAGGCAACAAGTGTTGGCGCCCCAGTATCAAACATTAATTTATCGTTAAGATGTTTTCCCACTTTGTAATCAAAAATTGGTGCGAAGGGGTAGCCAAATTGCAATAAAGGCACCTCTTTAGTGTTTTTACTTTTCTTTACATACTTTAGCGCTTTAACCGAGCTAGCAATGGTAAGCGTGTTGTCTTTAGCATTTAATTGCCATACAGCTTGAGGAAATAAATCTGAACCTATCACGCCGCCATCTAGCACGCAGCCACCAATTGGCAAATGGGACGGGTCAAAAACCAGTGCGGTAAAATCACTGAATGTAATACCACCAAGCTGCAGGGTATCTACCTGATACTTATCCATAGTAACAGCTACGCCATTGGCGTCTGTGCCGGTGTTCTTGGCCACAGCTCCATGCTGCCCCACAGGCTTTAAGCCTGCTGCCTGCGCAGCTTGTGTTGTAATAACCGTAGGCGAGCCACTATCAAATATAAACCTAAACTCTTTATTGTTTATTTTGGCGCGTAAAAATATTTTATTGTTTTCGACAACAATAGGAATAACCTCGTTAAATTCTTTATGCGACAAACTTGGCGATTTAGGCGCCTGCGCACACACAAGCATAGTGGCCCCCAAACTCAACATAACCATAAGCAGCTGAAGTAACCTATAACTACTACCGAGCATACTCTTATTCATTTAGTTATCTCCTTTAAGATTCACCTTTAAGAATCCACGTTAATACACCCCATTTAGGCTCGCTATTATTTACGACCCAGCGAAAACCCAATTTGTTCAATTCTGCACGCCCACAACAGTGCTCACTACCTATTCATGCGAAATAGGTCTAAAAAACGGCGTTGAACTACTCATTTACACACGCATTGATAAGTAAAATATTTATCGCATCACAGTATTACTCATCACATTATCACCCCACATTTATTGCACGCGTTCAACTAATCATGCGAAAAGGACCCCGACCATGAGAAAACTTATAGTTAACATATTCGTCATACTCTGCAGTATTTGTATTGCTGCAACCTCACAGGCCGACAGTTTACCTAGCGGCGGCTCTGTAAGCGGCCACTTAGCTGCAGGCGATATAGACCCATACACGTTTAACGGTAACGCTGGCGAAGCCGTTACTATTGTTATGGAAGAACACACCACATCCTACGGCCAAATATATATTTACAAACCAGACGGTAGCTATTGGACTTATGCGAACAATTTGGCGCATTTAACCTTACCGGTAAGCGGCACTTATACCGCGGCTGTTAAATTTTCTAGCACTGCGCAAAGTGGCAATTACACGATACGCTACGTTCGTGGTGGCGATAGCGTAGAAAACGGCGTGCTCACCAGCGGCGAAACCGCTAGCGCTAATCTGCAAGCATTCGATATAGATAGCTTTACATTCGGTGGTGGCGCAGGAGAAGCGGTAACCTTAATGCTTGATGAAAGCGCAAGTAGCTACGGCCAAATGTACTTTTACAAACCCGACGGCAGCTATTGGACCTACGCCAATAATTTAGCGCATTTAACATTACCGCAAACAGGAAGCTACACCGTAGTAGTGCGACTTTCTAATTATATCCAGCAAAGCAATTACGATTTACATTTTGTACTAGGGGGCGATGCCATAGAAAACACACTGCTGCTTAGTGGCGAAACTCACAACGAAACGCTAACCAGTTACGATATAGACAGTTACAACTTTATTGGCAATGCAGGCGAAGCCATTACCCTAATAATGGATGAAGACCAAAGCAGTTATGGCCAGATGTATTTTTATAAACCCGATGGCAGCTATTGGACCTACGCCAATAACCTTGCGCACTTAACGTTGCCACAAACGGGGCAATACACTGTGGTTGTTCGCTATTCCAACTTTATCCAAGCCGGTGATTACGCCTTACATTATGTGCGCGGTGGCGACGAAGTAGAAAATGGCGATTTCACTAGCGGTGCAACGCGCACAGGCAACCTGGCCGCATTAGATATGGATAGCTATAACTTTAGTGGCAATGCCGGCGAAACAATTACGCTAATAATGGACGAAGACCAAAGCAGTTATGGCCAGATGTATTTTTATAAACCCGATGGCAGCTATTGGACCTACGCCAATAACCTTGCGCATTTAACCCTGCCGCAAACGGGGCAATACACTGTTGTTATTCGTTATTCCAACTTTATCCAAGCCGGCGATTACGCCCTACATTATGTACGCGGTGGCGACGAAGTAGAAAATGGCGATTTCACTAGCGGTGCAACGCGCACAGGCAGCCTGGCCGCATTAGATATGGATAGCTACAATTTTAATGGCAATGCGGGCGAAACAATTACGCTAATGATGGACGAAGACCAAAGCAGTTATGGCCAGATGTATTTTTATAAACCCGACGGCAGCTATTGGACCTACGCCAATAACCTTGCGCATTTAACCCTACCACAAACCGGCGAATACACGGTTGTTGTGCGCTATTCAAATATTACTCATAGTGGTGATTACGCGCTGCATTTTGTGCGCGGTGGCGATAATGTAGAAAATGGTGATTTATCCAGTGGCAGCACGCAGTCGAGCAACCTGAATAATTATGATATGGATAGCTATACATTTAGCGCGCTAGCTCAACAAGAAATTGTTATAGCCATGAGTGAATCTGTATCTAGCTATGGGCAAATATTTGTTTACAAACCCGATGGTTCCTATTGGACCTATGGCAACAATTATTTAAACGTTACTTTACCCACCAGTGGCACTTACACCGTTATTGTAAGGTATTCCACTATAACCCACAGCGGGCCATATAGTCTTAGCTACGCTATTCAACTTTAGTTAACACGCAATATATTTTTACACTTATGTACTATGCTGAGCTTAGGAATGAGCATTGACCTTTGGTAACAGGCCCTGAATAAAGCTTATATATAAAAAGCTCCCCCGAAGGGGAGCTGCTGACAAACAAATCTAACTGTCGTAAGTTAATCTGCGTAGATTTCAAAATCCCACAGTGAGTAACCGTAACCTGTGCCACGCTCGGTACCTAGTACACGAATATAGCGGCCAGACGCGAATGGCAGAATAATTTCATCTGTACCGCCATCGCCTGCGGTTTCGGTGTAAACGGTAGTCCAATCAGCCCCATTGTTTGAGGTTTGAATGTTATAGCCTTTACCGTATGCACCTTCCCAGTTAAGTACCACTCGACCAACAGGATACACTTCACCCATATCTACAGAAATCCACTCACTGTCTGTCCAAGCACTGGCCCAACGCGTGCCGGTGTTGCCATCGGTTGCATTAGCGGCGGTTGGCTCTGCCCATTCCGATGAAGAAGCACTCGTAGGCTTACCTAACGCCAAATCACCTTCTGGTACAACCACTACAGGTTTTAGTGCACCGTAAACATCGAAACTAAACAGAGAGAAGCCGTAACCAATGCCGCGCTCTAAACCAAGCAGGCGCACGTATTGGCCAGTAGCCGTTACTGCTAAGTTATCTATACCGCCATCGCCAGCTTGTTCGCTGTAGGCAAGCGTCCAGTGTACGTTATCGTCCGAAACCAATATGTCGTACTTGCTTCCGTAGGCATTTTCCCACGTTAGGTTAATGCTAGATATTTCATAAACATCACCTAGGTCTAACGTAATGGTTTCGTTATCGTTCCACTCGGATGACCAACGGGTGCCGGCATCACCATCACACACAAAGCTTGGTGCTAACGCGCCTTCTTGCGATGAGGCTGTAGCGGTACACGCTAATGGTGCAGTTGGGTCTACTTCTGGCTCTGGCTCAGGCTCAGGCTCTGGCTCTGGCTCTGGCTCTGGCTCTGGCTCAGGCTCTGGTTCTGGTTCTGGTTCTGGTTCTGGTTCTGGCTCTGGTTCAGGTTCTGGTTCAGGCTCTGGTTCAGGTTCTGGTTCTGGTTCTGGTTCTGGTTCTAGTTCTGGGCTTAACGCATCGCCAATGTTTAACCAGTTAAGGTTAACACTTGCACCAAATACCAAGCGCACATCGTGCTCACCTGCAGTAATTTCCAAATCGGTATCCACAGTTGCCCAAGCTTGCGCATCAGCTGCTGCAGGTACAGGAATTTGGCCTTTCTCAACACCGTCTACCAATACGGTAATGGTGCCGCCGGTTTCGCTGTTTACACGTACCGCTACGTTGTAACTGCGAGTCGCTGGGTTTATTACGTTGTATTCAACCCAAGAGCCAGCAGCGTTCTCGCCCATTTGCAAGAAGCCATTTGCATCAGTAGTAGGTGCTACACGTCCACCGCTTTGGTAAGCGTAAGCTTCTGCTTCAATATGCTTTGGTAAAGTGTGAATGCTGTCTTCACCGTGCACAGGCATGTTGATGTACGCGCTGCCTAGCTCGGTAAGTACACCCGACTGGCGGTAATCAAACAAACCGTTGTACGGGTGACCATTGCGACGACCAGTGAACCACGCATAGCGTTCTACATTTTCGTGTTGCTCCATGTAGTCTACTGCTTGGGTCATAAAGAAGATTTGCTCTTCTTCTGTGGTGGTATCGTCCCATGCAGAAAACTCGGTCATCCAAATTGGAAGGTTGTATTTTGCAAACAGATCGATATACCACTCGATGCCGCCAACACCACCCATGTAAGCATGGATAGAAAGCGCATCTACACGGCAGTCAGGGCACACTTCGAAGAAATCGTCAAAGTAATCAATGGGGTCGTAATAGGTAGTGCCATTTTCTGTTACACAGTTGCCACAGAAGTTCATAGCAACGGAAACAATTTTCAAACCAAACTCATCGGCTATGGCTTCTAAACGTGGCCACTCGGCTGCCGCCTGCGAAGGCGTCATGTTGGCTTGCTCTAAGAAGTTAGGCTCGTTGAACGCAAGAATGTATTTAACGTCGTCGCGGTGCGCATTGATGTAATCGCGCATTGCTTGATCGTCAAAACCACCGTTCCACGCCATAGGTACAAACTCTACGCCGTAGTTTTGGTAAACATCTTGAATCAGTGAATCTGGCTTAATAGACCAGTTGTACCACCAAGAAATACCCTGCGAAATAGCTTCGAAGTCGGCAACTGAGTGGTGACCAAAACCAAGTCCGCGCTTATCGCTGCGCGATAAACCGTAGTTATCGTCAACAGTAATAATGGCTGCAGTTTCGTCTGTCGCTTGGCCGTCGCTTACAATTAAGCTAACGCGGTAGTTACCTTCTTTTTCAAAGTCGTGACTTACTTGTACGCCGGTTGCAGTAGTACCGTCACCAAAGTCCCAGGTATAGGTAAGCGCATCGCCGTTTACGTCGCCAGATTGGCTCGCGTCGAAATCAACACTCAATGTTGCAGGGCCGCCATTTACAGAAGGCTTAATTGCAGCCATCGGTGCGCGGTTTACAGGTTCACTTGGGTTAACAATTTCCGGTGTAGATGCACCACCACCGCTAATATAAATATTGTCAATTGCGAGGCTTTCTATTTCGCCAAAACCTAACAATTGAAATACTTGACGCACATCGAACATATCTAAATCTTGTGCGATATCAGACATCGGTATAACTAAGTCGTGCCACTGACCGTCGCGTGCGAAACCGTATGGGTCGTTACCAGGGGTAAACTTAATCCACACTTGACCGATGTCGTTTACGCTGCCGCTCTTAATGCCCACTTGGAAATCAGTTTGATCTGTGGTTTTCATTGAGAGGTGTAATTTCGCATCGGCGTTATCAAACGCAGAAAGGTTAAAGCCTTCGCGAGCCGTTAAGCCCATACCGAACCAACCTTGACCGGTTGATTTCAAATGCAGTGATGCATTGCCTTCAACCACTTCGCCTGGCAATAGCTCTAAGGTATCAGCCCAAAGAAATAAATCACCTTCTACACCAAAACCAAAGTTACCTGCGCTCATATTTTCTGGGCTTTCGGTGTAAATACCGAAGCTGCCAAACTCTGGGCGAGGTAAAGCAATACTGCTTTTTAGATAAATGTCGTCCACAGCAATTTGGAATGCTTCTGCTTGGCCTGGGCCAGACATGCTGAAGAAAGTTTTGATGGTTTCGAAATCCATCGCGCCGAATTTAGCCAGAGGAATATTCACCTCATGCCATTCGCCGTCGCGCTCTAAACCGTACTCTTCACCGCCGTTTGCCAATACAACAGCACCTTCACCGCCAGAGGTACTGGCCATGTTAATGCTGATATCGGAGGTAGCGGTTGTCTTCATCATGAAGTGCAGGTAGCCGTGTTTGTAGTTGCGCATGTTGTAGTCTTTATGCAAAAGACCCATGCCCCACCACGCATCTGGCGCCACATCATAAGCCAATACAGAAGTGCCTTCGTACGGGTCTATGCCCGCTACTTCCATATTGTTCCAAATGTACAGGTGCATACGATCACCCCAGTTCAATTCATTGAACACGGGGGTCAAATCGGTCATTACGCCGAAGTCACCGGTTGGTAAGTTTTCGTTTGCGTCAAACACTTCGGTGAATTCGTTGCTGTATAAGCGCACGTAGTCCACAAGCATTTGTGCAGGGAAATCTGCAGTAATAAGCGCTGGGTCTTCAATTTCTACAAAGTTCCAACCACCTACAGCCAAGTTAAGCAGCAAATGCTGAGCACCGTGAAATTCCGACATGTTTGGGTCGGTAATATCCATGGTGAAATAGGTATTGTCGTTTACAGAAATAGATAGCTCGCTAGGAGTCCACTCTAAACGATAGGTGTGATACGCCTCGTTCATAGGCGTTGTAACATGCGTTTCGGCATGAGCATCGGCCTGCAACCAATCACTCCAATCGCCACTTTCGTGCCACCAGTGCACAGCACCAGACACCGCAGTATTGGTGGTGCCCGCTTCGCGCGCAGCCTTGTAGCCGGCTTCTAAAATATCGATCTCACCAGATTTTGGCCAGCCGTCTACACCAAAGTTATCACCCAAAGTCCAAAACGCTGGCCACAGGCCATCGTCTAACTTAGGCAATTTAATTCTTGCCTCTAAGGTACCGTATTTAAAAGAAAAGCGACCATTTGTATGGAGACGTGCAGAAGTAAACTGCTTACCTTCCATCTCTTCGCGGCGCGCCTCAATAACGAGGTTGCCGTCTTCAATGCGTGAATTGGTGGCATTGGCGGTGTAGTACTGCAACTCACCATTGCCGTTACCACTACCACCCACATTGTAAGACCATATGCTGCGGTCAATTTTATCGCCTTCGAATTCGTCGGACCAAATTAGGTCTTGGGCGACGAGTTGCGAAGAAGCGGTAAGTACACCTAGCGAAAGCAGGAGCTTACTCAGCTTGAAAGTATTTCGCGTTGTCATAGTGAATACCTGAGTTATGTATTGTATTTATTGTGTTGTTCTACACCCATCTCAGTGGTGCAAATAACCATTGCCAATTGAGGTGCACGGCTAGAAACAGCTCGGGTATTTATTCCGTTTTTATTCCCCGAATGTAACCTGCGCAACGAGCAAAGAAGCGCATAAACCCATGCATTAGCAAAGTGGTGCCTTTGGGGTGTGCCAAAATATGCTGGCCGACGCTCGGCACGACTCACTGCGAGGTCAACACGCCCATTGGGTTGATACCAAGGTAAACCTCTCCAAAACAAGGTGCGACCGAGTTGTGCAACTCGAACGGAAAAGAGTAAAAAAGGCGTAGTTTGATTATTTTTAACTAACTCGAACGCCCATCAAAGTCCCGTGGTTACTGATATTCACCACAAATAAGGGACGAAACGGACCAACAGCAAGACGAAGTGGACAGGGCTAATTTACACCCTAATTTTGTAAAAAATTGCCCCTAGGCCACCCCCATCAAACACGCTAAACTAACGCTTGCAGCAGGGTTTACAGTAATGAGTGTGCGTGGTTATATGCAGTGCTGCGCCAGCGCTAAGCCGGCTAGCCATTTGAGAATAAGTAACAAAAAACGCTGCCAATCTGCATAAACTGGTACAGCGAAACGCACAGTGGTACGCCCAAGCTTATAAATATTTGAAATAAACAACCTTAGGCAATCCACTATACTAATTACAACGGTAATAAGGGCCCTTTTGCAGTCCATCCCAGTATTGGCAACATTTGCGATTGCATTACTGAATGCATAATAAAAACTAACCCTCGCACTAGGTATCATCTCCACTATGAATCTTGTTGTTTTTAATTTTCATGACGTTGTACTCTGGATGACAGCCATGCAGTGCCTGTTGTTTGCCGGCCTTTTATTGGCCACGAATACAAGCAAAAACATAAGCATGTACTTTCTAGCAGCCTTTCTTGTGGCCCACGCGCTAATACCTTTGCACGAGATGATTCTGTGGGGCGCAGAGTTCAAACTGCGAGTGCGCAACAATTGGCCCGAGGTGTACTTTATAGGCGCCGCCGCCTATTACGTGGATGGTGCACTGCTATTAATGTGTATTAAATCGCTGGTGTTCCGCGATTTTAAGTTTAGAAAAACAGACCTGCTGCACCTTTTGCCTTTGGCTGCATTTATTGTGTTTATGAGCATTGCCTTTTATAGCCATAGCTATGCCGAACGCTTGCACCTTATTAATAGTGAAACCTTTGTGTATGGTGCAGGTTACACCTTTATGGAATTTTTCAGCAAGGTTGTACGCTTTGGCTACTGCTTTTTATGCTTGCAGCTAGTGTTTAAATATAAGCACCTGCTTAAATCCACCCACTCCAATGTAGAAAAAGTAGATATAACGTGGATAAGCATGCTTGTTGTGGGCTTTATGATAGTAATGGGCCTAGAGGCCATACTCGCGTTTTCTAAGGTTATCTTTTTGTTTAAGCCCTACCATATGGATTTCTTCCAAAAAATGGGGCTTACCTGTTACTACTCGCTATTTCTGCTAGTGAATCTTTTGGTGTTTACAGGCATTCGTTACTTTTCTAGCTTCGAGCCAGTAAAAGAAGAGCCAGAAAAACCAAAAGACGGCGCCAAAAAGAAAATATCCGATCACTTACTTAACCCAGACTTAGCCCGCGAAATTGACGAAGCCATGCGCGGCACCAAATCCTATATGGAACCCGATATCACCCTCGAACATTTGGCCGACGAGCTATCAATTACCGCACGCGACCTATCCATGATTATTAACCGCCACTTTGGTGTTAATTTTTACGAATTTGTAAACCGCTACCGTATAGAAGAAGCGAAAGCAATGCTGGCCTCGCCAAAGCATAGCGATACAACAATTACCGATATATACCTAGCGGTGGGGTTTAATAGTAAGTCGGTTTTTAATACTTTCTTTAAAAAACTAGTAGGCACAACACCTTCGCAATACCGCAAAGAGTTAGCATAAGAACTAATAATGAGCGAGCAATAACACTAAACGGCTTAATCCAAATAGGTACTTGGTTCTAGCATTTATCCCGCACAAAAAAAGCTCGCCGTAGCGAGCTCAGTTTATTGATAAACCTCTCTATTATTTTAGCGAAGAGCCTAATCCTTCTAAATCCGCAAATTCTAAGGTTGAAAGCTCAAAAAACGTATGAATATATCCCTATAACTTGCTCAATTCGTCCATGAATTGAGCATTTTTGATCTTTCAACCTTAGAATTTACTCGCTGAATTGCCTAGATCAAGTTTGTCATCAGTCTGAGCTCGCCGTAGCGAGCTTTTAATTTTTATTAATCACCAGTTTGTAACTAATGCTTAAAATTTAATTACAGCCAGAATTAAATCTATCGGCGCCATCCCAAGCGCAGTTTCCACCAATACATTGGGCTAAATTATTATTGAAGCTGTTGGTACCGTGGTCGAATATTTTAAACCAACCGCCGTCATCCCACACTGCCGTAGGCTGGCCTTTTGCCGAGGCATAGCTCGCGTCGAACAGCTGGTACCAATAGCGAATATTATTGCACTGCATGGCGCTGTAGCGGCTGCCCCAACCTACGCCCCACTCGCCAATATACACAGGCATACCTTGGCCTACGCCGTTTGCCCAGCTTTGCATTATATCCATTGGGTTACCCACGTTAGATAGCGTCCAAGCATCGGCGTAATCGCCTTGGTTATCGCCACTAAACGACCACGGGTCGTAATGGTGAAAAGTAGCCATTACATATGCATCGGAACCGCCGCCAACATCATTAAGGTTTGGCCATACGTTTGCCATTTCACCTGCACCAAACCACTGGTTGCCACCAATAATAACGATTCGCTGCGCATCTATCGCGCGAATTTTGTTATAGGCTTTGCCCGTCATAAAACGCAAATTGGCGGGGGGCATAGGCGACTTATTGGCATCGCTTAGGTGTGGCTCGTTTAATATTTCAAATAGCAAACGGTGATCTCTGTCTTTAAATATATCGGCAATATCTGCCCACAGAGTTTCTAACACCCACCAGCGATTATTGGTTTTTAATCCACCTTCGTGATGCGCATTAATAACCACGTACATGCCGGGTAGCGAAAGCGCGTAATCTACTACTTGAGTAATTACAGCTAAGCGAGAGTGGTTGCGATTGACTGCGCCTACATTTGCATCTGCAACAAGCCTGTTTCCGCCTACGGCTTCAGTCCAAGTAATAGGGATGCGCACATTTCTGTAGCCCATATTGTAGTAAGCATCTATTTTACTTTTTGCAGCATTAAATGTTCTTGGGTGTTGCGTACTTTCGAACATTTGCCCCAAATTAAACCCCTTGCCCATGGCTGCCGCTGCTTGCTTAGCAGTAATACCGGTACTTGGAGGGTTTATATCATCACAGCTCTCTGGTGTAGCTTTAAACCAGTTTATATTCCAGCCACCAGTAATCGCACTAATACCGAAATTCACATTGCCAGCAGGTAAAAGCGCCGAGCCTGTTACCGTTGTCCAATTTTGCCAACCACCCGTATTGGGCAAAGTAGCGGTATCAAAATTCTCTGCGCCAGCCGAACCCTGCAAATTAAAACTGCCGCCATTAGGGCTAGCCACACGGTATTCAAAATTGTACACCTGCGTGCTGGGGATATTCACAGTGGCATAGCTAAGCCAGTCGCCAGCATCTATCCACCCCACATTTAAGCCGCCTCCGGTATCACTTGTGGTTTGCGTTCTAATGCCGCTCATTTGATCGTAATTTTCGGCCTCGAATACAATGCTCGCGCAGTTCGAAGGTGGGTTAATGGGCGGGTCGATTGGCCCACTGCAATCTAAAGGTACGAACTCCAGCCAATTAATATTAAACCCGCCGCTTGGCACACCAATACCAATAGACTGCTCTCCTGCCGCTAATGTCACTGAATGAGAAAGGGTTTGCCAATTTTGCCAGCCACCCGTGTTGGGTACATTCATAGTTCCATACAAGGTTTGACCGGCATTGCCCTCTAACCGAAGTACACCGCCGCCATTTCTACTGGCAACGCGATAGCGCACCTCGTACTGCCCTGCAGCAGGTAGGTTAACTTGGTAACTAAGCCAGTCGCCGGCGTCTATCCAGCCCACATTTAAACCGCCACCAGTGTCTGCCGTGCTTTCGGTTTGAATACCACTCATTGCCACGTAATTTTCGGCTTCAATGCGTTGAGTGTCACATGCAGATTGCGCAAAGCTAGATGAGGAACACACTAATACCACGGCCGCTAAAGCCGATTTGTTGATTTGCCACATAATAGAACCCTTGTTGATTATTTTTTTAGGGGTGCCACGGCCTCGACCAACCAGTGCTGAAGCCGTAACAGTACCAATCAACATAGGCCGCCATAGCCACGCATGCGACCGAAAAAACGTACAAACAGGAGTTAGGACCTAGAAATACCGCGTTTTGCGAAGTTTGTACCTCGCATATACGTCAATTAGCACCTAATGCATTTATTGCGAAATAGTGGCTTAGATGCCATAAACAAAAACGAATTAATGAGGGCTGTGCAACCACACATAAATAAACTGAAGAGGGTTAAATAATGCTAAGTAAGCAGGGGATTCAAGGCGTGCCACAAGAATGGTACCGTTTGTGCGCCCAAAGCTCTGGCACTACCCTAGAAGTAGAATAGTGTTACAACTAATAGATGCCAATTAAAGCTAGAAAGTTTTCAAGCCCTGGCGGCACACTGTTATCGTACTCCCCCACACCTAAGCGCTGCCGCTCATTGGATAGCTCAGCGTAAATAGCCGCCCCCTGAGATTGAATAGTCGCTCTATCCGCTGGCGAAATAGTAAAAGCAGACTTAGCTATGCGCGCATCAATCAATTGAGTAACAGCCTCGCCGCCGCCCCTCATTTTTATAAATTCATACCAGCTTAGCGACAATAAAAAGTCCAGTTTGGCCAATTCACTATTCCCCCCATTAGGGTTTGCAAGTTCAAATTCAGATTGCGTGGAATATAAATCCGCCTGCACCTGAGCAAAGCTAATAGACCCATAAACAATTGACTTAAGTACTGCATTTTTAAATTGATCGTAGTCTTTTTCTGCGTACTGGCCAGCCAGCACAGCTAACGCAGCTAAGTCTCCATCGTTACCTAGCGCCTGCAATACTTCTTCAGGGTAATTTCGATACATTTCCAGCACATCTGGCGGAACATAGCCGCGAGATGTTAAAAACTCTATGGATTCCTCGACCTCATTTCGAGTAGCGAACCCAGCCAGCTTTCTATTTATATCTTCATCCGTCAGGCTGTTTGTGGTTGGGTCAAAACTCGGCTCTTGGAGGGGTATATGTTTTGGCGGTGTATGAGGCACTTCGCTTTTAAATGCAGCGGCACTTGCTAGGGTTTTTAAATCACCAGTAGCTGACTGCAAACCGGTTGCCTGTAGTATTAAAGCTGCGACAAACACGACTAAAACGGCGGCTACGATTAGCAATGTTACTGGTAAAGCGCCCATCTTCGTCGAATAGGCCGTTAAAAACGCTAATTTTTGAGCTTTCAATTTCACTGTCCTTTTAATTTTTTATAGCATCCTTGTAGCTGCGGAATATGTGAGCCCGCACCGAGACTAGCGATATTAGGCACCATTCGCCCAGCATGCAACCGATTACATTCATACAGCAAAAAAAGGCACATTCGGGCTGAGTGTGCCGCCGGTATTGAGAAGGTGTGCTCTTTGCATTACCCCATCGTATTAGGCCATTGTATTAGACTACCACACTAACCTAACGCTTTTTTTACCGCCCCTTCCATAGAGGCAGGCTTAGTAAATGGCGCGAAGCGTTTAATGGGCGTGCCGTCTTTACCAATTAAAAACTTGGTAAAGTTCCACTTTATATTGTTGCCCATAAAGCCCGGTAGCGCGGTTTTTAAATACCTATACAACGGGTGAGTATTGGCACCGTTCACGTGTATTTTTTCGGTAATTAGAAAATCCACCCCGTAGTTAATTAAGCACCCTTCAGAAATAGCCTTGGCATCCCCCGGTTCTTGCTTGCCAAACTGATTACACGGGCAACCTATTATCACTAGCCCTTCGCTGGCGTATTGCTGGTGAAGCTGCTGTAAACCTTCGTACTGCGGTGTAAAGCCGCACTTGCTTGCCGTATTAACAATTAACAGGGCCTTGCCCTTAAAGTCGCTAAAACCTATCAATTGGCCTTGTAGGCTCTGTATGTTTATATCGTAAATTGAAGCCATTTTGGTGCGTGCCTATAGTATTAATTGCTGTAAAAACGCAAGACTAACATAACGCGTTAATCGATCCATTACTCTTTACCCACAAACAAGTACCGCGTTACTATTTTGGCCAGCTCATAGCCATGCAGCACCAACATAATAAGGGCCAGCGCCCAGCTACACTTCCAAACACATCGTTTAAATACTTAATTGTAGAGAGCACGTTATGAAAAGTGTAAACACAAGCAGCGCCGCAACTAGCCAGAACTTTCTTGGACATAATTTTCTTGGACACGCACAATAGCATTTTTTAATGAGCATCTTGGGTGAGCTTACTCGTCACGCTCACCGCGCAGTTAGCACATAGCAGTAGCGCATAGTTAATGTAAAGCTAACGTAAACTTAACCCGCTTTGCGTTACGCTATGCGCACCAACGCTTCCCAAAACGCAATTATTAAGTGGCTAAAATATGAAACCTTACCCCTACTCTAAACCGACGCCAACATTAAATTGGCTTAAGCCTTGCGCCACTTTATTTCTATTTGCTTTCACAATATTTGTTAGTGCGGCGGCAATTAGCGCAAGTGGCGAAGCAGCTACCAAAAACAAAGTGTTATATATTGGCCGCTTCGACCACACTATACCAAACCAAACCCGTTTCACTTGGCCCAATTCTGCCATTGCGTTTCGGTTTGAGGGCACACAAGCCAGCATTGCTATAGCCAGCCCCAATAAAATGCGTTTTCAAGTAAATGTAGATGGCAAAATTAAAGATCTATTTGTAAAAGCAGGCGAGCACCAATACACGCTGGCAAACACACAGTAACGCTTACTCGCTTAAGCGAATCGTTTACCGGCATTGCAGCCATTACATCGGCGCCAATAGTAGACGGCATACTACTAGCGCCGCAAAGCCCCGCGAAAAACAAATTGCTTGTTATAGGCGACTCTATTACCGCAGGTTACGGCGTAGAAGGTGAAAGCGAACAGTGTGGTTACAGTATAGAATCCAGCAACGCGCAAAAGACTTACGCGGCAATTACAGCCAACAACTTAAACGCTAGCTTGCACACATTGGCGTGGTCCGGCATTGGTGTTTGGCGATCTTACGGCGAACAAAAGCCAGTAAACCCCACTATTACCGTGCGCCAACAACGTGCACTAGCAGACGACCCCAACAGCAAATGGAACAGTGCGCTATACCAACCTAACGCAATTTTAATAAATATTGGCACCAATGATTTCTGGGAATTTAAAAAACCAAATATTGTGGCCGAACAGTATAAAAAGCACTTACAAAAACTTATAAATACACTGCGGCAAGATTACCCAACCCAGCCCTATTATTTAATAGTAAGCCCTATGCTGGGTGGCGAAAAACGGGATTCACAAAAACAAATACTGGCGAGCTTCACCAATAGCAATATTGCCGTATTAGATTTAGGGAAAATAGAACCCGAAGATGGCCTGGGCTGCCACTACCCCCCAAACCTAACCACTCAACACCGGCTAGCCACAAAACTTACAACGCGCCTAAAAGCCGATTTAAACTGGTAAGCATAAATTACAAACCACTCATTCAAATATAAGAAACCGTACAAAAAAAAGCCCCGCCCAAACACTACTATTCGGGCGGGGCTTATCTTTACTAGAAATTAGCAATTACAGTTTCGAGTTAGAACCTATTCTGTAAGCGCCTCTGCCACGCCATAGAATGCTTCTTTTTCTACATAGGGGCCATTAGCTGGGCCACTAAATAATAGCGGCCAATCATCAGCGCCTTGACGATTATCAAAATCTAACAACCAGCTATCACCATCCCATATACCCCATACGGTTAAGCCCCCGCGCAAATGCGCTGGCACAACAGTCAAGTAGGTTTTTACAATGGATTTATAACGCGCCTTTTGCAACGCAGCGGCTTGTGACGTGTAAGTTGAATATTGCGGGAATGAACCACTGCCATAAGGGTTATTAATAGGCACATCCAGCTCAGTAATTTTTACCTTTAAGCCGCGATCCACAATAGCTTGGAAAGCCGCAGCAATATTGCTGGTGCTGGGCCAATCAATTTGCACGTGCATTTGAAAGCCCACACCATCGATAGGCACATTGTTCGCTTGCAAGTCATCGACTAATTGCAACAAGCAATTTAACTTATTGGCATTGCCACCTTCGGTATCGTAATCGTTGTAATACAACTCTACGCTAGGGTCTGCTGCTCGGGCCGCGCGGAACGCATTGGCAATATAAGCTTTACCTAAACGCTGGTAAAACAAAGAGTTGCGATAACAACTAGATTGGCTCTCATCGATAGCTTCGTTTACCACATCCCAGCTTACTACTCGGCCTTCAAAATGATCGGCAATAGTGGTTACGTGGGTATCCATCATAGACGCAAAATTACCGCTGTAATTATTCATCCAATTTGGTACTTGGTAATCGGAATGCCAAATAAAAGTATGGCCGTGCACACTTACGCCGTTGCTATTTGCCCAGTTAACCATGGCATCCGCTTGACTAAAGGTGTAGCTATTTTCGGATGGGTGCAAGTAACTCATCTTCATAATGTTACCGGCTGTAATTTGGTCGAAGTGTTTTTTAACAGTTGCCTCTTTCGCAGCAATAGATAAAAAGCTACGGCTCTCATTACCCGCAGTTACAGCAACGCCAATGGGGAAATCTGCCAAGGTATATAAGTTTGCAGCAGAACCGCTAGAGCTAGAACTACTTGAAGAAGTAGAACTTGTGCTTGATGAACTAGAACTAGTAGACGAGCTTGAACTGCTAGACGAGCTTGAACTGCTAGACGAGCTCGAACTAGAGGAACTTGAAGAGCTGCTAGAACTAGACGGACAACTATTTACCACCCCACCCGCATTAGACGGTTGCGATTCGCACGTTGCTCGGCCGATACAACTTTGGTTGTTTTCCCAACCCCAACCACTATTTTGGTTATTGCATAAAGGGCGAGGCGCATCTTGATACCACTTACACATTTCTACACAGTTTGCGCCCGATGAACTGGAAGAGCTGCTAGATGACGAGCTTGAAGTGCTAGACGAGCTACTCGATGAACTCGAACTGCTGCTAGAACTAGAGCTGCTAGACGAAGAACTAGAGCTTGAGCTGGAAGAGCTAGACCCTGTAGCACATACAGCCCCCGTTACCGCTGGTGTTTCTGCCGCGCCATTAGCCGTGCCTTGAAAACCAAATTCCACCGACTGCCCAGGTTGAATACCGCCGTTCCAACCAATATTGCTGGCGCTATAAGGGTTATTGCCAGACAGCGTAGCGTTCCATGAATTTGTTACACGGTTGCCATTAGCGTATTGCCAGTTAACCGCCCAACCGTTTACTGCGCTACCGGTATCGTTTGTTATGCGAATACTCGCGGTAAAACCCGAACCCCACGAATTGGTTACGGTGTATTCACAGGCTGCACTTGCAGTTTGCGCTGCGAGTACAAGTCCGGTGCTTATACTTATTATGCCCACGGTACGCGCCAAGGCGCCGTGGATAGATTGACGTAGCTTGATCATAAGAGATCCTCACAAACATGATTATTTGACCGAAAACACGCCACACATTAAATGCTACAACTGACAATTTCGGCTTATGGTTATATAAGTAGGCGCTAGGGAATAACGAATAATTTAGTACCCAATGAGCAGGTATAAATTAACAACGGATCGAATTACCAAGTGGAGCCCACTTGTTTTTTAACGTTTAAGCAAAAGCGCAAACATTAAAACTGGCTTTATGTATTTATTATTGTAAAAGCGTAATACGTAGGTAGTAGGTATAGAAACACACATATAGTCACGCAGACCATAGCATGCAGACATTATAAGCCTAAGCAGGCAAATACGGTAGCCCAACCAATAAAATTGTGAACTAATAATTGAAATAAACGGTGGAAAAGATAAACACTAAACAATAGCAAGTGACAACTAGTGGACTAGAGCGCACCTCTTGTCCACTAGCCCACTTTGTTTTCGGCTTGCCCCATTATGGAGTCGATTTGTTAATGGGTTTTTAATGAATAGTTAATGGGTAGTTAATGAGTTGTTATTACCGTTTGTGCAGCTTTTAGCCCTGCCCCCGTAACATTTAAGGTAAGCGCACCCGGCTTACCCGCAACACCACGAACAATAACCAAACACTTACCGTTAAAAGCATTGCGGGTATGCGAAGTAAAAGACGTTAAATCCGTCGGGTCACCGTTATCCGTGGCCACAATTTCCCCAGGGCCAGCTAGGGTAAAGCTTAATGGATTATCGGCAGTGGGCACGTTTGTGGCATCGGCATCTTGCACATCTACGGTTATAAACGCGAGGTCTTTGCCATCCGCTCGAATTCTGGTTCTATCTCCGGTTAACTGTAATTGGCTAGCACTGCCAGTAGTGGCAACAACAGATTGCGCCCATTGCTTACCATTTTTATAGGCCACCACTTTTAATGTGCCGGGCTGATAAATAACGTTGTCCCAACGGATGCGAAATGCATTTTTGCCTTTTATTTTTCTACCTAGCGATTTACCGTTTAGGAATAATTCAGCTTCATCCCCAGATGTAAATACATGCACAGGTGTTACTTCGCCAACTCGATTGGGCCAATTCCAGTGAGGCAGAATATGGGCCATGGGTAAATCTGGTCGCCAGTGCGCTTGGTACAAATAAAACCGATCTTTTTTAAACCCCGCCAAATCAATTACACCAAAATACGAGCTGCGCGCGGAATAGTAAGGGGTGGGTTCGCCCAAATAATCCCAACCGCTCCACACAAAACCTCCAGCCACATAAGGGTGATCAGCAAGGGAACCCAGCACTTTATCGGCAGAAGAACCAAACGGCGCGGTATACAGCTCGTAGGCGCTTACGTGCGCAGAATTAGGGTCACCACCGGCACCATCTGCTACTGGTGCACTTGCACCTGCGGTTACCGGAAAAAAGTATTCCCCCCGCGAACTTACTGCGGCCGCGTTCTCGCTACTTATTATTACTTTATTTGGATAAGCCTCGCGAAACTTGGGGTAAAGCGGCGCGGTGCGAATACCTTTTAAGTGCACGTATTCAGGTGCATTGCGAATACCTTCGCCTTGATAATTCAAATTGATCATATCCATAACCGGCGGCAACGCCATACCCGGCTTGGCAAAATTAATAGAAACCGAAGTGGGTCGAGTTGGGTCTTCACTTTTTGCAATATCATGCAGTCGTTTTGCAACTGCTGCGCCAGCTTCGCCGGTATATTGCTCGCCTACTTCGTTGCCTAGGCTCCAGCCTATTACCGATGGGTGGTTGCGATCGCGGCGAATAAAATTTCGCACATCTGGTTCCGACCATTCGGGAAATATAAGGTGAAAGTCGAGCGGTGTTTTTTTGCGCTCCCAAGAGTCGAATATTTCGTCGATAACTAAAAAGCCCATTTTGTCTGTTAGGTCTAGCAACTCTTTCGCTGGCGGGTTGTGCGCCATACGAATGGCATTTACGCCCATCTCCTGCAATAACTCTAATTGGCGCTCCGCTGCACGCACATTAAATGCTGCGCCCAACGCACCTAAGTCGTGATGTTGATTTACCCCTTGAATATAAACAGGCTCACCGTTAACCACCACGCCGCGCTCGGGGTCAAACGCTATATCGCGTATGCCGAAAGTGGTTTGGTAATTATCTACAACAATACCCGCTTGCATTATTTGCGATACGGCCAAATACCGCTGCGGTTTTTGCGTGGGTAACGGGCCCCAAAGCTTTGGGTTATTTATTGTAGCGTTAGCCGTTACCGTTACATTTTTTTGCGCTGGTACGGCAACGGCGGTTTCGGTTAACGTAGCAATGGCTACACCGGTTTTATTATTGGATGCATCCAACTCGAATATACGGGTTGTTACATCTACATGTGCCTGGCTGCGATTGTGCTGCGATTGTGATTATTTATTTTTACCGAAACATTTACTTGCGCTTGCTGCGCCGAAACAGCTGGTGTTGTGATATGCGTACCCCATTGGGCAACATGCACTTTAGATGTTTTGGTAAGCCACACATTGCGATACAAACCGCCACCGGGGTACCAACGCGACGAATGCGGCGGATTATCTACACGAATAGCCAATTGATTGCGTCTGCCCGGCAAAATGTACGGTGTTAAATCTACTCGCCACGAAGCATACCCATAAGGCCAACCGCCCACCAATTGGCCATTTAGCCACACCATCGCATAAGACATAGCCCCATCTACATCCAAGAAAATAGCTTTGCCAGCATCTTCTGCCGGTATATCTAAACCTTTGCGATACCACGCCACACCGGGGCTAGGTAAACGCCCCATTCCACCGCCCACTTCGGCATCCCACCCCGCCATAAATGGGCCAGCAATTGCCCAGTCGTGCGGTACGTTAACCTGCTGCCAAGCACTGTCATCAAAACTAGATTGCACATAGGGAAATTCGCTACCGGGGTTTGATGGCGGGCGCTGGTAATGGTGTTTAGGGTCTGCAATAAAATCGTTAGCTGTAGGTAGAATCCACGCTTTAAGCACCTGCTCATTGGCCACAAGATCTATCGCTTCGGTGGGCATGGCATCGGCTGGGCGAGCATCCTCGGCACTTTCTACTTCTGGCCTTACGTCATAAATAAGGTTATCTACAACGTCGCCTTGCTGGTATTTTTTAAATGCCCAGCCAGTATCTAGTAACACGCGTTCACGCGGGTTTTCTGGCTGGGTGGCGTGGTCTACGCTTGGGGCCATGCCACTTCGGCAGGCAAGCAGAGCACCGCATACCGCTAATATTACGCCCCATACTGCTATTCGAGAACAAGCCATAGATAACCTATTGAAGATGGTTTTATTTATTTCCCCAATATGTACAACGTGTTAATCGTTATAGCGCTAACGGCCCTATATGCGGTATTTACGGGCTTGCAGCAGGCCCAATAAATAGTATTAACACACCATATGGTATTTATGACCATTTTATGCAAGAGCTGCATACAAGTAAACATGCGCGTGCAAGTAATATTGCGTTAACAACATAAAAGTAAGCAATAGCGGTATGTTTAATTTGTAATTAAATGGATAGACGAACAAGAATTGAAGTGTGCGCCCAAGCGGAGGGCTTACCTAAAGTAACGAAATAGAGACAAGTGATGTATATGGAAACTATCCACACAAGCCTACCAATCATCCTCTGCACGCATTTGATTAATACTTTCGGCAACAGCATTTGCAACATGTATTATGTCGACATCTAGCTGTGCCAATAGATGGTGAATATCAGTGTATTTGAAGGGTTTTATCACCCAGGGGTATTTTTTTAAATCTTTTGCCATGGCATAAGGCGCGTGCGGCTCTTGAATAATTAGCCGAATGGGCACTGCTACATCGGGCGCAATAGCTTGCAGCTCTTGAGGGATACTTGAGGGCTCTGTTAGATCTGCAATTACAAACCTAGATATTCTAGCAAGCAGGGTAATAGTTTCTGTAATGTCTCGGGCTTCAGCTTGGTCGAAATCAAAAATGACTGGCACAAGATTGCGGCTGCGAAGCTCTACTTTTAGTGCATCTAGCACCGCTTTGCGCTCGGGCTTAAATCGCCCCAGTAGCAAAACAACCTTACGTGTAACCGTATCTAGCACATCGCGAATTTCTGGGTTGTTTACTAGCAGGTAAATAAACTGCGCTACGCGAATATTATCGGTAGTAATACTAGGTGTGTGCTGAGGGGTTACTATTAAGTCGGTTGACGAAGCCGGCTGGCCGCGTAAATCCCACGCAGAAACACCATATACATGTGCGCCATCCAGCTTTGCGCCTTCTACATTGGCGCCCACCATATTTGCATACTCTAATATAGCACCACGCAAATCAGCGCCCTTTAGGTTAACCCCGGCCAAGTTCGCTCGAGAAAAATCCGCCCCCTGCAAATTAGCACCACTCAGGTTTACGCCCATTAAATTTGCGTCTAACAACCGTATATGGGGTAAATCTGCATCACATAGGCTAGCGCATTCTAATTGCGCCCCCTTCATTGCAGACCAAGTAAGGTAGTTTTGGGTAAACCGAACGCGGTCCATCTTCGCGCCCCGCATATCTACATATCCTAAGCACACATCCTCAAACGTTGCATCGCATAAATCTATAGCTGGCACAGTTAATGAGCGAACGTAATCGCCCTTACTCCACAAACCAACCTTACCATTATTGGCGCCACCTTCACCCGCATTGCCACGCTGAACAAACGCCATTTGTTTGCCAGCTTTGTATGTATGCCACTGCTTTATTGCACTCTCGCGCTCTTCGCTGCGAATAGGCGAACGCACTAACTCTTCAAAACGACTAGCGTCTTCGGTGTTCATATCGCACCCCTAAGTAATAATCAGTTTGATTATAGTTACCAGCAACAATTCACGAACAATTATGCGCTTAGAAAGCGCAAGTTGAATAGAGGTATAAAGCGACAATTATACCTAGCGCAGTTTTAAAAACTGGCCGAATAACGCCTACGAGGCATAAATTAAAAACCGCATTAAAGCAAGGCAGCCGTAATACGTTGTATCAACAGTAAAAAATACGTTCCACCTATGAAAATAACCTCGTAATAATTGCGTTTTCCTCTATCTAACACTCAACATCCATCTAGTTGATTCGTGCGACGAAATATCATATCCCTTTCCTTTTCCGTGTAAAAAACCGCACCGCATACGTATTCATTTGGCTTGCTTGCGCCCATCAGGATTAAGATAAACACCAACAACAATAACAAATGAAAAATAGATAAACCCAGTAAAACACACTGCAATAAAAATAATTTAAAGCATACGCTAAACCTAGGCTGACGCACGGCAGTGAAATTTACATATTTTTAAATCTATTAAGAACACTGATAAGCACTAACTGCGGACCTAAGCCAGCAGATGCAAACCTGCTAAGTAGCAATTTTTTTACCGAAGAAAAACTGGAGAGTTAAACCTTCACACCATTTCAATGCAGTTTGATATCTATCAATTTGAAATAACTACAACAATCAAAATTGAAAGGATTAAATAATGAGAAAACTCACGCAACTATTCATTTTTGCGGCAGCACTTTTTAGTATCTGTTCGCATGCTCAACCGCGAACCGCGTTCGTTCATTTGTTCGAATGGCAGTGGAACGATATTGCTAGCGAGTGCGAAAATGTACTGGGGCCAAAAGGCTATGCGGCAGTGCAGGTATCCCCACCCCAAAAATCGGTTAGTAGCAGCCAATGGTGGAGTCGTTACCAACCTGTTAGCTATGCCATAGAGGGCCGTTCTGGCAATCGCAACGAATTCGCCAGCATGGTAAGCCGGTGTAAAAATGCTGGGGTGGATATATACGTAGATGCCGTAATTAATCATATGGCTGCCGGCGGGCGCTATTACCCAGAAGTGCCTTACTACGCAGAGCATTTTCACACGTGCTACGGCCAAATTGATTACGGTAACCGCTGGCAGGTACAAAACTGTGACTTGGTAGGGCTAAACGATTTAGCAACAGAACAAGACTATGTACGCACAAAAATAGCCAATTACTTAAACGACTTAACTAACCTTGGCGTAGCTGGCTTCCGCTTTGATGCTGCGAAACATATCCCCGTGGGTGACATTGCTGCAATTAAAGCAAAACTTATTGGCAACCCGTATATATTCCAAGAAGTGATAGGTGCGCCGGGCGAGCCCATCCAACCATCAGAATATACCTACTTAGCAGACGTAACAGAGTTTAACTTTACCAAATCGGTTAGCCATTTTTTTAAAGGGCGCGGACCAATTAAAGAGTTAAAAAATATTGGTACTTGGGGCGGTTGGGTTGCAAGTGCAGACGCCGTAACCTTTGTTGCCAACCACGATAACCAGCGCCAGGATACAAACAACACCATTACCCATAAAGATGGTGATAACCGCAATACTATGGCGCACGTATTTATGCTGGGCTGGCCCTATGGGTACCCTAAAGTAATGTCTAGTTATGAGTGGTACGATCACGACCAAGGCCCTCCCGCCCACGGTGCTAGCAGCTGTAACAGCGGCTGGTTATGTGAACACCGCACGCCAGCTATCGCCAATATGGTTGCTTTTCGCAATTTCACTGCAGACGAATTTCGCGTAACCAACTATTGGGATAACGGCAACAATCAAATAGCTTGGGGCCGAGGCGGCAAAGGGTTTGTAGTTATAAATATGGAAGGCAACAATTTAACCCGTACATTTCAAACAGGGATGCCCGCTGGCCGTTATTGCGACATTATTTCGGGTAACTACAACGCGTCTAATAAAAGTTGTTCTGGCAATATTATAGATGTAGATAACAATGGCAACGCAGTAATCACCGCTTACTACCGCAACGGTGCCGCAATTCATGTAGGCGCTATTGTTGAAGACTGTGACGGTACAGATTGCTGCACAAACTGCCCAACAGAAAAAGTTGAAACCACATTTTCTTGCTCTAACGGTAGCACCTATTGGGGGCAAAGTGTGTATGTGATTGGCAACCAAGAAGAGCTTGGAAATTGGAACCCCGCACACGCAGTTAAATTAGACGCGAGCGCTTACCCAACGTGGACAGGCACGATTGAGCTTACCCAAAATACAGACGTAGAGTGGAAGTGCCTAAAACGTGACGAACAAACCCCCTCAAACGGCGTGGTGTGGCAAGGTGGCGCAAATAACCAATTTAATACTGGAACAACCAATGCGTACCCAACGGGAAGCTTTTAAATACGAAGAATTAAAATAAAAAGGTTTTACATAAGGGAATAAAGCAGGTGGCGTAAAATAATTTTACTCCACCTGCTATTTAACACTTACGTATATGCAAAAATAATTAGCCATAGAGCATATGCATTAAACGAAAGCTTTTACCTATTTCGGCCTAAGTGCCTAGGGCCGAGTAGCGCCTAAGCTACAAAACTATTGCGCCAAATAATTGATTAAGCTCGAAAACATGTGGTAATTATGCAAATAGTAAACAGCATCACCATCAATTACGCCACGATCATAGCGCACACTGGCCTCGCCGATATCAGTTTTTAGTATACCTAAGCGAGACAAACTAGCATCGGTGTTTGGCTGCGTTTCTATTTGGTAAACATACAACCCCGTATGGGTCCAACTATAATATTGGTTTAACGCATCGGTATTTGCCGGTCCAATTGGCTTATCATGCATTTTCACAGGAATAGCAAAACGAATACCGTTTTCATCATGGCTAAATGCAATACCACGGGCATCAAAACTAAGTGTCGTTGACGACTCGCGCTTACCTATTACTTCACTGCCTAAGCTGCGCAGGTTTGTAGGGTCACTCACATCAAACAGCTCCACTTTAACACCCTGAAACCAAGTTAAATTGCGCGCTTCGTCGAATATTGCATCTCGGCCCACGCCCAACAATAAATTCTCCCCCACTGGATGTAAGTAATCAGACACACCAGTAACCTCAAGCTCACCGGCAATGTAAGGGTCTGCTGGGTTAGAGAAATCAATAGCATATAACGGGTCAATTCTATCGAAAGTAACGACGTAAGCGTGATCACCAAAACTACGCATGGCATAAACAATCTCGCCCGGCTTACCAATAGAGGCTGGGCGTTCAGCATTTGGCAAGGTAGCTATAATGTCTAAACCTTCTGCAGAGCTTGGCGATTGCTTAATTACCGCAATACGATAGGGAGTAGCATCACTGTAATTGGACACTCTATACAAAACGCGCAATGCCCCGTCTTGCTCGCCAAAGCAATAAGATTGATTACTGCAAGCTATAAAACCCGGCAACTTAACACTACCCTTATAGCTAATTTCACTTTCTTGGGCATCATTTTTTAATGTGAATTTATGCACTTTTACCCCAGCATAAAATGCATTGGAGAAAGCATAAATTGCATCCGCAGAACTGTATATTTCTGTTGCCGAAGCAGGTAAACAACGCGAGCTAATTGCTAAGTTATTATCCAAGTCAATTTGAGTAATAACCAACAGTGACCCGGCATATACATCCACGCTTTCTGGCCACTCCGGTACGGTGCAGTCAGCAGCAGTAACCAAAGGCGTACCTACGCCATTTTCGTCGTAAACATGTGGCAATAAATCCGCAAGGGGCGCTTCATCTAAACGCTGTGCATTTTCCTCATTGCTCGCGCTGCTAGAAAAATCAAACCCTAAACGATTTAGGTTCGGGCTATAACGGCTGGCAATATATAATTTGCTACCAATACGTCTGCTCGATACTAAATCACCATCAAAAGTAATTCGCTCTGCCTCGTCCATTAATTCAGGGGTATCAATATTAGCAACAGAAATAGCTACCTTATTAGAAATTTGATAATAGGGGTAATAACCATACCCATAGCTCCAATAATAAGGCTGTGATTCTCTGGTGTTACTTACAATAGCTAATCTATTGCCTTGCGGTGTTTTGCGAAAGTAAGCACCAGAAACGTGAAGATAATTTTCTTCATAGGGCAACGTCACCTGCCCCACATGTTGAGTTGTTCCGGCTGCTGAATCTTTACTGTAGGCTTCAATCAACACTCCCTGTGTGTAATCGCCATACCCACCTGAACCGCTAGATGAAGCCGAACTAGAACTAGAGCCAGAGGTTGATGAGCTAGTGCCGGTAAAATATAAAGAAGAACGCACCACAAAGAAGTGGTTACCGTCGGATTCAATTATATCCGCCTCATCCACGCCATCTTCTTGGGTATTGGTAATATCATCAGGCTGAGTATCGGGCTCGGCCACGGGCGAACCAGAAGATGTACTCGATGCGCTAGAAGCACTGGATGAACTGGAAGAACTGGACGCACCGGAAGAGCTCGAAGAGCTAGATGAACCAGACGCCGAATTTGCAATGCGTAAATTTAAATGATTATGCACGCCCTGTTTTAAATAATCTTCGAGTGCAGTGTCATCATCTAGTGCGCCAACGAAACATTCAGGCAATTCAAACTCACCTGAATATGAGCCAACAAAACCAAAATGAGCAGATTGCCCCGCTGCCAAATTAGCGTTCCAAGCCACATTACTCGCGGTTAGCACATTACCGTCTACAGCAAGCTCCGCACTCCAACTATTGTTTATAGTTGGAGTGTTATCGAACAACAAAGCAACACTCCAACCCTCTTGCAGAGATTCACCCGCGTTAGTAACTGCAACATTAGCTACATAGCCATTGTTCCACACGCTGCCAGAAACAGCGCACGACACATCCGCATAGGTGTTAACGCCTAACACCATACCAAGCGGCGCTAAAATAAAATTTAATTTCCGTAACATAAGAAAGCTCCCGTAGGATATTTTAGTAAATTAATTAAATAAAACTAAAAGTCGATACGGATCGCAGCAATGCATTGAAATAAAGACTATCGCACACAGCTGGCCCGCAAACATGATTTACAAATGTTTATTATTAATATGGTAACTAGCTGTCCACACTGCCCTTTAGCAACAACAGTTACAGCAATAAAGCCCAAAACTTATAGTGGGCGAAATACCAAACCATGTATACAAGAGAGGTGGCGATACAGTGTATAGCACATTGAAGCGTACAACCAAATGAAGAGAGTGCCAACTTAATGAGTAAGAGAATTAAAAAAGGAACTACATGCCAAGTTGACTTATAGAACATAACAGAGAGGATTAAACGTATTTTTTAGCCACACGAAAGCGGCTTAACTAGCCAGCACAATAAAATTGTAACAATTAATAGGTACGCCAACCTTAAAAAAGCAAGTTAGCCTAGCAACGAGCGCAGTAATAACTTACCCATAATTACAAAATTAAGTGCTGTGCTAAAAATGAATTACACCCAAAGTAAGAAGTATAACAACAGCGTATCGAAGCCCCTTTCCAATAGCCGTTAACAGAAAAAACACCCAAAAGTTAACCCGCATCATACCCGCAATAAAAGTAAGCGCATCACCACCCAACGGCATCCAAGCAAGCAACAAACTCCACACACCATATTTTTGAAACCACGCCTGGTAGCGCGCCAACTGATCTAGCTTAAAAGGAAACCAACGCTTAGTTTGAAAACGCAAAAGATACTTGCCCAACAGCCAATTAACCACTGCCCCCAATGAATTGCCAGCAGTAGCAAACAACCACAACAAGGCGACATTCTTGCCATCTGCCAGCAGGGTAACGAGCAATATTTCGGAGTAAAAAGGGAAAATAGTGGCGGCAATAAAGGCGCTACCAAACAACAGCCAATAACTAAGCATAATATTTTATATCTATTTTTGTACCAATTTTAGAGTAAAGATAACCACATTTTTCTACAACCAAAACAGCGCCTTACTTTATGTGGTATTGATTGTAGTGTTCAGGCAGAAGCTTTTTACTCTGATTGCCCACCGCCGCAACTAACGCATGAAACAGTTTGCGCTGGCAAGAGCTATAAGGTAAATATTCTGGATGCCATTGCACGCCAATTATAAATGGCTTAGTTTGATGTTCAAATGCTTGAACAAAGTCATCTCCATCCACCGCTGCTACTTGTAGCTCACTTGAAAGCTTATTAACCGCCTGACTATGCAAACTATTAACACCAATTACGTCCTTTCCTAAAATAGCGGCTACTTGACTACTCGGTTGCAAATAGGCTTTTTTGATAACAAACGCACTATTTTTATTAGGCGTTTTTCTTCGAAGGGGTCGAATATCTTGAAATAAGCTTCCTTTTAACACCACATTAATTAATTGCGCACCACGGCATATTCCCAGAAGAGGAACCCCCGCTTGCAAAGCGGCTTTAATCATTGCTATTTCTAGACTGTCTCGCGCAGCATCATAGGTTGCCCCTGCATCCCCACTTTCACCATAGTGTTCTGGGTCTATATCGTCACCACCACCTATCACTACACCATCAACCGCTTGCAGTAATTTTGGTTGCGCCGGCGAAAGATAACAGCTACGCGCACCACATAACCGCAATATAAATTGGGTTGCCCACCAGCCAACCTTCAATTTCTTACTTGGCCCGGTTACGGCTATCAAGGGGCGCGTCATGTGTTTTCACCACTTTTCATAAATGCATTTAACGTTTCTAACCACTGGCCATCTATGCTTGCGGTTAAGCGATCTAAGTTAACCGAATATTTTTCACAAAGTTGATTCAACATAAGCGTATTACAGGCCAGCTTTTCCACCTGCAACCATAGCGACCATGGGTAATCGATATTCCAATTTGGGTTGTCTATATCACAATTTGGCAAACGATAATGAAATGTCGGGCGCGGTTTAATACGATCATCAGAGACTTTATTGCGCACCCTATTTTCATCTATAAACGCAAACAACGGCAGCATATCTAGGCTGCGATTTCGTGTTGGATTAAACGCTAAATAATCGTCTATTAACAGCTCGATTGTAGGCTTATAACTTGGCGCAAGTATGTGTCGAATATAATCATTTTTAAAATGCCGAATATAAGGCGATAACGTTCTTGTCCAGTTAATATCCTCTTTCGCTTTTATCCAATCATACAAGCAAAAATATGCTCGTAAATACTGCAGAATAGTCTCGGCACTTAAATCTGGCACATCGGGGTTCAAATGCAAGCCAAAAGCGAAGTGTACCGCATGGCGCGTGCCTAATGCCCCCGCCTGCTGCATGGAAGATATTAAAGGTAATAGCTTAGTTAAATTATTGATCTCTATAGGATCGGTTACCACCTCCCACGGCACAAACGCTTCTGCAGCTTTAGATAAAAGCGGCAACCCAAAAGCTTCGATGGTTTCATTAATGGGTTCACGCTCACTACGGCTTAAAGCCTCGCCTAACGCTTGCAATTGCGACGAGTCTAACTCCAACTTAAAGCTACCAAGCGATGTACCTGTAACCCTATACTCAAACATATGGGCTTCTTCTATTTCCCCACCATAGAGCGACGTAATAGCAGCCAATACATCCTGAGGTGGAACACCTGCAAACTCTACTTCCACGCCTACGCAACGAGGCTTGCCTGCATAGTTAGCAATAACGGGAGGTAATAAACTAGCCATTTAATTCACTCCTACATAGCGAATAGCAACATTATCATGCGAATGAAAGGTGTACGAGTTATTGGACCAAGAGACTTGGCCACAGCTTAGTAGAAATGCGAGTAACGCTGCACCACTGTAATTGGTATGAAGCCATCGCTGAATGTGTGCGGCCTAAGCTTGCCATTATAACCAGTTAAAACAAATTCAAGCCAATCAGCATATCAATTGACACCAGCCCAGCACGCCTGTATAAAACACTGTATATCCAACAGGAGGTTAGATATGCCCAAACCCAGAAAAATGCAGGTTTCGTTAGACGCCACACCTTATTATCACTGCACCTCACGCTGCGTGCGCCGTGCTTTTTTGTGTGGTTACGATGCCCTTACAAACACAGACTACGAACACCGCCGCCAATGGGTGGAAGATAGAATTCACCTACTAGCCGAAGTCTTTTGCTTAGATGTTTGCGCCTATGCGGTAATGTCTAATCACTTGCACCTTGTACTTCATATCAACCAACCAAAAGCGCTAGCACTTACCGCTAAAGAAGTATGCGCCAGATGGCACCGCATATATAAAGGCACACTACTTACCCAAAAGTACGAGAAAAACGAAAATTTAACAGACGTAGAGCTAGACGCAGTAGCCATAAAAACTGAGCTGTGGCGCGAACAGCTATTTGATATTAGCTGGTTTATGCGCGCCCTAAATGAACCCATTGCCCGCATGGCAAACGCAGAAGACCACTGCACTGGCAGTTTTTGGGAATCGCGCTTTAGCTCGCAAGCACTGTTAGATGAAAAAGCACTTGCCGCGTGCATGGCATACGTAGACTTAAATCCAGTGCGAGCCAAAATGGCCGATACGCCAGAAAACTCCGTACACACTTCTATTAAACTTCGTGTAGACCAAATAGCTTACAACCAAAACCAACCCAAAACCCTCTACCCTTTTGTGGGCAACCCACGCCAAACAATGCGCGACGGCCTACCATTTAAATTAAACGATTATTTAGAACTAGTAGATTGGACTGGGCGTGCGGTGCGATCGGATAAACGCGGTAACATTAGCCAGCACCTACCGCCAATTCTTACACTGCTAGGCATAGCGCCTGCTGAATGGCTAATTTTAACTACTCAATTTGAAAAACGGATTTCGACTTTTGCAGGTTCCGAAAATGCTATTCGGTTAGCAGCTGAAAATCTTGGTTATAAAAAGCCACCGGGTATCAGTTTGGCTAGAAGTTTGTTTGTATAACTCAGCGTTAGCGTAAAACACCCACTTCAATAATTTCGCTCGCCTAAAATTTGTGAAAACGATTAAAAATGCCGATATTTTGGGGTATTGGACATTTCACACTTCAACAAATACTTAAGCCAAACTCATAAGAATATGAAAACCGGCAATAGTGAAGATTTCCTTAACTACTGCCTGTCTCTAATTGTTCGCCTAAAATTTGCGAAAACGATATAAAATGCCAATATTTTGGGGTATTGGACATTTCACTTTCCAATCAAGATAAAAATCAAATAACCACAATAAAAAAACAGGCAGTAGCTAATATCCCCCTTAACTCATGCCTGTCTCTAATTGTTACCGCCCAATTCAAGAATTTCGCTCGATTAAAATTTGTGAAAGCGATTAAAAATCGCCGGTATTTAGGGGTATTGGACATTTCACTTTCCAACAAAAATATAAATCAAACTAACAGGAATAAAAAACAGGCAGTAGCTAATATCCCCCTTAACTCATGCCTGTCTCTAATTGTTGTCTTTGAGCGAATTGTTAGGAGCTTTAATCTGAGCTGGAGCCCACAAGAACATATATAGAGTCTCTAAACTTTAAAATATAGGAAAAATCCCAGTATATTGGGTAAAATGGATGTCCGCGCTGGAATGTAAAACTCTGAACATTACTAGCTTTGCGTAAACATACCCCCATTTTTTCGAGCAATAAACCCATAAGATATTTATGGTGTTCAGTTCCTACGAATTCCATATTTGGGTGAGAACTTTCTGTACCCTCATATGTGAGCGCTCTTTTAATAGCATCGAGAACCTCCTTGTTATTTGACTCGTAAATTTGTCCAACTTTCACACTGGAGTCGACAGCAGATCTAACAATATCTCCCCCGTTGTTCAGGCTGATATCTTTAACTAAAAAGAGCTTAATATCAGCCACATAGTTCAGTGCTAGACCATTTATCTTAAATAAGATTTCATCTAAATAAACTTCTAACTCTAAAATTTCATTCATATCTCTTTTGGCTTCTAACGTCCGGCTCACCAGCGCCCAAACCGGAGAGGCTTTTGTGGTAACGTGTAGCGCAGCGGAACCCACAAAAGCAGCGTAGGTTTGGGCGTCTGCGTGCAGCCGATTGTTAGAAGAATCAGTGTTCGATCAAGTCCTCCCAGCAAGCAACAACCAAATCTCTTGGTAAATTCATTTCCTTCAGGAATTTCTTGTAGAAATTGGTATTACCCTGTTTTTTAGGGACTATTATCATAGCAATGTCTTCAGGCTTAAACTTAAAGTTGCAGGTTGACCGCCACTCTCTTTCACAATAAATAGAATCAAACTCTGAGGTGTCAAATGTTTTAATGTATGCCATGAATGTTTCAAAGCTGCTTTCTATTTTAGAGTGACCTGACTCTATAAAGCTCAACGCGCTTAATATGTCAGACGCGTCAATGTATTCATCTAGTTCATGCTCTTCAATAATGCCATCAATCTGTCCCTGCAGACTATCAACTTCACTTTCAGCTTCATCCGTTAAGACATCATCAACTGAGTAGTAACCTTGATATATTGCATTAAGTAACGAGGTATCCTCTAGTGTATAAAGAACTGGATTAAAACCCGCCTTAACAATTGAATCTCGGTGAAATCCTATTGCAATTTTACCGTACCTATTCGAATGGTAGGCTAGATGTTGAAGCGGAATATCCGCAACACAACAAACAGGCTTAGATTTTACTGTTACTGGCACATTTTTTCGTATTTCGACCTTCTTTGTATCTAGATTATAACTACGCTTTTCGGGAACAATAACTTTAACAATCTCTTGATAATTACCGACCCTTAGCTCCTTTGAGTCAAGAATGGCTTTGAGGGCATTGTAACCTTGCGCCGCCGGCTTTAACTTTTTTAGTTGCTTATTTTTCTTAGAGTCCCATTGCGGACCTCCAGTGAAGTGCCAAAGAATTTTTGAAACTGTTCCCGGTCTGAAGCTCATAAAAGTCTGTTTCCTAGGCTAGATCTCTTCTAACGCAGAGCTAAACGGCGCACAAAGTGGAGCTGGTTTGTGCAACAATTTGCGAAGAAAATGCACAAACAAGCGGAGCTTTGGGCGTCCAGTGGAGGCCGCAGGCCGAAACGGTGTTTTAGCGTTTTGTTATGAGAGACCACTAACTGCACCTGCAACACCTTATTTTTTAATACCAACCAAATTGATTAGTAACCCATAGATGCTTTTGACCTTACTTAAAGCAGCGTTGCTCAAAAGCCAATAAAATAATACGAACCTGTAGACTATTTACCCAATAGGCACACACTTGATGACTAGTACCAACGAGGTTTAACTAATTTGTGTGTTTTTACAATTTAGTTAAACCGGATTAAAACTGCCAACCAAGGGCTACGAAAGCACGTTGTAAATGGCTTTAGCCTATTACTTTTCTAAATGAAATGAAAGTGGAAATCAAAGGGAGATAGCCATTCCATAGCACTTAGAAATACAATTCCAATTTAGGCCTTGAAATTGACCTTGGCGATACCTAGCTGGTAGCTCATAACGCATAGCTAAACGGCGCACAAAGTGGAGCTGGTTTGTGCAACAATTTGCGAAGCAAATGCACAAACAAGCGGAGCTTTGGGCGTCCAGTGGAGGCCGCAGGCCGGAACGGTGTTTTAGCGTTTGGTTATGTTTACTTAGAGCTTTCATAGATTTCCATACTGTCGAAATATTGAAACCATATTTTTCTTTTAATTTTTTCAGATAGAATAAAATACCCAACCAACACACCAATCAGACCAGCTGAGATTAATAAAACCAGTCCGAACATTTCAGGAGCGTCAAGTGACCAAAAAAACTCACTCACCCATTCGTTATTCATAATCAGAATTACTAGAAATATGAATATGCTGCTTTCGATGCATTTCCAAACAACTAATCCAAATGGAATTTTAGGTTTATTATTTAACATAGCACTCAAACATTAATGGATAAACATAACATTTTAATATATGTCATTGGCATATATACCCATATGCCTAAATACAGACATTATGGGTAAAATTAGTTGGTAAATCTATTAAGACGCCCCAAAAAAGAGGATTGGAGCGCCACAAAAACATATCTACGCCTCTGCATCTCTCGGCGGCACCTTTAACTACCCTATTTTGTAAACCGAATAGAACCCAACTCCGCACAACACCAGACACACAACTCCAGCCCCCCATAACAACAGCCCCAAAATACCACACACTTTCTCAGTTGCGCTTCCCTACAACACAGCTAGTTCGAAGCCGATTGATCTTTAACTGTATTCTTACATCATTAAAATACAAGCTATCGCCAAACAAAAAAGCCCCAGTCAATGACTAGGGCTTTGAGTGATAATTTCATTTTTTATCGAGAATTGCGAAATTCGCCGGAAGGCGGCGACGCCTTTCTCGGCCTACAAATGCGGTATACAACGCGGCTTTACCGCGCCGTATTTTTTTGGAGGGGCTAGTTAGCTTCGAACGCTCCCATATCGGGCGCGCTGCCGTTACTTGGTAAACCTACCTCTACACCGGCGTCTATTAAATCGCTGCCGCTTTTTAAGCGGAATAGGCCGTTGTTTGGCAGGCTGCCATCTATGTTACGTGCAGCGGTGGCTTTGGATAAATCTACGTTTTCAAAATCTGCCGTGGATGCTGTTACTCCGCCGTTCCACGAATTGTATTTGTTGTCGGCATTGCTAATATTCACAGCGCCAGATACAGAAACATTATTGCGGAAGTAGTGTTGCTCACCCGAGTTTAAGTTGTTGCCAAAGCCGTAGTTAGTGCCGTTGGCGTAGGCTGTGCAATTAAGCACTGTAATACCGCCGGCATTATTGTTTTGATCAAAACCTTTTACGGGGTTGCCGAACGCAACCGAGTTGGTAATACGATTGTTTGCAGCCACGTGGTTACCGCCCAATTTAAAGCCGTTGCCATTACCCGCAAAACCACCGTAACCCCATACATCTACACCGTTGCGAAATGCCCAGCTATTTTCAATAGTTACTTCTTCTGGGCTATCGTACAGGTCAAATCCATCGTCGGAGTTTTCCCACGCGCGGCAACCAATAAATTTATTGCCTGGGCCTTGGGTTTGTTTAGGGCCAAAGCCATCGGCCATGCTGCCGTTTTTCTTGGGATCGTAATTGCGATAGGCATCTGAATTAATGACGGTGGTGTAAGACCCGCCTTTGTTAATTTCTAAACCTGTATTGCGGTTGTAATAAAAGGCGCAATTTTCAAATGTGTTGTGCGCACCCGTTACATACACACCTTGGTAGCCTGCACGGGTAATTTCTATTCCTTTAAAATACCAGTAATCGCCAGTTAAGAAAAAGCCGTAAGAATCTTGCACCCACTCACGTTCTGGGAACGAAAAATCAAACACTGCACGACCGCAATTGGCTGCCACCATTTTGATAGGTGCACCAGCGGCACCCGAGCGCGAAAGCACTTTGGTATTTTTATTACCCGCACTATAGGCAACGGTGTAGGTACCAGGCTGCATTAATATCATTTGCCCCGCGCCTACAATTGAAAGTGCTGTGTCTATATCCATTGCAGATGCAAAGCTATTGCCGCTTGCACTAGCCGAACCGTTTGGTGTTACGTAATACACGGTTGCTGCAGTTTCGCCACTTGTTTCACCGGGGCAACTTGCGTTGCCAGTGTTATTTTGCAAAGCAGTGGCAGATGCAACATTAGAGTTTAGCTGGCTGCCGTTTAAGCCGTATTTAACCCAGTAATAATACGTTGTGCCTACTGCAGTGGTTGAATCGGTAAAGCTGGTTGCAGAAGTGCTAAGCGATGCAATACGTGTACGCCCACTTGGGTTTGAATCTGTATCGCGATAAATTTGTACGCTGGTTAAAGCGGCAGAAGAGCCCCAGCTTAAGCCTATAGAGCCAATATTAGCGGTTGCCGTCAAGCACACATCACTACCACAACCTTCATCATCGTTACCGGTATTGGCTATTACAGCCGACGCAGCACCGGAATTATAGTTGCTGCCGTTTGCGCCGAATTTAATCCAGTAATAGTAGGTTGTACCGGCCTGTGCGTTGTTGTCGGTGTAGCTTGTTACCGAAGGGCTTAACGACGTTAACCGCGTACGTCCACTTGGGTTGGGATCGGTATCGCGATACACCTGCACGCTCGACAGCGAGCCACTCACTGTCCAATTTAAATTGATAGCACTAGCTGTATCGGTTGCCGATAAACAAACCGTTGCTCCCCCGCCACTACCGCAGCCAGCTTGCGAAGAGCCACTTGAACTAGAACTTGAGCTACTGGAAGACGAAGAGCTAGAAGAACTGCTAGAGCTGCTGCTTGAACTTGTGCTGCTAGATGAACTACTAGAACTAGACGATGTGCTCGAAGTACTAGAGGTGCTGGAAGAGCCATCCGACGGAATAGAGCACTCTTTAGCACTTTTAGCCGGGTTAGGGTCGGAGCCAAAAGTGGCTACGCTACAAACAAAAGAGCCATTAAGCACTTTAAAGGTAAATTTACCCGATGCGCCAAACGCCACATTGGTAGGGCTTGAAACAGAGCAGGTTTGATTGGTTTTACATATGGTGGTGTAACCGCTAGGGCGATTGGTAGCTGCTTGCGCGCAGGAAGCCGCTGCCACCAATGCGAAAGCAGTAAGGATGTATCGAAACATGAAAGAGTCCTCGGGTTATTTGCTTTTATTGTTGATCATTATTCGAGCAGGCATAGCTACTCGCGGCGCGAATATACCGCAATAAAGGGAATAGAAACAGAGATTGGCCTGACACGCTAGAAAAACAACGCACCAGAAGGTATTACAATCAAGAGTAATTCGAGCTACCATGCGGCATTACCAATAAATAATAATATTTATATCAATTTGGAATAAGCTGTTAGCTTTTAAAGCTCGCACAAGGTAATTCAAACAGGATGTATACATCGCGCCTAATCACTTATGTGCGCGCAATATAAATACATACAGAGCAACAATTATGAATTTTCTACGCCTTATTACACTCGCACTCGCCGCAACACTATTAAGTGCCTGCGGTGGAGGTAGTTCTGGCCCAGCCAAAGAGATAAACGCTTCCACCAGTTCCTCTAGCTCTAGCAGCTCCACGAGTTCTAGCAGCTCATCCAGCTCTAGTAGTTCGTCTAGCTCAAGCAGCTCGTCTTCCAGTTCCAGCAGCTCATCCTCTAGCTCTAGCAGCTCTTCTGGTGGTAGCGCCGGCACACTCACTATTCAGGAAAGCGAAAAAGGCTTTTGCACTGTTAACGGTGAGATTGTGAATAATCACGAGGGGTATAGCGGTACAGGTTTTGTAGACACCGCCAATGCCGAAGGCGCCAGCATTACTTGGAAGGTAGATGTCGATGGCGGCAATTATGATGTAAGTGTGCGATTCGCAAACGGTTCCACTGCACGCGGCGCAACGCTTAGCAGTAACGAAATAAATACCACCTATGGTTTTGCTACCACTGGCGACTGGGCCACATGGGCAGACGAAACCCACACCGTTTCGTTAGCCGCAGGCGAAAACACCATCCAGCTAAGTGCACTTACCGCGGGTGGCTTACCCAATGTAGACGCTATTACTATTGCAGGTGCAGGTGTACTCGCAGCAGACTGCGCCACAGAGCATACTGGGCCAATGCTTTCGCAAACAGGCAACCCTATTTATACCGAGTTAAATAATTACAAGTCCTGGCTAACGGGTAGCGGCACAACAGCAGCCAAATTAGCCGCAGATAAAACAATTGCCGACAATATGATTACCTGGCAAATGCCTCACGGTGGTTTTTATAAATACGGCGTATCTAAATACAGCTCGGCTTGGAACGGTAGCGATGCCCGCTCTGGCTGGACTGGGGCCAACGGCGTTGAGCTTGGCACAATTGATAATGATGCAACCGTTAGCGAATTATTATTTTTAGCGGACGTATATAAACGCAGCGGTGAAACTAAATATAGAGATGCCGCAAGAAGCGCGTTGGAATTTTTACTTACCATGCAATATTCCACTGGCGGTTGGCCACAGGTTTACCCTGCGCGCACTGGCACCAGTTACTCCAATCACGTTACGTTTAACGATAACGCCATGGCTCGTGTACTTATTTTATTGGATAAAGCCGCGCGATTAGAAGCACCACTCGATGGCGACATTTTTACCACAGACCAGCACACGCGTATTACTACCGCAATAAATGGCGGCATCGATTTTATTTTGAATGCGCAAATAGTACAGGGCGACGTGAAAACCGTTTGGTGTGCGCAACACGACCCTTATACCTACGAGGCAAAAGCAGCTCGCTCTTATGAGTTGGCCTCTAAAAGCGGTAAAGAATCTGTATTGGTTGTAGCGTTTTTAATGACACGCCCGCAAAGCGAAGCCATAGAAAATGCCGTGAAAGCAGCCCTTGCTTGGTACCGCAACCCAAATGTTCAAGTCGCCAACACCGAGTATGTAAAACGCACAAATAACGATGACAACTACAACCCGATACAAACGAAAGCAGGTAGCACTATGTGGTACCGCTTTTACGATTTAGACCAAGACGTTGGATTCTTTAGCGGCCGCTCTGCAAGTGACAACCCAGCAGGTAACGGTAAGCAATACGACATTATGCTTATTGAACCCGAGCGCAGGTATGGCTATGAATGGGGTGGCAATTACGGCAAAAAAATAATCGATTACGCTAATTCGGTAGGGTATTAATCGATAAACGTTAAGCGCTAATCGCTAGTTTTAGCTGGCGATTAGCCATTCTGTACTAGAGTTTGAATGCGCACACTAATGGGTAGTCCTCGCTCGGGGCGGCCGAACAAGCTTAGCACCTACCGGCTTTACATTTATTAAATAGTTAAAACTACCGCTCGAAGATAATCTAATAAACGTTAATCGCTAGTTTTAGCTGGCGATTAGCCATTCTGTACTAAAGTTTGAATTCGCATATTATTGGGTAATGATCGCTTGCGGGGGTGGCATATGCGTCGAAACGATCGGCTTTACATTTATTAATCGTTAAACCTGCCGCCCATGCGTAATCTATTTGCGCTATTGCTTTGGATTTAAAACCTGTGAATGTAAGCCCCCAAAAATTATTTTGCAGCGGCGAGCCGTTCACCATTTTTAGGTATGGCTCGCTATTTGGCTCTGCATTGAAATCGCCAACTAACACCACGGGCAACTGCCAATTTTTTATTACCGCAGGTAATGCATTAAGTAGTATTTCCGCCGAGCCCAACTGCGAGGCTTCATCTACCCCCCAGTGTGTAGTTATAAATAGCCAGCTTGTGTTGGTGTTTTTTGCTTTTAGCTTCACCCAGTAAGCAAAGCGTTTCTCCCATTTATCTTCTACTAACTCAATAGCACCTTTAGCCAATAATCGGTACATATCACTGCGAAACAAAATAGGGGCATTGGCAACAGGCAACCAATTAGGGCCAAGCGCCTCTTCTATATATTGCTGCTGGTTAGTTGATGCTTCCTGCAAGCCAATTACGGAAGGGTTCGCTTTTACAATAACATCCACCACGTTATTTTTTCGCTTTTCCCACGCCAGCTCGCCGGGGTCGTTTGCGTGCTCTGTGCGAATATTAAAGCTCATTACTGTATTCGCCATACAGCTAGATGCAGCTAACAAACTGGCCACAATGAGCGTACCCATATAAAAAGAAAAGCGGTTGTTAGTCATTTTGTATTTCGTCGCTTGTTTCATTGCTCTAATGCCCTATTGATTAGCGGACATATCTACTACCACCAACCGTTCGCCGGTAGCTAAAAAGCGATTATTTTCAGCTAATGCAAACCCGCGGAACCCTGCTTGAGTATGCAACTGTATTCGCTCCCACGTTACGCCATCGTCTAGGCTCGAAAACAATAAACCATGACTACCAATTACAAATAGCTGACCGGTTTGCGGATGCACGTGCAGCGACCTAAGCTCGCCATCTGGCCCGCCGTTTACTATTTGCCACGCACTAGACTCTGGTGGCTTGCGCAGAATGGTTTGATTGCCACCAAAACCAATTAACGCACCCTTAGGTGTTTCGCTTACATTTCTTAATGCGCTGGCGGTTCCTGTGTTAACAACTTGCCAGTTATCGCCCTGCGCAGAGCCGACTATTAAACTGCCGCTTTGCCCAGCGAGATAAAATTGTTGAGTAGATGCAGAATAAAAGCTGCCGTATAGATCAGGTATATTGGCAATGGCTTGCACCGCCCAATTATTGTTGGCAGGGTTATACACCGCTATTTGCCCGCGCTGACCAACTGCTACCACTACGCCATTACTTGGGTTTACATCCCCTGCCCATAAGCGGTGTGGTGCTTGTATTGGTTGGCTCTGCCAGCTTTCACCTAAATTTGGTGATATATAAAAGCGACCGTCGGCTTCAATAGCAATAACAGAATTATTAAAGGCATTATAAATAAGCTGGGTAAAAGCTTCGTTGTTGTCGAAAGGCGTCCATAATACCGGGCGCCACGATTTACCATAGTCTTCAGATTTCATTATTGCGCCGGTGGGCCCTGCCGCTAATAAATGATTATTGGGTAAAGAGATTAAACTGCGAAAAAAAGGCGGCGTATTGGGGTTGGGGTACTGCACATCGTGCATTTGCCAAGCGGGCGTAATGTTGTTACTTAATTGAGCATCACTCTCTATACCTGCGGTAACTACTTCGCCCACTGTACCTAGCGCCAACCAGTGGTTATTAAAAGCCTTACCTAAACGGTAATACCCCGATAAATTTTCTTGCACTGTTTGCCAAGGCTGCCCAACGCCCGAACTTAAATGCAATTCACCACCGCGCCCAAATGTCACCAGTTGACCACTATTGGTATTAAATAAAAGGTGCTGCACACCGTAGGATGCATTTACTCTAGTCGCTTGCCACGTTTTACCAGCATCTACAGAGGTGGCAAACATGCCACTGTGCCCAGACAGTAAAAACGTTTTATTTGCGCTATTGTAAATTACGCTGCTCACACCGTGCGCAACAGTATCTAAGGTTACTGCGCTAGGCTGCCACGTGTTTGTTACTAAATCGCCACACACTATTTGGCCGTTTTGCGCGGCGATAACTAATTCGCTGCCGTTTTCAGAAAAAGCTGCGGCACTAAACGGCGCCTGTACTTTGGTATCAAACAGGCGCCAGCCTTGTGAGATTTCATCAAAAAGTAAAAAGTCGCCCTGCTCGGCAAGCGCTACAACATGATTACTCGACGAAACCAAATACCCAATACTAGACGCTAAATTGGTTTCTAAAACTTGCCACTCATAACCATTTTGAGATGTAGCTAAAAATCCATTGTCGCCGCTAGCAATAAGCGTGTTATTAAATTCAATTAAGGCTTTAACCGCTGGCGTTGCAACTCCTACGGGGTGCCATTGCGGCTGGCCCTCTGGCTTTAATAACAACTGTCCATTAGTGCCCGCAGCAAGCTTATCGCCATTTGTCCGAATAAGCGCGGTTAAATAATCCGAACTATTTTCACTGCGTTCAGCGCTTTGCCAAGAAGTACCGCCATCGAAAGATTCTAAAATAGTGTTGCTGTCGCCAACAGCAAGCATATTATTTTCATGCACAGATACATCGCGAATAGTATAGGCAGTAGCGCCACTATACTGTTGCCAACTTACGCCATTTGTCGAGGTAGCAATAACACCGTCGCTACCCCAAATAACATACTGGTTATTGTGCGCATCATATAAACCGCCATCATAGTCTGGGTTTACGATATGTACGTTATATTCGCGCAGACTCGTAACGGTATCAGCTTGGCCGCAGCCCAACAACACACATAGGTAAACGCAAGCGAAAACTAAAGCGCAAAAAATAGAACGGAGAAACACGAAAAACGAGCGCAGCATAGCAAAACCTGAATCTAATAATAGGTAAATAATCACTAGAACTGCGCACATAAAGTGATATTGACAATATTGTTATTGTATTCGCGATACGACTAGGCAATCAAGCAAGAGACGGGAAGTTATAAATAATTTTGAGCCAAATCAAATGGTGAGTACTACTGCCACAGCAATTTCATACCCACAATGCACACCATAAAACAGATTAACCAAAATACAATTGGCGCGGCAGCCCCTTTAAATTTTAAACCGCCAACTTCGCATTCCACTGGGCCAGTTGAAATACGCAACACCAAGGTTAGAAACAAACAACCCAACCCCGCCAAAGGCATACCCACCATAACAGGGAACTGCTCACGAACAAGCGAGCTCCAGTAATCGCCAGGCGTATTGTGCACAGTGGCCAGTTTGAAAATTAAAAACAAGCCAAACAGCGTAAGAATTACAACTAGCACCCAGCTCATGGTTAGCTGCAGTTTGCCTAACGGAGTTTGATTAAACTCTTGCTTATTCATGCATCCCTTCCTAATTGCCTACTTTAAGGCTTGCTCTTTATGGATTATTTTTTGTGGGAGTGTAAAGCCACTATTTCCGCCAATTTGCCCAAGGGTCTGATTCATCTGGCGCCGGTTTGGTAGGTTTTTTATTATTGCTATTAGAAGTGCTATTGGAAGTGCTATTGGAAGTGCTATTGGAAGTGCTATTGGAAGCGCTATCGCCAGAGTTCCCCCACACACTGCCGGACTTTGACTTGCCATCGTCGCGCCCTGTACGTGGGCGCTTGTTAGGGTAATTTTTATTAGACCGGTCTTTGCTATTTTCTCTACCACCCTGCCCACGTGCGGCAGCTTTTTTAGCGCGCTTTTCTTGCAGGCGTTCGGCATCTTCTATGCTTAGCTCTGCAGGCTCACCGGGTACTTGGCCATCGGGAATAATGCGATCGCGTGGCGGCAATGCAAATTGCTCGTCCGTGGCCCTTGGCAAACTCTTAAACTGGTAGAGGTAAAATGCTTCTACTTTTTCTCGCGCCCAACCTGTTTTCTTTAAAAACTTCACGCTGGAATCGATACTAGGGTTAGTTTTAAAGCAGTTGATATTGAGGTAGGCAAACAAAATTTTCCAACCGTAGTGCTCTACAAGCTCTACAAGTAAGTTTTTTAAACTCACACCGTGTAGCGGATTGTTTTTGTAGTTTATTTCATCGTTCATGTTGTTCTACCGTAAATTACAGCGCGCCCTATGAGCGCTGAGGTTAGTTTCTTTTCGCTAAATATATGGTGTGGCGGCTTCCTTTACCTTTATGTGCGCGCACCGTTTTAACATCTACTTTAAATTTGGCTTTTTTAAGCTGGGTGGTAAATGCTGGGTCGTGCCAAGCAGACCACACAGCCAACACGCCCTTAGGGCGCAAGGTGTTGTGAATTGCATTTAAACTTGCCAGCGAATACAAGCTCGTATTGTCGGCATGCGTGAAGCCTTCTGGGCCGTTATCCACATCTAATAAAATTGCATCGAAGGTGGGCCGCTGAGGGGTGAACATGTCTGCAACATCCCGTAGGCACACGCGGGTGCGAGGGTTATTAATGGGGTAGCCCGCACATTCGCCCAGCGCACCTTTGTTCCATTCAATAACTTCAGGCACAAGCTCTGCCACTGTTACTACACAACTGTTGCTGGTGGCTTTAAGCGCTGCCGCCAACGTAAAGCCCATACCCATGCCCCCTACGAGCACCGCGGTATTGTCTGCACCACTTATATGGGCACACCCTAAATCTGCTAAAGCAATTTCAGAGCAGTGAACACGGCTATTCATTAACTCACCGCGCACACCTTTAAGCGATATAGAAAACTCTTTTTCGCGCTGGGCAAGCCGTAATTCGCCGCCATTATTGGGGATGCTAGCCGTTCCTAGCTGAGACCAAGGGATCATAGACTTTCAAATAAGAGAGGGAAGAACCGCAACTGTAACAGAACACAGAAGGTTAAGCAGCGTTAGGCTTGGCGAGATTATGCCGAACGAATAGAAAACCAGTATCTAGCCACTGGAATATCAAGTCTTCAGATAGCAAAAACTCCCAAAGAGGGAGTTTTATATGAACTTCTAGAGTTGAGTCGCTAACCACTAGTGATTGGTCTCTAGCGATTAGCGACTACAAATTATCGATTATCTGTACATTCCAAGTTGATGTTAGTTTCAATCTGGAAGTTGGACTGCGTGGTATGGCGCTCCGCAAAGAATAAGTCGAAGCTGTAGGTTTGCCCTACTTCAATGCCCAACTCTGCAGCTGCTTTATCAAGATCGATACTGCGCTCAATCATGGAGTGCACACCGCCTATATCAATAACCAACTTGCCGTTGATATAGAGCCACAAATCATCATCGCCGCGGAAGGTAAACACTTCGCCACCTTCATATAGGAACTCTAGGTGCGTTTCCAAAGTGAAGTAGAAGTTGTGGTCTTGACCTTCTGTATTGCCCCAGCCTTGGTTATCCAGCGGGAAGAAGTTTCCGTTACTGTAACGCCAAACGGAGTTTTCTCCTTCGCGGGTAATTTCTAAGCTAGTATCGAAAGCGATGTTTACGCCCTCAACGTTGCGGTACCACTGGTCAAAAGTAGCTTTACCGTTAGTAGTTGGCGTGCTGCCATGCTCGTTTGCATATACGGGTAAGCGATCTTCACCTAAGTACGGCGCAACGATGCCGTAATCTTGCCCAACCTTGTATTCAAAATCTGGGTGACTTTGATGGAAGTCGCGCAAAGTAACGGGAATATACCTGCTAGTAATATTCGACGTATCACACACTTGCGGCTGTGTAGTCACAATTACAGTGTCTACGTCGCTGTTGTGTACGGTATCGTTAACAACTAAATCAAATACATAAGTACCTGCTACATCCGCCACAATATTGGGGGACACCAAATACGAATCCACCAGCTCGCTTTCACTTCCCTCTGGCGCAGACACCATAGTCCATTGATAGGTTAACGCAGCACCTTCAGGGTCGGTACTGGCACTACCGTTAAGCATAACCAAGTCACCCTGATAAACCACCTGATCGGCACCCGCATTCGCTATAGGTGGTAAGTTCTGTGGTTCAGGTTCTGGCTGCGGCTCAGGTTCTGGCTGTGGTTCAGGTTCTGGCTGCGGCTCAGGTTCTGGTTGAGGCTCAGGTTCTGGCTGCGGCTCAGGTTCTGGTTGAGGCTCAGGTTCTGGCTGTGGCTCAGGTTCTGGCTGTGGCTCAGGTTCTGGCTGTGGCTCAGGTTCTGGCTGTGGCTCAGGTTCCGGCTGTGGCTCAGGTTCTGGCTGTGGCTCAGGTTCTGGCTGTGGCTCAGGTTCTGGCTGTGGCTCAGGTTCCGGCTGTGGCTCAGGTTCTGGCTGTGGCTCAGGTTCTGGCTGTGGCTCAGGTTCTGGCTGTGGCTCAGGTTCCGGCTGTGGCTCAGGTTCTGGCTGTGGCTCAGGTTCTGGCTGTGGCTCAGGTTCTGGCTGTGGCTCAGGTTCCGGCTGTGGCTCAGGTTCCGGCTGTGGCTCAGGTTCCGGCTCTGGATTCGGGTCGATACCTGGGTCGGTACAAATAATACGGCTTGAGTCTAAATCATCGGTAAAGTCATCGCTGTAGGGTTCGAACGGAAAGTCGAAACCAACATGCGGACGGCCAAGGCCTAATTCACTTAACACCTTATCTTCTTTAGCGCGCACAATAGGTAAACGGCTATTGGTGCTTGGATCGTACATCCAAATACCGTACTTGCTGTTCAATTCACCGTCTTCGTTTGTGCTCGAACAAAACGACGAAACCCCCCCCTCAGATACAGTCACACACTGCGACCACGCTAACAATAAGCGCTCGGTACCATCGCGATAAGGTGCAATAGAACTAAACCAACCCGCTACAGAAAGCTGGTTAGGATATAAATTAGACGCTTCGGATGTAATTGGCTGCGGAGCAAATGAAGCAAATACAGATGTTTGATTTTCAGTATGCGGATCGGTAAGCGCAACCGCACTGCCCCCCATTACATTGTTGTAATGGTGCTTAATAATTGCCATTAAGCGGCCATCTTCAGACTGAACAATATTGTCGATTGTTAAGAACTCTTCGTCTGAAGTATTAATGGTGTGGGTTTTATAAAGTTGCTCTAGGTCGCCTCGTACTGGGTCTATACGCAACAATGAATAGTGATTGCTTGCCAACACTGGGCCAACCGGTGTATCGATGGCATAGGCGCACATTTGCGAATCCAACCAGCTGGTAGGTGCATCTAAACCTTGTGTATCTGGCTGAGTATTAAAGAACGATGTGAATATGTCGTTATTGGATTTACCGGACCCAGCATTGCTTTCAGTTGCACACTGGGGCACTTCTTTGTAGCTGCGCGACCAGCGTACAAAAGCTACTCGACCATCTTTAAGCGTGGTAGGTGTAGTATCGTGATTGTTGCCATAGGTTAGCTGCACAATATTTTCGCCGTAGGCGTTCATTATGTGTAGCAGCGAAGGCTTCTCGCTTGGCCCTACTTTGTAGCAGTTTTCATTTTCTTCAACGAAAATATCAGTAGGGTTATTGGGGTTGCCGGCCGAGCGATCGGATGAGAATACAATATCGCCAGTTAGTGTGAACGTTGGGTTGGTATCTTCACCAGCATTTGCCAGAGTATCGTCGGCTATAACACGCTTGATGGTTTGACTGGTTAGGTCGTAGGTGTAAATGCTCCAGCTTGAATGCGCGCTATTGCCCGCCTGCCCGTGTGCCGCAAATACAATAGTATTGCCATCTTGCGAAACGCTTACGTCTTTAACGTCGTAGCCCGTACCGCCAAAATAATCGGTTAATACATCTAGCTCAATTGCACCAATTTCTAAGCCAGTGCGGTGATACAGCTTAGCGCCTGGGTTAAATTCGTAAGGCGAGCTTAAATCTGTTGGTGTGCCTAGGTCGTTATTGAGCTTGTTATTAAAGTGATTCGTCTTGTTTTGCTGCATTTGCGCAATACTGCGCTCAACATAAACAAACGACGTACCACCAGTGAACTCAAGCGGCGTTTGGGATTGGCTATTACCAGGGGCTGTATCACCCGCGGTACCGGCGTTATCCCCACCCGAACACGCGCCTAGAGTAAGCAGGCTGCAGGCCAAAATTGCACTTTGAAGTTTTGGGGTTTTCTTTTTCATAACCAATCACCAACGTCATCACGAACTATTGCTTGATCGTTATATTGCCATTTTTGGCATTTTTTCAGCGGTACAAACTCACAAAAAGGCGGTGGGGAAATGTGCAGTAATTAGCAATTTAAGCATTTAGTACCAAATTGCGTGAACTGCTTAAAATTTATGCAGAAAACCGAGGGAACTTTTATATGTGCGGGTAAATATGCGGGGAGCAAACCCCGCACATTTAAACAACAAAGTGACTATATTTTACACAGAGGGCAAGAAAGTAAATGAATATTGCACGGAAGTCGCAGAGACATCTTTTTTACCAAAATTGATGCGCTTAATTTTATCTAAAATACTCTGCTCTAAATTAGCAACACCCAACTCACTTGCCACTAATTCTAAATCAGTTAACTCGCCATCGGGCTGAATAACAAATTTAAAAATGAATTTACCGCCTAAATCAGGGTGATCGCGTAGAAATCTCTGGTAGTCGGATTGCGTTCTACTTTTGGTGCGCTCCAACACCCGTCGAATGCTCTCCATATCGCGCATACCCGCGGTATAGCTACCATAAGCAGATGAATGTGAGCGCCCACTCTGCTCTCCGCCGGTTGTAGACACGCCTTCTACAATTAACGAATTATGCTCTGCAAGTGCAATGGCGTCGCTGCGCATATCGGCATCATCTACGCTAATACCCGTGCCCACCATAGTTGCGCTATCTTTACCTAGTACCTGGTTTGCACTGTGCTCTACGCGTCCTGCATCTGAGTGAGATACATTTTTGTTTTGCAGCTTTTTGAGGTCGAGCGAGTTACGTAGCGAGCTTAATTCGTTAGATAAACCACTCAAGCCCTGTGCTTTAGCAAAATCCTGTTTAGTTTCTTGCTCTGTTTTAGGGGGCGCAGGCGGTACAGGGGTACCCGTAACTTTTTTCTGTTCTACCGGCTTCACCTTTTCTGGTTTCGGCTTAGGTTTTGGCTGCTCTACAACCTTCTGCGGTTCGGGTTTTGGTTGTTCAACAATTTTTGGCTCTAATAGTATGCGCGTTTTAACCACCTCTTCTGCCGTATCGTCGAGCGTCAACTCTAGCTCTGGCAGCAAGGGGATAACAATTAACAACAATAAAAATGGCGCGACTACACGAATAAGCCATTTTTTAAAGCGCGCATCCTGTTGCTCGTCTATCTCCCAAGGTAACACCAACTCTAAGGAAGCTGGCTGAAAAGCGTGTTGCATATTACCCACCAATATCCGAATTTGTGCTAACCGCGCCACTTACTTGCACATCGTACGCGCCTTTAACAACTTGGTTTACTGCTAACGAAATATTACGTAAGTTATTTTCTTGGCAAGTTTCCATAATGCTTTTTATTAGCGTATAGGAAGCAGATTTATCGCCAAGAATAGTCACCGACAACCCAGAGCGCTTTTCGAAAGGAGAAAGCTCACCCTTGCGCTCTACATACTCCGCCAGCACGGCAGACAGCTCTGGAATAACTTTGCCGGGGTTAGGTGCAAGTAGCGCATCTATTTCGCCTACAAGTTCATCTTCAAACCAGATCTTGTCTTCGCCGATAATAATCGCCACTTCTTTGTGCGGCGAACTGCCGGCGCTAGAATCTGGTAGAGCAACGAATTTAGCATTGTGAATTTTTTCAGCATCGCCAGAATTCAGAAGCAAGAAGAATACTAAAATAGTAAAAATATCCATTAATGCTATTAAGCTCAGCTTAGAAACGGGGTTAGGCTTTTTCTTTTGGTAAAAAATAGTCGAACCGACTTCTTTCAACAACATTAGCTTTTCCCCTTTTTTGCATCATCTAAAGAGATTTTAGGGAATAGCTCGATTTCTACCAAGCTGGCAGCAATGGTTGTTTTATATGACTTCACAACTTCCATAGTGGCTACTAACTCCTGATAATTAACTTCGGGGTCAGATAGCAACAACACATCCTCTTTTTCGGCCAGCTCTTGTTTTAAAGCCTGTAGCACCAAAGAAAGTGTGTGGTAGTCGTAGCTACTTACGCCTTCGGCTTCTACACGAGGAATTTCTTTAATAAGCGTATTCTCTGGGTAAAACACCTTAAAGCCGTCTTCGGCAATAATTACTTCTAACTGTGATTGCGGCTCGTCACTTGCAACCACGCCACCGGTTAATTCTGGCAGCGAAATTTCGAGCACTGTAATTTGCGTAAACGTCATACTCACCAGCAATACAGGTACCAACACAATCATTAAGTTAAGAAATGATGTGACGTCTATATCTGCTGGTTCTTTATCTTGATTAGCAAGTTTGTATTTCATGTTCGCTACTCAGTATTAAGTTGCAGGAAGCTCGTCGCCAATCTCTTTCACTTCCGTACGCTCTACGCCTGTTTCCTTCTCGATATAACGAGTAATACCCGCTTCTATTAGACGGTGCATAGTCATAATATTTAAAAACTTAACCGCAGACATTTCAATAGAGCGCACTATTTTGGCGGTTTTGCTTTGTAATACAGAGTGCAAAATTAACAACGGGATTGCCGCAATCAAACCAAATGCGGTGGTGTTCATGGCAACAGAAATAGAGGATGAAAGCAGCTCAGACTTTTGCGCAGGGTCTGCTTGAGCAACAGCGGTAAACGCACCGATCAAACCAATAATGGTACCCAACAGGCCTAGTAACGTAGCAATGTTTGCCAATACAGCAAGGTAAGAGGTGCGCTCTTCTAAGCGGGGCATGGTTTCTAGCATACCTTCGTTCATAGCGTTTTCTATATCGGCGCGCTGCTTAGAAACGGTCATCATGTCTAAACCGCAAGCAATAATACGTGTAACTGGCGCTTGGCTTTCGCGCGTGTAAAGCTGCATTTTGTCCATATCGGTTGTGCGTAATAAAGGCAAGAACGATTCAAAAGCCTTTATATTGCGGATGCGCTCACGCGTCAGAAAAGCCCAACGCTCGAAAGCTATTGCCAGCCCTACCGCCAACACCAAACCGATTGGGTAGATAAAAAAGCCACCCTCAGAGAAAAAGTTGGTAATAACCATATAGAAATCGGACATTTTGTCTCACCTTCAGTGCTTAAATAAATGTATAAAATTAATTTGTTTGTTCCATGTTCATTTCGTCGTAAATATTGATAGAACGTAACATTACGTCTCTATCAATTAATTGCAGGGTAGCATCGTGCTTTTGCTCCATATCCCACTGCAATTTATCTGGGGTATCATTCCCCTTCCAAGGAATAAAATAACTCACTGCAGGCTGTTCCCTATCTGCAAAGAATGTAGATTCCAATTTAATATTGGGCTCATCGCTTGCTACTTCAGCGGCCTTTTTCTTATCGGTTTGCGCTTCGCTTTTACTGTCTTCGGCAAACGCTGGCAGTGCTAAAACGAGTAGACCGGCCACCGCCACAAACCGACGAGCTAAAGTGCGTGTAGCAATTGATGTACTAGCAGTAAATATATACATATTAACTTACCGGTTTTAATAGCGTTTTATCTGCGGGTAGCGCTTGAGCAACGCCTGTGCGTTTTTGTATTTCCATTAGCCAGTTAGCGACTTTTTTATCTTCACCACCGGTTAAAAACATATAGGCTTCCATATGCTTTTGCGCACGCAAAGGTAAATTGAGATACACATCATATAACACGGCTAAATTCAGGTGCGCCTCTGGGCAATCTTTCCACTCGGCCAAAGCATGGGCATAGACGTTTTGTGCTTTTAGGAACTCCCCTTGTACACGCAAAGCATGTGCTAGGCGCAACCAGGCATTCATATTGCTACGGTTTATTTCTAGCGCTTTTTGATAGTGCGTAATAGCAAGCTTGGTGTCTTTAGACTCCATGGCGATATCGCCTAATAGCACCCAAGGCCCAGATAGTGAGCTATCGCTCTGGGTGAGCGCGTTAAGCGTTTTAGTTGCGCTATTAAAGTCGCCTTTATTGAAAGCCCTACGAGCAGTAATAAATTGGCTTACCGATTCTTTATCAATACGGCCACGTTTAATATAGGGGTTGGGTAGGGCTTCATAAGGCTGGGTTACGCCTTCTTTATCTACCTCTAATACTGGTACAAAGCGCAAGGTAGCCATAAGCTCTGCCGCCTGCTCCACATCCGCACCAGTGGTTTTAACTCCGGTGGTATTGCAGGCGCTTAGCGTCAATACGGCACTAGTAACAAGCGCGGCAAAAACTAATTTATTAACGTATTTCATCGCCATAACTCACTAATACCTCACTCTTTGCATATCGCTCTGGGTAGAGAGCACGTAACTGCACAAAACTTTTATCTATCCACTCGTTAAACTCGCCATCCCACGCCCGACTAGCATTGGCTTCATGTAACTCTATTGCCAACTGATCAAGAGGCTGGGCTTGCTCTTCGATAATACTTTCATACAGTTGAATATCGCTGCCACTTAGGTTGCTAGGCGGCGGAGCAGTTCGCAGATCGGATGCTAATGCCTGATATAACTTCGCGATTTTATAACCCGAAAGTGTTACGTATTCCAGCACGCCCGATTCGGCAGCTTGCTGATAACTCGCACTAGCCTGCTCTAAAAACGCGTTGCGCTTAGGTAAGCTTTTTACCAAAGGCTGAGTCAACTTGGTGTTATGGAATTGTTCTGCGTAGAAATCGCCGTATTTAGTATTGGCCCAGGCCGCCAACCAAATACTGCGCTCAGTTTTATTATCGCCAGCTTTTCTATTAGCCTCTATCACTCTACGCAGCCAGTATTGCATTTTGCCGGCTTCACCTAAGGTTTCGTAATTAAGCGCAAGCCTGTAGCGCGCTTCCATTCGCGTATCGAAAGGCTGTTCGTAGCGGTGCGCATACTGCTTAAAGTATTTAATCGCTTTCTCATGTTCTGCCGATTTTTCAAACATCATTGCCGCCGCAAATAAGGCTTCGCGCTGCACTTCCACATCCGGGTCGTTTGCATTTAGCGCCAAGTATTCTTGCGAAGCCGCTTGCCAGCGTTCATCGCGCTCGTAGGCTAATGCCAGTTTTCTGGGGAATTCCACAGCCAACTCGTGCTCACTGAAGTTAGCTTTTAAATCTAGAAGCTCGTCTATTGCTGTATCCCACTGCTTTAACTCCATCAATAAAATAACAGCATCGTATTGCGCGGGTACACGACGTGTAGAGTTTGGGGATAACGCTTTGATTTTTAATAGTTCGGCGATAGTGGCTTGCTTGTCGCCTGTTTGCACTATTGTTTCGGAATTTTTGTAGATAGTCGTGGCTAAGCGTTCAGATATAACGTTGTATTCTTCACTTTCCTGGACGACCAGCGCTCGCTGATTCAAGTAACTCGCTTCAGCCTCAACATAGTTTTCTAATTTAAACCAAGAGTGCGCCGCTATACCGTAAGCGGTTTTCTTAAGATTGTTGTCGAGGTTTGGGTTCTTATTCAGCAGCGCAGTAGACACTTCAATGGCCTGTTCATACTTATTTAAGCTAAACAAGTATTCTGCTGCGTTAGTGAGTACCGAAGGTGAACGCTCATCCGCGTGGAAGGTGCCAGCAAAATTAAGCATGGAAGCCACAGCTTTTTCTTGCCACTGTCTAACCGCTTTCGAATTTTGCTCGGCTTCTGGGTAGGTATCTATGTGTTTTTGATACGAAATAATCGCTGCGTAACCCGCATCGGGCCGCTGCTCTTCTGCGCTTTTGCCCTTGGGCGTATAAGCAACGAACTCGTAATCATGTACCGCTTCGGCGAATCGTTTACCGGCAAATAACACTTCTGCACGGTAGTACATAGTTGAATCGAAGTTCGGGTCATTAGGGAAAGTGTCTGCTAATTCCTTGTAGTAAGCCGCTGCGGAATCGTAAGACGCTTTGGCATCTTTGCGCGCAACACTAATACGCTTATCTTGCCCCTTGGGCTTCTCTTCGAGTTCAGCCAGTTTTTTGTCGTAATCCTGTGCTGCGCTGTGATGGAATTTGGCCAGCTCTTCTAAATATTCACGTAATGAAGTTGAAATAGAAGCGCGAATGGATTCATCTGCAACGTTAAAATTCGAATGAATACCGTAAGCTTTTACGTAAAGCGCTTTCTCTTCTAACGCCAGCGCAGGAAAACCACCTTTGATGTGCGCATTGATAACCATATTGTGAAACACGGGCGCACGCTGCGAGCTAGGGTTAGCATCAATATAAGCGCGGTAGCTATTTACCGCTTCGCCGAATAATTCTTTTTCTAAGTAAAAGTCACCCAGTTTTTTATACAGCATCCAAACATAAGAGCGGCCAACCAAACCCGGTACATTAGGAATTGTTTCGGCGCCGGCTAATTTATCTAGCGATAAACTTATTGAGTGCAATGTATCTTCAACCACAGGCTTTTCGGCCTTACCTAACCCTTCAGCAGACTCTTTGCCCGCGAGGTAGGTGTTCAATACGTTTGCGTAGGAATCTAAACTTTTTTCATATTGAAACTGTTTGTAATGCGTCCAGCCCAACATATAGTGCGCGTTTACCCAAAGCGTACCAGTATTAAGGTGCGTAACTTGTTGGTAAGCGTGTTTAGCTTGGTCGTAACGCTGGTTGCTAAAGTGGATATCCGCCACACGGAACCACGCCTCAGCCAAATTGGGGTAGTAAGGATGCTTAGATGTAAGTTCGGTTAACATACGTAAGGCTTTTTCCTGCTCACCTTCCATATCGTATGCTTTTGCTAACTGATAAAGCACTTCCGCGTTATCTGGCGAATTGGGGTACTTTTCTAGAATTTTTTCGTATTCTTTAATAGCTTCTAAATAATAGCTTTTCTTTTCTACATCTTGATGTTGCGTGTGCACAGATTCCATCATATACACATCGGCAATACGGCGTTCTATTTGCTCTTTTAGTTGTTTATCTTCAAACAAGTCGAGCAATTCTTTATATTCTTCACGCACTTGCGCATGATCGAGCTTTTCAAACTCAATTTCTTGCTCTTGCTTTGGCCTATACTCTAAATCGCCAAGCGTGCTTTGACGGTTATTTCCGCCACACGATGCGACAGCAATAACCGCCACTAACATTGGCAAAGTTCGCTTTAGAGGCTTCATTTCACTTGCTCCCCATTGCTTTTAGCCTTGGTACCACTCGCACCGTCGCCTTGTGCTCGCTCTAATTCAAGCAGCGTTGAATCGTACAAACGCGCTTTTGCTAAACGTGATTGAGCTAGGTAATAACCCATTCTATCTTCGTGTTTATTTAATTCTTTGTTTACTATGTCGCGCATTACGGGTTCCAAGCGCGCTATATAGGCGCGTGTTTTTTCTAACTTTTCTTCAATTTCTTTGTGCTTTTGCTGCACTTGGCTTTCGTAATCGGCGGGATGTTGATATACCGACTCCACTTGCGCCATTTGCTGAGCGAGTTTATCTAAAGCCTCTAGCTCACGCTGTGTAGTTTGTAATAGCGCGTCCATGCGCGCTTGCTCTTCTTCCGAAAGGGTGAGCGCATGCAACCTTAAGTCTGCGCTATCTTGTGTAAACTGTGCGGATAATACCTTCTTGCGCTCAAGCGCTTCTTTAATGCGCTCGGCCATACTTTTTTGCTTAGTCGCCTTTAAAATAATTAAGTGCTCTTCGGCCTGTATTTTCCAATTTTCTAAGTTCGCCTCTAGCGCGTATAAATCTGCTAGCTCCCTAAGGGTTTCGTTAAACGGGTTGCTAGACATTAAATCGACTAAAAACGGGGTAAGCTTTTTGTAATCAACAGATGGCTTGGAACCGTACCAATCTTCGCTATCCATTACCGCTTCTAGGTTAGCGACAAATTCGCGCGGTACATCCAAGTCCGATATAGCCCCTCGCGCCTGCTGAAGCATATTCAGCCCTTCGCGGAATTGCTTTTCGGCTAACAAGTTACCCTTTAATGCCTTTCTAGGTGAGCCTTCTTGCTCGTATAAATGTGCCAATAGCACCTTGGCTTCTTGCACCTCAGGAATGGCAATTGAGCGGCTGTTTAGTATTTCCAACGCCGGTATTGCATCATTAAAACGCTTTAATTTAATGGCCGACCAAGCATAAGAGAGCAATGCTCGGTTTGAATACAGCCCCGTTGTGCGAATATTTTGTAAATAAAGCCAAGCTTGCGGCAAATTGCCCGCCTGTAGTGCTAATTGCGCAAGGCCATGTTTTGCCCTGTCTCCTAGCACAGACATTTCTTCGTTCGTACCCGAGTAACGCGAAACTTCCTCTAGGTTCACCACTGCAGAACCTAAATCCCCCGAGTTAAGGTGTCCAATGGCAAAGTTAAACAGTAAATAGGGGTATGCAGGGTTATTTTTCGAAAGCGGTTTTAAAGCTTCTTTTTGCTCTTGCGTATGGCTGCCATCGTTGCGAATTAAGGTGGCCAAATAGTGGTAATCAAAATGCAGCTCAGGGTCTACATCGCCGCTAATCCGGTCGAGTGCAGCGTAGGCTTGATCTAGCTGGGATTTGTTGTAATGCAATTTGGCAAGGTAATACCAAATGCGGTTACGCACGGTATCTTTGGTGGCAGAGTTAACGAGTGCCGCCAAGTTTCGCTCAGCCTCATCTGGCATGCCATAAGACACCATCATGCCACCGCTAAGCATTTCGCCTTCGGTATCTAACGCTATGGTGTTGCCTATTTCACTTGTGTATTCGTGTTCAACAAGTGCCGAAAAGTAATCTTGTTGAAAGTAGTCAAATAGCACTACCCCGTACTCTAACTCTGCCCGCGAGTGTACGTGCGATTCAAATGGGGCCGCCACGGTGTTTACCGCGCACAGAAAAAAAAACAAGGTGAAGAGACCCTGTTTTTTTAGCCTTTTAATATGAATACATCTATTAATCACTTCTGTTACCGCAACAGTTTTTTCGTCGCCTTAGTTCAATCACCATTGTTTTAACTTAAAAACAGGTTCCTGCGTACTTTCGTCGTCGGTTACCAGTATTTCTAAGTATTGGCTACCTAGCCCTTTATCGAACTCCAGTTCTGCTGCGCGCTTGTAAACTCTATCGTTAGCGCCTATCCCTGTAAAAAAAGCGGTAAGCCTATGCTCGCCCTCACTCATATTGGTTACATAGAGCTTTTGCACACCGCCATTTAATAGTGCTGTGCGCTGTTTTTCGGAATAGACGTGCGACGTTACTAAACGCCCATCAATTTTTACCTTCACGCTCTCTAACGTAAAAAAGCGGCCGGAGTTAACCGTAATAAAAACCGTAAAGCGCGTATTTGAGGGAAACAGCATGTTTTCCTCTAGCAGCCGCAAATCTTTATTAAGTACGATCACCTCTTTTTTAAGCGCTTGTACTTCTCGCGATATTTTAGCGATGTCTGATTCGGCCTGCGTATCTTTTTGGACTTGACCTTTGGTTTCATCAAACTCGATATCTACGCCTGTATACCAAGCGTCGCCCTTGGGCTTTTCTTGGGCTAGCAGGGAGGCTGAACACAAGCAAAATGCGAACACCGTCACTAAATTTAAAATTCGTACTAGTAATTGGCTAAACAAGTTCTCACACCAGTTAAATAGTTGTTAGAGGTTCCCTAACTTATCGGAATGTATTTATACTTAACTTCCCGCGTGCTGTTGCTAAAAGTTAATTGAAACAAAAACCAGATCACACTAATTTTTTGGGTTTTCACATGTCGCTCACAATTTTGACAGAAGAAAAAATGAATTAGTGCATTTTTTAATGGTCGCATTGCAACCGTACTCGGCAGCGAATATCTTATGCACTCACCTGCAATGCAATACCTTTTACTACCGATTAGTCGAAATAAAGGCTCAATACGTGAACTACTTAACAAAGAATTTATTGCAATTTTCTGCCGCCTTAATTGTTTGCGGCTTTTCCTCTTCCCTTGCATTGGCTCAAGACGCATCTGAGCAAACACGCAAGCCTGTACGCGTGGTAATTCCAGATAAACGCGTTGATGCGGCGCAGCCGGCGACTATCGATACAGAGAAATTTGAGCTGGGCGCTTACGCAGGCATGCTCTCGGTAGCAGACTTCAATACAAACCTTGTAACGGGCTTCTCCCTCACCTACCACATCACCCGTGATTGGCTAGCACAAGTACAGATGGGGCAGTCTACGGTAAGCCGTGCCACTTTTGAGGATATTGCCGATGCAAACTTTCTGGCAGATGGCGAGTACGACTTTACCTACACCACCCTTAGCGGCGGTTACCGCATAGCCCACGGCCGCTCGTTTTTAAGCACCAAAGGTAAGTACGATTCCGCGATCTTCCTATTAGCGGGAGTTGGTAACATTGAATTCGCCGGCAACTCTGCTGCGAGCGGGCTTTTAGGCCTTAGCTACCGAGTGGTACCCACCGACTGGATGACTATAAACTTGGATTTTAAAAACCACCTATTCGAACGCGAGTTTTTAGATACCACCAGCCAAACCATGAACAATGAATTGAATATTGGGGTTAATGTGCTGTTTTAGTAAAAATGAACAGTTCAAGGCGGAGTTACACCAAGCTCAGCCAGCTAGACCGTACAAGAGCGCCCCAAGAATGGGGCGCGAAGAGAGAAACCTTAAAATTAGCGCTTACTAAAATAAATAACCTACCCCCACTCCTATCTGTGAAGTGCGAGTTAGCTCGTCTTCTACCAACAAGCTGGAGTTAAAGCTCACATTGCGGTAATCGCAGCGAACAATAATTTTTCTTGTGAGTGCAAACTGGTAACCCACACCGTAGGTGTAGCTAAAATTGTTTTCACCCCCGAGCGCAGTCTCCCCCACGCCAGCTACAACATACAGGGCAGAAAGGTTAGATTTACGGTTGCTTCTAAACACTTCGCCTTGGAAAATATTGTAACCAACCAAAAAGTCGAAATGTTTAAAGTCTCTGTCGGCACCCTCAAACAGGCGCCCTTGGCTTTGTTCAAAAGCAGACAATGCTAAGTGACTTTGGGCGTAGTTAAACTGCAAAAAGAAATCTTCTGTGGCTTTAAAATTGGCGCTTACGCCGGCATAGAGCTCGCTACCGAAATCTTCGATATTAAGCATGCCGGTGCTCACCCCCACTTCAAAAAAGTCTGAGTTTATTTTGGCCTTATCGTTTTCTGCAGCCTGTGCAGTGCCAGCAGTGGCGAGCAAAAATACCGCTGCGCCTATGCCAGCCAATATACGACCGCTTAGAAAAACGTGTTGAAACCGACGAACCATCCTTCCAACTCCAGATTATTATTTTCAATACTTATATCGAACCAACGCTGCTCGATGTTAACTACAAAATTTCTACCTACGTAGTAATTTAACCTTAGGCCATAGCTTTTTAGGTCGGAATCGCTAAAGCCAAGCGGCACCAACTCTGGCTGAGATTCAATTTTCATTGTACCCATGCCGTAAAGTATGGCTGGTGAGAACTTCCATTTGGAGATAGGCTCGGCAACAAGGTTAAGCCCCATATAGCTGCCACGGGTTTCTGGTGCATAAAAACGGCCGGTTTCAGCTTCGATAACAAGCCAACTAATGGGCCTATACCCTGCGGATAACTTTAGATTGTCGGCGCCTTGCAGTTCGCCCGATGAGAACGCACCTGCCGCAAAGCCTACCTGCCACCCTTTATTGAGGTAGTCGCCGTAGCTCACCGAGGGTAAATCTGCGGGCTCGCCAGACTTTTGCATGGTGCGCGCTATTTGGCTTTCTGATACCCAGCCCACCTGGTTGCTTTGGCTTAACACTTCATACCAGCCGGGTTGACGGGTTAACACCACCACACCTTCACCCTCTTCTATTACATAGAAAATAGGGTAACCACGGCCAGGCCCTGTGTGTAGCTCTAGGTAAGGGTCGATAACCTCCAATAACACACCCGAGAGTTCAAAATCTTTCGCCGCCGCAAGTTGCGGAATAGCGAGAGCGATAACAATGAAGGGGGCGAGCTTGGAAACGAGATATTTGTATAGGCCAATAAATCGCAAGGGACAATACTCTTAGTGTTAATGAATTTTTTATTCTAACACCCAGTTATTGGCTAAAACTTGGCTTTAAGGCCAAAGTGTTCTGTATGTCACACTTCAAGCCTATGGCCTCTACCAAAGAGGAAGGGCCAACAGGTAAAAGCACCTGTTGGCTAAGAGCTAAAACGCAGTAAGCAAGGTACCTTGTGCCTGCGCTACACAAAGTCCATTGGGCAACAACAACTCACAAATAAATACAGCTAAGTGCTCTTTTTCCATTTCGATGCTGCCACGCAACAGTAAGGGCTCGCCGCGCCATGGGTTTATAAAACTTAACTCGTATTCCGATATGTCGTAACTTCCCGCATGCTCCGCAGGAATAGTGCGCACACCACAGTCAATAACGCAGCCTAGTAAACTACTAAGCGCGGGGTTATGGCTAAGCTGCGTATCCTTTAGGGTTACATCTAGCTCGATTGAGTGTTCGGCCATACGCTGGATGGCGATATCAAATATTTGGCTTGCAGGGTGCTGCTCTAAGGTCGAAATTACTGGGTGATGGTTAGTACTTACTACTACAGATTGATCTAATTGAGTATGTATTCGCATTGGAGACCTCCGAGATTATTGTTGTTTTGTGCAACAAGCATTAATCAAAACAGGGGACAGGCAATAACGCATTACAAGGAAAGTATGTTAAATGGTAAAAAGTTGAAGTTTTTTTATCAAAAATTGAAGTGCTGAATGATTAACACGGGCAGCCAAATTTGAAAAAATTAATAATGTCGCACGCTCTAATAAAAGTAAGACATGCAAAGAGGCAAGTAGAAGCGCACCTGAAAAATACGCCCAAAAGCTGCTGGGTATAGGGGCAACTACCTGCCCCTACACAAGCTGTATTACTCTTTAACTACATCGATATAGTAGCCTTCTACCCCGTTTACGGTGTCTTTCACTAGACCGTGTACGTCTGTCTCAAAGCCCGGTAACGCAGAGTTGAAATCGCGCGCGAACTTCAAGTAGCTAATAATAGTGCTGTTGAATCGCTCGCCCGGCACCATCAAAGGTATACCCGGTGGGTAAGGGGTTACTAACATCGCAGTAATACGGCCTTCTATTTCATCAATAGATACGCGCTCTATTTCGCGGTGAGCCATTTTTGCCCAAGCATCTGCTGGGGTCATAGCAGGCTCTATTTTAGATAGGTACATATCAGTGGTAATTTTAGCCACGTCGTACTTTTTATACATATCGTGAATTTGGGTACACAAATCGCGCAAACCAATGCGCTCATACTGTTTGTGTTTACTCACGAACTCCGGTAAAACACGCCATAAAGGCAGGTTTTGGTCGTAATCGTCTTTAAATTGCTGCAATTCCGTCACCATGGAATTCCATCGGCCTTTGGTAATGCCGATAGTGAACATAATGAAGAAGGAATACAGGCCGGTTTTTTCGATGATAATGCCGTGCTCAGCCAAGTATTTACTTACAATTGCAGCCGGAATACCAAACTCATCGAAGTCGCCCTTCAAGTTTAGCCCGGGGGTGATGATAGTGGCTTTGATGGGGTCGAGCATATTAAAGCCAGATTCAATATTGCCGAAATCGTGCCAGTCATCATCTTCGCGTATAACCCAATCTTCGCGCTCGCCAATGCCCTCTTCGGCAATATCCTTAGGCCCCCAAACTTGGAACCACCAGTCATCATCACCAAACTCTGCATCTACTTTGCGCATGGCACGGCGGAAATCGAGCGCTTCTAGCAGCGATTCTTCTACTAGCGCGGTACCGCCGGGGGCCTCCATCATGGCTGCAGCCACATCGCACGAGGCAATAATGGAATATTGCGGGCTGGTGGAAGAATGCATTAAGTAGGATTCGTTAAAACGGTGAGTGTCCAATTTACGGTTGTTGCCGTTTTGCACCAATATTTGCGACGCCTGCGATAAGCCAGCAAGCAGTTTATGGGTAGATTGTGTGGCGAATACTAAGGTGTCGTCCGAACGCGGCCGGTCTGTGCCTATGGCGTGCATGTTTTTATAAAAGTCGTGGAACGTAGCATGGGGCAACCAAGCTTCGTCGAAATGCAATGTGTCGATATTGGAGCCAAGAATCTCTTTGATTTGCTCCACGTTATACAAAATACCGTCGTAGGTACTTTGCGTAATAGTGAGGATACGGGGCTTTTTGTTTTTGGCTTTACGCGCAAACGGGTTGGCTTCTATCTTTTCGCGGATAGATTCCATAGTAAATTCAGACTTTGGAATAGGACCAATAATGCCGTAGTGGTTGCGCGTAGGCATTAAAAACACAGGGATGGCGCCGGTCATAATAATGGAGTGCAAAATCGATTTGTGGCAGTTTCTATCTACTACCACAATGTCGCCAGGCGCTACGGTGGAGTGCCACACGATTTTGTTGGATGTAGAAGTACCGTTAGTCACAAAAAACAAATGGTCACTGTTAAATATACGGGCGGCATTTTGCTCGCTCGCGGCAACTGGGCCGGTGTGATCCAGCAGCTGACCTAGCTCATCTACCGAGTTGCACACGTCTGCGCGCAGCATGTTCTCGCCAAAAAACTGGTGGAACATTTGGCCAATGGGGCTTTTTAAAAACGCTACGCCACCAGAGTGCCCAGGGCAATGCCACGAGTATGAGCTATCGCTTGCGTACTCCATAAGGGCATTAAAAAATGGTGGCGCGAGTGACGACAAATACTTTTTCGCCTCACGGATAATATGGCGCGCCACAAACTCGGGCGTGTCTTCAAACATGTGAATAAAGCCGTGTAGCTCGCGCAATACATCATTGGGGATATGCTGCGCAGTGCGGGTTTCACCGTATAGGAAGATAGGAATATCGGTATTGCGCTTTCTAACCGCTAATATAAAGCTTCGCAACGCCTCAATAGGTACGGCCACTTCTTCGGGTGAACCCGAGCCGAACTCATCGTCGTCGATAGAAACAATAAAACACGATGCACGGCTTGCTTGCTGAGCAAAGGAGGTGAGGTCTACATAGCTGGTAAAGCCTACAACTTCCATCCCTTCGTTACCAATTGCTTCGGCTAGATCGCGAATACTCGAGCCAGAGATATTTTCGGCCCTAAAATCTTCATCGATGACGACAATGGGAAAACGAAATTTCATATCTTTTGTTCCTATCATTTTTAAAATTTACACTTTTGAATAATTAGGCAGCAATGGCACCTAATTTAAGCATCCACTTTGGAAACAAGTAACTTACTAATTTTCAAATTATCCATGTCGACCACTTCGAAGCGGTAACCTTCAAACAGCAAATTATCAGTTAATTTTGGCAGTTTCTTTAACTTGTACATAATAAAGCCAGCCAGTGTCTCGTAGCTGTCTGAATCGGGGAATTCTTCCACCCCTAAACAACGGCCAACATCGATGATAGCAGCCGAGCCATCGATTAACCACGATCCTTCGCCGCGTTTCACAATAAGCTGGTCGGCCAATACACCCGTAAAACCGTCTACTACCACGCTCATTACATCTTTCATGGTAACAAGCCCTACAACCAGTGAATACTCATTCAACACGGCGGCAATGGGTTGGGTATGGCATTTGAAGGCTTCGAGCGCCTCAGATAAGCTAAGTGAATCGGGCAGATAGAACACATCTTTGCTAACGATATCTGACGACAGTCTTGCCTGCTCACCAGCTAGCACCTGCTTTAGCAGCGCTTTGGATTCCACTAAACCTACAATTTGATCTAGGCTGTTGTCGCATACTAGGTAGAAGTTGTGCGGGTGTTGAATAATTTTTTCGCTAATGTCGGCGTGGGTATCGTTAATATCGAAGTACACCATATCGTCACGCACACACATTACCGAGGTTAGGCTACGATTTTCCAGCTCAAATACGTTACCTATCATTTGGTATTCTTGCGACGGAATCGATCCGTTTGCGGCGCCGGCATCCATAATGGCCACAATATCCTGCGCGGTAACTATATCCACACGCTCGGTTGGTATACGACATAGCTTTAAAATTAAATCTGACAGGCTGTTAAAAAACAGCACAAAGGGCTTAAGCACCATTACTGAAAACATCATGGGCCTTACTACCCGCAGGGCAATTTTTTCTGGCAGAGCCATACCTATACGTTTGGGAATAAGATCGGCAAACAAAATGAATAGGCTGGTAACCAATAAAAAGGAGCAAGTAAAACTTACCTCATCGAGAAACCGCCCTTCGTAAACATAGCTAATAAGCGTTTTTAAGTAAGGTGTAAACGTGTTCTCACCAATAATACCGCCCAATATAGCGATTGCGTTTAGCGCAATTTGAATAGCCGCGAAAAACGCGCCCGACTTAGCTTGTAAATCCAGCACCAGTTTGGCGTTCTCGCTACCTTCATCCACCAAAATATTAAGCTTTAGTTGGCGTGCAGCCGCTAACGCAATCTCGGCAATAGCGAAGAAGGCACTAGTAACAATTAATACCACTATCCAAAACAGGTTACTGTCCATATTACAAACTCTAAGGTGTGTGCTCGGCGAGAGCGGGCTAAAACCCCATTGGCACAAATCCACCAAACTAAGGGGCTGTTTACTCGGCGCTTCGCACAGTAGCAATGGCTTACTTAAAGGCTAGCAGAACGCTTAAACAAAGGTACTCAAAAAGGAAGAAACTTGGGCTGATTTAAGGGTATTTAACCAGCCGCGAATTTTGGCGAACGTTACAACCTTTGCGGCTGCATAGCAACGAATAATTTGACGGTTTTTTTGTTGTAGGCCCTGCAGCACTAGGGCGGCCTCTACCCAGCTTAGACGCGCGCAAAGCCGCCGCCCACTTAGCACAACAGCTAACCGTAAACACTTGTATTAGAGGGCAAGCGAGTAACAGAGGGCTAACAATAATTAAAGGTATGCCTATAAAAAAGGCCGACGCTCTGGGAACGCCGGCCAAACACGTTAGCCTGCTATGGCTAAAACTAAAATCGCAAAGAACTAACCTTAGTGGCTAATCATCCACGGGCGCATCGACGGGAACATTTTTTCCCCTTGCGCGGTATACATAAGCTTGGAATGACTTAATTTTTTCTGACAGCCACAGCCCTTCGCATGCTGCTCATCATCTTGCCGGCGCGCAGCGGTGGAATGCGTCGGCTCATGCTGGTTGCGCTCGTTTACTTCGTAAGCGTGCTTTTTAGCGCTTGGCATTTTCGTAATTGTGGGCGGCAGGCGAATAATGCGGGCCGCTAGCTCACCACAGGTTGGGCAAGCACAGGGTTTATCGCTATCGGCTATGGTTGCCAAATCGTTAAATACACCATGCTCTTTACATTTATAGTCATACACTGGCATGTTCGCGTCTCCTCAATCTAACTGCATCATGTGGTGCTAAGGGGCTTTCGCCCCGTGAGTTTTGTTTACTACTCTAAGTCTGGTGCCAGCGGAACCTGAACAGAGCCGTCTAACTCCACTGTTGGCCCGTCTGCCCCCGGCTGCACATTAAATTCAAAGATATCGGTAGGTAACCAAAGCGTTGCGCACGCGTTGGGTATATCCACCACACCACTAATATGCCCTTGCACCGGCGCCGTACCCAAAATGGCGTAAGCCTGCGCGCGCGAGTAACCAAACTTCTCTAAATAATTAATAGCGTTTAAACAAGCCTGCCTGTAAGCCACGTGCACATCTAAATAATGCTGCTTACCGCCTTCATCTACCGATATACCTTCAAATATTAGGTAATCGTCGTATTTAGGCGTGATGGGGCTAGGTTTAAAAATAGGGTTTTTAATGGCGTATTTTTCCATGCCGCCTTTAATAAGATTTACACGTAGGTGTATCCAACCAGCCATTTCGATAGCGCCGCAAAAAGTTATTTCGCCGTCGCCTTGACTAAAGTGCAAATCCCCTACAGATAGCCCTGCATCTTTTACATAAACCGGAAAGTAAATTTTGGAGCCGCGCGATAAATCTTTAATATCGCAGTTGCCGCCGTGCTCCCGCGGTGGAACCGTACGCGCCCCCTCTGCTGCGGCTTTTTCTTTTGCATCGCCCTGCATTGTACCCATATGGGCGGTTTCTGCGTAAGGTAAGGTAGCAAGAGCTGGCGTTCTATCTGGCTCGGTATCGTACAGTGCTTTTTCGCGTGTATTCCATTCATCAAGCAATTCTTTAGATGGCAAGCAACCTATTAAACCTGGGTGAATTAACCCCGCATACTCAACCCCTGGCACGTGCCGTGATTTAGTAAACATACCGTTTATATCCCAAATGGATTTTTGCGCTTCGGGGAAGTGATCGGTTAAAAAGCCGCCGCCATTCTTTTTAGAAAAGAAACCGTTAAAGCCCCACAAGCTTTCGTCGAAAGCGCCTATATCGAGAATATCTACCACCAACAAATCGCCCGGCTCTGCGCCCTCAACCCCAACAGGGCCAGACAAAAAATGCACTTGGCTTAGATCTACATCGCGCACATCGGCTGCGTCGTCGTTGTTTTCTATTTGACCACCGGTCCAATCGTAGCACTCGATTTTAAAATCATCCCCAGGCTTTACTTTTACTGCCATGGGAATATCAGGGTGCCAGCGGTTGTGAATTTTCTCGTTGGTGTAGGGCGACTCTTTTAAATCAACCTTAATGATAGTTTCTGCCATTGCTGCTTCTCCTAAGAGTGTTTACGTCGCAGTGTATTCACATTGCGCGATTTGGGTTTTAACTACTTATTCGTTTAACTACTTATTCGTTTAACTTGCTGGTTTAACTTGTTTGTTTAATTTGCTCGATTAACTGTGATTTCGTGCTTCCATTATTTACCGGCTTTAACTTACGTACTATTCGATATACGACTTAACCAACTACGTTAAATGACGTATAGGAACGCTTTAAGCGCTACACAGACAGATACTTTTTAATTTTGTCGGTATCGACATCGTCTCGCAGGTCTTCGTGAATAAAATTGCCTTTATCGATAACGATAATTCTGTCTGCCACGGCCATGGTAAAACTCAGCACTTGTTCAGACACAATAATGGTTATGTCGCGCATCTTTTTAATTTCGTTAAGTACATTGGCAATATCTTTAATAATGGATGGCTGTATACCTTCTGTGGGCTCGTCTAGCAGCAACACCTTTGGGTTAGTCACCAACGCGCGCGCAATAGCTAACTGTTGTTGTTGGCCACCAGACAGATTGCCGCCCTTGCGTTTGCGCATTTCTCGCAGCACTGGGAACAATGCGTAAATATCGTCGGGTATTTTTTTAAGGCCAGAAACTTCCATTCCGGTCTCGATGTTCTCTTGCACGGTTAAAGATGGAAAGATCATGCGCCCTTGTGGCACATAGGCAATTCCGTTTTCCACACGCTTGTGGCTTTCCATGTCTGACACGTCTGTGCCATCCACACTTATGGAACCGCCAGATAAAGGCAGCACACCGATAAGCGATTTGAACAAAGTCGTTTTACCCATACCGTTACGCCCCATTACCGCAAGGGTTTCGTTTTTAGGCACGGTAAAATCAAGCCCGTGTATCACTTCGCTTTGGCCATAACTTACTTTTAAATTAGATACGTTTAACATACATTCACCTTTACTATTCGCAGGGTAATATCAGCCAAGCATTAATGCCCTAAATACACTTCGATCACTTTCGGGTCGGACTGCACTTTCTCCATATTGCCCGCGGCTAAAATCTTACCCTGATGCAATACCGTTACCTTCTGCGCTATACGCGCAACAAACTCCATATCGTGTTCAATAACTAGTACAGATCGCCCTTTGCTAATTTTCTTCAACAATTCGCCTGTTTGTTCGCGCTCTTTAACACTCATGCCGGCTACTGGCTCATCTAGCATTAGCAACTGCGGGTCTTGAATAAGTAACATCCCTATTTCTAACCACTGCTTTTGCCCGTGGCTAAGCAAACCTGCCTCTGTATCTAGCTGATCATCCAGCATTATCTCGGCTGCTATTTCGTGAATTTTTTGCAGCACGGCTGTAGAGCGTTTAAAGACTAGCGAGCCTAAAACCCCACGTCCTGCGGGGTAAGACACCTCTAAATTTTCGAGCACCGTTAAGTTCTCGTAAATTGATGGTGTTTGAAACTTACGCCCTACCCCCGCTCGCACTATGGCGTGCTCACTCATTTTGGTGAGTTCCTTGTTTAAAAACTTAATACTGCCGGAGGTGGATTTTGTTTTGCCGCAAATCAAATCCAATACGGTTGTTTTACCCGCGCCATTCGGGCCAATAACAACATGTAACTCGTTTTTATCTATGTAGAGGTTTAAATCATCTACGGCTTTAAAGCCGTCGAAAGATACCGTTAACCCCTCAATAGAAAGTGTAAAATCTGTTGTAGAACTCATCACCTACCCCACTCAATCAATTAAACTCGGTTTACAATTAGCTCGCATCTTCGGCTAACGTTTTTGGTTGTGCGCCAAACTTCAACAGCAACCATTTTTTAGCGCGCTGTAAACGCGTGGTTAGGTGATGGCCATAATCCTGCCAAATACCGGCCAACCCATTAGGAAAGAACATTACAACCGCGATAAATAGCCCACCCATTAAAAACAACCAAAGCTGAGGAAAGGATTCCGAAAACGCCGTTTTACCAAAATTAATTAGCAAGGTGCCGTACACAGCGCCTATTAACGACATGCGCCCACCTATCGCACAGAATATAACCATCTCAATAGATGGCACGATGCCGACAAAAGAGGGTGACATAAAGCCCACTTGCAAAGTGAACATAGCGCCGCCAATAGCAGACATTAATGCAGCAATACAAAAGATAAATATTTTGAAATTAGAAACGTCATAACCAGAGAATCTAACGCGGTCTTCTTTGTCGCGCATTGCTAACAATAAGCGACCGAACTTGCTGGTAAGAATAAAACGGCCCAGCATAATTACACCGAGCAATAAAAAGCAGTTTAGAAAATAAAATATATATTTTGCGGAGTCGGAGGTGATATCCCAGCCATTTAGCGTGCGCAAATCGGTTATGCCGTTAATACCGCCGGTAAACCCCTGCTGGCCCACAATGAGTACCGTAAGAATAACCGCCACTACTTGGGTAATAATCGCAAAGTAAACACCGCCCACCCTGCGCTTAAACATGGCAGCGCCTATAACGTAGGCGAACACGGTGGGCACAATTAAAATAGCTAAAATGGTAAAAGTTAAACTGTTAAACGGTACCCAAAACCAAGGCAGTTCGGTTAACTGGTTCCAATCCATAAAATCTGGAATACCTGGGGTAGATTGTATGGCTGTGTTTTCTGGCGAGCTGGCTTCCAACTTTAAAAACATCGCCATGGCATAACCGCCAAGACCAAAAAATATCCCCTGCCCTAAACTAAGGGTACCGCCGTACCCCCACAACAAAACTAAACTTACTGCGGCAAACGCGTAGGTTAAGTACTTGCCTACCAAATTAAGCCTAAATAAATCTAAACACACTGGAAAAACAACCAGAATGAGAGCAGCGAGAATTAAAAAGCCGGTTAGGCCTTTTTTCCCACCCATTAAATTTTCATATACAAAGCTCATACTCGTCTCCCAAATAAGCCTAAGTAAACACAGATACGCCGCTGTATTAGCGACGCACCTTACTGGCAAACAAACCTTCTGGTTTAAACATTAGAATCAACACTAACGCCAACAGCGTGTATACTTTTGCCATTGAACCGCTTATGAAGAACTCCAAAATAGATTGCGCCTGCGCAATGGAAAAGGCTGACGATATAGTGCCCACTAAACTACCTGCTCCGCCGAACACCACAACCATGAACGTATCTACAATATAAAGCGACCCAGTAGTTGGCCCAGTAGAAGCAATGGTGGTGAACGCCGCGCCCGCAATACCTGCAATGCCACAACCTAAAGCAAAGGTGTAACGGTCAATTTTTTTAGTGTTTATGCCAACCGCGCCACTCATTACACGATTTTGCGTAGTAGCTCGCACGCGCAAGCCCCAGCTAGATTTAAATAAAAGGTAAAATACGCCCAGAGTGACAAGCGTGGTTAAACCAAGTACGAACATGCCGTTAAGGGGAATATCAATGGTATCGGTTGGCTGGTAAGACCCCATCAACCAATCTGGTAGCGCCGGGCTAACTTCGCGCGCGCCAAAAATAGAACGAAACGCCTGCTGCATAATTAGGCTTAGGCCCCAGGTTGCCAGCAACGTATCTAAAGGGCGCTTATACAAATGCCGTATTAATATAAATTCCGCGAAATACCCTAGTGCCCCCGCCATTACAAAGGCCACCAAAATGGCAAACACAAAGTAATAGGACATAAGCTCTGGAAAGTAGGCCTCGGTGAGGGTAGATATAAAGTAAGTGGTGTAGGCGCCTACGGCCATAAATTCGCCGTGAGCCATATTAATTACACCCATTTGACCAAAAATAATGGCAAGCCCTAACGCCATTAAAAGCAGTACGCTGAATAAACTAATTCCAGCGAAGCCCTGCATTGCCAAGATGGACCCCAATTCGCTGTAGGTATAACCGCCCATATTTTTTCTCCGCTGTTTGGATTTTTAAAAAGTGAAAGCGAACCTCCTTGTTCGCTGTGAAAAGTAAATCTATTTACTGATAACCGGCTGGGAATGGGTCTGGTTCGATAAGGTCAGATTCGTACACTACCGTTGCTTGACCATCTTTGTTCCAAACACCTACGCGGGCTTTACTCCACAAGTGATGGTTTTTGTGCAACTTCACATAACCTTCTGGCGCGGTGGTTAATTCAATTTCACCACTTTCTGATGCCGCTACAACTTTATCTACATCGAAGGAGCCTGCTTTTTCTACAGCGGCCTTCCATAACCATGGGCCGAGATAAGCTGCCTGCGTTACGTCACCAATTACACTGTCGTCACCCCACATTTCTTTAAAGGCAGACACAAAGGCTTTGTTGTTGGGGTTATCTTGGCTTTGAAAGTACTTCATGATGGAGTAGAAGCCTTCTAAGTTTTCACCGCCAATACCCAACACTTCATCTTCGGTTACAGAAATAGTTAATAGGGTTTGCTTTTCGCCAGTAATGCCCGCAGCTTTTAATTGCTTAAACCATGCAACGTTACTGCCCCCAACCACTGCAGCGTAAATAACATCTGGTTTTTTCAGGCGAATTTTGTTGATAACCGAGCCGAACTGCGTATTACCTAATGGCTTATATTCTTCACCAACAACTTTGCCGCCCAACACATTTTCTATATGTTTGCGTGCAATTTTCATTGATGTGCGCGGCCAGATGTAATCCGAACCGATGAGATAAAACGTTTTCGCATTTTTCTCTTTCGCTACCCAGTTCAAACCATCTAAAATTTGTTGGGTTGCCTCTTGGCCCGTATAAATCACGTTTTTAGATTGCTCTAACCCTTCGTAAAACGTTGGGTAGTACAGCAACCCATTTTCTTTTTCAAACACTGGCAGTGCCGCTTTGCGCGATGCGGATGTCCAGCAACCGAATACAGCAGCTACCTTATCTTTTACTAGTAGCTTTCTAGATTTCTCGGCAAAGGTTGGCCAATCACTGGCGCCATCCTCTTGGATAATCTCGATCTTTCTTCCTAAGATGCCACCCATATCGTTAATTTGTTTTATTGCAAGCTTCTCAGCCTCTTGCGCGCCGGTCTCACTGATTGCCATGGTGCCGGTTAACGAATGTAAGATCCCGACTTTGACCGTATCTTTAGTAACGGCAAGCCCTGTGGTATTTGCCTCATCGGCCAGTGCCGAATGCATACCAAATAAAAAAGCGCTCATCCCAACAATCTTTAGGAGACCTCGTCGGGATTCGAAGCGCGTTAAACTGCTAGCTAATTGTGTGAGTTTCATAACCTACCCTCTGTGTAGTGATTGCACCGGAAGTAATGCGTGGGGCTATTTTTACCCTCTAAAGCCTTAGCCACCATTCGACAAATGATCCCCCTAGATACGTCATTTAACGCATAGGCGAATGCGCAAAAGCGTCATATCGTAGGCGCACATATAGATGACTGAGCTAGTGCTTCAACATTCATCGCGGCTAACATCAAAGTTTTAGCAGGAGGAAAGCGAAGGGTTGGCGCGAATTTCGCTTAAGGGGTAACAGCGCATTAAGAACGATGCGAGCACGCAGTTGGATGCCAGCTACAGTCACATTGGAGGAGATACAAACAGGGCAAAAAACAACCTGAAGTTAATGGTGAAAATGCGGGGCAACTCCTTGCCTGAGCCTTAATAATTGGGCGAGGAGTAAACACTATGGCGGCTAAACAGCAGATTTATCGCGTTCGACGCAGTTACAACCAGTGGGTGAACAACCAGACCCTAGAGGATTACGCGCTGCGCTTTACCGCTAAGGCGTCTCGTAAATGGTCGCTGTTGCGGGTGGCAAACACTGCGCTTGGGTCTATTTCATTTTTAGCCTTAGAGGCAATAGGCGCTGCCATAACCATTAGCTATGGCTTCGATAACGCCATGGCAGCCGTACTTGTGGTGGGTTTGCTTATATTCTTTGCAGGGCTACCCATTTGCTATTACGCTGCAAAATATGGCGTAGATATAGATTTGCTCACTCGTGGTGCAGGCTTTGGTTATATCGGCTCCACCGCCACCTCACTTATTTACGCTTCGTTTACATTTATATTCTTTGCACTTGAAGCCGCCATAATGGCAAAGGCGCTGGAGCTAACACTCGGTATTCCCCTAGCCATTGGCTACATTATTAGCTCACTCGTCGCCATCCCACTGGTGTTTTACGGCATTACATTTATTAGCCGCTTCCAATTGTGGACCCAACCATTATGGATAGCCCTACAACTCGCACCCCTTATTTTTATTCTATTTAACGACGCAACCTTAGTGGCAGATTGGCAGAGCTACACCGGCACCAAACAGTCCTCACCTGGGTTAAATATTTTATTATTTGGTGCAGCGGCATCGGTGATGTTTGCGCTAGTAGCACAAATTGGTGAACAGGTGGATTTTTTGCGCTTTATGCCAGAAAAAACAGCCGGTAATAAAACACGCTGGTGGTGTGCACTTATTGCTGGCGGGCCGGGCTGGATAATCGTAGGCTGTATTAAACTGGTAATAGGTTCCTTTCTCGCTGTGGTGGCCATTCAATACGGCAGTAGCCTTATAGACGCTTCCGACCCCACCACCATGTATGCCATCGCCTATGGCTACATTACGCAGAACCAGCACCTTGCACTGGTACTTGCTGGCTTTTTCGTTGTGTTATCACAATTAAAAATTAACGTAACCAACGCCTATGCAGGGTCTATTGCTTGGTCTAATTTTTTCTCGCGCCTCACTCACAACCATCCAGGCCGGGTTGTATGGCTGGTATTTAATGTGTCAATTGCTTTGCTACTTATGGAGCTTGGCATTTACCACGCCTTCGAAAGTACTTTAAGTATTTACGCAATTATTGCCGTTAGCTGGGTGGGGGCATTAGTAGCAGATTTAATAATAAATAAACCGCTTGGCTTTAGCCCACCCAACATAGAATTTAAGCGCGCACACCTTTACGATATAAACCCAGTAGGCGTAGGCAGCATGCTTATCGCCTCGATTACTGGTGTACTTGCTTACCTGGGCTTTATGGGTGAGCACGCACATGCGCTTTCTCACTTTATTGCGCTGGCCACAGCGTTTATATGCTCGCCCCTAATAGCTTGGGGCACAAAGGGTAAATATTATATTGCTCGCCCAGCCTATGTATTTAGCGATCAACACCAGCATGTTAAATGCAGTATTTGTGAGAACAATTACGAAACCGAAGACATGGCCCAGTGCCCAGCATACGACGGCTATATTTGCTCGCTATGCTGCTCGCTAGATGCGCGCTGCCAAGACCTATGCAAAACCCATCAATCCATTAGCACTAGGCTTGTTACACTTGCGCAACGTTGCCTGCCCAGCTTTGCTTCAAATTACTTAAATATTCGACTTGTACATTTTGTATTACTGCTCACCCTTGTGGGTGCAGTAACGGGTGTTTTGTTAGCACTGGTTTATACCAATATAAAAACCGATAGCCTTACTATTAACCAGCTACTGGAAGCCACCTTATGGAAGGTGTTTTTTATACTCACCATCGTAGCTGGCGTTATTTGCTGGTTATTTGTATTGGCGCATCAAAGCCAGATTGTTGCGCAGGAAGAATCGCAAACCCAAACACGAAAATTAGTGCAAGAAATAGAAGCCCACGAGAAAACCGACTTAAAACTACAAAAAGCCAAAGAGCAAGCAGAAGCCGCTAACAATGCCAAAAGTCGATATTTAACCGGCATTAGCCATGAATTGCGTTCGCCGCTAAACACCGTATTAGGCTATGCCCAATTGATGGAGATGGACTCGGCACTAAGCGAGGCTAACCAAAATAAAATAGCCGTTATTAAACGCAGCGGCGAACATTTAGCTGATTTAATTGAGGGGCTGTTAGACATTTCTAAAATTGAAGCTGGCAGATTAGAAATACAGCGCAACACTATTCAATTTAAAAGCTTATTGGGTCAATTAGAAAAAATGTTTTTGCTACAAGCGCAAGACAAAGGCTTAACGTTCACTTGCGAACGTCTGTCACCCATGCCTGCAACAGTTATGGGCGACGAAAAAAGAGTAAGGCAAATACTTATAAACTTACTCTCTAACGCCATTAAATATACCGAACACGGAGAGGTGAAATTTAGCATCAATTACCGCAACCAAGTCGCAGAGTTCAAAATTAGCGATACCGGCGTGGGTATAAATGAAGATGAATACGAACGCATATTCAAGCCATTTGAGCGAGTGCGCCGCCCAGGTAGCCCAGCAGTGCCAGGCACGGGCTTAGGACTAACCATTACGCGCCTACTTACCGACATAATGGGGGGCGATATATCTGTAGAGCGCAACCCGAATGGCGGCAGTATTTTTACTGTTTGGCTAATGCTTTCTAGAGTAGATACGCCCAAAACGGCGCAAGTAAAACCCAGAAAAATATACGGCTACGAAGGCGAGAAAAAATCGATAATGGTGGTGGACGATGACGCGACTCACCGAGGTTTAATTGGCGACCTACTTACTCCATTGGGTTTTGGCGTAGTGGAGGCACCAGACGCAGAGGCCTGCCTAGCCATGATAAGTTATTTCACACCCGATATATTTTTAATAGATAGACGAATGCCAGGCATGAACGGGCCAGAGCTCGCAGCCAAACTGCGACAAATTGGGTTTAGCGTGCCCATAGTAATGGTAACAGCCAACGCCAATGAAGATATTTTAAGCCACGATGAATTAGCCCAGCAAAATAACAAAGAGGTAAGCGATACAGCCTACAACGAATACTTAGTAAAGCCGATTAAGCTAGACCAACTGTTACAAACCTTAGATCGCTACCTTGCTTTGCAATGGAAGCTCGCACCCAGCTCGTCGCATAGCCTGCAAGAAATAGAGTCCCGTGCGTTTAACGGCGACGGCCTGCCTACCCAAGATATACGTGAAAAGCTTATCATACATGCAGAAATAGGCCACCTAAGCATGCTTAAAACCATTGCTAATCAACTGGCAAACGACCCGAACATTAACCCTTTATTTTTAACTCAGTTAAAAAAATATATTAACGAAGTTAAATTTAAAAAAGTCATCGAATTATTACAGGTACCATCCTTATGAATACGATAAGCCCAGATAACCATATCGTATTAATAGTAGACGACTCCCCTGATACCCTAGGCATGCTAAACGAAGCCTTAGAGTCTACAGGTATGACTACATTGGTTGCACTTGAGGGTAAACAAGCGTTAACCATTGCACAAAAATTAACACCCGATGTTATTTTGCTAGATGCAATTATGCCGGGCATGGACGGCTTTGAAACCTGCGAGAAATTAAAAGCAAACCCCAGCCTTAAAAATATACCGGTGATATTTATGACCGGGCTAAGCGATACAGATAGCATTGTGAAAGGGTTTGCCGCAGGCGGTGTAGACTATTTAACCAAACCCATTAACCCAAAGGAATTGGTAGCTCGAATAAATGCCCATTTAATCAATGCGCGCACGGCGTTATCTGCGCAACAAGCGTTGGACTCTGCTGGCCAAACCATTTTGGCGGTGAACAACGACGGCGTTAAACAATGGGCAACACCCGCTGCCAGCAAGTTACTAGAAGAGCTAACCATTAACTCGCCCACCAACACACTAGAAGACCAATTAAAACACTGGCTGGCCAACCACCCTACAGAAGACAACAAAATGCCCTTTTGTGCTGCCGGCCAGCATTACACTGCAATATATTTTGGCTTATCCGATCAAGGCGAGCATTTAATTCGGTTGAATAATGATACAGCAGTAGATGAAGCCAGTGTATTAAAAGAACAATTTGGTATAACCAAGCGTGAATCTGACGTTTTTTTATGGCTAGCTAAAGGCAAAACCAATCGCGAAATAGCGCAAATTATTGATATAAGCCCACGCACGGTAAACAAACATTTAGAGCAGTTGTTTAAAAAGCTGGCGGTAGACAATCGAACTACAGCAGCCGCTATGGCCATACAATGTTTGCAGAAAAAACGGGGGTAATGCTATAGGCTAATTCACAGCCTAATTTTTATAGTTTAGCTATTTTAATCTAACTACAAGTTTTCCTTTATGCTTACCCGCACCGAAGTAGCTAATAGCCTGCGGCACTGCACTTAAACTTTCTCTAAGTTCCACCACTGGCACTAGTTTTTTAGCTAAATACCATTCGCAAATAGTGGCTAAATCTTTATTTGTTTTTAAAGCGACAATAGACACACGCTTGTTGGTAAAAAGGGCAACCCAAGGTTTAAGCAGCAACAATTGAATTAGGCGCATAACACTCCCTCCCACTGTCACATATCGACCATTAGGAGCGAGCACCTTAAGATAGCGAAAAACACCTCGATTAGTTTTCGTATCAAGAATTAGGTCGTACTGAGCCGGCTGCCGAGTAAAGTCTATACTCTGGTAATCCAATGCCTCATCAAAGCCGTTTTGTTTTAGCATTGCAAGTTTATGAGCCGCATCTACAGCCGTAACATGTGCATCATAGAATTTTGCGATATTTAACCCGTACGCTCCAACGCCTCCACCGGCGCCGTTAATAAGTACTTTCTCGCCGCAAGCTAAATTGCCTACATCCACTAAGCCCTGCAGTGCTAAGCACGCCGCATGAGAGATTGCGGCCGCATCTTCGTATTTCATTTGGCTTGGTTTTAGAAACAACGCGTTTTCATCAGCGCTCACATACTCGGCGAAACCACCAAAACCACATTCCGATAGATCACCAAATACAGTATCACCAACTTTAAAATTTTTTACGTTTACACCACACTCAACAACCTCCCCTGCTATTTCCATTCCTGGGATAGGTGTTTTAGGTTTAAACAAACCGAACATAAGCCTATAGACCAGAGGTTTACCACTAACCATACACCAATCATAATCGTTAATGGCAACAGCCTGTACCCTCACCAGTACTTGATTGGCCGCTGGGCTTGGCGTTTCTATCTCTCTTAATTCAAGCTCATCGGCAGAGCCATATTTGGTTTGAACAATCGCTCTCATCTTTTATAGCTCCTATAGCTCCCTCAAAGTAGAGCGGTAGTAGAGTATTTACAACCAATAATATATAGCCTGCTAAAGGGCATTATTAAATATAAGCCGTTAAATCTGTCCCCTCAGAACTACTCACAGCCATTACCGCCTCTCGCTTCGCCAGCATTCGCAAATAGCCACCTAAATGCTTATAGCCAAGTGGTGGTTTATTAAAACCGCTTGCCCAGTGCGCCAACATAAATAAAAAGTAGTCGCATACAGTTAGGCTACTGCCCACTAAATACTCTTTACCTTCTAGCTTACTATCTATAAAGGCAAACATATCTGTTACACGCGCTTCTTGCGCTTGCTTAATGGCTGCAGTGTTATCGCTGGTGGTGTGTTTTTGCGGGTAGAAATAAACCATTAATTCTGGCTGCACGGTAGAATTCAGATAAAACAGCCATTGGTAAAATAGCGCTCTGTTCGGGCTAGCCACTTCGGGAATTAAGCCAGCTTGGGGATGCTTTTCACAAAGGTGTAAACAAATTGCCGCACTTTCGTGCATAACCAAATCGCCATCCACTAACGTAGGAATGCGCCCAGTAGGGTTAAGCTGCATATAAGCCATGGTTTTTTGCTGCTCACGCTTTCTATCTACCAGCTCCAACTCAAACGCCACACCCATTTCCTTTAGCACCATATGGGGCGCCCAACTGGCATTTCTTGGGTAGTAAAACAATTTATACATAGGTCGCTCACTCTTGCCTTACAACAATTAGTTAACCCAGTATATCGCCGCTACAACCGGCCGCCGAAGCGCAGAGCTATAGTTTGCGATGTAGAGCGTATTGAATGCAAAATATAGCGCGTAGCTTTAGGAGTTGGAACGACAGCTTTGTTAAGTGCATACCCCACAACCGGTGGCGTAATAATACTGAATATAAAAAGCGCATTTTGAGGGAAGCTCAATAGCCCGGCTAAGAATAGATACGCCATATGCACGCCATCTATCGAGAAATATGTAAAGTAAAAAAATGATATCGCGCAAGCCCAACCTAATCGATGCGTATTTAGACCAATAAAAAATGTATTGGCTACCAGAAGCAGCAACAGTGAAAAGAGAAAAACCCCGCTAGTCTCAGCGAATGTAACAATAGGCCTAGCAAGTTCATACTTCCAAGGCACAAGCTCCATATACATACCTCGATATAACTGAACGAAAAATATCGCCAGAATTACATATATAAGCGTGTATATAACACTTCCTATACAGTGATATAGCTTGTTCATCTCTTTACACTCTTAACATAGGGCTAAACCCTTTTACGACCGCGAAAAAATAAAATTGCACCATAAAAAACAAGCAAAAATAGCCCCACCAAACCAACAACCCCTAGCACGGTATTGGCTTGTTTATTACCAAGCCACTGCAAGTAGTGAATTTTATAAAGCGTATTAATAAGCGCAGTATCGCGCCCCTTTTGTCGAATGCTTAAGGTTTGCCAATCTAAACTTAGCTCGATACCTGTTGACGTAATATAAACACCATTCGTCATACTTTCTAGGGTGCCGTAGCGCTGAGGGTTGTGGCTAACTGCATCAAGCAACAGTTTGTTGGCATTAAGCTCAGAGGGCGCAGGCATAGGGTTTAAGCTACCGGGATCTAAATGCGCCCACCCATCAGCTGCTTTAACCAATAAGTGCTCGCCAAGAATAGTTTTTACCAACCGCACTTCAAACCAATCCGGCTTGGTAGGTAACGTTCGCTCACTTAATGCATAATACTTTGGCGATAATTGTTCGTAGGCTGCGGCATAACCTGGCTTAATCAAAAAAACCATACCTGTCACTAACCAGCCCACTAGCGGCAGTATGAGCACCATACCCATTACGCGATGTATTTTTCTCGTTTTCAAGCTCACTCTTTATGCTATCTGCATACTATCTGTATGTTATGTGCATGTTATGTTTTGCGTCATGCGTTAAGTTTTGCGCGTTACACGCCGGTTTAACTTTTTAAATATTTAAGCTATTTGAAATTTTTAAACCATTAGTTATTAGCTTTCACTTAACGCTAAATTAATTTCATCCACAAAACCCGGTAGCGATGCTTCGCTATAGCCAACATGCACCGCTCTTATCTTGCCATCTTTGCCTATAATCACCATATGCGGAATAGCTTCTACGCCGTATTTTTTTGCTACACGGCCTTTGTGGTCATAGCCTAAAATTAGGGGGTAATCGGCAAGCTCTTTCGCTATGGCTTTGTACAGCTTTCTAGATTCTTTGTAAGTAACCGCAATTACCTGCAACTTATCGGTACCGAGCTTCTTTTGAACCCCACTTAACACTGGCAACTCACGCATACAGGGGCCACACCAAGTAGCCCAAAAAGTAACAATTACCACTTTATTTTGATAGGCGCTTAACTCGATTACATCGCCGTTATTATCGCGCCCCAATACACCATAGGGCATTTCACCCACTGCTGGGGCTGCGTTAATTGAGCACGCGTAGAGTAAACCAAACAACCACACTATTTTTTTACAATATTCCATATCTTTATCCTTAAATTTATCCATTTACTATCAAGTGAGAGCAGTATGTATTTGACTAATTTAACCCTCAATGGGCGTTCAAGTACGTAGCTATTTCTGGCTTAAGCTCAACCAACACTTTTACTATAGCTTCAAGTAGTTCTCTACCGTTTAAAGTACCGTCCACAATCCATACTTCTCTATCCACTTCTTCTAGTTTATTTACGCCATTCACGGCGCGAATCGCTTCGGCGATTCTATAGCGAAATTTGGACTCCAAAGGCTCGTCACATATAAACTCAGCCGCATTAACACACACACTCCATTGATATTCAGGTAAATCCTCGTTTACCGCTGCAATTCCAAATAAATCGATATTATCTGCAGTAGCTTCCCAGTGCGCCAAAATGCCGTCGTCGACCTGATCAACTTGTTTAATTTCAATACCGTATTCTTCTAAATTCAAACTATCCCCCAAACACCTAATAAAAGTAGTTTTTTCGCCCCTTAATAGCAATACAACGGGCCACGCATAATCCCCCAACAGTCTAGTTCGGTTGAGAGGAGCTACGAACAACGCTTTGTTTTTAGCAGCGTATCCCAATACTTGTTAACAAACCCAAAATTTACGCTACCGCGCGAATGGTGAAGCTGGTGATAAAGCATATAACCACTAAAGCGGCCGTTTGCGAATTGATAATTGGAATGCAGTGTTATGGTAAACACCATTCCCATAATATGCAGAACAAAAGCCACCCCCAAGCTTAATGGGAATATAGCCATAAAAATGGGTGCGCTAATTGCTATTAATGTTGCCTCTACGGGGTGCACGCTATATGCGCTCCACGGGGTTACTCTTACCGACCAATGATGCACTGCGTGATACTTACTAAAATGCTTAGTATGTAATAGGCGGTGTACAAAGTAAGAGTAGGTTTCGTAATAAACAGAAAATACCAATACTTGCCAAACAAAATTAAAAACAGTGTTAGGCCAAAGGTCGCTATAAAGTTCGCGAGTAAATAAACTGCCAACCGCGAAAATTAAACAAGATATGGCTCCGTACTTCATCTCACGCTGTTTTTGATTCGCCTTTAAAGGACGAGTATCAATATAAGCCCCGCTCTTCAATTCTTTCGAAAACCAAAGTGAGAGCTTATCCACTGAGTATGCGGCAGTGAAAAATACCAGCAGGTTTACCAACGCAGACATAGCAAGAGCGATGTACCACGCAGTATCCACCCAAAAGTTGAGTAGCCCGTTAATGCTAGTAACTATATATTCCACCTATATGTTCCAACTAAATATTCCAACTATCCAATTCCAACAATCAATTCCAATTAAAAGCGGTTCTGCGGGGTAGTGTATTGCAATCGTTTCAATGCTGCGACACCAAACTAGCTTTGTACTTAGCTACACACGCCCCCCATTACAGCCACAAAATAGTCAAACGAACCTTAAGATGCACAAAACATACTCAAAATAAGGTTTTTAACGCCAGAAAAGCGTGTTATGGTAGCAGAACGGAAAACAACCTAAGCTGTCATACCAATAAAATAACTATAAAGGCGATCTTATGAAGAACCTTATCCGCTGTAATGCATTGCTTGCGGCATTTGCACTTACCCCATCGTTAGCCCTAGGCACAACTTATACAGTAGACACAGTCACAGAGCTTAAAACACGACTAGAAAATGCCAATAACGGCGACATTATTAGAATTGACGGTAATGGCGGCAATAATGGCGTTTATAGCTATTCGGGAAGCACCTACACTATTTACACCACCGATGGGTGGACAAACCTTGCCCCAATGTTTCTTATTCGCGATGCAGCCAATGTCACCATAGAAGCACTTAACGCTGCGAAAAAGCCAATACTGAAAGGTAAAGATTACACAGACAAATATGTGTTTTACGGCCAGAAGGTACCTGGGCTAACCATTAAAAATATTAAATTTACCGATGCCCGTAAAGGCGTGGTGATAGATAGGTCGAACAATATCACCTTTGAAAATAACGAAATTTTTGAAATTGGCGAAGAAGGTTTCCACCTGCGCGACGGTAGCGACAACGCCATCATTCGCAATAACCATATTCACGATACGGGCTTGGTAAAAGTTGATCGCGGTGAAGCTATTTACATATGCAACGATCGCAAAATGTGGAACCCCTACTATCAACCCAACCCAGTAGAAGAAAACTACCAACAAAATTGCGATAACGCACATATTTACAACAATACTATTGGCCCGAATATTGGTAACAACGGTATAGACGTTAAAGAGGGCACTGTTGGTGTGTATGTTGAAAACAATACGTTTAACATGGCTTGGACACGCAGCGAGCTAACCAGCACCAGTGCCTCCGCCCACCCAAACGTTGTAATACACTTTAAAGGCACAGAAGGTGTAGCCACCGGCAATACCTTTAACTTTGCCAACGCGCCTTCTTCTTTGTTTCGCGCAATAAGTGTAGACAGGCAACTTGATGACGACCCCGCGCTAAATTTGATTCACGGCTACAACAACTGGGCAGTTAATAATACGCTTAATAATGCTCGGTCTGGCGATTATGTTTTCCACGCCGCGAGTGATGGTGGGGCAACTTACGGCTGTAACAACGGCGCGCCAGATTACGCCCCCAATCCCAAGTCTGATCGTATTTACAATTCTGTAAGCGGCGCCGGTTGTACACCGCCTACTGCCCCCACAAGTGGAAGTTCATCGTCATCATCTGGGTCTTCTAGCAGCACATCGTCAAGCAGTAGCTCGTCGTCTTCTAGCAGCTCGAGTAGTTCATCTAGCTCATCGTCGTCTAGCAGTTCGTCAAGTAGTGGCGGCTCATCTAGCGGTGGCAATGTGGGCAAAGAATATAATTGGAATAACGGCGCAGAAAGCACCGCGTTTAAACACGTTTCGCAAAACGTTGCTAACGGCGTAATAACGCTAACCCTAAGCGCCGACAACAACGACCCCTATATGCGCATGTACAGCACCAATATAAATGCCGATGTGTACACGCATATTGAAATGCGCGTAAAAAATAATACACCCGGTACAGCATGGCGCATGTATTTCGACCCAGCAGGCTCAGCTGGTGAAGGCGGGAACTCGGTAAGCTTTACAGTTAACAGCAATAACACTTGGCAAACAGTAACTATAGATATGACTGCAGATGCCGACTGGCAAGGCACCATAGACCGGATTCGTTTAGACCCGCAAGGTTATGTAAATGGCACCATAGACATAGATTACATTAAAGTAATCTCACCTAGCGGAGGCAATAACGGCGGCCAAACACACTGTATTAGTTATAGTGGCACCAGCTTAACCGAACTTACTTTAAACGATGCGAGTTGTATTACAGTGGCTGACGGTTTAACAAACAAAGAAATATCCATTGCCGATAGCGATGCAAATAGCTCGTGCGATATTCGCGGCAGTGCTAGCTCTAAAGACGGCACTGGCTACCATGTAATAGATGGCAATTGGGAGAAAATAAGCGGTGGCTGGACTGGCACCGCTATTCAGTTCGATGTAAGCAATAACTGTAAATACCTAAAGCTACGGGTTAGGTAAAACCATAGCAATTGAGGTAACACCATTACTAAAACTTAAACCCCGCTTAGGAGGGGTTTAATACTCTCAGAAAGCCAACGTAGTAATATCAACTGATTACGATTTATTAAGCTTAAGCAACGAAGCAGCAGAGTAAGCAGAACTCCTACCAGATTAGCCTGAGCTATTTATATGATTTGTGCAGTTAGCGGCAAAGCAAGCACTTTTATTAATCGCAATAAGACGAAAAGAGATTACCTGTGCTAAAAATAAAAACTGTTCAATCTCATTCATTGTTTAACGAAATCCCCTGCCTTGCCAATCCAATAATCAATCTAACGTTTCTTCATTATTTATCGATTCCGCCACTTGCTTGGTAACACTTTCGTGCCTAAAAACAATGCGATCCACTTTAAATAATTTGGAGCGACCAGACATGGTAAAGGTATAGGTTTCGCCTGCTTTTAAATTGTAAACAACCGGCCATTTAGCGTGATCCCTATCTAAGCGGTTACCTGTTGCCCACACAAAACGGTTATCTGCCCCGCCAAAATATTTTGAATCGGTTGTTAAATAATTTAATGGCGTTTCGGCGGCGCCGCTTTCAAAATCCCCTTCTAAGCGGATAAATGCATCGTTAGCCACATCGGTGCGATCACCAATGGTTTCGCGCGCGCAACGTAAATGCAAATAATAGTTGCCAGCCGTATTAACGGTAAACTGATAAGTTAATGGCGACTTCGCAGGGCCGTTAGTCACTTCGTTGCCATTGAATTGAATATAGCCATCCCCCGTGTAGCCATCTACCTCGGTTAGCTGCTGCCACAGGTCTAAATGGCTAGGCGTATTTTCTGCTTCCATTACCACTAGGCCATTATTTTCTACATAGCCGCCGCTCGGTTGCGGAGCATCGGCAATGGGGTATACCACTAGCGCCCAATCTAATGTGATTTCATTAGGGGCCACACCCAGCGGTACACTGCCCTGCCCCTGTAAGGTATCGCCTTGGTAGCGTGCTCCGGTACGAGGGTTAAACCATATCACTTGGTAAACTTTGTTATCGGGCAACGTAATATCGCTAGTACCGCCATCGCGCAAATAAATTACGTATGCTTCACCCTCTTTGGCCAACACCCAATCACTATCGGTTTCTGTTACGTCGTTAGCCACCATCAGTGTTTGTAAATCAATATTCAATTCACGCTGTAAAATATCGCGGAAGAATGTAGCCAAATAGCCACCTTGCAGCCAAAACTCGTCGAACTCACGCAAATCTTCTACCGCTAAATCGTACGCGTGGCCAGCGCCAGGGTTTTTCAAATACCATTCAAAACCTGCCCCGCCTGACATCACACTGGCCCACATCCAAAATACACGCTGCCTTTTTTCTACGCTTGTGTTAGGTTGCGGTGCGTTTGCGCCAGAGGCCTCTGTAAACGTCACTACCCATGGGCGGCCAGCGTCGGTAGATTTGTTTAGCCATGTTTTTGCTTTTTCGTACACATTTTCGGTGTTCGACGCAGAATTAGGGATACCACCATATTGGAAGGTAGGGCCATCAAAATTTTCATCGCCCAGTAACCCCTCGTACAAATCGTGCTCGCCCGGGTAGGTGTGCATTAACACCGCGTGTTCGTAGGGGTCTGTTTGCTTAAAAAACGCGGCAAAACTTTTTTGCTGGTCTAGCGTATTGCCGTTTTCTTCCCCTAAGTTCCATTGCAATGCGGGGTGGTGTGCAAAACGCGAGATAAGTTCACGGTAATAAAGTTTTCGCTCTAACCCCAGCTCGCCGCCATTTAGCAGCTGATCGTTTTCTTGCTCTTGCGTAATAATGTGAATAAGCATTCCTTTTTGCTGCATAAACTGCAACACGCGTTCCCACTGATCGAGCTTACTCACATCAAAGGTTTTTTCTGTGCCCGTATCGTTGTAGTTAACCCACGGGTGCGCATCACAACCGTCGCCTTGTACGGTGTTCGCCATGATATAAACACTGTTTACGCCCCGGCCAGATAAATAATTTACCAAACCAATTAACGACTTACCCTTGCCGTTATTCCATGTGGGGTCACCAGTTTGCCAGTCGCTTAAATGCGGTTCAAAATCGTGCAATATACCTTTGCAGCTTGAGGCAGAAAAATATTTTGTAGTGTTATCAAAACCGGAATAACCAAAAATATTTTCAGGGCTATCTAAGCCTGCCTGTATAAATACCGTATTATCTTTGCTAAAACGCAAATACCGTTCGCCCTGTTTGTGCTGTAACAAACCCCGCGCGCGCATATCCGGTGCAGTAAAGCTGCCTTCCGTTATTGTAAAAGTCCCTTGCTTACCGTCGAGGCTAGCAACCGGCGTCCCCGCGTTCGCTTCCGCACTTACCGCAATATTATTGCCCGAGCGAAACGAAACGTTGTAGCCCCACTCCCCTGCGGATGGAGGCATAAAGTAGGCGCGCCAAGTATCTCCCTCTTCTGCCCCCGAATCAGCCGCTTGCGCATCTGCCGCGAAGTGACCGGGTACAACAATACTTTCTTCGCCCTTGCTGAACGTAACGTTAAAACGATAATCGGTAAAAGTGGCCGCTTCGCTTTCGGCTGCAGCTAAACCATTACACAATAACTCAACACGGTCATAAGTATGTAGGTCGCCACTTATTTCGCAACTTCCTGTTGCCGGCTCTACCGGCTCCAGAACAACAGGGTCACCATTGGTACACAACTCTAAACTATGCCACCTACCGCGTGATGTGGCAGAGGTTTCACCTTCAACCACTAAGCCATTGGTCGCGTTGGTGAATTCAACTTGTATCTCATCACCGGTATTAATGGCAAAAAACTGATTATTCACAACATGAGTTTGCAAACTGTAATCGGCAATCTCTGTTCCATGAATACGGGTATTTTGTACTTGCCCTACAAGCGTGCCATTTACCTTTACCGAATATGATGACTCGCCATCAGATTCCTGCATGGTATGGAGTTTAAAAATTACACTCGCAGAATCGCCGCCGTAGGTTTGTATTGCTGCAGCCGTTGCTAATCGGTCCGCCACTTGCAATGCACTCAAGCCAAGTTTGGTATCTGTTGTGGCGTTAGCAAAACCATTAATACCGCTAAACTGGTCGAAGTTAACAGCTTCGATTGCTACGCACGCGCTGGCCTCCACAACATCGTCGTTATCCACAGTCTCACCAGCATCTGGGTCTGGGTCTGAGTCTGGGTCTGGGTCTGGGTCTGGGTCTGGGTCTGGGTCTGGGTCTGGGTCTGGGTCTGGGTCTGGGTCTGGGTCTGGGTCTGGGTCTGGGTCTGGCAACGAGTCTGGATTGCTATTATCCCCTTCGCTACCACCATCGATAGCAGGCGAGCCGCCCTCCATACTGCTATCGCTTGCTCCACCGCCACACCCTACAAGGCACAGCAATACCAAGTACATTACCGCTTTAGCACAGATTATTCGCACGCTTACACCCCTATACCGTCATTTTGAAATTACGGGCGAGTATAAAAGGTGGGGCTTTTTTAAAAGGAGGCGTGGTTATCACTTCGGATAACAACCTAGATGGCCTGACCGATAATAGGCGCATTTATGATGCAGTTTGCCTTATTTACGCTAGATCATTGGTGAGACAAACCGCCAACAAAACCTTTAGCCCACTCTTACAGCACGACACTAGGCATACAGAATCGGCTAGCTAGGAACATCACTGACACTCACCTCAGCCTCTGCCGCATTCACAATTTCGCCAGCCCTTTCTTTATCGGCCTGTGTCGAATCGACACCATCTTGATCGGCACCAGCCTTTGGGGAAAAGACTAGCTCGGTATAAAGCGAAAAGTGGTCGGAACCGATAGAAGGCAACCGCTGCATTTTCTTTAACGTAAAGTGCTCGCTGTGAAATAAATGATCCAGCGGCCACCTTAGAAAAAAATAGCCCGCATGAAATGTATTAAACATTCCACGCCCAACACGCGGGTCGAGTAACCCACTAATTTTTCGAAACAGACGCGTAGTTGTAGACCAAGCAACATCGTTTAAATCGCCCGTTACAACAATTGGCCCTTGTGTTTGCGCCACGCGCTTTGCCACAACCAACAACTCAGTATCGCGCTCGGTAGACTCTGCATTTTCTGTGGGGCTGGGTGGCGCAGGGTGCAAACAATGTAGCCTTACCTTGCTGCCGCACTGGAGCGAAACGGTCACATGCACAGATGGAACATCCTCTTCCACCAAAAACGCTAACTCTTGCTTAATAAAAGGTAATTTTGAATAGACGTGCATGCCGTACAGGTTGTCGAGCGGGCACTTTACCGTATGAGGCATAGCAGGCTCCAGCACGCTTAACTGCTCTTCCCACCACGCATCCGTTTCTAAGGTTACGAGAATATCGGGCTTATATTCTTTAACCAACGCAATAAGTGCCGCGCTGTTTCGATTGGTTTTAAGCACATTAGAAGTGATAACACTTAGCGAGCTATTACCGCTTGCTAACGGCGCGATTTTTACTTCCTTGCGCCAAAAAGGTGTGTAAGGCAGCACCCAACACAGCTGGACTACCACACAAATCAGCGTTGCGGCCAACATAACCAATGCAGCAACAGATTCACTGGTAGGAAAAAGGAGGTGAGCGATAGCTAAGGCCGAAGCCAAAAAAAGTATTTGTAACCTAGGAAAATCTAGCCCGCGCACACTCCAATGGGTGATTCTCACTAGCGGCAGCACAGTGGCTAAAACAATAATTAACGTACAAACACTCAGTAGTATCAACATGTAAAGGTCACGAATCATACAATTTGAAGAGCCCTATACTACCACGAGTAAAAAAACATCCTTAAAAAAATACTCTAAACGAGATATACGTTTACTTACATACACCTATCACACACCTATTGCACGTTTTGTTCGCGCATCATAATCAACAGCACTTGTAAAACATGCGCCTAAATAACATGCGCTTAAAGCGATAACCAACAACCTCTAGCCACACCAATAAACAGGCGTGGCTAGAGGTTAGAAAGTTGGCTTATTGATCCTTCAACAATTCGAACACCTGCCCCTCTTGGCTTACAGCCATAATCATTGGCCCTTCAACTTGCTCAATAAAAGTTAAGTTAATATTCGCACCCTCATAATAAAATTCTGTTTCTGAACTTGCGAAAAAACTCAGCGTTGGAGCGCCCACCTGGCTAAGCATTAGCTTTTTGCTTTCGAAAGATATAACAATGGGCGGAATACTTGGATGAATGGTATAGCTGCCAGCGTAATTAGCAACAATCGCATCATCCAATTTTAGGCGCGGGCGTTTAAATACATGCTGTAAGCCGTAGGTAAACCCAGGCGCATTAATTCCACCGTGACCAACGTGGGGAACAACTTTCGTTTTAATACGCAGCCCTTTTAAGTTCGCATCTTTAAGCTGATTGGAGAAGTCCGTGACCAATGGTTTATTAAACTCTAAACCGCCCACACCTAAAAATAGGCGCTTACCTTTTAGCGCTTTACTACCGTTTAGCTCGGCAAGCTTGGCTTGAAAATACGTTTGCTCGGCAATATAAGGGGCAGAGAGCGCGATATAGCCGTCAAACAATTCCGGCTTTTCTAAAAGCGCAATGGTTGCAAATAAACCGCCTAGTGAGCTGCCAATAAGCGTGCGGTGACTATTCGCTCTGTATTTTGTTTCCACAAACGGAATAATTTCAGACTCTAACGCCTCTAAAAATAAGCTCGCGCCACCGCTTAATGGTTGGTTTGGGGCTGGCGTATAGGTGAAATCACGAAACCTTAGCTGCTCTGGCACCGCCCCTTCGCCAGACCAAGTAATGGCAGCAATAATACTGTTAGGCGTTTGCCCATCATATGTGAGGTTACCCAATACATCTGCACTCGACGTAAAGTGCCACTGACCATCTAGCACATAAATAACAGGGTATTGCGCCTCGCTATTTTGCTCATAGCCGCCGGGCAACCGAATACGCACTTCGTACTGCTGATCAACAATTTGCGAATAATATTGGTGAACTTTGGCGCCGGGGTAAATAAAGTCTGCCGTTTCTTCAAATGCCGGTACGGCTGTGTCCGCAGTTGCATGCATACCCAGCCCGCATAATGCAAAGCAGAACGGGGTGAAATATTTCATCATTTTTTTCATGTGCTAGTCCTTTATCAGTCCATTATTTAACTTTCATTTCAAATACAACGCCCTACAGCACAACATGGTCGTCGCGCCACTACTTGTAAGCGTTAAGAGGGAAAATTACAGATAAAAATGTGAGCTGAGCGAATAAAGTGCCTAACGGATGCTGTAAATGTTGAAAGGTAAAATCAGATTAGGAGTGGAACGCCACACAACTCTCCTGCTCTACAACAGAACGTTAAAGCGATACAAAATGCAAATACACCAAAATGTACAAATAAGACTCGAGCACTAGAGAATGATAGTGCCGTTTTCATTTACCAACGGTTGGCACAATTCTGGCTTGCACGTACATACACAATAGCGCTTAATTAAAAATACCGCGCTAAATATGCTAACCGCGACATCAATTCCACCAAGCCTGCGCCAATTCGCAACTTTTGCCACCAAAACAATGACTAGCGCGTCAAGCGCGCCCAAGGAAAGCGTCATGAAACTTACACACATCCTTGTCATTCTTACAATTTGCATACCCTTTTCAAGCACCCTTGCGCAAAATGACTCCCCCAAAGAGCATAAGCCTCCTGCGCATACAGAAAAAAGCATTCACGAAGCAAGTATAGAAAATGTCTCTCGCATCATTGAGGTGGAAGACGGACCTAGTGACGAAAAACTCAAAAAACGATTGCAATCAATTCTTCAAAGCTCAGAAAAATACCAAAATTTAGAGGTTAGGGTCGCCAATGGCTTGGTTACTATTTACGCGATAGCAGATAACGAAAAAGACGTAGATTGGGCTGGTGACATAGCGAAGAATATTGAAGGCGTAGTAGCGGTTATTAATAACATTTCAACCCCTAAACAAGATTATTTCACGTTAGCCCCTGTGCGAGCTGAGCTACTAGCAGTTTGGATAAAATGCCTAGAAGCAGTGCCTCTTGTGATAATTGGCGCCCTCATACTTTCTACATTTATTTTTATTTCACGCTATAGCTCTTATATCTTAGACAAGCCCATCAACTACTTATCTCAAAGCGAGTTAATTCGTATTGTTTTAAAACGTGTCATCTCCACGCTTATTATCATAGTCGGGTTTTACTTTTTTCTTAAAACGGCCGGCCTTACCCAATTTGCACTAGCTATAATTAGCGGCACGGGTGTAATTGGTTTGGTGCTAGGTTTTGCTTTTCGCGACATAGCCGAAAACTTTATATCAAGCTTGCTGCTTAGCGTGCAGCGTCCATTTAGGCTTGGCGATGTGGTAGAGGTAAGTGGCCACAAAGGTATTGTAAGAAAAGTAACCGCCAGAGGAACAACATTAGTAGATTTTGATGGCAACCACATACAAATACCTAATGCAATTGTATATAAAAATATTATTCAGAACTTCACTGCCAACCCTAATCAGCGCGGCAAATTTATTATTGGCATTGGCTACGACGCGAGCGTACAAGGCGCGCAAACAATCGCTGTGGGGGTAGTGCAAAATCATTTCGCCGTTTTGCAGGACCCAGAACCTCAAGTACTTATAGATCAACTAGGCTCGTCAACTATTAACCTACAAATTTTCTTTTGGGTAAACGGCCATGAATATAGTCTACCCAAGGTTTCATCCATGCTCATGCGCCAAGTTATGCGAGAATTCGAACGCAACGGAATATCAATGCCCGACGACGCACGAGAAATAATATTCCCTGAAGGTGTGCCTGTTTTTATGCAAGGTGAAAAAACGTCCCTCACAAATCAAGCCTCGCCCCCTCTGTCATCCTCCCATCAGATACCACGTAACGCGCCCATAGAAAAAGACATATCACCCAATAACGAACAAGAAGACCTTAGTAGCGACAACCTAGATATTCAACGCCAAGCAGATATGGCAAGAGACCCAGAAGAAGGGGCGAGTATAATCAAATGAAAGCACACATGAGTATTGAAGCGATTTTATTTCACACAAAAAAAGTCACTAAAAACTTATCGTTCCGCTGTCTGCTATATTGTGTATTCGCCCTAACCGCGTTCTTCACGGGTTCGCTACTAGAACCTTTTGTGCCTAACGAAATAAAAGACCTTGTTACACCACAGGGCTTAAAAGGGCTTTTAACCATACTTGCATCCAGCATGCTTGCTGTAACCACCTTTTCACTTTCTATTCTAGTCCAAGCCTATGCCACAGTGGCTACAACTGCTACACCGCGTGCAAGCAAACTCATTATGGAGAATGACACAGCGCAAAACGCTCTGGGGACATTTATCGGGGCCTTTTTATTCAGTGTGATTGGCTTAATAGGGATAAGCTCAAACTATTACCAAGAGAATATGGTGGTTGTACTATTTCTATTTACCGTAGTAATGATTTTTTTAATAATAATTATGCTGTTGCGATGGATCGACCAACTCTCCAAGCTAGGCCGCATAGACGAAACTATTGACGTACTTGAGCAAGCGCTCGCGGAAGCAATAGACACACGCAGCAATTTCCCCGCGCTGAACGCCAATATACTAACTCTACCCCAAGAAGATCTAGGCAAAGATAAATGCAGAATCTATTCCGCTAAAGTGGGTCACGTACAGCACATCGACCTACCAAAATTAAACGCACTTGCAGCCAAACTTAATTTAAAAATTTACATTACTGTAGGGCCCGGAGACTTCGTAGACAGTATTACCCCAATGGCGTATATAGATGGTGACTGCAGCGAGGAAACCCAGCAATGTGTAGTAGACGCTCTAAGCATAGGTAACACGCGAACCTTTTCACAAGACCCTCGCTACGGGCTAATCGTACTTTCTGAAATTGCCCTTCGTGCATTATCGCCCTCGACGAATGATCCTGGTACTGCAATTCAAATACTTAGCAGCTACGTTAAAGCTATTAAACTTTGGGATACAAATACCAGTAAAAACCACAGGTCGCTTAAAAATGATCGTGCAAGCATTAAATTTGAACACGTATATATGTACCCAATACAGGAGTCAGACCTGTTTGAAGATATGTTTGCAGCTTTATTACCCGCAGCGATGCCCCACAAGATTGTGACTGATAAAATCAGAAAGTCATTACTAAGCTTTCAGCAGCTAAACAATAAAAAAATTACCGACTGCGCAAACGATTGGCTTAATAAACTAAACGCGCACAGCAACAGCCTACGGCACTAATCCACAATATTAACCAACCGCCAAAAAGTCGTTCCAGCCCGAATTATTATTAGCACAAAACACATTCGCTAAACCTTATACGCACAAAAAAGCCCGCGGTAGCGGGCTTTGAGTGTCTCGGCATGAGGATCACCCACGCCGAGAAAGAGCTTTAAACTTAGTAACGATTAAAACTTAGCTTTAACACCTACGAATATACGTGGGCCGTAGCTGTTTAGCTCGCCTAAGTTGTCGCGGCTGTAGAAGTATTGCTTTTTAGGCTCATCAAACAAGTTGATAGCTTCTAAGCTTAACTTCACGTTTTTGGTTAGCTTGTAAGAAACACGCGCTTCCCACACACCCACATCGCTAACATAACGCAAACGCGTACCATTGCTTGTGTATGGCTGGAAGTACTCGCTGCGGTACTTATAGATTAAGCTCGTGTCTAACTCACCAATTTGGTAGTAGATCTGACCAGAGAATACATTCTCAGAGAAGCCTGGTACGTTACCAGGCTCCACTATACCAATGTATTCCTCAACGATATTGCCATCCTCATCCGTCTTAGTGATATCACCGTAGTTGCTATCTTCGAACTCGAAATCTGAGATCGCGTGGTTGAAGCTACCCTTCACACCCAAGCCACTCCAGTAGCCAGGCAAGTAAGAGAAGTTGTGTGAAGCGTTAAGCTCAAAACCAGTTAAGTTACTCGTTTCTTCGTTCGTGCTAACAAGATCAAATTCTGCTTGAGTGCTAACACCGTCTATTAAGAAACTCTCAGTAGTGCGAATGGTTTCGAAACCACCCTGGAATTTCTTATGGTAAACACCGAAACCTAACATAGTATCGTCGTTCGCATACCACTCGATAGCGGCGTCAAAGTTCCACGAAGTAAGCGGCTGCATATTGGGATTGCCGTCGCCATCAACACTATCGATTAACTGATTTACGTCGGTAATATCGTCTTCGGTGTTCTCATCGAAATCACGCTTGTAACCAAGATCAGCAGGATCTGGGCGTGATAGACCACGATAGACAGCACCACGTAACATCAAGTTATCAGTAAGGTCTGCAATCACGTTTACGCTAGGCAACAACTCAGTGTAATCGCCACCTGCAGTTACTTGCTCTGTATCTCCGGTACGCTCTAACTTCAAAGTGCCAGAATCGTTTGTTACAACGTTAAATGCTGTACGGTAACCCACAGATTCAACTTCTGTTTGCACTACACGTACACCAAAGTTACCGCGAACAGGAGTGTTAGCAAGTGAAGTTTCAAAGTCCGCCATTACGTACGCAGCAGTAGTCATTTCGGTAACGTCTGTAACTTGAGAGGTACCATCTTCTAGCTCAGGGTACTCCAAACTTTCACCGCGATAATTTGCAATCATTTGAGCGGCACATACAGTGTCAAACGTCGCCCAACTATTCGAACTACCAACCACGCTGCCGTCACTAGCAAGTTGAGTAACTAAATCGCCGCTTCGCTCGCTACTTAGGAAGTTACTTTCTGGGAAATCGATAGCACATGCTGTATTCACCGCAGATATCGCTGCAACATCTAACGCTTTCGTCTCCGGGTTAACGTTATTGCGATCAACTTCGAATTCATTACGCGCGCTACCCAAGTCTAGGTATTCTAGCTCTGAGTATCGTATACCACCCTTAACAGATGTAATAAAATCTGTGCTCACACGCCAATCAATATCCGCTCGGAATGCGGTAGCAGTGTTAGTTCGGTCAACATCATTATCTATTCGTACACGATATTCATCTGAGAATACGGCATGATCGGTAACGTCAAAATCTAACACAGCATATTGGAGAATACCTGAATCCATATCCCAAGCAACCAAAGGACGGTAAGAAGATGAGTCACCATTCACATCACCGTTGTTCGATTGAGTACGCAATAAATACTGCACTTCTTCACGAGTCGTTTCAGAGAAAGAGTAATCACCAGAAATAGTAATGTCGTCGGTTAGCTCGTAAGCAACATTCAAACCATAACCCAAATACTCTTCAGTACGAGAGTATGTCTCGCTGTTAGATTCGATAGCAGTTTCGCCAGCCCAACTAGTAACGGCACCAGTACTGCTAATTACAACAGCCTGATCAGTGATGCCTGGCGTAACACGCCTCATGTTAGCGAAGTTTAAGTCGTGACGCTGCTCAGCTTGAACACGCTTCGACTGCTGCACATCTAAATTAATATCTAGCTTATCTGTAGGCTGGAACTGAATCGCAGCAAAAACCGCATCACGCTCATCAGCCGTATCATTTTGACGGTAGCCATTAGAGCTAGGGGCAAAGCCGTAAGGGCTGCCATCATTTACAGCCTTACCCGTTTCAGGATCTTTCGTAGTGTTATAGGTGCCACCAGAATTGCAATCGCCGCTGCTCGTGCGATAAAAACCAGCACTAATATCTGGATCATACAAACAAGCATACAAAGATGAACCACTCGGGCTAGAAGAACGCATCTCAGATTCTGGCTGAGAAATATCACTCTTCTGGTAACCCAAAGACACACCCAAAGCGGCATCACCAATTTCGAACTGATCAATATAGCTTACCGTGCCACGGAAGCCCAAGTTACCGTTCATTGGGTCGTCAATATTTGCTTGATTAGGGTTGAAGTTTAATTTGGCATCAACCTGGATACGTTGCTTACCGTATTCCAAAGGCTTAACAGTTTCTAATGCAATCAAACCAGCAACACCACCTTCAATTAGGCTGGCGTCTTGGGTTTTGTAAATTGCAATTTTGTTTACTAATTCAGATGGGAACTGAGAGAAGTTAACAGAACGGTCACCACTACCATTGGTAGCACCGCGGCCGTTAAAGGTAGTGGCGCTCAAGTATGGGCCAAGACCACGAATAGAAATTTCGGTTGCGCCGCCGTTCTCACGGTGAGAAGCAGCACCTGTAATATTCTCTAACGCCTCACCAATAGAAAGCGCTGGCATATCACCAATATCGGTAGCAGATAAACCATCAACAATAGTGGTGGAATTGCGTTTAATATCGATCGTAGATTGGATTGTTGCGCGCGTGCCGGTAACAACAACTTCTTCAAGCTGACCTTCCGACTCCTGTGCATGCGCAACGTTAATACAGGACACAGCAGCGATAGCACTTACTAGAAGCGACTTTCTAAAGCGTCCGTTACTAGGGGTTCTCTCGGTTGTATTCACTTGTCTAGCCTCTTTATTGTTATTGCGCATTATTACCTCCAGGGTAGTTTTAGTTTTAATGCTCTTAAAATCAGCGCTCTTCGGCACTGTATTACTCATTCAGTTGCGGAAACTTATAACCATATTGCAAACCAGAAGCTTGCTGAATCTATAACTTTAGCTATATCCCCGCCCCAAGCAGAGCACAAGTTCTCATCCGGTCTACATTTTGTCAACCAATTTTTCATATTTTATTCTTACCGAAACGCCAAACCCTATATTTATCAGCCATATAACAAGCTTTCAGCGACTAAATACATCCACCAACGGCGTAACAGGAACACGACACATGAATAACCAGACGACTTTGGTTTACCAATTACTATAACCAATCAGAATAACTCATGACCAATTTAACGTTGCTCTTACCAATTAAATGTGTTGTGCTAAAAGCCTAGTAGGCAATCTTATTACTCGCCACTCGGGGAGCCATATTTTGGCGCATAACTATCCATAGTCCCTATCAACACTGCACCACACTGTAGGTTAGCACTTACACACAAACAAACCCTTTAAGAAGGCGCATCAACCAAAACTAGCGATTCGCAATAGCAATGAACCAAAGAGGCAACTCACAACTCAAAAAAACAGAAGCGGGCTCTATCAAAAATGGAAGACACCTGCTCGGCAGGAAAAAGACAAAAGGAAAGAGAAAGGGAAAGCAGTACTAGTAAACGAGAGTAATAAGCATTAGGAGGATAACCACGCTATCGACTAACACAGTTCTAGCATAGGTAATATTTTACTGCGTAATCTTCAACCCAATGTAGGCCTAGCGGTTTTTAAACGCGAATATCGTGTAGCGGTTACTATTAGCGGTAGATTACCGGTACTATCTGCATCAAAAAAAGCCCCTCACGCAGAAGGGGCTTATAAAACATAACTTACTGTATTGTATTAATTAACAATTACTTCTCTACTCAACATCATTAAACCGCCACTTCTGACGATTATTATTTACTGAGCTGGCAGTACGCACATTTGCACCGTTGTTAGCGCTGCCACCTTGCACCTCCAATACTTCGTTACCGGCTTTGGTACGAATTAAATAAGTGCCGTCCGATTGCCCTTCAATAACCCACTGCTGGTTGGTGTTGCCTTCGCAAGCCCACTGGTGTGCATTATCACTTCCATTATCTGCATCTAAACAAGAGCCACTGTTTAAACTAACCAGCTCAAATGTATTACCACTTACGTGCTGGGCAATCCACTGCTGATTCAAACCGCCGCTGTATGACCACTGCTGAACATTGGTACCGTTACTGGTAGATACACCAGATACATCTAGCGCCTTGCCAGAAGCCTCATTAATTATGTAGTAGGCACCCTCTTCTAGCTCTGCTGCGGGATCTGTTGGATCTGTTGGATCTGTTGGATTATCAGTTTCTACAAATTCAAACCAATTAATATTTAAGCCACCATTAATAAAAACAAAATGTAGCTGTTGATACCCAGCAGAGAGCTGTACAGGCACGCTAATAGTTTGCCAATTCTGCCAACCGCCTGTGCCTGGTATTTGCACATTTGCCAAAACAGTATCACCAACACTTAGCGCAATTTCTCCACCTCCATTTTGACTTGCTACGCGTAAATTAAGAGTGTAACTACCCGCATTCGCCACGCTCACGCCGTAGTCCACCGAATCACCAGCGTCTATCCAACCAATATTTTCGCCACCGCCTTGGTCGCTAGTATTTTCTGTTTGAATACCGCTTGCTAGACAATAACTTTCCGCTTGGATTTTTCCTGCTAGGATACTTACCGTCGCCTCTTCGCAAATATCCTCTTGCACAGGTGGCTCCATGCTCCCTGCTGGCACAATGTGAAATGAATCAATATTAAATTCGCCACCATCTATTACCAAGCGCAACACTTGCTCACCTGCATTCAGCTGTAGCCCACGGTGAAGCGTGCTTACAAACGTTTTCCAACCACCAGTTGCAGGTGTTACTAATATTGGAGAAACCGACTCGCCGTTTACTTCAAAATGAAACTGCCCGCCGCTACTTGCAGACGCACTAGCAATTAACACATCAAAGCTTTGCCCTTGGTTTACATTAACGGAATACTCAAGCCACTCGCCGGCATCTAACCAACCAATGTGATATCCGTTTGCGTTTGCCTCTATATCCACATCATCTGCGCGCAATACGCCGCCGTTGTTACCAGTGCTTACATCTGCGTACGCTGCACCCGCGCCACCAAGGTCGTAATGCTCAGCCTCTACCAACCCAGGAATTTCAATCGAGTTTTCTGCGTATGGGAACTGAGGCAATTCGGGCGGTGCTTGCCACGAGTGCGGGCTTTGCCCCAACCCCGCTTTCCAGCGATAGGTTGCAATCGAACGCGCAGGTACCGATGCATTAAATTGATTCCCCTCACTAATCACATCAAATTGCTGCACGCCGTTGGTGGAATTAGCCACAATTAAAACGACATAGCCATCAGGGTTCAAAAACGCAACATTGGTAACGGTTTGCAACGAACCGTAATTACTTTCTATACGCAGGGCGCCGGGCTTTAGGTATTTACTGAATTGACTCATCAACCAATATTCTGGCGTTTTATACCAATTGGCGTTGTCGCCATCATATTTAACCAATAGCGTGGGATCGAATGCACCTAAGCCGTTATATGGCCCTTGGTTTGCTTCGTTTAGAGTTTGGGTTGTCATTGTTACCCACGAAAGATAGCCAGTAGCCCAATTGCGAAAATGACGTATAAGTGCTTCGTAGCTGCGCTTATTACCATCTGAACTTAACCCCCAAATAGTACCTTCGGTAAACACCACGTCTTTATCTGGGTGAGCATCGTGCAGCTGCCCCATATTTTCAGACACACCACCGTAGTGATGGAATGCAGTGGCATCTACGTAATGGTCTTTGCCCATTGCTTTGAACGAATCCAACTGCAATTTCGCTTGCTGCCAATAATCAAAATTATGGTCTAGTGTCCACAGTTTTACATCAAGCTCTGGGCCATAGTTGCCATCAATATTGTGAAAGTTTTCGTATACCTCTATAAGTAGGTCGCGCTCCATTTGCCATGTTATAACCATGCCGGGGTAAGCCCCTGGTTCGAACTGACGTTCGTTTTGCATGCTTAAGGCATAAATGGGAATACCCTCTGCTTGATAAGCTTCTACAAATTTACGCAAATAGGCCGCGTAGTCATCGAGCATATCCGCTTTAAGCGGGCCGCCATCTACCATGTTATCGCCTTCACGCATCCAGCGCGGCGGGCTCCATGGGGAAGCGAGAATTTTTAATTCATTATTTGTTTCTACGCCAACCTCTACCGCCATACGAATAGTTTCAATAATGCCTAAGCTTTCGTCGCGAGCAATAGAAAACGGCGACGTGGGTGTATCTTGATAGGAATACCACCCCTTCGCATTATCCGGCGCTGGTATTGCGCGTGTTCCATCTGCAAAATCTGACGTGCCTATTGATACACGAAAAAAATTCATTCCCATGCCCTGCACAGGGTCGATAAGTGAACGCAATACTTCTTTTTGTTGTTCTGCTGTTTTGTTTTTTCGAATAGCGTAAACCGTTGTATGCTCTAGCGACGCACCTAAACCAAGCAACGTTTGATACGTTGTGGAAGGGTCCACCTCTAATAACGTACCAGACGTTTGCCCAAGCTGAGTAATAACGCTAGGTGTTAGTTGTTCTAATCTGCGAGGAATATCCGATTCGGGCCACGGGTTGGTATACCAACTCGAGCTCATGGGATTAAATTCGGTAGATACAGTAGCTGTAACACTGTAATCGTCTTGTTGAGATGACGCTGTCGAATTATAACAGCTGGTTAAAGCGCAAAAAATAAACGCGGCTTTCTTTAAATGAAATATGTTTTCCATAGGATACTCATTATTATTTTTAGAAATCGTTCCCTATCAATCTTTGTTCTATTCGGTAATACATTGGGTACTAAAACGCAGCGCACAAAATAGCCTTGTAATATATTTTTAATACCGTGCCCGAAACAACAGCACGCAGGCCGACTATATCCAGCAAAGCAATAACTACTGCTTACTAAGTATTTCTAAAGAGGTGAGAAATTGAGCCTAACATTAACCAAAATAATTAATGTATCTGGCTAGAAAAAGGGGGCGCACCTTTTTCTGTGCGCCCCAAGGGACTACTCATGCTGCAAGTAGAAATTACTGAACAATGTTAAAACGCCATTTTTGACGATCGCTATTGGCTGCACCGGCAGTACGTACATTAGCACCGTTATTAGCGCTGCCATTTTGCACTTCTAATACTTCGTTGCCGGCTTTGGTACGAATTAAGTAGCTGCCATCTGATTGCTCTTCAATAACCCACTGCTGGTTAGTGTTGCCTTCGCAAGCCCACTGATGTGCGTTATCGCTCCCGCTGTCGGCATCCAAACAAGAACCACTGTTTAGACTTACCAACTCAAACGTATTGCCACTTACGTGCTGTGCATTCCACTGCTGATTTAAACCGCCGCCATATGCCCATTGATGAACATTGGCACCGTTGCTAGTAGACACACCAGACACATCTAACGCTTTACCAGAGGCTTCGTTAGTAATGTAGTAAGTACCTTCCTCTAATTCGCCCGTGGCAGGCGGCTCGGTAGGTGGCGTGGTTGTAGCAGGTGTAAACTCAACCCAGTTAACATTTAAACCACCGGCAAGAAAATCTAACCGTAATACATGGTTACCTGCACTTAACGTTAACGGCATAGAAAGTGTTTGCCAGTTTTGCCAGCCGCCGGTGCTCGACACATCAAAGCCACCAACGTTAGCGCCATCTACATTTATGTTTACCTTGCCGCCACCGTTTTGACTGGCAACACGTAACTTAAGAATAAAGTGAGTGTTTGTATCTACATTAATGCCGTAGTCCGCCCAATCACCTGCGTCTATCCAACCGATGTTTTCACCGCCGCCGGAATCACTTGTCGCTTCGGTTTGTAAACCATTCATATCGCAGTAATCTTCTGCCTCTACTTTACTAGGTAGATTTTGCATAAAACCGTCACATGGGTTTACAGGGGGTGGAGGGGGTGGCGCTTGACCTTCACTCACTTCAAACCAATTTACATTCATGCCCGCGCTAGCAAAATTTAAGCGTAAAACATGCTCACCAGCAGGAAGATTGACAGTAATTTGCGTGGTTTGGTACACCTGCCAATCGCCGGTTACTGGCGCAGTGAGGCTGCCAACTTGGCTGCCATTTACCGCTACGTTGATGGTGCCAGCATTAGCATTCGCCGCAACCCGCGCTGCAAAAGTGTACTCACCTGCTGTATTTAGCGTAACGTTGTATTCGGCCCAATCGCCTGCATCTATCCAGCCAATGTTTTGGTTGCCATCAATATCGCCGGTGCTTTCTTGTTGAATACCACTGCTTGCGCAGTGATCTTCAGCTTGAACGCGGCTGGGCAAAGTGAATGTCTGCGCGTTACTGTCATCACACGTTGGTGCGGGTGGTGGGGGCGGAGGCGGTGGTGGTGGCGTATTGCCCGGGTTAATTGCATCGTAAAAACCTTGGTGCCATTGATGACTGCTATGACCATTGCGCACATTATTTTGTGCAAACGCAATCATATCAGCGTACAAATGCGTTGGCGGTGTACCACCATTATTTATATAGGCTTTTACTTGATTGTAGGCCGCGTTTGGTGGAATCGTCCAAAGGGTTTTGTCGTGCGACATTTTTTTGAACGACCAAGGAAAATACCCCGACAAATTTTGCTTAGCCCAATCGGTCATTGCCGCTAAGTTACCGTTGTCGGTTTCGCCGTACTCACCAATAATAAGCGGGATATTGAGGTTGTCGGTAATCGCATCTCGACCCACAGTGTCAGATAGCGGCCCGTAGTGATGCAGCTGATACACCAAGTTGTCATCCCACTGGGAATAAACTCCGGAAGCCGCTTGTACTTCTGGGTCAGTCCAATCTATTTTAGTTAGATCGGAACTCCACCAGCTACCTTCAACCACAATGGTATGGTTATTATCAACTTCGCGAATGGCGTTGCGCATTGTTACCATAGAGCTAAGCAATTCAAACTCGCGAGTTGGCTGCGGTACTGGCTCGTTAATTAAATCGTAACCCCAAACTACAGGCTCATCTTTATAGCGGTTAGCAATATGACGCCAAACGGTAGCGGCAATTTGTACATTATTGCCATCCCAAAATTTTACCGTATCGCGCGGCTGGCTCGCATTCGAATCGACATTGTCTGCGTGATCCCCAGGGTTTTGGTACCCCGGCGCTGCGTGCATGTCCAGCAACACATACATATTGTAAGTGCGACACCACTCAATTACGCGATCGAAATATTGAAAACCGTGATTGCTTAACTGGCCATTTTCCCAAAACATATTGTAATGAAATGGCACACGTACCGAGTTAAAGCCAAGCGCGCTTAAATCGGCGATGGCTTGCTCATCTACATAATTCAATCGCCATTGGTGCTCAAACTCTGCAGCTTTAGCGGCGCTACCGAAAGCATCGGTAAGTGAATTTAAAAACTGGGTGTGAGTGCGATAATTAAAATCGCCCATCATCAGGTAACCTTCCCATAACAACCAGTTACCTAGGTTGATGCCGTTAAAGTTTAGCTCTTCTCCGTTTTCATCAAGAATTCTGGTTCCGTCTGTGTGAACAAATTGTGCGTGGGCAGAAGAGCCCAACATGACACTAAGCATTAGGCCGCACAACAGCGCCCTGCCTAGACCAAGCTTACCCTTGGTATTGTGGTGTGATTGCTTCATAAAAAGCCTCTTATTATTCATTATTTTCTAGCGCTATGTGTTATGCGCTAGTAAAGGGCCATGTAAACTACAATGAACTTCATTATTAGATGGCATCCGAATAGCAAAGAATGTACAGCTAGCTTAAATAATTATTAACGCTTGTGGTTTTTATAACCGTTATAGCCTGATCTATGGATGCAACGTTTTATTATTTTTAGTCTCTTTGCTTCCATTAAACGTTAGCCACATTTACGTCTATATGCGTCCGAACTGACGACAAATTTGGTTCGAATATTTTCTTAATGCATGCAATGGCGTTCGAGAAAGTTCGAACTTGCTGAAAACCTTGCAGCACTAGGCCGGAAGAGTTGAAACCATTTTCACACTACTCGCAAAGATCACTATAAATTAATTGAATCGACTTAAATTAAAGGGAACGAAATTATAATAAAACGCTTGGATGGGAATTTTGGCGTAGAGATATTTAGATACAAAAAACGGCGCGTAAGCGCCGTTTGTATTTGTTTAGTTTAAACATGCGATTCAATTTAAGTTAATCACAAAACTCACAATTCAGTTCTATTAGCTTCCACTGCCAGCAGCTTAATCTATAACTAGCGTTACAACGCTCTGTGCGGGCATGGAATAGGCAAACTTTTGACGGTCGTGCACCAATGTAAATGACTGTAATTGAGTAGTATTATTAAGCACTACTACAACAACCTTTTTCTGCGGCGTAAGAAAAGCAACATTAGGTAAACCCGCCACACGGTGCGAATGGATACGCACCGAGCCTGGCGGTACATGTTTAGCTGCGTGGGCAATAATGTAATACGCGGCATTGCGCTTCACGTTATCGCCATCAATAGTTAGCGCGCCTAAGCAGGCGTCGCATCCACCAAGAGTGTGAGGCTGTAAGTTACTGTCTGCGGCTAAATTCCACTCCAATACCGTTTTGCACCAATTGCGGGTTGCCCCAACAATTAAATTTTCTACATGCCAAGCTACATCGCCCCAAAAGTTGGAATTTGCGCCTACCCACTGCTCAGTAAAATATAAGTGCTTATCTGGGTGAGCATTGTGCACTTGGCTTATGGCATTTACATCGCCGCCATATAAATGGAATGCCGAGCCGTGAATATATTGATTGGCAACGGGGTGATTCAGTACCTCTATGGGGTATTCGGGTTTGTCTGCGTTGTGATCCCACACAATGATTTTTGTTTTTAGCTCTGCCTGCTTAAACGCGGGGCCTAAGTGATTAGCAATAAAGTCGGCTTGATCTTTTGCATGCATGAGCAAGCTTGGGTTATTACCCGGGTGCATAGGTTCATTTTGAATAGTAATGGCATCTATGTTTATGCCGTGCTCAGCCATTGCTTGAACATATTTAACAAAATATTGTGCATATACGCTGTAGTATTCTGGGTTTAGCTCACCACCAATGGTAGAGCCGTTTGTTTTCATCCATACAGGCGGAGACCAAGGGCTAGCCATAAATGTAATATTTGGGTTAATAGCTAATATTTGCTTAAGTATGGGGATAAGAGTTTTTTCATCTTGGGCGATAGTAAATTTTTCTAGCTTTAAATCCACTTCGCCAGGCGGCAAATCGTTGTAGCTAAACGGGGCGGGGTCTAAATCTGATGCGCCTAGGCTTAAACGCAAATAAGACACGCCAATACTGGGCTTATTAGTATTCGCACCATCACTTTGACCAAATATTTCTTGTAATAGCCGCGCTCTAGCTGCGTCACTCATATTGGCTAGGTGAGTTGCACTGCCGCCATTAAGGGTATAGCCAAAGCCTTCCATGGTTTGAAATGCTTGGCTTTTATCTATGGTAATAAGGGGCATTTCGGGGCTGGGAGCTACCGCGTACTTTTCGCCCTGCTCTTCGAACGCCGCACTTAGATCACCGCTGGTTAACCAGTATTGATTGGCTGACGCGGCACAGCTGAACCCCATAACCACTAGGCTTATCGCGCTACAGACGAGTTTAACTTTACGTGCTAGGCGTTGCTTATTTATATTTTTTAGTAACGTCATAATTCTCACTTAATGTTTATAGGAACCTCTGAATAACCCCAATTACTCTTTGCGAGAGCCAAAAGTAATTGGGGTTATTCAGAGGTTCCTATACAGCTAAAACACAACTTTAAGCAGTGCTTACAAAGTTTGCGTTCGGCTGCGCTTTTTTTCGTTTAGCCAAACCCTGAATATAGTTAAAAATAGGTAAGTGCTTTTTGCACAGCTTGCTTACCTATGCGCTCACCAATAATTCTGCCGGGAATATCATCTGCCGGCGGATGAATACCACCCCATATTCTGGATAAGCTGCATTGATCGGCGGCATCGCGATACGTAGCCCACTGCAGAGACATATCTGTTGTTGGCCCCTGCTCAAACACTAAGAAATTATTTTGTTGCATATGGAATTCGCCTAAGCCACCGGGGAAGTATTCACTACCAGTTAACTCTGTTAGCACTTCGGCCGCGGCACGTGAATAAGTAGAATGACCGGACACATATCCCGCAAAAGGCGGCGTAACAAAAGTGGGACGCTGATAAGGCCACCAATTTTCTGCCAGAATCCACCCAGCACCAGCGTGATCGGTTGCGGGGTTTGCTATGTAATCTGGCCCGCGCCACGCGAATAGTTTTATTTTGCCAATATGCTCGCCTTCGCTGCCGGCAAGCTCATCGCCTTCCTCAACCAGCTCAATATAACCATCGTAAAGGGGGAGGCCTTCGGTGTGGTAAGAAGGTAATGCAGGGTTCGACGATTGCCCAAGTTGTGCCATTGCGCGTATAGCCGAAACAGGTCGGATGTAATCGTAATAACCTTTTATACCCCAAGCGGTTACTGCGGCATCATGCATTGCTGCGCCTAAAGCGAAATAGGTTTTTATATCCCACTCTAAAGGCCCAACTGCATTGCCGGTGCCCTGTATTTTTCGTTGCAGCTGCGGGTTGTCGCTTATGCTATTTAAAATAACAAACCAATGACCAGGGGGTGTTTCAGAGTCTGGCCCGTCAGCCCAAAACTCTGCAAGTACACGACTGTAATCACCCAGTTTTACAATTTGCGGGGCGTAGGGTTCGCCAGTGATGGGATTTAATGCATGGCCGGTGCTCGCATCGCCCCCCATAAAGGTTTTATAAAACTGATCAAATTCTTCAAAATTACGCGGTAAGTTATCTATATTGAAGTTACCTAAGCTCGCGGGGGATATATCTAGGGTTTTATCGATGCTTGCATCCATATGACCAGACCAAATAGCCACCAGCGCAAAATTCCATTTATATTGTTCGGCCAACATACCCGTTGCTTGTGGCGGTGCACCGGGGTCGTGATACACGTTGTAAGTAAAGTTGTCGCGCTCATAGTGTGTTTTATCACTCTCGCTTAACGCGAAGGGGTTAACAGCACCCCACTCTGGCCCTAAAAACGGTGGCAAACTTGCAACGGGGTTACCGGCTTGATCTATGGCTTGCGAAAGTGAAATTGCTTGCCAGTGATTTAAGTCAATAATATTAGGGTTGCCCGGCAATTCCGGTTCTATTGGCGGGTTTACCGGTTGGTAATAATTATTGGCGTAGCCGTTGGCTTCGTTGCTGCCATCCTGCAAGCCGTATTGAATGTAACATTCGGCAATATGGTTACCTAAGGCTGCAGCGCTGCCATTGGCGTAATCGGTACTGGTGATATTTTTATCTAACCCAAGCTCAGCCATTAATGCATCCGCTTCGGTAAAAATATAAGCCGCACCTGGCGATTCCACAAACCTGTGTTTTATTAGCCGGAATGCTGCGTAACTTAACGCTTGCTCGCGATTAGTGAAGGCATCGCTACTATTGCTAAACGAGGAGAACTCACAGCTAAAGCCCTGCTCGGTTTTACCCAACAAATAGGGGCTGCTAGCATTTGTGCTACTATCAAAAGCAGCCCAAGCATCGAACATGGCTGCTGAAATATGAAACAAATTACGGGCATGTACGGTGGGTCGTGCGTAGTCGTTACGAATAGCTTCAAGCAACACTTCATTCCACTGCCGCGCAACCGACGGCGCTTGAGTATCTTCCCGCGCTGGCGCGCTGGGCGAACCGGAATTTGGAGGGTTATCCTCGCCTTTTGGCTGAGAGCTGCCTCCCCCACAAGCGAATAAAAAAGAAACACACCCACCAACAAAAACACTTTGCAAAAGCTTTTTTACAACTACCCCCACAAGCTCACCACTTTTTATTATTAATTTTTATAAATTTTTATAAGCACTCGATTTACAAACACTAATCTCTAAACATTAATTGCTAAACACTATATTTATAAGCAATTAACCTATAAACACTTAATCCTTAAGCACATAAACCAGATAGAAATTAAAAAGCCTCTACAGTAAAAACACATTCACCACAAAAACCCTTTTAATTCCTATCTAGCGGGGCCAAAACCCACACCAGATAGGATTATTACAGCTACTAATAGCTAACTTCTAATCACTAGCTTCTAGCTATTAGCTGTTAGCTATCCTATTTAATTTCAAACCAATTCAAGTTCCATTGGTTATCTATAGACTCTAAACGTAGCGTCGAACGACCTTCTGGTAGCGTTATTTCGTAGGTATTGGTTACGTAGTCTTGCCAGCCACCGGTGTTAGGTACGGTAACAGTGGTAAGTACGTCGCTGCCAATTTTCACTTGGAACTGCACATCACCTACTTGGCTAGCCAAGCGGAAGTCGATGCTATAAACACCTGCAGTAGGAACATTAATTTCATAATCCACCCAGCGGCCGGTTTCGAAGCTACCAATGTTAGAGCCACCACCTATGTCGCTAGCGCCTTCGGTGTTAACACCAGGGTGAGCTGCGGTATAGTTTTCAGCTTCTATTTTGCTAGGCACGGTGTAGAAGGTTTCACCGGTTGCAATAATGTCGCTGCCGTAGCCTTCGTCACTGTCGTTAAACGCTGCAACGTAGTAGTAGTAAGTTACATCTGCCGTGGAGGTGTTATCGGTATAGGTTGTGGTATCACTTTCGCCTACAACAGTAAAACCAGAACGCGGTGCAGTAGAGCGATAAATTTTATACCCTGTTACATCACCCGTAGCACTTGCCCAGGTTAAGGTGGTAGCCGCAATACCGTTGTCGTCTGCCGCACCCAAAGTAAAGGTAACATCGCTGGCAGCGCCTGGAATGTTAGTAAATACAGAGGCAGGTGCAGCTGAAGTAAGCGCATCCTTAACCCAATCGTTTACAACATAATCCATATTGCCGTACGCGAAGAATGAGAAGTAGTTTTCTATATCTTCCACCGTCGCTTCATTTACATTAATAGAAGGTAATGCGCGGCCAGTGACATCAACCCATTCTTGCGGCATCTCTGGTACTAAATAAATTTCTGCCCAAGTATCGGTACTGTTAGCATCAATAAACTTACCAGAAATGGTGTAGCTTTCGCCGCCGGTTACTTCTACCGCTTGATAAATTACTGCATGGCTACCCGCTGGAGAAACTGCGCGGAAAGCTGCACCGGTATCACTACCTGCAAATTCACCTGCGGCGTAGTCGTAATCGTAATTGCGCTCGTCACCCCATAAAGATATTTCTGTCCAATCGGCTTCAGAACCCGCACCAAAGCTACCATTAGTAACGATGTTATTGCCTTGTGAATCTACCAATTGAATTTCGTCGTAGATAACATCTACTTGAGTAAAACCGCCGGTTTTAATAGCGAGGTACATAGTTTTAGTGCCTTCGCCTTCGTACGGTACTGTTGCACGCGCAGACACATCACAGGCGGTGGCAAAAGTATCTTCCCAACCATCACAACCCCACGTTTGCGCTTTAACTAACAGCTGGTTACCGTTGTTGGTCACGTAGCCCCAAGTACCATTACCCAAACCACCAGAAGGCGTAGTAACTTTGTAAGACCAAGCCGTCGCGGCCCAATTTAGGTCGTTGTAGGTATCGAATGTAGCGCGAGTAATTTCGCCGCCCAACTCACCTAAACCATTCCAAGGTTGCATTTCACCAACTAGCATTGGCGTGTATACATCGCGTGCTTGTTTTGCCCAATCACACACGCCGGTATCGCCCGCTTGGCCGCAAGTTAACCAGTCGCGGTGTACTTCGTAGCCTATGTCACCCCAACCAAATAAGCCTGGGTAAAAGTGCGGTTCAAACGCAACGTTTTCCATTCCGTAATCAAGCGGGTCGCCATACGCTGTAATACCGTCGGCATTGTGGCCAGCAAGAATTACGATGTGATCTTCATCGTATTCGCGCACTGCGTCGTAAAGCTCGATTGAGAAATCGCGCAGCGTGGCAGAATCTGTACCCCAAGGTTCATTTAATAAGCCGTACCCTGCAACAGTGGCTTCACCGTTATAGCGTTCGGCAATTTTGCCCCACAGCCATTTGGTGCGCTCTTGATACTCTTCGCTTTCCCACAACATATTCTGGCCTTCGCAACCAGTATGTTGCTCATAACCTTGGCCACCAGCAGCACCGTGCAAATCGAGCACTACGTAAATTTCACGCTCTTTTGCTTCGGCTATTGCCCAATCTAAATAATCCCATGCGTTTTCTTTTAACGTCATTGGGTTAGCATCGTCTTCGATTAAGTTGTGAGGGAAAGGAACACGCACAAGGTTAAAGCCTGCTTCGTCAATTACGTCCCAATCTTGTTCTACAAACCAACTATCGCGGTGCACGCTAATTAATCGGTCTTTTTCCGCTTCGCCAAAACGCTCTTCGAGTGTAGCTTCTAATGTACACTGATCGGGTATACCTGCGCCTAGCGGATCGTTACCGTTGTCGAACATCCAAAATTCCATGCTCAACCAGTTGCCTATGTTAATACCACGCAAAGAAACTTTTTCGCCCGCTTGGTTCATCCATAGTGTGCCTTCAGCTTTTAGCATGCTGTAGCTTTCTGCGCCCGCTGCGGGTTCTTCAAAAGCTGGCGGTACAGGTACAATATTTTGTGGGCCATTGGAGCTACCACCACAGGCCTGTAAACCAATGGCAGATGCAATAAGCATGGTGCTTAGTGCGAGCTTTTTACGTGTAAATATTTTGGTACTTTTCATAGTTACCTACCTCTATTAGACAAGCTTAATTTTTATTAACGTTATTGTGCGCTTGGCACTGATTATTTTGTAAATGCACATTGGGCAGACCGCACCCGGTGCTTGTACTTTGCTTACTGTTTAAATTCGTTTCTGGTGTTCACATCCGGATGAGTAACGGTAATTGTTTGGTTTGCAGCCACATTAATTAGCGAACGACTTCTGCCATCTGGCCATTTTATTAGCACTTCGCTAACCACATCTGTTTGCCCTAAGCCAAACACCTGCTGCACAGGGTTTTGCGAAATAAAATTACTGCCTATTTGAATTTCGCGCATTTGCTCTGTGTTTTGCGTGCGCACGAATATGCGCGCACCCGCAGCTTGCGTATTCGGCGCTAGGCCTTGCAGGTTTACAGTGAGGTAATTGTTCGGTTGGTTCGCTGAACCGCCAAATGTGTTGTTTTGGTAAAACTCAAATGGCTCTACGCCCACACCTAAAACAAATAGGTCTGTATCGCCATCGTTATCTGCATCAAAACACACCACGCCTCGGCCATGCTTGGTAGAAATAATACCGTTCTCTCTTGCTACCTCGTTAAACCGAATTGTTTGATTGGTGGCACCTTCGCTAATAAATAACCGTGAGCGGTCTTTAGAAAAATCCAAATCAATAAGCGCTGCATCCCAACCATTTACGTGAAAGATATCTAAGTACCCATCTAAGTTGAAATCGGCAAGGCATGCTGCCCAACCCCAGCCGCCATCCTGCACCCCCATGGTATTGGTGGTATCGGAAAACAACTGTAATGCGCCTATGTCGTTGGTTTGATTTTGGTAAAGACGGTTGCCAGGGGAATCGAAAGTCAAAATAGCAGAAACAAACCAATCTAAATCGCCGTCGTTGTCTATATCGCCAACGGCACTGCCCATTCCGTTCTCATCTTTTATTGCGCTTTCGTTTGCGTTGTAAAAACTACCGGAACCCGAGTTGATAAAGACTTTACTGGTACCAAAATCTGACACCATCAACAAGTCGGTGTAACCGTCGTTATTAATATCCGCAAATGCGCCTAAAAAGCTGTAATCGTGATTTTCACCGAGTGTGGCGTTACTGGTAGGCCTAGCAATTATTTCTGAGGCCAACCCCACTTGAGCAGTTACGTTGATAAAACCAGCACCTGCGTTATTGCGAAACAAGTGTTGTTTTTCTATGCGCGCAGGGGTACCCCAATGCGCAACAAATAGATCTAACCAACCATCACCGTCGTAGTCGCCAAAGCTTGAAGATATGGTGTGCTGGGCAGCGAGGTTTTTTAAGCCCCATTGTTCAGTAGCATCAATAAATACCTGTTCACCGTTTTCGTTAATACTGTTAAGCATTAAGTAATTGCGGTGCCCTTCAATACCACCTATAAATAGGTCTAAGTCGCCATCTCCGTCCACGTCGGCAAAGGTTGGGCCGCATCCCATTTGGTCTGCAATTGCTAGCCCTACCTCTGCCGCCATTTCTGTGAATTGATTGTTGCCTTCATTTTTATACAGCAAATGAGGCCCCACATCCCCGCGCACAATAAACAGGTCCGTTAAACCATCGTTATTAAAATCCCCACTGGCCACACCGCCGCAAAATTTTTGCACATCGGAAAGCGAGCCGGAATTTTTGTAACCTTGGTAGTAACTTATATTGGTGCTTTGGGAAACCTCAGTAAAAAGCTTAACGTTGCTGGCACCGCTTTGCTGGCCACCACTTGGGTTACCTGCTTGGCTTGCCTTTTGCGCCGAAGGCGAACTGCTGCCCCCGCCGCAAGCCGCGAGGCTTGCAACAAAGCCAACCAACGCGAAACGCAAAGCGCTTTTTACTAGGTTTAATTCACTCACTTTTTTTACCACTCGATAAAAAGTTATTGTGCTTTTACAGCGCTTAGAACTGCGCGTTAAAACGAACACCCATGGTGCGCGGTGCAGAGAATCGACCAGGGAAACCTTCCGCTGTACCGTTATCTACTGATGCGCTAGATTGAGTCATTTCGTCGGTAGCGTTGTTGATAAACAAATCAACAGTCCAGTCGCTGCCTGGGTCGAAGGTCACACCTAAGTTAACTTTGGCGTAGGCCTCTTGCCCTGCAGGGTTGCCGTAATAAAAGCCCGTTTGTTCAACATCGTTAATCATGTTGTTGATAGGTGAGCGGTTTTCGTTTTGATCGCGGAAAAATACTTCGTCGGAATACATCACGTTAATACGTGGCGTAATTACACCTAACGACGTATCAAAATCCCAACGGAAGGAAGCATTCACAGAATACTCTGGCGCTTGTGGCAAGCGATTACCGGCCAAATCATAGAAGCCTGTTTCACCGCCGTTTTCATCCAACACCGGCGTGTTGTTAGTGCCAAAGCCCGCACTATCTACAATGTAATCAGTGTATTCAGCATGTAAGTATGCACCTGCAAGCGAGAAAACACCTTGGCCTACACGCCACGTAATTTCAGTTTCCAAACCACCAATTTCTGCACCAGCCACGTTGGAGTTAACAATTTGGTTTAGGTCTTCGTCAAAACCAGAGCGAATAAGGTCTTCGTAGGTCATAAAGAATGCCGCCGAGTTCCAACGGAAGGCGCCGGTATCTAACTTGTAACCCAACTCGTAGTTGGTGCTGTTTTCTGGGTCGGTAGATTGCCCACCATCTTGAATAACACCCGCGCGGTAACCTGTTGCCACACTGGCGTATACCATTGAGTCGCCCCACTCGTAATCTGCACGCGCTAGATAAGTTGTTTGCGTAGATTCAGCTTCAACATCGTTGCGCAGTGTTGCAGCACATTGGCCGCGTACGCGCTCTTTGCCAGTAAAATCATCTAAGCCGTCTGCGCCTTCGGCACCGGTGCGGTTATCAAGGAAATCTTCAAACACAGAAAGGGCAGAACCGCCAAGCGTTGGACGAATAAATTCATTTTCGCAATCCTGAACGTTGCGACCGCCACGATCGTATTTCAAATCGTCGGTATAACGAATACCACCAGTAAGTGTTAATGCATCAGTTACCCTGTATTTTACTTGGGCATAAATAGCTGCAGACTCTGCACCACGCGCAGGCTGTATGAAGGAGTTACCACCTTGCAACCAGCTACCTTGGCCGTCGAAATCAAAACGAATGCCGGTTTCTTCGGTGAAGAAGTAGGCACCTACTGTCCACTCAAGCTTGTCGCTATCGATATTTTGAATTTTTAATTCATGGCTATTGGCAACAGAATCTTGATACTCCGTACGGCCTTCTTGGAAGCGAGAAATAACGCCAGCGTCTTGATCCACCACCTGCTCGCGGTGCAAATCACTGCCACCGAAAATGTACTGCATGTTAATGCCATCGGTGATGTCAAAATTCACCGTAGAGCGCAACACGTCACTCTTCATTTTTTTAGATACGGGCGAATCGATAAAGGCTTCGTACTTACCCTCTTTAACCAAAACAGGGTTTAGCAACAAACCGCCTACACCTTGATCGGTGAAAGTTTCGTAAGAAAGCACCCAAGAGAGGTTGTCGCGAATATCCCACAAACCAGTAACACGCGCTGAACGCACATCGGAATAGTTCAAGCGCTGACCTACGTTAGCACTCCGACCAATATCTATACCGCTGAAGTTGTGCTCGGTACCGCGCGGGTCTGTGCTTACTGCTTTCACCCAACCGTCGTCTTGATCGGAAATACCTGCAATACGGAAAGAGAGGTTATCTAACACAGGCAAAGTAAACCCAGCAGATATTTGCTGACGGTTAAACGATCCATAAGTCACACTCATATCCGCTTCAAACTCGTTGCCCGGGCGCTTAGTTTGTAGCAATACCGCACCACCGGTGTTGTTACGACCAAACAAAGTACCCTGTGGACCGCGCAAAACCTGTACGTTTTCTAAGTCGTACATCAACGCCAACGCGCCCTGTGCACGTGCAGCATAAACGCCATCTACATACACACCCACGCCTTGGTCACCGGTTTCAGTTGGGTTGTTGGTGCCCACACCACGAATAAAGATTTTAATGTCCGACTGCTCTTCTTGGCCCGACACCACAAGGTTAGGGGCAAAACCGCTTAAGTCAGTCACATCGGTAATGTCGTTTTCAACCAATGCTTTTTGCGAGAACACACTTACCGCAATTGGCGTGCTTTGCAGGTCTGCTGCACGGCGCTCTGCGGTTACCACCACTTCCTCTAGTGCGCGAGTAGTGTTATCTGCCTCTTGCGCAAAGGTTTGGGCAGCGCCACTGGCGGCAACAATGCAACCAATAGCTAAAGATAAGGGACGCTTAATACTCATAGGATTTTCCTTCGTTATAGTCATTATTTTGAATGAACAAATCACCACGCTCGGCAGCTAGTACAAAAGCAGAATTGGGAGCGAACCAAACCGCTGCTACCCACCAAGCTGTGCACTTATATTTGTGATCGTGGGTTGAGAGTAACGCCAGCATTTTGAAGCCGTCGTTCGAGGTGGATACGTTAGTGGGTTCGGTTAAAAATTGGGGGGAGGGAAAGCGTACGAGCACAGTAGAACGGGGTTTGAATACAGGCGAACCCCTCGTCAATAGCGGCCTGCGGCGCGGTCACGCAACCTGCTACCCAGCCTGAACAGACCTGTTTGATACGAGAAAAAAGTTCGCTTACGCGTCAAAAAAAGAGCTAGCGAGCCACCCTAAACGCGATTTGAACACTGTTTTAACATTAGCTACGCCACCTTTAACACGCCGCGCAAACCGGCAAATAAAGTGAGAACTACTTGTTGATTCCCTATAATTGAGCATCACGCTGCCTACCCTGTTTAAGTTTTTCTGCAACGAATCACTATTAAACAAAATAGAAAAATTCTTCATTGTTTACGTGCCAACGTTTGTAAACGCGTTGCTATAATCGTATAGTTAGCCGAGAATAAAACAGCGAATACAGATTATTTATGGATACAGTACTCTTTAATTTTCACGACCTTGTACTGATTCTTACCGCCTTTGAATGCCTGCTTTTCGCGCTATTACTAAGCGCAACCAATAAAGAAAAAGTCATAAGCACTTATTTTTTTATAGGCTTTTTAATTTGTCATATATTTATCCCTGTGCACGAACTTACCTTTTGGGGTAAGCAATTTCGTATATGGATGCTAGATATATCGCCCAACTTATTCTTTGTGGGCAGCTACGCTTACTTCTTAGATGGGCCCTTGCTGTACTTTTTTGTGCGCTCACTGCTGTATAAAGATTTTAAATTCAAGCAAATACACCTATTACACGCGCTGCCAGTCATACTGTTTTTTATTCATATGGTGGTATCGTTTTACTTGCAGGGCTACGACGAACGGCACCGCTTAATAGAAACCCAGCACATTGCTTATTCATCCCCCTATTTATACTTCGATGCCGCCGGTCGCTATATGCGCGTGGTGTATGCGGTGTTATGTTTTGTGCTTATATTTAATTACGGCGAGCAACTTAAAAACGTATTTGCCAATTTAAATAAACGCGACCTTGCCTGGTTGAAAGTTATGCTAACTAGCTTCTTAGTATTATTTAGCTGGGATGCCTTACTGCTAACTATAAAGCTACATGGCCTAGCCAACGACGACTTTAATATGGACTTATTAAACGTATTCGGGCTAAGCGGCTATTACCTAACCTTCGCCGTGTTAAACATACTTATATTCTTGAAGTTCACCCTGTTTACTTCGGTAGCCTCGGTAAACGAAAGTGCAACGCCAGAGCGCCATGACGAAAAATTAGAAGGCGTAGATAAAGCAGTCGTTGACCATATAGAAAAAACGATGGCAGAGTCTAAAATTTATACAATGCCAGATATCACGGTAGATAGATTAGCAGCCGAAATGAAGATGCCAGCCAAGCGGCTATCGCAAACCATAAAACAGCATTTTCACTTAAACTTTTACGAGTTTATTAACAGCTACCGTATAGAAGAAGCCAAGCGCTTACTTAGCGACCCAGAAAGCGCCAATAAAACCATTACCGAGATTTACTACGAAGTTGGCTTTAATAGTAAATCTGTGTTTAATACATTCTTTAAACGCGTTGTAGAGCTTACACCTAGCCAGTATAGAGAGCAGCAAGCTAAGGCAAATAACAGTGATAAGGCGGGGTTTGCGTTGGTTCGGCGGGAAAAATAAGGCGGATGTACACCGCCTCAGACTGATGACAAACCTGGCTCAAGTAACTCAGCGAGTAAATTCTTAGGGTGAAAGATCAAAAATGCTCAATTCATGGACGAATTGAGCAAGTTATAGGGACATATTCATACGTTTTTTGAGCTTTCGCCCTAAGAATTTGCGGATTTAGAAGGGTTAAGCTCTTCGCAAAAATAATAGTGGGGTTTATCAATAAACTGAGGCGGTTGTACACCGCCTTTTGCTTGACGCTCTAAATGTGCTCTTTGGGTTCCTAGAAACTCAACATCTCCTTTAACCTTGCCGCGTTTCTGCGCGACACTTCGGCAACAACGCCGTTGGTGAGGGTTACTTCGTAGCCGTCGCCCACCGATGCCTCTATATTTTGTATATGGTTTAAGTTAATAATGCCTTGCCTGCTCGCCCTAAAAAATATTTCACTTGGCAGCACCTCTTCTATTTGGGTCATGTTTTTGCGTACAAATGCTTTTTTGTTAGCGAAAAACGCGCGCACATAATTCTTACAGCTTTCAATGTAGTAAATATCGTTCAGCGCCACCAAATGGCAAGCTTCGCCGTCTTTTATAAATATTTTGCTATTTAGCTCAAGCTTTCTTGCTGGCGGTTGCACCTGCTGTGTAAGCGTATCATCACTAAGCAGCTTATTTACTGCCACTGCTAGCCGCTCTTGGCTAATGGGTTTTAGTAAATAATCTATCGTTGGGTACTCGAAAGATTTAATTGCATATTCAGAATAGGCGGTGGTAAATATTATTTTTGGCAGCTCGTCGAGCTCTTCTAAAAGCTCTAACCCTGTTTTGCCGGGCATGTGTATATCTAAAAATAACACATCGGGTTTGGTCGCCTCTATTAATACTTTGGCCTCGTGGGCATCTGCGGCTTTGCCAACAACATTAATAGCGGGGTAATCGCTAAGCATGCGTGCTAAGCCTTCGCGCGCCAAGCGGGAGTCTTCAATAATGAGTGCTTTCATCGTTTTTCTCAATAGGTAAAATTAAGTGAACGGTAAAATGGGTGGCGCTAGGTTCTAGCTTGATACTTGCGTTACTGCCATACAGCAACTGCAAACGATGCTGAATATTTTTTAACCCTGTGCCTGTGCCATCTGCATTGGCTTTTGAAACAGGTATAGGGTTAGTAACCACAATGCTTAACTTACCGCTCAACTTGCCGCTTAGTTCTGCTACGGTTACATCTAAATCGCCACCACTGGGCAAGTTTTCCATGCCGTGCTTTACAGCGTTTTCTATTAATAGCTGCAAAATCATAGGCGGTACTAAGCAATGCTTTAGTTGCGAACTCACGTTCAAATTAAACCGCAACCTATCCTCTAGCTGCAATTTAACTATCGCTATATAGCGCTCTATAAACCCCAGCTCTTCTTCGAGAGTTACTTTAGGCTTACTTGTACTGGCAAGTGAATAACGGAGTATTTCTGATAAAGCCGTTACCATTGCATCTGCATGATTAGGATTTTCGTGAATAACAAATCGAATATTATTTAAAGAGTTAAATAGAAAATGTGGGTTAAGCTGATTCGCTAAATTACTAAGCTGTGATTCACGCAGGTTGTTTTGCAACTTAAGGTTATCTAGCTCCGACTGTTTCGCCCTGCGGCTTGCCACTGTAGATGTATAAATAAATATCCAGCCACTCATGTACAACATTTGTATAAAGGTATTGCTGATAAAAAAGTTAACTAACATTTCGGTTTCGCTAATACCAATACTTGCAAGCGTTTCTGGGTTAAACAGCTCATCGCCAAAGCCAGGTAACAGCGCTAAAAATATAAGTGTGGTTATTGTAAGCCCGCTTACCAAGCCATAGATTAAAGCAATAGGAATAAGTTTACCCATACCCATATTGGCGCCGTTATAGCGCGCATATAGGGTGCGAAAAACAAGTACAGCGAGGGTAAACAGAGGCAGCCAAATAAAAGCCGCCGTCACATTCATTTCTACAAAATCTTCGCGCATTAAGAATGCGACGAGCTGGAATAAGAATACAACCCCTACACCCGCTGCGTGGTATAGCCAAAATCGTTGTTGTTTAGGGAAAAAAGCCACTTTTTATTCCTACGCTTTCAAGCGATTATAATTCAAGTATTGCGATGATTATTAGGTTAGCCAGGTTCTAAGAAATACAAAATCAAAGCAAGCCAAATAAATACTCATAAAAACATGCAATGCAATAACACCACCTACAAACCAATACAGTACTTTGCTAGCAGGGCTATTACGCAATTGATATTGGCGCACACAAGCAACAAGCGTAAACAGCGGGAACAATACACTTGTCATTAATATACCCAGTGTGATGGCATTAACCTTCGCCAGCAACTCAAAGTTCACCCCCACAAATATGGGCAAAATTAGAAATAGCACCAAACTTAAACTCGATAGAGTTGGCCATATTAACAACGCTGTTGAAGGTTTATGAAACTGCTTTTTAACATAGCGGTATGGCACCCAACAAACCGCATACAACAACCCAATAACGGAAAACAACACGGTAAACATTACTAGCGCTAACAAGCCAAATACATTCAGGGCAGACGTTTTTTGGTAAAGGTTACCAACAACCTGAACGGTTTCACCTGCTATTGGGTCATTAGTCATCGCTAAGCTTGGCAAGTTTGTCCACGCATCGGTGAGTACGTGTTTATCGTAAGCAATTTCATTACTTACCCAGCCTTCCAACAACGGTGACCTGTGTACTACATTTTCCTCGTGCCATATTTTTTGTGCACCTAATAAATGCAGCATTAAGTCCATACGTTTAGTTCGAGAATTAATCGGCCTATACCAGCCATCTAATGCTTTAAACTTATCTGGCAGCGGGTATGCTTTCGCCGCTTCACTCCAATCGGTAGGGAAGGTTAGCTCGCGAGTAAGGTATTTTTTAATTTGCTCTAAAGAATGGTGAAAGGCAAGGCCATCGCCTGTCATTAGCAGCACGAAGCCTGCGTCTAGTTCACGAAAATACCCTACAAATGCCATGCCTCCCGCTACAGCGCCGCCGTGGCCATTCATCGTTGCGCCTTGGTAGCCATCGAGCATATTTGTTATGCCATAACCCGCTTCAATACCCTGCCGTGCGCCCAATGTAGAATGCGGCATTTCCATTTTATCGAATAGGTGTGCGGGTAGTATTTGGTGGTTATCCACACGGCCTTTGTTCATTAAGAATGAAAGGAAGTGAGTCATTTCAGTTAGCGATGAGTTAACAGCCCCCGACGGACGCACAGTAAGCGACCAATAAGGCTGATGCTTGCCAGAATGATACACCTTGGCGGCGTTATCGTATGGCTGAGGCTTAAAGAAAGTTGTTGTTGGCATACCTATAGGCGTAAAGAAATGTTGCTGTACATATTCTTCGAAAGGTACACCGGTAATTTTCTGAATAATAAATGCAGCAACAGCAGGGCCGGAGTTGCAATAGGCTTCTCGTGTGCCCGGTACCCAGCGCGTTACACGGGACTCTGGAAATAAATTTAGCCCTTCTTCCAATGTAAGATTATCCCGCGCCTCATAGCTGTATGCGCGCATATGCATATCATCCCAGCCGGTGGTATGCTCTAACAAATGAATAAAGCGTACAGGGTCGGTTGCCTCCCACTGGTTTTCGAAGGGGATTTCAGGGGCCAACGAGCGCACCTCGGCGTTCATATCTAACAGGCCTTCTTGCTCTAGCTTAAGCGCAGCCAGGCCGACAAACATTTTAGAAATAGACCCTATGCGGAATAATGTATTCGCTGTTGCGTCTATATTCGCATCCCTATCTGCTTTACCTTCTACGTGCGTACCGCTTAATTTACCGCCTTCAATAACTGCAAGCGCGAATGCAGGTGCATCGTGAGTTTCGCTAAGGTTGTGAATTCTTTCCACTAGCCCGTCGAAACTTTGCGCTGGCTGTTCATCTTGCGCGAAAGCCTGCAACGGTAATGCTAGCGCGAGCATTGAAATAGCAACGGTGGTAAATAACTTTCGTGTACGTTTAACAGTTTGCATAATCGTCTCCTTGTTTGAGCGTGATTATGCCGGCAAGGTTTTACAAATATTCAAAATGATGCCGAGTGGCGAAAAGCCGCAATCGAACGGTATGTTTCACAGCAACTCATTATGCAGATAAGCGTATGCACAACAAAATTAACCAATACATACACAAGCAGCCGCAGTACTAACAGTAAAAGCTCAAACAGCTCATGCGCTATTTTCGAAATAAGAATAGCGCTTGTTTATTACTTAATGAATATTAGATGCATACCAGCTAAATTCCTACCCATTACAGCGCGTTCAAACTAACGCCGCCCTCTTTTTTGAACCTATTTAAAAAACTGTAACCTCCTCTGCAGCCCAATAACTACAGGGCCTTTCTACATTAAACGTTCAATCTTAGCGGCTAACTAAGGGTTGAACGATACAACTTTATTTTTGGTATAGCCTGATGTTCGCGCATTGATTTAACCCATGCGACATAAGAATAATTAACCTATACAAGGACAAAGCTATGACAATTAAACGTTGGCCGTTCGACCGAAAAGGCCCACCTAAAAAACCTAACGCTAAAAAATTACTCGCAAGCTTAGCGGCTGCACTAAGCTTAACCGCCATGCAAAGCACTGCAGCGGTAGAGCCATTACAAACCAGCGGCAATCAAATTCTTGTTGGCAACCAAGCCAAAGCCCTTGGCGGCCACAGCTTGTTTTGGCATAACGTGCCGGCAGCAGGCAGCTTATACAATGCAGATACAGTAAGCAGGCTTAAGAATGATTGGAACTCCAAGGTTATTCGGGCCGCAATTGGGGTTGAAGTACCTTTCAATTCAGAAAACACCTACATAGGCAATAAGGGCAGCTCGCTGGCCGCAATAGACCGCGTAGTTAATGCCGCTGTTGCCAACGATATGTATGTGATTATCGATTTTCATACTCACCATGCAGATCAAGTAGAAAACGTTGCCCACGACTTTTTCAACGAAGTTTCTAGCCGTTACGGTCATTTAAACAATGTTATTTATGAAGTATTTAACGAGCCAGAATGGTGTGGCGAGCACGGTCGGTGGGCATCTACCATTAAGCCCTACGCCGAGCGCGTTATCCAAACCATTCGCAACAATGACCCAGACAACCTAGTAATAGTAGGCACTACCTGTTTCTCGCAAGATGTAGATGTAGCCGCAGCCGACCCCATTAACGATGTAAACGTGGCCTATACGCTACACTTTTACGCAGCCACCCCTGCCCACCAGCAACCCTTGCGCGACAAGGCCCAAACCGCGCTCGACCGCGGCGCGCCACTATTTGTAACCGAATGGGGTACAACCACATTTACAGGTGATGGTTTTGTAGATGAGGCGCAAACGCGCACATGGATTAACTGGTTAAACGAACGCGGTATTAGCCACGTTAACTGGTCGGCGTCTACCCAGCCAGAAAGCTCAGCTATATGGAATGGCGACATGACCTACAAGCATTCGGGCTTATTGGTTGGCGAACTGGTGCAACAAACAAATGGCACAACCACGCCACCAACCGGTGAAATAAGTGGCCCGTGCGATTTACATTTTGTACCTGCCAAAGCCGAGGCTGAAAGCTTCTGTACCGCCAAAGGCATTCAATTTGAAACCACCACCGACACGGGCGGCGGCCAAAACATGGGCTGGCTAGATGCCGGCGACTGGGTAACTTTTGATGTAGATGTACCTGCTAGCGGCCAATATTTAATAGATTACCGCGTAGCATCAGAGCTAGGTGATGGTCGGTTCCGCACCGAAGCCGCCAACGGCACTGCCCTTGGCACAATATCTGTACCCAATACCGGCGGCTGGCAGAATTGGCAAACGCACACACACACAGTGCAACTCTCGCAAGGCACACAAACCGTTAAACTAGTTGCCGAAACTGGTGGCTGGAACTTAAATTGGTTTGAAGTGCGCGCAGGTGAGGTGTGCGAAGGCGCTGACTGCCCATGTGAAGGAGCCGAATGCCCTTGCCCAGATTGCAACGGCACACCGGTTAAGTTTGAGGCAGAAACGTTTGTGGCTATGCAAGGCGTGCAGCTAGAAAACACATCCGATGTGGGCGGCGGCCAAAACGTTGGCTACATTGATAGCGGCGACTGGATAACTTACAACGGGGCCTTGCCCGCAAGTGCAGACAACCGCTATGTAGTGTCTTATAGAGTAGCGCGTCAACCTAGCGGCAATGCCAAATTTAAAATAGAACAGCCAGGTGGAGCAGCGGTATATGGCGAAATTTCGGTGCCCAGCACCGGCGGCTGGCAAACATGGACAACCATTAGCCACACCATAACAATTCCCGCTAACGCAAACGGCTTTGCACTAGCAGCAATAGATGGCGGTTGGAATATAA